>DASYPT010000011.1:0-97163 GCA_036006355.1 Pyrinomonadaceae bacterium | reverse complement strand
TCGCTTGCCCCCTTCCCAACCGCGCTTTGAATGTTGGTTTACGTTTGGTTCGCTTGCCCCTTCCCAAGTGTACTTTCAATTGTGGTTTGTGTGTTCCCTTCCCTGCTGTCAATTCTATTGGGGTCTGGGATTTCCCAACTGCAAATTCTTACAAGGTATTTGCTGTGCTTAGACCTACCAATACTGATGCACCAGCGGTTGAATGCTTCGTTCGTACAGTTCACGAACGCTGCGCATTGTTTCGTCTGACAATGCCGGCAGATCAGCGGCGCTTGCATTCTCTTCGACTTGCGATGGACGCTTCGCTCCGGGTATCGCGCACGTAACCGCGTCGAACATTAGTATCCAACGCAACGCAAACTGCGTAAGCGTCATCCCCGACGGGACCAGGGCACGCAATTCTTCGACGGCGGCCAGGCCAGTTTCATAATCCACGCCGGAAAAGGTCTCGCCACGATCAAATCTCTCCCCGTGCCGATTAAAGTTTCGATGATCGTCCGTTGCGAACTGACTCGAGACGCTTAACTTGCCGGTCAGCATTCCTGACGACAAAGGCAAACGAGCAAGAATCCCGACACGCTTTCTTGCCGCTTCTGCAAAAAAGAGATCTGCAGGACGTTCCCGGAAGATGTTGAAGATGATCTGAACACTCTGCACGTTGGGAAACTCAATGGCCTTCAATGCTTCTTCAACGGTCTGAACACTGACGCCATAGTTGCGAATCTTTCCCTGCTTAATGAGTTCATCCAGAGCACTAAACACATCCGGGCGGTAGTAAGCTTCAGTCGGAGGACAGTGCAATTGCAGCAGATCGATGGTTTCAACCTCGAGATTCTGGAGACTTCGCTCGACAAACCCCGTCAGGTTCTGCGCGTTGTACCCCTCAGTCACATGCGGTTCCAACCTTCGGCCTGCCTTAGTTGCCACGATTATTTCTTCGCGGCGTTCACGTTTTAACTGGGCCAGCAAGCGCTCGCTGTGGCCGTCGCCGTAGACATCTGCGGTGTCGAAAAAGTTCACCCCCAGGTCGACCGCTCGGTGCAGTGCATTCAGCGACTCATCGCTTTTCACCTCGCCCCATGCATTGCCGATCGCCCAAGCCCCAAAACTAATTGACGATACGCGAAACCCTGTTCTTCCAAGCTCCCGATAATTCACATGTCCTCCTCTTTGCCACAGAAGTCATTGCCGATTTCCGATTGCCCATTGCCGATTTGGTCTTCGAGCTTTGGTCTCTGTCACTGTGGCAACAAACCCTCCATTCCCAAATCCAAAAACCAAAGTGCGAGACCCCGCAAAAATCGGCAATTGGCAATCGGAGATCGTCAATAATTTTCCGTGGCTGAATCAGCACAAATTAGGTCGCGAAAGTTATTGACTTATACCACTAGTTAGTTTAGAAAACTCGTTCACATTCACGCATTTCGGAAGCCCCGCACCTTCAATGACGACTGCGTCAAATGACGCCGAGGAAACCGCCAATGAGATCGTCGCGAATTGCACTCCTAATGTCGATCCTGGTCGCGCTCGTTATCGTTCCGTTTAGTGTTGGTCACACATTTACCCAACCTATCGCTTACGAACTCGCGGACCAACAATTAATCGCTTCATACCACGGCGTCGAGTCAAATGACACTCCCAGTCGCGACGAGGTCGGTGGCGGCATTAAAGAAGAGATACCTGCAAAATATCTATCACGTTATCAACAGTGGAAAGAAGAATTCCTCTCCACTGACGCAGGACGCACTCAATGGAATTCATACCAGAGCAATCCGAACTTTACTCTCCACATCACCATTACCAAGGACAACGCCGAAGGTGCAACGACGGGTAAGTATAAGTGGAACGATGCCGGTCAACTTGTAGCAGCAACAATCACACTTGGAATGCGCCTGGATGAGGGGTATCCGAATCCGATCTACTTCCCGGTAATGAATTCACTGGTACCGACCGAATCCTCAAACAGAATTGGCGGCGATACTCTGGCCGCTACCAAACTCGCGCATGAGTTCGGTCACGTCAATCGCACAATGAAAGCTGACGCCACAGTCTATCAACTGCAGACTCAATTGATTCCGCAGTACAACAAAATATTCCTCAGCAATGGCCGCAATCCAAACGATCCGAAGCTGGTTGAACTTGCGGACAAGATTGGCGGCACTCCTGTTCAGGTCTGGGAAGACCGCGAGTACTGGGGCGAAGTTAATGCAATGATGTACTTGCGCGACCGAGTGACAGACGATGGATTGCGGTGCTCGTTGTTTAGCAAGATCAGACACAGTGTCGATCTCTACGCCAAGGACTACGAGCCGCGCTTTCTCGAGATTGCCAAAACTTCTCCAAGTCGAAAAATCTGCGGCTGGCAATAATCTCTCAAATAGTAGGCAAGCTCCGTTTGATTACAGATTCCTAATTAGAGAGGTATTGAATCCTTCGGCTCGGATCTTCCACGATCCATCGTCTGGAAATCCGGGCGCTTTACTCTGTGATGATCCTTTCCATCCCACGGCCATCATCGCAATCGCATAAAGCAGTCCTCCGTTTCCAGGTAAATAACAAGGCAGGTTCGGCCGCTGGTAGTTATGCCCGTTAGCGAGATAACGATTCTTCTCAGTTACCATCAAGAGCGCATCAACTGCTTTCTTCCTTTCGCGGAGCCGTGCCGCAGTCAATGCCGTCAGTGGGTAATCCCAACCCCACGTTTGATCCCATTTCCATTCTTCGAGTGTCTTATTTAATGTTCGGCGCATCGTCTCACGATCTGCGTCGTCCCCGGGAAGAAACCCAAGTGCACCTAACATCGACGGATGATCGACGTTGCGCTGAGTAAATGTTTGAGGACAGTTTTCGTGCGCGAGATAAACTCCATCAAGGATTCGCAACGCTGAAAGCTTTTTAATTATCTGGTCCCATTCAGTGACACGCTGCATACCGAGGCGTTCCCGCCAGCGCTGGGCAATTCGCAGTGCGAATTTCCAGTACGCTAATTCAAAAGTCGGATTCCATGTCTCTCGCGGCGGATGATTTTCCTGGGCTGGAATTACAGGAGGTCCCAGAACGTATCTGTTTGTACTTTTGTCGAAAAAAGCATAAGAGCCCATGAAGTTCGCCGATTCAAATACGAGATCGGCATAACGCCTCAACGTAGCTCGGTTTCTGTGACTCAAGTAACAGAGTTCTGCGTAGAAGATGGGATGTGGTTGTTGCCAGATGAGCAGTGGGCCAATTGCTGAAGGGCTATCACGTCCTTCAGGGCCCACCATCTTGGGCCATCGGGCACCGGCGTATCCCTGCGATTGAGCCAGAGCGCGAGCCTGCGGAAGAATCGTTTGATACCAATCAAGGCTTCGCTCGAATAGCGGCAGGCGATTCCAAAGCGCGAAGTGCGCGCTATGCCACCAGTGCATCTCGAGATGAAACTTGCCGTACCAGCTATTGACCGTTAGGCCAGTCTCTTGTGGTGGTAGATTTCCCGAACATTGAATCGCCGTCAGGTATTGAGACAACACTACGCGGCGTTCCAGCTCTTCTGAACGTTGGTCTCTGCTGTTTGAAAGATCGACCGCACCTCCCGTGGACCAAAAGTGATTCCAATACTTTGCGCTCGCTGAGAAAGTGGACTGCACATTTGGGAGAGCAGCATTCGGTTTTTCCCGGCTGAAGAAGACGGTGAAAAGAAGGCGTCTCTGATCTTTCGGCCAGACTACGAAAGAATGTTGCGAGAGCTTTGTAACAGTCGCCGGACCTTCAGCTGAAATCGACACGAAGTAAGAATCGTCATCGAGAATCCGACGCAGGTCGAGCCGGCTGGCCGTCTCTTTAATCACTTTAGTCTCGTGCTTCTCTGGCGCATCCCAGTTGGTGGCCTGCATACTCGAAGAACCGTACGGAAAAACTAATGCGACGCCGATTCGATCTCGTTTCAGTAATTCCGACCTGATTGAGACTGCCAACAGATCGTGAGACGGATGGACTGCGGTTCTAACCTCGATCGGATCTCCGGCGAATCTAAACTTACTGGTTAATACCCCATTCCACAGATCAAGCTCCTGGTCGATTGCGGCAATTTCTGCGGGAGTAATCTCGCCGTCGTCCGAATTTGGTTTGAAGAAACAAATCCTCCCGAGGTGCAGGCGATGTGGATTCTCACGTAACCAGTTAAAGAGTTCGGTCTGACCTTCAGAGCTGGTGTGGTATCCAACTTGTCGGCCATGCGTGTCGTACAAAGCGGGTCGTAGAGTTGCTCCTGCGAGATGTTTCGGTCGGGGAATAGTGTGCCATCCCCATTCGGACATCGTACAAAGGGGCATCGTCTCTTCGTATTCGTGCTGAAGCGTTTGTAGACCAGTTACGTCAGCAGTGAACGCGAATCTCCCATTTCCCAGAGACAATGCTGCGAGCGGATCGATGCGAGTGTTCGTTGGATTGTGACGTCGAACAAGTGCTTCGCGATTGATTGAAGCTAGTGAACTGCGAAATCCCGCCCCGGCGAGTTTGCGCAAACCAGGAACAGTAGTTGAAGCCAGCAACGAGGCAAGGAACGTGCGACGAGTCTGCATCATTAACAAAGCTTGTGGTAATTCGCACTCCGGAGGAGTGCGATGTTTATAGAAAGCGAAGGTTATATCAGGCACTCCTTTAGGAGTGCGATGTTCCCCGAGCAAGTAGTTTTAGGAAGGAGTTCGATGTAGCGCGTTTCAAACTAAAAAACCTCGCGTTCCATAATGAACTTTGCACTCCTAAAGGAGTGCGGGCCCTCAGGTCTCGCAATCTATAAACATCACACTCCTCCGGAGTGAAGACATTCGCATCTTCCGCTAACGCAAGTGCTGCTGACTACATCCACGTGTGTTCAATGGTACGTCACAATAAAACGGGGAGCCTGCTCGAAAGCAAACTCCCCGAAACAGTAAAAGAGATCTAAGAGATCTCAGAATATAAACTTCGCCATTAACTGCGCACGACGTGCGTAGTTTGATTGATTCGAAACTACGACCTGGCCGAATGTCGCCGAGCCTGGATTGACAACGATTTGCCCGGTTCCCGTGTTTAGTAGCGGGTGGTTAAAGGCGTTGATGAATTCCATCCGGAGTTGGATCTTCATGTTTTCTCGCAAATGGATGTCCTTACGCAGCCCCAGATCGGCATTGTTGATTGGATCTGACCGCACGCCGCTAAAGTAAAACGGCAATGTACGGAGGTGATCAGCCGGACTTGCGCAACTCGAGTTGGCAGCAGCAAACCCACCACACGTTGGGTTGCCACCAACAGTAGTCACAAACGCGGATGGATTCAGCCAACGTTCAACGGTTGGGTTATCTGCGCTAATCTGGCCACCGACGTAGAACGCGTCGTTAGCAAACCTGACTGGAAAACCCGACTGATAGACGTAAGTTCCCTCAATTTGCCAACCACCTACAACCGCATCCGCCCACTTGTTCGCATGCGACAAGAACGGCTGGCCCTTTCCAAACGGTAACTCGTAGAAACCGCTCATTGAGAACCGGTTGGGAACATCTTGCGGCGATGGCTGTCTGAACGGTTTGTCATCGCCTGCATTCAGGTACTCCGTAGCCTCTACCCACCTCGACTTGGTATAGGCGAATTGAAGCCCATAGCCCTTCGAGAACCGTTTGTTCAAGCTGAATTGGCCCGAATAATACGAGCTATTCCCGTCGTTGTTAGTGGTGTTTATGTCACCAAAGTTCGGGAACGGACGCAACAATTGCCGTACAGAGGTCGTTTGACCTGCCCCTGTGAAAAGGGCAGTACCACTCGTGCATGCATTTCCGCCCGAGGCAGGGTTGTCACAGAAAAACGGATTCGCCACAAGCACGCTGAGAGCGGTAGTGTTTGCTTGCATGGCTGCCGTGCGTGAACTGTCGGTGTTCAGATACTTGTTCGGCACGGCGTTCAGATTTCGAATGATTTCGATGTCGTAGCCTCTGTCTCCAAGAAACACTGCTTCAAACATCCAGCCACCCCAAAGTTCACGCTGAACGCCAAATGAGAATCGCAGCTGCTTCGCCACCTTGGGATCCTGATTGAAAAATGAAATGGTTTGGCCCAACGCAGTTTGTGGCCCTAGAGCGTTCCCACTCGGTTCGGTTATGCCGCTTGGGAAAGGATTTGTTATCAAAAATGGTAGCGGTGCACCGTTAGGTCCCGTGGTTGTTGCTTGTATCGTAGTTTGGGTATACCCCGGCTGAATAACATCACCTCGTCGCTCACCGAGGAAACCCTGGTACAGTCCAAAGCCGGCGCGAAATACCGTCTTGTCATTCATTGAATAGGCAAAGCCAGCACGTGGCAAAAAGCCATTCTTCGGCGTGTTATACAGCCCGCTACCCGTGTCTTTACCGGCAAACAGGAGACCACCCTTAGCCGTTATCGTAGTTACTCCTAGAGTCTTGAGTAGGTTAGAAGCGGCTAACTTACTAAAGATCGTTGCGTAGTTCGACTGAGCTTTCGCCTCAAATGGTTGTGTGTAAGCTAAGTCGAAGCCAGAGACACTCTTGTTCTGTCGCTCTGTTAAGGCACTCTCAAACTCCCAGCGTACGCCGAGGTTGAGAGTTAGCTTCCTGGTCAGGCGTAGATCGTCCTGTGCGAAGAATCCCCACGTCTTGGAGTACTCGGAGTAATCGGCCCTTCGAACGATCTGCATCGTGCTCGGATAACCCAGCAGGAACGCAGCGAAGGCTTGAAGCCCTTCGAGGTCATTGGAGGCTAAGCTGCCAACTCGGGTGTATGTGTTATCGAAAATGAATTGCCCAGACTGATCATTACTCTTAAAGCTATCGTCCTCGCGATAGATACGCATCTCGCCGCCAAGTCGCAGCGAGTGAATTCCCTGCGCCCTGTTCAGGACCGCAGTTACAAAGTGGCTACCGACGGGTCTGAACTCATTGGTGTGGCCATTGCCAACGGGCGCACCTGTGGAATTATTTGAGTTAAAATCAAAGCGCGGGAAGCGTCGAATGCCTTCACCAATCGCATTGTTGTAAGAAGCAGGAAAACCGAGAGTAGTCAGGTCGAGTCCGTATTGGCCTTCAGGTGCGTCAGGAGCGCGGATAAAGCGGTTGAAACCATACCTGAGGTTTAGCACATTGTTCGCGTCGAATGTATGAACTTCGTCGACTACCGCCTGCTTGGAGATGAAAACGAACCTATCCCCGACGTAGATCGAATTGGTGTAGTTGTTGTAGGTGCTCTGCCGGTTGTACGCGCTGTAGCGGCCGAAGACTTTGTCCTTTTCACCAATGGTTTGATCAATGCGAATTGAGTAGTTCCGGTAAGGTGGATTCAGAGTTTCTGCGAGTTGCGAGTCTCTAATGTTGTTATTGAGCAATCCAGTCGGCGATGCCTGTTTTGGCGAACCCATAAACGCCAGCACAGCCTTGGCTACAGGGCTGATTCGAAAATCAGGAATCTTGTTACCAGTGAAAGGCGTCCGACCAGTAACATTCCCACCCGCGAAAGTGCCAGTCAGCGGATCGAAGATACAAATATGTTTGCTATCTGGAGTGCTACAGTTGGCTGGCAGGTAGTCCGAGAAATCACCGTTCTTTAACTTATCAGTCGGCGACCAGATATTGGTTGCATCGAAGCGAGGTCTTGAGTCGGAGATCTGCTCATAAGAAAAGAAGAAGAAGGTCTTGTTCTTTCCGTTGTAGACCTTCGGAATCCATATTGGACCACCAACCGTAAAACCTGGACGATTTGAATATGTATACGGCCGGCCCTGACGACTGGCATTTCCGAAGAAGTCGTTGGCCGCCATGCCGCCAGGTTCTGTCCATAAATAGGCGGTACCATGAAAGTCATTTGTGCCGCCCTTAGTAACAATGCTTGTAACACCACCTTCAGTGTTTCCAAACTGAGCATCATAGGTTGCAGTCTGTACTCTAAACTCCTGCGTCGAATCCGTAGGAGGAACCCATGAGGCGATTACCTCGTTCGCATTTGCGGTAGCAGTGCTAGGCGCACCATCCACTAAAAGATCGCTTCGAATTCCGCGCGCACCGCCCATCGCGAAGTTCGCAATGTGTGTTGGTTCGAATGGTCGATCCAAACGTGTGCTACCTGTATATGCAACGCCTGGTGAAAGGTTGATTAGAACATAGGGATCGCCGTGAACCGATGGCAGCTCATCGACGCGCTTACGATCGATTGTCAGACCAAGGTTTGGATCGGATGCATTGAGTTGTGACGTGTCGGAAGTAACCGTTACAGTTTCCTGGACCGTTCCCACATCAAGCGTAATGGCCAGGGTATTGGTCTCATTAATGGCTACGATTACCTTGTCTTGCAACGCTTTCTTGAATCCAGTGGCTTCAACGAGTACCTGATAACTTCCGGGCAGTAAGTATGGCGCATCGAAGAGGCCGTCCTTATTCGTCGTGAAAGTCGTTGTAGCTGCTCTCGCCTGGTCGGTGACTGTCACCGTTGCATTGGGGACTGCCGCCCCGTTCGAATCCACAACTCGTCCACTAATCTTGCCTCGTGACTCTTGGGAACTCGCTGATATCGGCAGTAGCAACGCGGCAAACACAAAAACGATTGCAACCGAAATCTGTCCGAACGGTCGAAATCTCGATGTCATTTCAATCTCCTCTTCAGTAATAAACTCCGGCGCCTAACTGGTGACACGTCAAAATCTCGAATCAACCAGTCCTCTCTTGAACTGCGAAAAAAGAACGCTAATTAACTTAGCTGTGGGTAAAACCCAATTCACCCAAAGCGGCCCGAATGTCTCTTTGGTCTAACCAATTTCTGTTTGGGTTAAGTTAAGCCTCTCCAGAAACCGGCTGGGTAGAACCGTAAACCGCTTGTCTATTAAAATGAATTTGAAGCGCTAAAACAGGTATCGAACGACTATTTACTCGTGGGCGGCATTTTGTGTCAGCTCGACCGACCTGTCAAGACATTTTTCTTTACCAATTGTCTGACCGAGCTGCCATGGGTATTACCAAAGTTGTCCGCGATTACCACGTGAGCAAGGATTGTTCCGGTGACGTCCGGAGCTAATTCATTAGCTTTCTTGCCAGACGAACGGCATCAATTGACTAATAAGTCCGAAATCTTGAATTCGGGCTGAGTTTTTGGAATTAATCAGCGATAAAAGTGGTAAGTCCAAACGGGACGAACCAATTTTCGCGATTAGTAGCCTTGGCGAACTAAGGGGATGACGAGCCAATCTCACATGACCATCTGCGCAATTGGGTATCGCTTTCCCGCTCGAGTCTGCAATTGAATTGATTTCGAGTCGTAACGAATAGTGCAATGGCCATTGATCGTAGATCTAAGTGTGGCGTTTATAAGCTTGCCCTTCTTCCATTCCATATCTACTTCATAGCCACCACGTGCTCGTAGACCAGTGACCCGACCGTCCTGCCAGGCGTCCGGCAGTGCGGGTAACAGTTCGATCAGATCGTCACGACTCTGAAGGAGCATTTCCGCAATTCCTGCGGTGGCGCCGAAGTTTCCGTCGATCTGAAAAGGCGGATGTGCGTCGAAGAGATTCTCGTAACTACCTCCGCGATTACCGACAGGCGAAAGTAACATCGACAAGAGATGGTTAGCTCGATTGCCATCACCGAGGCGCGCCCATAGATTGACTTTGTATGCCAGTGACCAACCCGTAGAGATATCGCCGCGAGCGTCGAGCGATTTCCGCGCTGCGCGTGCCAAATCCGGTGTGCCGTCCGACGTGATCTCGGATCCCGGGTACAGGCCCCACAAATGTGAAACATGGCGATGAGTTGGTTCCGCTTCTTGATACTCCTGGAGCCATTCCATTACTCGACCATCGGATCCAATACGAGTTGGCGCCAACCTTTTCTGCTTTTCGATTAGTTCGGATCGAAACTCGCGATCGATTCCGAGTAGTTGAGAAGCTTCTATGCAGGCGCCAAAAAGATAGCGCAACAACTGCATATCAATCGTGGGTCCCATCACGACATGCTCGACCGATTTGTCAGGAAGAACAAATGCATTCTCGGGAGAGTTTGCCGGCGCGGTAACAAGCCATTTGTGGGTTGGCTCTTCAATTAACATGTCAGAATAAAAACGTGCAGAACCTTTCATTATTGGATAGGCCCATTTCAAGAACTCGCGATCACGCGTAAACAAGTAGTGATCCCACAGATGCTCGCAAAGCCATGCAGAGCCGCTGGTGGTGGAACCCCACGAAGCGCCTTCGCCTGGTGCTGTGAATCCCCACGGGTTCGTGATGACATGCGCCACCCAACCGCGCGCGTTGTAATAGATTCTGGCAGTTTGAGCGCCGGGTATCTGAAGCGACTTGATTAATTGAAACAACGGCTCATGCAGCTCCGAAAGATTCGTCGTCTCTGCCGGCCAGTAGTTCATCTGCACGTTGACGTTCAGGTGCCAATCAGCATTCCAGGGTGTTTGAACTTCCTCGGCCCAAATGCCCTGCAAGTTTGCCGGCAAACCGCCCGGTCGCGAAGATGAAATCAGCAGGTATCGTCCGTATTGAAAATACAGTGCTGCAAAAGCTGGATCTCTGGATCCATCGCTGTAAGCTTCCAGCCGTTTAGGAGTGCTCAACGAGCTTGAAGCAGAGTTTGGCGTGCCAAGTTGAACAGACACGCGATTGAAGTAGTGTTGATAATCGCGAATGTGACTGCCGCGAAGCGTCTCGAAGTTTTTACTTGCGGCTCTTTGCACATCAAGCAGGGACGCTGCTTGAGGTTCCCTGGTGCGACGACCTGCAAAGCCCATGTAGTCTGTTGCTGCCGACAACTCTAAAACAACTTCGTCCGCGTGATTGACCCGAAGTGTGTTGTCAGAAACAGAAACATCGCCTCCTTTGTTGAGTGCCCGCAACCGGAGTGCATACTTCATACCTTTGCCATCAGTGCCATTGTTGAGCTGGCCCGTCATCAAAAGACCGTTTGTTCCGTCCGCGGAAACATTGAATCGCTCAGGACGATCGAGCTTCGCCTCAAATTCGATCACGCCAGGTCTGTCTGCCGATAGACGCAGCACGATGATTTGCGCTGGAGCGGAAACAAAAGTCTCCCGCAAATACTTGACGTCGCCCCGTCGATATTCGACGCGAGCGATTGCGTCCTCCAGGTTCAACTCGCGACGATAGTCTGAAACTGGCGAATCATTCGATGGAAATCGGATATGCAACGTCCCAAGCGTTTGATACGACCCATACTGGATATCCTTGCCGTTTGCGTAACCGGAACCGGGCCCCTTACAGGTGAAGTGTTCGTATACAAGTTTCTCGGCTTCCGCGTTCTTACCTTGCAGTAGCAAACGACGGATTTCCGGAAGGTAGTTCGCGGCGTCTGGACGATCGGCGTCTTGCGGCGAGCCAGACCATAAGGAACCTTCGTTCAAGACGAGTTTTTCTTCGTCGACCCCGCCAAACACCATCGCACCCAGACGACCGTTGCCGAGTGGCACAGCTTGCGTAAACTTTGTAGCAGGACTATCGAACCAGAGAACGAGATCGGCGGAGGCAAAACAGAAAGCAGATAGATAGATCAGCAAGACGGAAGAAAGAATGATTCGCATATGTTAGGTTCTACTCTGTGTATCTCTGTGTCGCTGCGGCTCTGTGGTGAACAAGGCGAGTTATCACCACGGAGACACCGAGACACAGAGAGACACAGAGAAAGATTTGCTACCTCATCACTGCAATCAACCGAACTGGTCCAAGCATTCCCGACGGCAACGGCTGAATCTTATCCATATCCTGCGCCTGGAAACGTTCACCGTAACGAAGATTCAAAAGACGGTAATCAGGCAAGCTATGGCCTGCCATGTAGTTCATAGCCGTATTAGCCACCTCGATGCGAAGCCGATTCAAGCCGGGGCTCAAGAACTTACTGACATCAATTTCATAAGGTGGGCACCACACAGCGCCAACACGCTTATCATTTATGTAAACAACAGCTGCTTCGCGAACTGGTCCGTCAAGCCATGCCTGCATTCCACTGCGCAGGTTCAAAGGTGTCAGTGGAATACCTTCACCAAAACTTAGATGAACACCTCCGGATCGTAGAAACTCTGCGGGCAGACTGAAGTCCTTCGTGTAATTTGCGGTTCCGGAGAAGTAGCGAGTTGCGGGATCATCGGTCCAGGAATGCAACCTATCCATCGATGCAGTTGGTGTTGAGCCGATGGTCACCTGCCAGTTATTACTCAAGTCCAACGGCTGAGGCAAAGGAAAACTAATTCCCTCAATAGACGGCCAGGTGCGTTTCGTGAATACGAGTAGTCGCGATTGATAAGGGGCAAGACTTAACGGCATAGTCAAATTACCGATTTTGTCGGATTCGTAGAGGAGCTCCCTCACGGCACCCTTGACCGGGTCCCATTCCTCCGCCGCCCTCAGCCCCGTAGCATGAATTGTGGCTCGAACACTAACTGCATTGTTTGAGGTATTAACGACAAAGTAGACGTCAGCTTCTGAAGTCGTCCGCTTGATGAACCCAATATCAGGTGAAGCGACGGAGAAACTTATGTTAGGCGGAATTAATCTGTTAAGCGTGCGGCCCAACTCAGTTTTCTCGTTCAAAACTAAATGAGCAGGCGCGGCGGCTCCTTCAAAGAGCTGTTGGGAAAGTTCAGCCACTTGTCTATCACCCTTTTGAGTTGCCAAATAGCCTGGCGCCTCAGTTGGCGTCCGCTTCGTTGCAATCAATACTCCCCCGCCTCGCACAAACTCTTCAAACTTCTTGTAAGTATCAACCGGAATCGTTTCGACTCCCGGAAAGATCACAACCTTGTACTTGTTTTGACCCAACACCAACGATCCATTCTCGACTCTTCCCACTTGCTTGAATGAATCATCGTCAAAGAAATCAAGGTTGTAACCAGCTTCAAATATCGCAGGCATCAAATCAGGACCAATCCGGTCCCGCAGAACTTCGATCAAATGCGGGTTCCCCGGCTGCATGTGGGCCCAACCATCATCATTCGGAAGATAGAGTGCGACATCATTTGCAGGCTGTCCCTGGCGCATCATAAAGCTGATCCGTTGCAGATACTTCGCCATGTCAGGCATGACGATCCACCAGGGATTCTTTTCATTGAAGACGCCCGCGGCATAGAAGCGCCACCCTGGATACTCAACACCGGGCGCAGAGTATGGCCAACCGTGTCCAATCAGTTGATTGATGCCCTGAAGGAAATGGATATCAGCTTCAGCTTTTACGTCTAGAGGTGTTGCTCTAAACACCGGGGAGTGCAACCACGTCCACGTTTCGGATGATGTGACAGGGCGACCGTACAAATGGGCCGCAGATGATGCCCAACGTGCCGCCCGCACTACTTTCCATTGCGCACCTTCACCATCGGGAATGTCTGCGTACGCATTGCTCGATATGGCTGCGGCAGGAACCCCGTAGTCTTGCACGCGAAAACGCGTCTCGTGCTTTTTGGCCCAATCCTGAATAGGAGCGAGGAAGCGCTCATTTAAAAGCTCGTAAAGCGTGCGTCCCCAATCACGTCGAAGCGCCTTTGTTTGCGACCCCATATCATTGACGAGTTCGGGCAGATGTGGCTTCAGATCGTAGCCTCGACGCTTTTGAAACTCGTCGAGAAAATCACTGCTCCAATCTGAGTTGTAGACCTCAAGACTGTCGCAGAAGATCGAATAGGGTGGATTGCTGCCGAGAGGTTTAAGCAGTCGCTCGCCGACGGATCTTAGATAGTGATCGGTCGCGGCCCGATTCAAATGATCCAACACGAAACCTTCCGCGCCAACCGCAGGACGTTTCACTTGCATACCGGTGCGACTGGCAATGAAGAACAAAACTTCGTGCTGTCCTGCGGGTAGGTTTCCAACTTCGAGTCGTCCGTCTTTTATGTTCGTTAATTCGCGAATACTTTCCCGAGTGAACAAGGCACCTTCGTTGCGGGCGAGAAACGCTGTGATGAACTTTTCGCCGGCACCAATTGAAGGCATCTTTACAAATCGAGTGCCACTCTCGACCTTGACGTGCTCGTAACGCAGACGTCCGGCAGCCTCTTCGATCGGAACAGTTGGTCCACCGAACGGCCAACCACTTCCCAGTGTTAGATCGAAGCGAAGTCCGAGTTCACGCGCTTTCTCCGAAGTGAAACGGAGAGCGTCGAGAAACTCGTCGGAAAGAAATGGCAGAGTTTTAATGCCGAGGGTTTCGTCGTCCAAAGATAATGGATACACGGGCTGGACTTCAAAACCTCCAATGCCAGCGTCCTTCATCACGTGCATTTCGCGCTCGAGTTCGGCTTTGGTGACGGCCGGCCCAAACCACCACCACCGCATCATGATGCGAGAATCATCTGGTGGATTGAGAAATGAACGTTGGAGATCATCGATTGGTGATGCGACGAGCTGAACGCTCATTAAAGCGAGAACGACTAGCGAAGCAAGCAACTCTCTGCGTAACCTCTGAGCCCTCTGCGTCTTTGCGTTAAAGATTTGGACACACCTTCGAACCGCAGAGACGCAGAGAACGAAGAGGCGACGCAGAGAAGAGGTCATAGATGTGGAGGAAACGTTTGTTGACAAAGTAAACGGGCTGACAATAACTCTGCGATGAGTCATGAAAATCCTGGAATCCTGTCAACCGCTAAAAGAATATACGGAGTCCGAACTGAATATATCTTGGAACATACGGCGGCGAAGCTCCCAGGACTCCGAAGTTTGTGTCGTATGCCTGCCGCAGTCGATACAACTTCAGTCCGGACAGGGTAGTGATATCGAAAGCATTCGGATTTGTTGTCGCGAAGCGCTGCGGAATTGATACGCGGAAGAAATCTAACGGCAGTCCGCCTGATGGCGACCGGCTGCTCGCGATCAAGCCGTTGACCTGTGCCAGCGTTGCATTACGCCCGGGCGCAAATGCATTCCAGTTATTGATCTCTGTCGAGTTTAAATCTGCTTCACTCGGCGCGCTGCCAAAACCATTAGGCGTGTTTCCAGTATTTCCATATCGGAAATTTGGATGATTGAACGCGTTAATAAAGTCCACCCTGAAATTGATACGCCGTTTGCTGTCGTTACTGAATGGAAACCGAAAGTCCTTCTGAATCGAAAAGTCGAAGAACTCCTGCATTGGCGCCCGAATCTCAAGCGTTCTCGCGGCGTTGCCTACGGAACCCTTTGCAGGCCGCATAAACGCCGAGGGATTAATGAACGGTTCGCACGCTCCACCCGTCGAGCAGTTACCAGCGGAGTAGAGCGGGTTCTTCAGTGGAACGCCGGGCACGATATCGAGACGAATCGAACGGTTAGTGCCACTCAGCCGGTTGGTATCAGTGATGAACGGCACAAAGGGTTGGCCACCTTGCCATCGAGCAATACTCGAAAAAGTCCATCCTCCAAACACCGCGTTAACAATACCGGGTGCATCGGTCAGAAACCGCCGACCCTTGCCGAATGGAAGATCGTAAAGTGCCGTTGCCGTGAAGTTATGCTTGATATCAAACGTGGAGATTGCACGGTCCAGACTGCGCGGAAAACCAAATGATACTTGTTGTCCAAGGTTCGTTGGCGTTGTCAGTGTGCGAGTGTCGGCACTTGAGTCGGACGCATCGTCAATAGATTTCGCAAACGTGTAGTTCGCGGTCAAAGATAGACCGCGACCAACTCGTCGTCTCACATCAACGTACCCAGCGTGCCGAATACTATTTGCAGATGGATCAAAGAACCTCAGCAGGTTGTTAAATCCAAAGTAAGGACTGACCACGCTGCTTCTCGGAATAGTAACAGTTGCACCAAGCGCGTTTTTCCGATTCAGCGGATCGTTAAACGTAGTTTCTGAAGTGCCCCCACCAATCAAACTCTGTCCCTCAAGAAACTCAACAAAGTCGACGTCTTTGGGATTGATGTTCACCAGCGGCATGTACAAATGTGTTCCTTTATTACCAACATAGGCCACTTCAACGACAAGGTCCTTCATCGCCTCGAATTGCACTGAAAGGTTCCAGTTCTGTGAGTAAGGAACTTTGCCGCTGCCGTCAATATTTATTGCGAAACCCGGTATTCCGAGACTGTTGTTGAAGACCAGACCATCTGCATTTGTTCCCAATGCGGTGTCAAGAGCACCGCCAGCTATGAATGGTTGGTTTCCTGTGAGTCGCACTGGTTGCGTTGCGTCGGCAGTTGCGCCGGCGGTCGAACCGTTGGCTAAAGTCGAAACAGGCGTGAAACCGCCCAGGTCCGGATTGGGTAATCGATTGTTACCGGTCAGAGTCAGGTGAGAGATGCCATATCCGCCTCGAACCACGAGAGTTCGATCTTCCGCCCATTTGTATTTCGGACTCCACGCAAAGCCGAAGCGCGGTTCAAAGCCCATGTAATCAATCGGCGTGAGATATCGTGAACGACCGCCACGTCCAGAGAAAGCGAACGGCGGAATCAAAACACTGGTTGGCACAACGCTCGGTATCGGAGTATTCGCTGGTGAGTTCGATGCAATCAGACCGAGACCGATGGCAGTTGCTCGGCGTTCAGCAGCAGTCAACACTCTGGGTTGGGCCAGGTCAGGTCGAAACACGCCCTGAAGATTGTTCTTTTCTGTTCTGGGGTATTGAAGTGTATAGCGCAGACCGAGATTCAGAGTTAGATTTGGTTTGATCTTCCAATCGTTCTGCACAAAAGTAGCGCCTGCCTTCCAACGATAGTCGTAGTTCAACAAGAGCGGTCGGACCTGCACGGCGTTGGGAACGCCAATCAACAGACTTGCTAAATTAGAGCCACCGTTTGCTGCATTCGTTGATCGGTTGTTGCTGCTGTTAACTGTGCGGAACTCCCACCGACCACCTGAAGCGCCGAAGAATGGAATCACGTTCAGCCGCTCATAATTTAGATCGATACCAAATCTCCAACTCATGTTGCCCCGTGTCCAGTAAACAACATCATTGATGTTGAATCGTTCTTCAACGTTGAAGTTATTGGTCGAACCAGATGAACCGACGTCAGCAAAAGCATTGGTAAGATTGTCTCCGCTGATCTGGAATAGTGGCATACCGCCGGAAGTAAGACTTGGCAATCCAAGTTCACTCGCAAGATTCCTGCCCCCCTGAATCGAAAACTCGGGCGAGAAGTCCTCGCTGAACACGCCACGTGTGTAATTCAAACGAAGATCGTTGACTAGCGTCGGCGAAAACAGGTGATTGTCTGCAAGCAGCAACTGCTTTGCATCGCTATACGCAGCGCTGTTGCCGTTGATGTCACTGCCGAAACCACGTACTCCAACTGCCGGTGTCTTCGTGTAACGGAAATTTATCTTGTTGTTGTTCGTGATGCTGTGATCAAGACGAAGCGTGTAGCGGGTTTCGTCCTGCTGCACGAACCGGTGAACAATGTAGTTACGAACCAGACCGGTGCCGTCGAGAAAGTAATCAGCGCTTGGTGGCGGCATGAAAGCCAAAACCTTAGGCGCAGTAGGATCGATATATGCTGCCGGAATAACGTTTAAGGCGTTGTTTGGGACTGCGTTGACAGCAGTCGTACACACTGGTTGGCCATTCGAAATCGTTGCTCGCGGATCACCGAATTGACAGTACTGAAAACCTGCCGGCAATACGATTGGAACCAAGCGACCGTTAACAAGTTGAAATTGTTGGTAGATATTTGCGCTTCCAGTTGATGCCGCATTGAAGCGTGCGGCTACATCGGCTGGCAGCAAGCCGCTGCTCGTGCGGACTAAATTACGGAAATCACCAGCTCGTTCGGCAGCGGTTGGCAGTAACGTCGTCTGGTCAAGAAAATCTCGCAGCCAGCGCGGTTCATAAGCAAAGAAAAAGAACGTTCGATTGTGACCATCGTAAAGTCGCTTGCCACCTTCACCAAATCTCGGCAAATAAACGGGGCCACCGAGTGTGACCGATACCTGGTTGTAACGACGGTTGTTGGGCGTTCGCGGTCCATTGCCGATGGTATAGTTACGTGCATTCGTCGCAGGATTGCGGTGATACCAGAGTGCAACGCCGTTGAAATCGTTGGTCCCTGATTTCGTTGTAGCATTGATGATGCCGCCGCCGGTGTAACCATATTCAGCCGAGTAGGCAGACGTTTGCACCGTAAACTCCTGCACTGTTTCTGGTGTGAAGCTCACGACCGCACGAGCAATTCCAACTCCCGTATTGTTAACACCGTCAGCGAGAATCGCTGTGCTCCCGGCTCGTCCGCCATTCACGTTGAGGTTGAACCCGGGTACCGGTTGACCACTGGTGACGTCAGGATCTTCACTTCCCGAATCGCCAGTCACATTCGGCGCTGTAACAGCAAGATCAAGCACACTTCGATTATTTAGTGGTAGATCTCGAATTTGTCGTTCGGAGATCGTTTGTGTTGTGGCAGCAGAATCAGTATTGATGAGCGCGGCCTCAGACGATATCGTCACAGTTTCCCCGACAGTTCCAGTCTCGAGCGTAATGTTCACCGTCGCGACAGTGGCCGTATCAACCTTCACATGTTCGATTATTGCCTTCTTGAAACCGTTTGCTTCGACTCTAACGCTGTAAGCAACTGGCTCAAGAGACCTCGCGGTGAAGGTACCGCCATCGGAGGTCGTGAGAGTTGTTGTTCGCCTGGTGCCGAGATCCATGATGACAACAGTCGCGCCCGGCACGACGGCGCCATTTTGGTCAAACACGGTTCCGGTGATACCGCCCTGGTTGCTCTGGGCCCAGGTAACAATTGAGCAGACGAGGATCATTACGACAGTTTTAATTAGTCGCATACAAAACTCCTTTCAGAATGGAACTGAACGCTTACGGAGGGCCGGCGGATTTTGTTAGTGGTCAGTAGTCAGCAAAATAGGACCTATTCTACTGACCACAGATCAACAATTACCCTAGATTTATCTCGAGCTTTGTAACTGATGCGGGGGCAAATCTATAAACGAATGTCGAACCCGATACAGCAATCGTCGGTGCTGGGCCGTTTCGCGGAACAACACGATTCGGATCTTCGAAACTGTTGTGGGCATGCACGTCGTCGGCTGCGATCGACGTTGTCTTAACCGCAGCCACCTTCGCGCCTCGAACTGCGATCTCAGCCTCTCTTTCATTTTTCAAATCGGGATTAGTCACGGTCAGAATCAAGCGCTTCCCGTCAAGCGATGCAGATCCATTCAAGCCGCGAGTTGTCGCAGCCTGTCCGTTTCGGGTGTAACCCGGACGCGGCGAAGTCACGATGGTTCGCAGCGCAGTTTTCCCCTGATGCACGGAATACATGTCAAACACGTGATACGTCGGCGTTAGTAAAAACTTATCTTCATGAGTAAGAAACAACGACTGCAAACAGTTTACTAACTGAGCTATCGCCGCCATGCCGACCTTATCAGCGTGACGATGGAAAGTGTCGAGCGTCTGCCCTGCGAGCACTGCGTCTCGAATGGTTGATTGCTGACCAAGCAGATGAGTGTTGTTAACTTCAGTTCCCGGCCTGTACCACGCGCCCCATTCATCAACCACAAGCTTTACGCGATGAGCGCGATCGATCTCTCCCATCACATTCCAACAGTCTGAGATCATGCCATCGATACGATCTGCCTCATGTAACAACTCGTACCATTCTTCTTCGTTGTATTTCAGCGCGTCGCCTTTGCCTTGTCGCCACTCATTGGTGCGACCTCCACTAACGTTCCAGGAGTAGTGATGCATCGCCCAGCCCCACATGCTGCCGATTGCACGACGTTCGTTTAGTTTCGTGAAGAACCGGCGCGTCCAATCGAGGTCGCCACCATTTGGTCCAGCACCCACGAACTTAAGATCGACACCATAATTCGGAACCCACGCAGTGAAACGTCGATATTCGGCGGCATATTCCTCAGGAGTGAAATTGCCACCGCAACCCCATGATTCGTTTCCAATACCCCAGAAGTGGACCTTTGCCGGTTCACGTTCACCTTTTACGGCCCGTACCTCCGAAAGCGTGGTGCTGCCGGCAGGCGAGTTGCAGTATTCGACCCATTGATAGAACTCCTTTGCCGATAAGCTGCGAAGGTTGGCTGCGAGATATGGTTGAGCGCCTGTCAGCTTACAAAATCGAAGGAAGTCGTCTGTGCCGAATTGATTGGTTTCGTACTTCCACGGACCATCGGGTGCGTCCTTCGGCCACTCCGACGCGTCGCGCCAGAAATTGGTTTCGCGCGGTCGTTTGTCTTTTGGTCCAATACCATCGCGCCAGTCATAACTGTCAGCAAAACAACCGCCCGGCCAGCGGATGACACTGGGTTTTATTTTGGAGAGCGCCTCAACAAGTGCTTTGCGAATACCGGAGACATTTGGAATGCGGGAGTTTTCACCAACCCAGATGCCATCGTAGATGACACCGCCCAAATGTTCCGCGAAGTGGCCATAAATTTCAGGCGCGATGGTTCCGATAGGTTCTGCAGTTAGGATCTCGATACGCGAGTCACCAGCCTGGGCGGTGGGCATCAATGAGAGCAATCGTCGACCCCAGCTCGGTTGCGCGGTTGTCGCCAACAATGCGCCACCACCAGTTACTGCACCTGCAATGAATTCCCGACGTTTCATGAAGTGGATCTCCGGTCTAGACAAAAATATGCAACATATGACCTATAGGACCAAACGTAGTTCATTCATCTCTTCCCATCTGTCGGTCCAGGCCAGCTGTCGCTGCGGAAAGGACTCGCTGGTAGTCCGGTGTCATTCGTCAAATTTGGATTCCGTGGATTGTTATTGAAGGCGTAACGAACCGCTATCGGTTTCGGAACTGATCGCGACCACACCTTCACTTGATTTCGGCTAACAATCTCTGCTTCTGCCCAGTACCACTTTCGATCCTCTCCGGCGATTGCAAACTCACTCAGTTTTCCGTTGTCGCGACTTCGCAAACCTTTTCCTGCGTCGTCAAACGCAACCAGTAACTCTGCACCTGATTCGCCAGGTTTCGCCTCACGAAAACTCGGCCCTGATTTCACAGAATGTTTAGAGTACACCTGTGCGTTGGCCCAGTAAGCCATTCGCTTGCCTACATCAAGTTTGTTCTTCGGGTGAATGTCGTGTGCTTCACCAATATCAATCGTTACGATCAAACCAATGTTTGATAAAGACCGGGCAGTACGCCGCTGTGCCTCGCGAATATGACTCCATGCTTCATCCGCAGGTTCATCTTTGGGATCTCGATAGTTCGGCAACTGAACGATTCCAAACGGAAAGTCACCTTCACCCCAACGCTCGCGCCAAGCCTTAATCATGACTGGAAGAAGAATTTCGTATTGTTGCGCGCGGGCTTCGTTCGATTCACCCTGATACCAGAAGGCTCCACGAATGCTGAAAGGGATCAGGGGTGCGATCATGCCGTCGTAAATAGATGCTGCAATTCGATACTCGCGCAAAGCATCAGGAACTGCCGGCGAAGGCCTTGGCGTTGCGCCTGCGGCTTTGGCTTTATCTGCTTCGTCACGCCACTTCCGTATCGCTTCATCATATTCAACCTTCACACGCGGCCGTTCTTCATCCCAGATCTTCGTGCGTTCAACTGTTGGTTTTAGATCGGCTGACAAGAGTAAATACTCAACCGGTGTCCAGGCTTCGGCCTGAGAACCGCCGTAGGACGAGTTGATAACTCCAATCGGAATGTTCAGGTCCTTCTGCAACTCGACGGCGAAGTAGTAGCCTGCGGCTGAAAATGGTTTTACCGATTCAGGAGTACATGCCTGCCAAACAGCGAGTGGCGGTGGCGCGTGCTTGAAAGCCACCTGGCGACTGACATTGAACAAGCGGATCAGCGGATGATTGGCAGCAGCGATAGCTGCATTACCATCTGCCGTTTCACTCAACAGCCGTTGCATGTTTGACTGGCCCGCAACCAGCCAAACCTCACCAACCAGAATGTCTGTTAGCTCAATCTTGTTCTTGCCTTGAATTGTCAGCGTTGATGGTGTCGCATTGGCATGTAACGAATTCAAGCGAACTGACCATTTGCCATCTTTGTCTGCAACGGCTGTTTTTGACTGACGATTGAATGTGACTGTGACTGACTCACCAGGGTCCGCTTTCCCCCAAATCGGAATGCGCTGATCCCGCTGAAGCGCCATCGAGCTACTGATCACATCCGGCAGGGTGACGTTCGCATAGACTGCTGGCGCAAGATAGACCAACAAGATGAGCCAGATTGTTGGCTTGAGTCTATACATTCCTTAGAAGAACTTCAGAAAAATAGAACAAGTGAGGAAGTGGTTTACCCCCGCTGATTCCAAACAATGATCTGTATGAACTGGACTGAGCGGGGGTATACAAAGCAAAAGAAGTGTCCACAGATTACGCAGATTGTTTTTTAGAAATGCCGACATCTATTCCCTTCAACTCGATAGCAACAAATCTGCGTAATCTATAATCTGCGGACAGCCTTCATCGCGAACTAACATCCGCCTTCGCAATCTCGACAGCGAACACATGAGTCGGGCCGAGCATGTTCGAGCGAAACACAATCCACTTTTGATCCGGCGTGAAAGTGACGTTCGGTTCAAGTCGGTAGTTGTGTTTCGCAAGGTTCACCAGTTTCTCCGCCTTGAAATAGCCCGGCTTCACGAACTCTTTCTGATTCGGCCAAACCCCATCAGTTTTATCAGCCACAATTTCGGGCCGAAACAGATAAATCCATTGTCCATTTCCTGGCGCAGCAACACTGTCGGGTCCACCTCCGTCACCAGCGAACAATGTCCCATCAGGGGAGACGTTAAAGTGGACGGACCACTCACTCCGTTCGAGGTGATACCAGATTCGTTCACCTGTCGAGACCTGATAACCACCCAACCAGAACACCTGACTCTTTGGCGTTTGCAGGTCGTACCAGATCCACTTGCCATCGCCGCTAAAGAATTCGTGACCTTCAATCTCCATGTTCATCGTGCGATGGTGAATCTGAGTTAGTGCAGAACCATCCGTTCTTATCGTCCAGGTTCGATCAACTTTGTGCCATGGTCCTTCGTGGCAAAACATCAGCAGATTCGGATCAGTTGGCGAAAACTGAATGTGGTTATACCAGTCAGTTCCTTTCAACAGTGTCTTTACTTCACCACTGCTGGTGCTCATCGTGATCAGACGCAAGGGCCGTCTCTCAGCCAAACGTCTTTCCATCATCTCGCCTTTGCCTGGATAGTTGTCGCCGCGGGGTGCTGCTCCGGGCGTCGCTGTCGGTGGGGGTGGTCCTTCGTCGATAATGCCCGCAAGCAGTGTTTCATCAGCATTAACGCTGGCAACTGACGCGCGTGGTGGCAGCTTCGCAACCTCCCGTGTCGCTTTGGTTTTTAGATTGGTCGCGTAAACGACGCCCGCTTTTGTGTAGTAGATATCGCCCGTTTTTTTGCCGGTAATGATCACGTTCACGCGACCATCAACAACCTTTTCTATAGCGCGCGTCTTCAGGTTGATGGTTGAGAGGCCGCTTGGAGTTGTGATGATTAACTTTTCACCATCCGGTGTGTAGGCATTCTGATGAAAGTACAAACTCGCGCTGCCTGGTTCTTCACTGAGACGAACGACTCGATGGCCAGTGTCCGGATCGATCCACTCGCGTGGCAGTTCCTGCGCGGAAGCAGAAATCGTCACTGTCATTATTAATGCAGACAAATACACCCAGCGCATCGAATGCACTCCTTCCCGGGATTTCTACTATTGTTTTTTTAGTGTCCGGGGTCCTCACTCCGAAGGAGTGGAATGTTTACAGTAGCGAGGACCGTTTTCACTCCAGAGGAGTGACATGTTGAAAGAGGGCGCCGGGGTTTCGAAACTTGTGCCCCGCCTCTCGAAACAAACATGGTTCGTGAAAACATGTCACTCCTCCGGTCCTGCATCTCAATTCTATAAACATCTCACTCCTCCGGAGTGGAAAACCCGCTCTGTTTATTGAGTCGTATATCCACCATCGACCATTAAATGTGCGCCCGTAATGAACGACGCTTCATCCGAGGCGAGGAATAGAACCGGATAGGCAACTTCCCTGGGCTCTCCAACGTGGTTCAGCAGATTCTTCGGCCCTTCGGCAGCAATGAATTCTTCCTTAGTCATTCCCACACGCGCCATGTGCTCTTCCGAGGCGCGCGTCAATATCGTTCCCGGACAAACGCAATTCACACGAATGTTGAAAGGCGCAAGATCCATCGCCATATTGCGGGTCATCTGAAGGATTGCCGCTTTAGTAGCGCTGTACGTAACGAATGACGGTTGCGCGACGAAACTCGAAATGGAACCAAGGTTCACAATAGAGCCACCACCGAACTGCTTCATGTACTCCGAAGCAAAGCGACTCATCATCGCGGTTCCAACTACATTGACACCTAACACTTGTTGCCAATCTTCGATTGAAGCTTCCAATCCCTTCAGCACGAAAACCGCGCCGTTGTTAACGAGAATATCCAGACGACCATATGATCTGACTGTTTCGTCACAGCAGTTACGACAATCGTCTTCACTTGAGATATCCGTGCGGACAAAGATCGCGTCACCGCCCGCATCCCGAATGTTCGCCGCACAGTCTTCACCGGCCACTTCACTTGGATCCGCGATGGTGACTTTCGCTCCTTCTTCGGCAAACAAAATCGCGGTTGCACGGCCGATGCCATGAGCGGCGCCGGTAACAATTGCGACTTTACTCTTTAAACGATCGGCCACTCTTAATCATCCGCAGTATAGGACCCGTTAGACCTATACGACTTATTAGTCGAGGTGAAAGACTTCGCTTAGCTCAGCAGTCTGTGGACTGTCGTCTTCATTCGTCAGCATCAGGTCCTTCATATAACTCCACCAACGCCGGCACACTTCATTCTCTGCGATGCGTTGCCATAACTCCTCCGACTCGATCTCAGCATATGCGAACAGCCTTGTGTTACTGCTGCGGTCGAGAAAGATTGAGTAGTTGTGCACGCCATGACTGCGCAACACGTCTTGTAACGCTGGCCAGATCGGATTGTGACGCCTTTCATACTCAATCCATGCCCCAGCCTTTAGTGTCATCAGGAACGATCGTCGGATCATGGGTCTTTTGGTCTTTGGTTTTTGGCTTTTGGTCTTTCGTACCGTAATCTCCGAACCAATGATCAAAGGCCTAAGACCAAAGGCCAAAGACCGCTTACGCTATCTTCCCACCCGGAAACCTTTTCAAAACATCAGGCTCGTACAAAGGCACGAACACATCGGTCTCGTTCTTTATACGTTTCAGTGCCCAGTAGTACTCTTCGAGGCTTTCCTGAATTCCTAATGGATGTCCGTCTTCAAGATTGCCGTATTTGAACAAGCAATCCGAGATACCAACGCGGCCCTTCTCCGTATTGACCACATAGCACATAGAAGAGCGATGATGAACGCCGGCCCAAAAACAACGAAGCCCCGGAATAATGTCGTCACTGTCATTCAATAGTCGGAGACGGCCATGTCCTTCGAACGTTAGATATCGCAGTGTCTCTTCCGAAAGTCGAAATTCACGCGGTACGTGCATCGGAAACTTTTCGGCGTGGAAATCTTCGATCCAACCGCGTTTCGAAATGCAGACCTGAGCGTTCTTGAAGAGTTGGATGTTTGCAGTCGCGTAAATCTGAATCGGGGTAATCAGTACATAATCGACATCTTCCGGTTTGATTCCCAAACTTGCGAGTGCATTCAGTGGTCTCTCATTTTCTGCCCGGACAAGTTTGCCGCGCTCACCAAAACCACTACTCCAACGCTCGTTCAGGGCGGCGAGATCATCGGGAGGCCCCGTGTTGATGATCGCAGTCTTGCCGTCACCGCGAATCACAGCCATCCAAAAATAGAGTTGCACCCAATCGGTCCAGTGGCTCATCCAGTAGACTTCGGGACCCATTACGTCGCACTGGCCCATTTTGAGGAGTTGGATCTGGTATTTGGTCGGGGTGTTAAGAAATTTGCTCAAGTCATTTTCCATATATCATTTGACATTTTTCAGTTTCCATTTTGAATACGTAGAGGCGTTCAATAATTAGATCTTCAAGCAAGTTTCAATTGATTGCTATCACGGCCGATCCAGATCCAAATGAAAACTAAAAAATGTCAAATGATATATGGAAAATGATTTGCGTAAATCGACCTCCAAACCCTAATACGTCGCCCTCCCGCCCGTCATATCAAACGTAAAGCCGGTGGTAAACGCTGTTCCTGGTGAAACAATGAATGCAGCCATGTGGGCGATTTCATCGAGCGTGCCGCATCGCTTCATCGGAATCTTGTCAGTCATGTACTTCACTTGTTCCGGCGGCATCGCATCAACCATCGGCGTTTGGATAACAGCGGGCGCTAATGCATTGACCGTGATCCCCGTCTCGGCATACTCCTTACCTTGCACCTTCGTCATTCCAATCACGGCTGCTTTCGACGCCGAATACGCCAACATTCCGGCGTTGCCTTCTTTGCCCGCAATGGATGCGATGTGGAGGATGCGCCCATAGTTTCGTTTCATCATGTGCGGCAAAACTGCTCGCGCTGTGAAATACGACGCCATGAAGTTCACATCAAAAACAAAACGTAGGTTTGCCGGATCGACTTCGTGACTCTTGATATTTGTTATGCCAGTGACGCCAGCGCTGTTCACCAGGATATCGATGCGTCTGAATCGCTCTGCGATCTGATTGATTACGTTCTCAACTCGATCCTGTTTGGTTAGATCGACTGTGAATGGAATTGCGTTCTGACCAATCTTAGGAGCAGCACCTTCAACTGCGGCGGTATTTAGATCCAATAGCGCCACACTCGCACCTTCATCATGCAGTTTTCCTGCAATTGCTAAGCCGAGACCGGAGCCTGCGCCAGTTACTATTGCGACTTGTTCTGTGAATGAAGTCATCTTTTTTTATGTGCGACGGCCCGGGGCAGTAGCCCGACTGTCAAGGAGGGCTTGCATAATGATCGACCACCGAGATGCAGAGCCCTCCTTGACAGTCGGGCTACTGCACCCAGCTTCTACAACACAACAACCTCGCGCCTGCTCTGATAAGGACGAACCAGCTCCAATTGATCGTTTAATTCAACTCCCCAGCCTGGCTCGTCACTCAAATCAATATATCCATCCTTCGGCAACGGCTCATTTGTGAATAACTCGCCAAACAATGGAACCAATTGATCGGCCTTCGGACTCATTACGAGAAACTCGGCGATCGGGCAATTCGAAAATGCGTACTGCATGTGATACGAGAACACACTCGAGCCATGCGGTATCACAGGAATGTCGTACGCGGCAGCCATTGCGACTATCCGACGCGCCTCGGTCAGTCCACCAACCCAATTAATGTCGGGCTGCAGAATGTCAGCACACTTGCGTGCGATCAGCTCACGAAAACCATAGCGTGTGTATTCGTGCTCTCCCGTTGTCACCAGGCAAATTCCTGTCAATGCCGCCTTAAGTGCTGCGTAACCATCGTAATCGTCTGGCGGTAAACATTCTTCAATCCATGTCAGATCGTAAGGAGCCAGTGCCTTCGCAAGTTGGATTGCATACGGCACGGTCAACGCCATGTAACAATCGAGACGCAGCGGAAAATCGGGGCCGACCTGCTCCCGCGCTTCTGCCATCACTTCGATGTTTTTCTTCAGACCCTCACTACCGTCGGCTGGTCCATAGCGACATGGAATCTTTGCTCCTTTGAATCCCCATTGATATGCGATGTCCGGACGCGACGTTGTGGCATAGACCGGCAAACGTTGCTTGGTTTTGCCACCTATCAATGCGTAAACGGGCTCGTTTCGGAGTTTTCCTAAGCAATCCCAAATCGCCAAATCGACGGCGCTGATCGCTTGAACTGTTAGTCCTTTTCGTCCATACGGCATGGTGGCGCGCCACATTTGATCCCAGATTAGTTCAACGTTGCGCGGGTCTTGTCGTTCAACGAAACGGCTCAAGTGTTTCTCGATGATGTAGCACGCCGGTTCACCACCAATGCTGCAACCAATGCCGACTGTGCCGTCGCTCAGTTCAACTTGTACGATAACTGTGCCGAGCGCGTTGATGCCCCAGCTGGTGCGTTCAGCTTTGTATTCTTCGTATACCGACATTGGATTGGCGATTGGCAGATCGATAATCCAGTGACTACCGTGCTGGTTGTGATAATCGGCGCCCATTTCGTCGGGGGCGATCACATAACTCCGAACTTCACGAATTGTGGCTTTCTTCATGGCTATTTGGCTTTTGGTCTTTGGTCTTTGGTCCTGGTTCTTGAGTTCCATCCAAGTCCAAAGACCAAAAACCAAAGACCACTTTCAGAAATTAAACCGATCGATATTGTCTCTATTGAAAATAAACGGCGCGCCGAGGCGGACTTCATCATCAACCACCGCGATCTTGCCGAGTCTTCCGGCATTTATCTCGCGATCACCCCGTTTCAATTCGCCTTTGCTTAGCGCGTCCGCAGCATAAACGGTGAGATAACCCAGGTCCGTCGTATTCCACAACACCACACTCTCGACAACGCCTGACTTTACATAAGGCTTGTTCATGTTTGGCAATGACAGGCCGGTCACTTTCACATCGGTTCTTCCTGATTGTTTTACGGCTTCCGCGGCGCCCGGAACGGCTGGCGCGGCAATCGCCATAATCACCTTCACATTCGGATGGACCTTCAGCACCGTTTGCGTTTCCGAAAAAGCGCGGTCGCGGTCACCTTCACTCGGTTGGACGGCGACCAGTTTCAGCTCAGGATATTTTTCAGCAAGGCGAGTCCGAATGTTCTTGATCCACTCGTTCTGATTCGCCGCACTTAGTGAAGCCGTGATGATTGCAAACTCACCTCGACTGTCCATGATTCGCGCGGTCTCATCCGTCAATGTGTATCCGATGCCTTGTGGCGTCGCTTGATTGATCAAAAAGTCGCGCGCGTCTTTTTCCGCATCTGCATCCCAGGTTATGACTTTAATTCCCTTCTCTCTTGCCTTTCGCAGAACTGTGGAAATTCCAGCCTGGTTCTCAACACTCACAGCAATGACATCTACGCCTTTAGTTATCCACGCCTCAACAACTTCGTTCTGTTTCGCAGGATCGAGGTCGGTTGGACCATCCCATAGTAAATCGACCCCTAACTCTTTTGCCGCTTCTTCAGCTCCCTGGCGACAACTAACGAAGTATGGATCCCCCTTCGCCTTGGGCATCATTGCCACCTGAATCCGATGCGAAGAATTATGCGATACAGAAGCCGATGTTGACGTCTCGGATTTCAATGAGTGGACGAGCCACCAATTGCTTCCAGCTACTAAGAGCGCCGCCAACAGTATGACAGCACTCAGCACCGCTACCTGCGAATTCTTCACATCGATCTCCTCAGCAGTCTGATTACTTTGATGCGCTGTCCTCGCGAGAGACGAAAAGCGATTCAGGACAATCGTGACTAATAGCAAAACGCCCGTCAGAATTCCCGCCAATTCCGCAGGCTGCCCGCTCAAACGCAGTCCGTTTTGTAAGACGACGATTGCGAATAGACCCAGCACCGTTCCGAGTATGGTTCCGCGTCCTCCAAAGATGGACGCACCACCCAGGACAACAGCAGTTATGGCCATCAGCTCGAAGCCGGTGCCTGCGTCAGATTTTGCCTGGCCCAAATGCGCAACGTAAATGATTGCCGACACGCTTGCAGCGAACCCGGAGAGGAGATAAACCAGCAGCAGTTTTTGCGAAACTGAGATGCCAGCGTAACGTGCTCCCTCTGCGGAATGGCCGATAGCATAAAGACTCCGCCCATAGGCAGTCCGATGTAACCACCAGCCGAAGCCGGCAATTGCAACCAGCAGGATCAATAACTGAGTCGGAAAGATTCCACCGACATAACCCTGGCCCAGAAACAGAAACCTGGTCGAAAAACCGGAGTAGTTTTCGATCCCCCGAGTAAGTCCCTCAGCAATTCCACGAAATAAAGAAAACGTGCCGAGAGTGACAATAAGAGGCGGCAACCCTAATCGTGTTATGAGCAGACCGTTAAGTCCACCGCCAAGACAACCAAGGATCAACGCTATCGCAGCTGCTAATGCAATTGGAAGGTGTACATCGCGCCAGAGAGCTCCAAGGACAACAGCCGCGAGTCCCATCATCGATCCCACTGAAAGATCGATGCCGCCCGTGATAATCACAGGCGTTAAAGCAAGAGCTAACAATCCAACTTCTACACTGAGTCGTGTGATCTCGAATGCGTTTCCGGTCGTTAGAAAGTGATCGCCAGTGATTCCGAAGAGCGCACATTCAAAGAACAATAAGACTAGCAAAACCCATTCGTAATTTGGAAACAGCCGCGCCCACGCGGGAGCGACCACTTGCAGCTGAGTTTTGGTTGAAGAACTGCCAAATAAGGTCACTGGTTTTTCTTAGAAACTCCTCTGCGCTATCTTTGCGTTCTCTGCGTCTCTGCGGTGAGGATTGGCCATGTGGAAACCGCAGAGACGCAGAGAACGCAGAGATAGCGCAGAGAAGATATCTGAATTGCTAATTTCAGTGCCTGACGGCAAGACATACCTTAAGTCTCTGAACGCAATCCGAAGTCTCGAATCCCAGGCTTCGTTAATCGACCAACAAGCACATCCGAAACCACCGCTGCCAAAATGATTCCACCTTGAATCGCTTTCTCCCAAAACGGATTGATGCCAATGAAGGTCAACGCCGTTCCAATTGTGCCCAGGAGCGCGACGCCAATCAGAGTGCCAATGATTGATCCGCGACCGCCGGTAATCGCAGTGCCACCGACTACAACCGCTGCGATTGCTTTGAGCTCGAGTCCGACACCGGCATTACTCGGAACGATTGAAAATCGGATCGCGCTTAACAACGCCGCAAGGCCCACCAACGCGCCCATGAAAACGAACGTTATAAAGACAACTCGCTTCGGATTGATCCCCGACAAACGAGCCGCTTCGGCGTCAGACCCAACTGCATATATTGATCTTCCTGCAGAAAGATTTCGAAGCGCCCAACCAAATGCAATCAACACAAACAGAGCGACACTAAAAACGACTACTTGACCAATCGCCTGGCCCAGGCCGAACCATTGAAAATTCTTCGGCAGATCCTGCACCCACTTGCCTTCGGTAAGCCAACGCAAACCATCACGCCATGCGACCATCAGCGCGAGTGTCACCACAATTGAAGGCATTCTCAAAAACGCTACAAAATATCCGCCAACTGCTCCGAGCATTGCGCCTACCAGAAGCAGAAGCGGTATCATCAACAACGGCGAAACACCTTCTTTTGCAAGCACACCGGCCAGATAAGTACAAACAGCAAACTGTGAACCAACTGATATGTCGATTTCACCAGTGAGGATCACGAGTGTCATACCGACGGCTATAATCAATACCGAGGCGTTATTGATTACAAGGTCACGTAAATTCGTGGCCTGCAAAAAAGAAGGTGCAATAACGGCAACGATCAACACGAGCAAGAGATAAGCCGCCGCGACCGACGCCTCGCGCTTGTACCTGGCGAACAGTGATCTCATATTCCCCAAAGCAACCTTCGCCTGAAAAGTCTCAGAGAATTTTTGGTTTGGCTTTGCCACCCGTTGTGAGGCGACGGCTCTGCCGCGCCGTAAGTCTCCGTATTTGCATCATGGCTCTGCCTTCGGTTTGCCTAGCCGAGGCCGTTTACTAGAAAGCAACGCGAGATGAGGGGCGTAGCCCAACTCTCATTAGCAGGGAAATTGGCGGGGCACAGCCGCCGCCGCGAAGCCAACACAGAAGGCAAAGCCTGTCTAAGCAACCACTTCCTCCTGGCCCAGTGCCAAAGACATGATCCCATGTTGAGTAGCTTCTTCACGCGTTAGGGCACCGGCGATTCTTCCGTTGCGCATAACCACGATTCGATCGCTCATGCCGAGAATCTCAGGCAGTTCCGAAGAGATCATCAGTATTGCTGTACCTTGCGCAGCCAGTTCACTCATTAACGTATGTATTTCCGCCTTCGCACCGACGTCGATCCCCTGTGTCGGTTCATCGAGAATCAGCACATCCGGTTTCGTCTCCAGCCATCGACTAAGAGCGACCTTTTGTTGATTGCCGCCCGATAGAGTTGTCACTGGAGCGAAGATCGATGGTGTCTTGATCGCGAAGCGACGGACATATTCAGTTGCAATTTGTCTTTCCTTCTTAAAGTCAAATGAAACCCCGGTACTTAATTTGTCGAGGGATGCCAATGTGATGTTGAAGTCAATCGGCAAGTCGAGAATCACGCCATGATGACGTCGATCCTCCGGCAGATAACCAATCCCAAGAGCGATCGCCTCACCGGGCTCGCGAATGTGTACAGCCTTGTTTCTGAGTCTTACTTCGCCTGAATCAGCAGGTTCCAAACCAAAGATTGTTCGCGCCAGTTCCGTCCTGCCGGCACCAACGAGACCCGAAAGGCCCACGATTTCGCCGGCTCGAACGGAAAGATCTATCTCGGTAACGCCGTTTGCACGACACGAAACGCCACGCAGTTCGAGCACAACGGGACCGGCCTCAACCGCGATCTTTGGAAAAACGGCCGATAACTCACGGCCGACCATCAGTCGAATCAACTCCGAGCGATCCACATCCGACATGTTACGAGTACCCACATACGAACCGTCGCGCAACACAGTCACACGATCCGCCAGCTTCGCCAGTTCCTCCAGGCGATGCGAGATGTAGATTATGCCGACGCCACTTTCACGCAGATTCGAAATAACGCGATAAAGATTCTGAGTCTCCGCTTCAGCAAGCGACGCCGTGGGTTCGTCCATGATCAGAACGCGTGCCTTCGCCCCCAACGCTCGTGCAATCTCCACCAGCTGTTGTTCCGGCATGCTGAGATTGCGCACTTCGGTCTCTGGATTGATGTGAGCACCGACCTGACTAAGTAATGCAGCGGCGCGCTCTCGTCTTTGTTTCCAGTTGACCTTCTGCCAGGCGCCCACACGTTCCAACCCGATAGATATGTTTTCAGCAACAGTCAGATCCGGAAATAAAGCAGGTTGCTGATAGATTGCGGCAATACCGATCTGCTTCGAAAGCGCAGGCGAGTTGTTTCGTATTGGTTGGTCGTTGAATTCGATCTCGCCGCGGTCCGGCTGAACCGCACCAGTGATTATCTTGATTAAAGTTGACTTGCCGGCGCCGTTTTCGCCGATAAGTCCGTGAACCTCGCCGGCACGTAATTCAAACGACACTCCGCGTAACGCATGAACACCTTCGTAGGACTTGTAGATGTCCGTCGCGCGAAGAATGATCGGTTGGGTCATTGGTTTTTGGCCTTTGGTCTTTGGACTTTGGCCTTTCATCTTCGGTCCTTGGTGGTTTTGTTTGGTTTTTATTGTTCGATCGATAAAGCGCACTTCGAAGACCGAATATCAAAGTCCCAAGACCAAAGACCAAAGGCCAAAGGCCGATTCACTCAGACTCGTTAAATAGCAACTTCACCATATCGTCTTTCCAATGCTCGAGCGACTCTCTAAACACCTCACGCAATTCTTTTGCGTTCATCACCGCCATCGCGTCAACGATTTTCCCATGCATACAAGCACTCTCAACATACGAAGCCTGTTGCCTGCTTGTCTTCATGACAAAAAACGCAAACAGCGGTACGACGAGACGCTCCAGTGTATCGACGAGATAAGAATTACCTGAAAGACTCCAAATCTTCCGATGAAAAGAGAGATCACCTTCGTAGAACTGGGGAAGATCCAATGCCTTCGCCGCTACCTCCATCTTGTGTATGGCCTGACGCAATGTGTCCAAGTCACCTGGCTGGGCATGTGCCTTCGCCCATTCGATCGCAATCGCTTCAAGTTCAACTCTCAGCGCAAAAATGTGACGCACATCGGCGGCCGAGAGTTTGGTTACTGTCGTGCCTTTATAGGGAGTTCTTTGAACGAAACCCTGGTGTTCCAATTCGATCAGTGCCTCGCGTATGAGTGGAACTCCAGCACCAAGTTGTTGGGCGATTTTGCTTTCAACGATGGAAGCGCCTGGCTCGATTGTGCCCGACAGAATTGCGTCCTTCATTGCTCTGACGACCTGATCTCGTTTCGAGATAGGCTGAATCAACTCGAGCATATGCCCTCCTCACTAACCGGAGAAGACCTATTTCTTTACGTAACGTTTTGAATGTATGACAGATTGACGATGCTCAGGGCACGTAATGTTAAGAACCGTGTGGTTGACGCTAATCAAGAAGTCGTTTGGTTGACCTTTGAACTTGCCGGTGAGCGGATGCTCGTCGAGGTATTCGATTATATCGTCGCGAACGAGTCCCCAAAACTGACGCGGCGAGATCCACACACTGCCCTCGAAACAAACTACTTTTGCGGAATGCCGGCTGGCCACACTGGTACCTCAAAACTGCCCTAACGGGAATCTCCGAGTGGAGCGGGGTTGGTTTGATAACGCCGGGAGTATAGCTCAAAATTTGCAGATTACAAGATCATAATATGATCTTTTAACTAGCTTTGCCTTTGGTGTTTGACCTTTGGTCTTCAAAAAGAGACTGCCAACAAAGCTTGTCCATCAGAAACATCAAAGCCCAAGACCCAAGACCAAAGGCCATTACGTGGACGCAGGTCCCGGAATGTCGAAATTGGTTCCCTTCTCGGCAGAAAGATTCCCAGTGAGAATGGCAACAGCTGAAGTCATTGCCCTTTCTCCGCCGCATCGCACGGCGCTTCCCGTTCGGATAGCAGAGCAAAACTCAGCAATTTCGTTTTGGTAGGAGATGCCTTTGTTCACTATTACGGTGTCGCCCTGGTTAACAGTTCTCTGAGCACTCCCGGTCGGCTGAGTTGCCGAGCTGTCCGCAACAGGTGCACCAGACTGTGGAGACATTTCAACCTTTGTTTGAGATCCTCCTTCTCCTTCATTGAAAAGGTATGCATCGAGCTCGCGAGTCATTATCAGCGTGCCTTTGGTTCCCATGAACATCTCGTAGTAATCATCAAACGCATTTGATTGAATTGAGGAAAAGGTAGCAGTGCGATCGCCCGGGTAAGTGAACGTGGCATAGACGTGATCGTAAACCTCACGACCATCCTTGAACCGGTATGTTCCTCCAGTGGCGTAGACCGACGTGGGATGCGAATCAAAGAACCAGCTCGTTGCAGTAATCATGTGACTGCCTAACTCGCACAACAAACCTTCCGAGTACTTGCGGTACATGCGCCAGTTCAACAGATGTTCCCAATCTGGATAACCGAAACGGCTTGGGTCGAAGTTTGGGGAAGGCGCTGCTTCATTGCGACGCCAGCTGGAGTTTCGATGCCAGGCAAGTCGTGCGTAATACACATCACCCAACAAACCCTGCTTAATGATGTTGGCATATGCCGCTTGGTAAATGGGATTGTAGAAACGCTGGTACCCGATTTCGAGAACACGATTGTTTTTCTTCGCGGCATCGATCATCTGCTGACACTCCAAAGGACTCTTAGCCATCATCTTTTCGCACAAGACATGCTTGCCTGCGTTGAGTGCACCAACGGCAATGCTCGAATGCATCCAGAGTGGAGTCGCGATGTGAACGGCTTCGAGATCCTCCTTTTGAAGCATCTCCTGCCAGTCGTCATATTCGTTTGGCTTGGGCCAGCCTTTCTTCACCATCATGTCTGACATCGCTACACGACGTCCGGGATTGATGTCGCACAGAGCCTTCAAATCACAAAACTCTTTTTGATACTGACCAAGCAAACCCTTGCCCATATCACCTGTACCGACTAAAGCAATCTTCACTGGACCGCCATGAACAGGTCCGCGCGTCAATGCTGCACCTCCAAGCGCGGCAAGAGCAGGCACACCTGCGACAGCCTTGAGAAAGTTTCGGCGTCCAATTGTTTTTTGTTGATCGGTTAGGTTCATGACGTGACCCTCAAGTCAAAAAGTAATAGGTCCTATAGGTCCTATAGTGGTTGCTCAACTGGACTACTCCGCTTCCTTCTCCACAACAAATCCAGTCCGGCAATCCTGCCTGTGTCAAACGCCAGCAAGACAATCACGGCAATAGCTTCAATCAATGTCTTGTTAACGATTAAATACGTTCCTTCTGCGTTTGGTTGAGGTACACCCAACGTAGGCACATAGAGCAAATAGAACAGGCTGAGTAAAAACAGCGCACCAGAGGCGCCAATCCGAGTAAACAAGCCCAGGAGCAAGCTCAACCCAACTAGCAGTAAGGCAATCTTCACCGAGCGATCGATCCACGGCGTCGCTCCCGAGTTGATCAATCGCTGGAAGACTCGAGCAAGTGGACCCGAAGCTCCTTTCAGATAGCCCTCAGAGCTCCATGGTGTTAATGGTCCGCCACCTGGACTCCAGGCGGGCGATACAATCTTGTAGTAAGCCTCATACAAAAAGTGCCAGCCAATGACTGTCCGAAGCGCAATTAACGCGAACTGCTGAAATGATGAAAGGCGACTTGTTGTATCACTCATATGGTTCTACAAGTCTTGAAGACCATCACAACCAGAACTCTGCCCAAACGAGATTGGCGCTGCCCCATCACTCTCGAGCATGATAGCCAGAACGTTCGTATGAGTTTGACAGTACGGCTCTGCAAGCTGTCGTCCACCCACAAAGAACGCTGTTGCTAATGCATCACTAATCGCTGCGGTCGGCGCAACCACGCTGACAGAAGTTACTCCGGAGGCAGGCCAACCACTGCGTGGATCGATGATGTGACTGTAACGTTGACCCTGATGTTCGAAGAACTGCTCTTCACTACCGCTGGTTGAAAGAGCACAATCGCGAAGTCTCAAAACACCTAATCGACGCAGCTTCGAACGCGGATTTCGCAAACCTACCAGCCAACCCTTTCCGTGTTCACCATTACCGACAGCTCTCATACTGCTCGAACCTGCGTTTAGCAAAGCAGTACTTACCCTGGTGGACATTAGATCAGCGGCGGAATCCAAGGCGTATCCTTTGCCGATGCTGCCTAAATTGATCTCCATGCCCTCTCGTGCGAAGCGAACAGTTCTCTTCGTCTCATCTAGAAGCAACTTATCCGAACCCACGACGCACATCGCTTGATCGATTTCAACTTGCGACGGCAACTGACCTTGTCGTCTGAGAAATCCCCAAGACCGAGTAAGTGGTCCTGAGGTGACATCAAATGCGCCGTCGGTCTCTTCATAGAGGTGTTGGCATAACGTCAACAAATCGAACAGCTCTTGCGAAACTTCTATAGATCTCTTTGCGGCTTCAGAATTGACGACACTAACTTCACTGGTCTCGCGAAAGACGGTCAAACGCGATTCAAGACGATCAATCTCGTCCAATGCTTCTGTTGCCGCAGCGATGCCCATCTCCTCCGACTGGCGCATGGTCACTTCGAAACGACACGCCATGGCAGTTCGATTGACGTGCAGCCAATAACTCGCAGCACGCGGCTCGGACTGTACAAGCAGGTTAAGAAAGTTGCGTCTGTTTTGTCGCATGGCGAGTAGTTAATAGGACCTATTCGATCTATAGGACCTATGGCTTACTGATCACTTAGCTCTCTTCGCTGCTTTGATCCGTTTCAACTCGACACCCATCTCGGATTGTTTGTAGAACGAATCAAGCGGATAACAACCCGAAGGTAATCCGTTTCGTGGCGCAGTTGTGCAATCACTAAACGTCCGGCAAATTCGTTTGTGCTTTAGTACGTCACCGGTCAGTACATCGAGCGGTAATTCAGGATACGACAAAACCATCCGGCCCAGGCCAATTGAATCGACCCATCCTTCGCGGACCGCCGCCTGTGCAACGAAAGGAAGAAACTCCTGCAAGTATGTGTAACCGGTTCCGACGAAAACCAAATCAGGAAACTCCTGTTTCAGAAGTCGGGTTGCTTCCATCTGTCGCGCCACTCCCACTAAAGGATCTTCCGGTGGCTGGTATCCATCGGAAGGTGGATACAAAGCGGGCCTCTGAACATGAGGGTTGTAATAAGGACTGCCCGCAGTGAGGTTCACCAAACTAATCTTCAAATCGCGCAGCAGTGAAAGAAATCGACGCGGCTCGGTCAGATCATACTTCTCAGGCTGTTCACAGTTAACACCAAACCCATAGCGATATGGCAGCAAAGTCTCATAGTCGTCAGGAATTCCTGCTCCCATCTTTCCGTCGACGGTCTGTGCCGGATCAGGTCTGAATGAGATCAAATCGAAAATCGATACCCTGACACCAATGACAAGTCCAGGTGAAAACGATCGGATACCGTCAACTACTTCGCGGAGGAATCGCGTGCGGTTTTCAAAACTGCCGCCGTATCTCCCGTCGCGGGTATGCGCACTCAGAAATTCATGACCGAGATAACCGTGACAGTGTTTGATATCAACAAAATCGTAGCCAAGCTCGCTTGCGACACGACCAGCGAAAACGAATGCGTCGATGATTGATCTAACCTCCGCATCGGTTAATAGGGGATAGTCTTCATCGACGCCGACCCGTCGATCCAGAGTTGGGTGATGATAAAGAATGCGAGGCTCAGGTTTGGTTTTCTCGTTCGGGCGACTAAAGCGACCAGAATGAGTAAGCTGCAAACCGATAAACAAATCATCATGCGTCTCGCCGACCTCTCGATGAGCGTTGAGCACTGTTTCGCGCAACTCTGCGAGACCAGCCTTATTTTGTTCGCTCATCAGAAGTTGATTTGGATTAGCGCGACCATCATGCCTGACAGCAACCGCCTCTCCACCCCAGATCAATTTCGCGCCGCTCAAACCAAAATTCCGCCAACGCCTGATTGTGGCATCGCTTGGTTTTCCATCAGGCGCACCGTCCCACCCTTCCATTGGATGGATACAGAAACGATTGCCGATTCGTTTTCCATTGAAGCCGATTGGTTGTGCGAGAGGAGATGATGATCCGATCAGTAGTTCGTCATCGCACGGGATCGAGAGCGCGAGGCTCGCAACATGCGCTTTGAATTCAGCCAGCGACTTATGGCCACCTATTGGAGGGTAAACTCGCATGCTTCCGATGTCCGATATGCGTCTGTCTTGTCGTGAGCCGGGGCAGTAGTCCGACTGTCAAGGAGGGCTCACCTGGATTGGCGATGGCCAACGGCTACGATCAGCCCTTCTTGACAGTCGGGCTACTGCCCCCGCTCACGACAAGCTAAAGCATATCGGACCTTAAGAATTGCCGAGCCTTCTGTAGAGCTTCAACAAAAAAGAACTCGCCCCACATCACCGACTCATCTACTCCGAGATCTTTATGAATGTGGTAAACACCACCGCGCAGTATTCCTTCCCACCCTTCATCCCCGTCAGCAAGAAATTCATCAACCAAGGTCTCAACCGTGTTAAGAGCGCAGTCAAGGTAAGCACGTCTTTGAGTTGAGTTAGGCGCGAATCTAGCCAGATCGAACAAACCACTGGCGGCGATAGCGGAGGCGCTGGTATCTACCTGGTCCACACTTAACTTCCCAGTCGGTGGTGCATCGAAGTCCCAGGGTGCAATTCCATCATCACCTACATGCGACAGCCAGAAGTCAGCATTCAGGATTGCCACTTCGAGGAAGGTTGGATCTCTCGTAAGTTCGTGACAAGTGCCGAAACCGTAGAGAGACCAGGCAAGTCCACGCGACCAGCACGAATCTCCGCGGAATCCCTGTTGAGTTGTTTGCTTCAAAAACTCACCGCTGACTGTATCGAAGATCCCCTCATGGGCTGTGCTCCCGTCGCCACGCACCAGCGTTCTACGCGTCGTCATACAATGCGCGAACGCGCGCGCAAGCAGCTCCGGATCTGCTGTGTTGAGGGCCGCGTAAAAAATAATTCCAACGTTCATCATGATGTCGATGAAATTGGAATTCTCACCATGGAAGGATCGTAAACAACCAGCAGCCTCGTTAAAACGGAGAGCAAGCGTCTGACCGGCATGAATGACTACGTCGATGAGCGATTTATCAGGCGAGCCATCGCGAAGAGTCGCTTCATACCAACGTTTATAAGTGCCGTGATAAAAAATGAAGCCGAGATCATGTACTTTGCGATCGTCCTTTCGATGTTCGAGTGGCTTTGAATATCGTTCGGCGAGGTCGCGCCACTCCTGTTCGCCAGTCTCTTCGTGAAAAATCCACATCATCCCGGGAAGGAAGCCATCACACCAACGAGTCCACGCCGGTTTTGAATGACGCCACTTTCCTTTTTCGGTGTAGAGCGGATAGAAGTCTGGATCGCGCTGAACCAAAGCGCGCACCTGATGCTGCGCGAATTCGAAGGCGTGTTCAACTAAAGAGGATGTCATGTCAGACATGTTTTCAAGTCGGCTTTTCTTCTCTGCGCAACCTCTGCGTTCTCTGCGTTCTCTGCGTCTCTGCGGTTTTTATCGGGGGTTTTTCGCGTTTTTTTACCGCAGAGACGCAGAGAACGCAGAGGTTGCGCAGAGAAGATCTATCACAATCTTCTCAAATGAAATCCACCATCGACGTTAATGACCTCGCCTGTCGAAAACTTCAAGCGACCCGTTGCAATTGCCGCAACCGCATCAGCGACATCCTCAGGTGTGCCCCACCGCTTAATCGGTGTAAGACCGGCCTCGATCATTCGATCGTATTTCTCTTTAACGTTTGCCGTCATGTCGGTTTCAATCACGCCTGGTCTTATCTCATAGACACCGATTCCATCGTCCGCTAAACGCAGCGCATACAAGGTCGTCATCATTGCGAGACCAGCTTTTGAAACACAGTAAGCACCGCGTTCCGGCGAACCAGCAAAGGCGGAGATTGAGCTGATATTGATGATGGCAGGTGAATAATCCTGGACTGCTCCGGTGTTTCTTTGTTCGATCATCCACCGCGCCGCAGCCTGGCTAAGAAAGTAAGGAGCCTTAAGATTGACTGCTATCAAGTGATCGAACTCTTCTTCCGACGCATCCAACAGGTCAACTCTCATGCTGGGCGCAATGCCGGCATTGTTTACCAACAGATCCAGACGACCAAATTCGGAGCGTGTCGTATCGAGGAGTCTCTGACGATCTGATCCGTTTGCAACGTCGCCCTGGCAAAGTGCAACGCGAGTTCCTTCTGTTCCAGCTAGCAGTGTGGCGTTCCGCGCTTCCTCAGCAGCTGCTAAGTTCGAAACGTAATTGATCATTACATCGTAGCCTAAGCGAGCCAGCTCGATCGCGATCGCGCGTCCAATGCCGCGCGAGGCACCGGTCACTAAAGCAACACGTTGTGATTGATTAGACATTCTTAATGTCCGATATGCTTTAGCTTGTCGTGCCTTAACCAACCAAGCACGTCGCAAACTCTCGCGCCGTTACTTCCGTCACTAATAACATCAAGGTTCATATTTGCGAGACGCGACAAGCTAAAGCATATCGGACACACGCGTCTTCCGTGGCAACAATCCTATGGCGACAGCACCAACCAACGCCAACATCACCAGAACACCGAACCCGATGACATAACTCCGAGTCGCGTCTCTTAAAGTCCCCACCAGCAAAGGAGCAGTTGCCTCAGCGACGCCATCTGCCGTCAAGACAATTCCCATTAGCCGCCCGAGCACTTTTACACCAAAGAGATCTGCTGCCATTAGCGGAATGATCATGTAATCACCGCCGAGACCAATACCAAACACTATCGCAAACAGATAGATAACGCCCGGAACCGTCGCGAGGAACAGAAGCGAAATGCCACATGCGACGAGCAAATAGATGAGCAACATCACGTACTTCTTAGCCAAACGATCTGCGAGCCAACCCATGATCAGGCGACCAGCAAGACTCGCAAGTAGAACCAGGGATGCCACATTCGCAGCCTCTCGATCTGTAAAGTGAAGGTCTCCACTTAAAAACAGCTTGAGATGCTGATTGGCGCCGCCGACTGCTCCAATCGAACACATACTGCCTATCGCCAGTAGATAAAAAAATGGGCTCTTAAGTACATTTCCAATCGGTGCAATCTGGGCCTTCTCTTTCGCACTGACGGCAGTAGGCGACTCCTTTACGAAGAAGGCCAGCGGAAACGCAATGATGAAGATGAGCACGCCCAAAACGGTCAGCGCAACATGCCATCCGAAGAACTCCATCAACACTGCGGAAATCTGAAAGACCAGAACGCCGCCCAAACCGATACCGAGGTAAGCAAAACCCATCGCCTTGCCGCGCGACTTATCAAACCAACGTGAAAGCAAAACCTGGTTCGGTAACGGCCCCGCACATACATATCCAAGTGCGTTGAGCAGGTAGAAAAAGTAGAACATCCAAAGCGCATTCATATTGCCTAAGCCTATTAGCGCGATGGCAGCGAAAACGATGCCCACCAACATCAATCGTCTCGGTCCAAACCTGTCAACGATCCAACCGGCAAAAAAACCAAACAATGGACCGACGATCAGTTTGCTGGCAAAATTGCCAGACACTACTTGAGCTCGACTCCAACCAAACTCGTTGACCATCCGGTCGTAATAGAACGGCAGTCCATACAGTGCTAAGCCTACAATCGCAAAGAGCGCAAAAAATGAAGTGAGCGCAACCTGAATCTGGCCGCCCCGAGAAATTGGAGTTGAGATTTCTATTGTTCGTTCGTTCGTTGAGTTTATCTGCGGATGAACCGCCGTTACTGTCTCTTGTTCTCCAGTAGCTCTAACTGAAGGTTGAGTCGGCGGCAATTCAGAACTCGGCATTACTACCGTCGGTGCCGGAGTTATCGGCGCTTCGCTGCTCTGTGTCGGATAAGGCGCTGACAATAGTGAACCATCAGCAAGGCAGAACGAGATCGACTTGTCAGAATAGGTGCGTTGGCAGGTTGGGCACTGTTTCATGAACGCAACTCATCAGTGCACTTACTCACTGAACAGAAGTTTCGTTTGTCGAGTTAATTAGGGAAGATCCTCTACGAGTGCGCGAGATTACGAGAGGCGTCCGTAAACAGTCAAGATTGAGTTTATGTGATCCAAACATAACACCACCGGGATTTAGCCGGTGGTACTTCAATTTCGCAGCTAGCAACGACCCCCTCGATTCGCCCTGAGACACCACCTGGCTTTAGCCGGTGGTACTTCAATTTTACAGCTAGCAACGACCCCTCGATTCGCCCCAAGACACCACCGGGCTTTAGCCGGTGGTACTTTAATTTCGCGGCGAGAAAATCGAACTCGTGAAACCGGTAGCTGTGAAGTTGAAGTACCACCGGCTAAAGCCTGGTGGTGTCGGGGTTCAGCAACATCCATTCGTAGCTGTGAAGTTGAACCAGACGGCTAGAGCCGGTGGTGTCCGTTCTTTGTGTCATTTGCCCCCAAACCGAAGAAGTGTCTTTTCGAAAGTTTGCGAATATGCTAAGAAGTGTTGCCATAAACTGATTCAACGCAATCCAATTCCGGCTAAAGTGGCCCCACTTAACCGGTATCACGCGGAAACCCCTGCGGCAAAGTTCGAGATGCTGTTACTGGGAATCGATATTGGCACAGGCGGCTCAAGAGCTGTCCTGATCAATGAAACCGGCGCAATAGTTGCCGCCGCAACAGTCGATCATGAACCGTTTGCCTCACCCCAAACCGGATGGGCAGAACAAGACCCAAATGATTGGTGGCGCGCGTCCGCTGAAGCCATCCGTACAGTATTGGCCAGCGACAATGTCCGTGCCGACGCAATTGGAGGTGTCGGACTTTCTGGACAAATGCACGGAGCGGTGCTGTTGAATGAACGAGACGAGGTAATCCGGCCGGCGCTAATCTGGTGCGATCAGCGTAGCGACGGTCAGTGTAAACAACTCACGGAATCGATCGGTGCTTCGAAACTGATACAACTGACATGTAACCCCGCACTAACTGGTTTTACGCTGCCAAAATTACTTTGGGTGCGCGACAATGAGCCGCAACTCTGGCAGCAAGTTAGATCGGTGTTGTTACCCAAAGACTATGTTCGATTCAAGCTGACTGGAGAAAAGGCGACTGATGTTGCAGATGCATCAGGAACTCTTCTGTTCAATGTTGCTGAGCGCACCTGGTCGGAAGAGATGATGTCAGCAACAGGAATGAACTCCAGTTTGCTTCCAGCGGTTTACGAATCACCAGAGATTACGGGACAAGTCTCAACCGAAGCTGCTCAACTAACTGGGCTGCCGGCAGGCACTCCAGTAGTCGCTGGCGCAGGTGATCAAGCAGGTGGTGCGGTAGGAATTGGTATCGTGCAGCCAGGAACAGTCAGTGCAACTATCGGTACTTCCGGTGTAGTCTTCGCCGCAACCAATTCACCAGCGTTGGATCCGAAGGGACGCGTTCACACGTTCTGCCACGCTGTGCCGGGGCGTTGGCACGTGATGGGTGTGACTCAAGGTGCGGGTCTATCGCTCCGTTGGTTTCGAGATCAATTTGGCGCCTCTGAAGGCGCCGGCGATCCTTATGATCGGATGACTGCTGAAGCCGAACGTGTTCCTCCCGGATCGAATGGGATGCTGTGGGCTCCTTATCTGATGGGGGAGCGCACGCCTCATTTGGATCCACATGCGCGCGGCGCCCTTGTTGGTATTACTGCGAGCCATACAAGAGGCCACGTGATTCGCGCGATCATGGAAGGCGTCGCATTCAGTCTGCGTGACTCTTTTGAGATTTTCAATGAGATGAAGGTGCCGGTAGAGACCATCAAGCTCGGCGGTGGCGGCGCCCGATCTGCATTGTGGCGTCAAATTCAAGCGGACATTTACGGACACCCTGTATCAACAGTTGAAGCTGAAGAAGGTGCGGCTTACGGAGTTGCGCTACTTGCAGGAGTCGGTGTTAATGTTTGGCCCACAGTTGACGCAGCATGTGCGACAGTTGTAAGAACACGCACAACGGTTGACCCTGACGAATCTGCCCAAAGAATTTACGAACAGCAATACAAGTCGTATCGCGCGTTGTACCCCGCTTTGCGATCGATACAAGTTCACCCCTGAACTATTTCTCTGATGCTCGGGAATCAGTAGCTGATCAATTAGAATTCAGGCACGATCGCGGCCTATAACTTTTGTCGTTAACTCAAACTAACTACGAGGCACACCAATGCAACCATCATCAAAAAGTCTTCGTGTAGTTCCAGCAATTCTTTGCGCACTAATTTGCACGTTTTTCTTTCTCGCGTGCAATGGGAAACCAGGTGGTGGTGGTGGCGGCACCACCACAACGGGCGGCAAACATAAACTGGCATTTGTCACCAATAACGCTTCCGACTTCTGGACCATAGCCCGCAAAGGAACCGAAAAGGCGGCCAAGGAGATCCCTGGCATCGAAGTCGAATTCCGAATCACATCGGATGGAACTGCCGCGGGACAACAAAGCATCGTTGACGACCTCCTCGCCAAGGGTATTAACGGAATAGCGATCAGTCCCGTCGATCCAGCTAATCAATCACCAATGTTAAATAAGGCAGCCGCTCAGGCCGTGGTTGTTACACAGGATAGCGACGCACCAAGTAGCAACCGACTCTGTTATATCGGCACAGATAATGTCGAAGCCGGCAGACAGGCAGGTCGTCTCGTCAAAGAAGCCATACCGCAAGGCGGAAAGATCATGGTGTTTGTTGGAACGCGCGACGCCCAAAACGCTCGCGAGCGCTTTCAAGGACTGCAGGAAGTGTTGACTGGATCGAATATTCAGATACTTGACGTTAGAACAGACAACACCGATCGTGTTCGAGCTAAATCAAACGCTGCAGATACTCTCGTAAATGTTCCTGATATCGCGGGTCTCGTTGGACTGTGGTCATATAACGGTCCAGCTATCGTTAGCGCAGTGAAAGAGGCAAATAAGGTCGATAAAGTTAAGATCATCGCTTTCGACGAAGAGGACGAAACCTTGAGAGGAATCAAGGATGGCGCCATCTATGCCACCGTGGTTCAGCAGCCGTTTGAGTTTGGCTATCAATCGATCGCGTTAATGGAAAAATATCTCAACGGAGATAAATCCGTGGTGCCTGCAGGTAAACAGATCTTCGTACCTACGTTGGCAATAAAAAGGGCCGACGTCGATGCGTTTACACAAAAGATCAACCAGCTGCGGGGCAGAAGCTGAGATCGTTCGACAATCTCTGCGTCTCTGCGTTCTCTGCGTCTCCGCGGTAAGCAACACACCCTTAAACCGCAGAGACGCAGAGTTCGCAGAGACGCAAAGAAGAACTTTTTCGATGGAAAACAAAACACCCATCCTTGAAATGATCGGCGTCAGCAAACGTTTCCCAGGCGTGGTTGCGCTTGACAACGTCTCGCTGACAGTTGATACAGGCGAGATCCTCGCCCTCATAGGCGAGAACGGCGCCGGTAAGTCGACTTTGATGAAGATACTCGGAGGCGCGATTTCTCGTGACTCCGGCGCCGTTCGCATTGATGGCAAGCCTGTTGAAATACGTTCACCCCGCGAAGCAAGTGCACTCGGGATTGAGTTCATCCATCAGGAACTCAGCGTCCTCGACAATCTCGACGTCGCTGCCAATATTTTCTTGCGACGCGAAGCTACCAAAGGTGGCTTCCTGAAGTTGGTCGATCGTCGACGTCTTTATTTTGAAGCTGATGCCCTCCTCAGAAAACTTGGTTTGGATCTTTCCAGTCGCACACCTGTAAGTCGACTTTCGATTGCACAACAACAACTCGTGGAAATCGCTCGCGCCATCTCGACCGGTGCACGAATCATCATCATGGATGAGCCGACATCGAGTTTGAGTTTGACCGAAACGAATCGACTGCTCGAGATCGTCAAGGATCTAAAGGCACACAACGTCAGCATCATCTACATCTCTCACCGCCTCCATGAGGTTGAAGAGATTGCTGACCGCGCCGTCGTACTGCGTGACGGGCGCAACGCAGGCGCATTGGACCGCGGAGAAATCAACCGCGACAAGATGATTCGCTTGATGGTTGGCCGGGACCTCAAGGAGATGTTCACGGGGAATGGTCATAAAGTCGACGGCGAAAATGGCGAGTGGTTTGCGGTTGAACGATTACGTACTCAGAGATATCCAAATCAGACAATTTCGTTCAACGTCGGACGTGGCGAAGTGCTTGGCATCGCGGGATTAGTCGGTGCAGGTCGCTCAGAGATGGCCAAGACAATTTTCGGAGTTGACGAGGCCGTTGAAGGCAAAATGAAACTCAACGGACAAGCGCTGCAATTCACGAGTCCTCGCGATGCAATCAGTCACGGGGTTTACCTGGTTCCTGAGGACCGGCGAAGTTGCGGGCTCGTCGTTGAATTTAACGTGAGAGAAAACATCTCGCTTCCAAATCTCGACTACTACTCAACAGCCAAAATTATTAATTCGGCAAAAGAAACAAAGGCGGCCAACAGTGCCATCAAATCGATAAATATTAAAACGCCCACTCCCGAGATGCGCGCAGCAAATCTGAGTGGCGGCAACCAGCAAAAGGTTGTTCTCGCGCGATGGCTCACCTTCTCCCCAAAGGTGATCATATTTGACGAACCAACACGTGGAATTGATGTTGGGGCTAAGGCCGAGATTTATGCTCTCATTCGCAAACTTGCCTCCGAGGGCGTGTCAGTAATTGTGATCAGCAGTGAAATGGAAGAAGTGCTGGGCATCAGCGATCGCATCGCTGTCATGCATGAAGGACGAATAACTGGGATTCTCGAACGGCCACAATTCAGCGAGGAGGCGGTAATGCATTTGGCAACTGGAGCCGCATGATAAGCCTATGAAAAAAGAGCTTGGCATCTTCGTACTTCTAATTGTTCTCTGCATCATCGTCGCTGCCGTCAATCCAAATTTCCTTCTGCCGATCAACCTGCAAAACCTCGCCAGGCAGATTGGGGCGTTCGGCATTTTCAGCATCGGCCTGGGAATCGTAATCATCACGGGCGGGATAGAACTTTCTGTTGGATCTATGATGGCGCTCCTGGGTGTTTTGCTTTCGATGATGTTGACCGAATGGCATTTTGGAGTGATTCCGGCAGTTCTGCTTTCGATTATCATCGCGATGTGCCTGGGCCTTATTCACGGACTTCTTATCACGCGGCTTAACATGCAACCGTTTATTGTTACGTTGTGTGGTCTACTTTTTTATCGAGGACTCGCGCGTTTCATAACTAATGATGAGACGAAGGGATTTGGCACAGTCTCGGGCTTAGACTTTCTGCGTTACCTCGCAAATGGAAATCTAGTTGGTATTCCAATGCCGTTTGTTCTACTGATCCTAATCAGCATAATTACCTGGGTACTCCTGCATCGTTCAGTGTACGGACGTTATCTGCTTGCGACCGGTCGGAATCCGGAGGCCGCCCGCTATGCTGGTATCAACACAAATCGGATTGTCACGACTGCCTACGTTGTGTCTGGTACGCTGACTGCAATCTCCGGGATCATCTTTGCGTTTTATACAAACTCTGTCTCACCAGCTAACCATGGAAATGCTTATGAGTTGTATGGAATAGCTGCGGCTGTGCTTGGCGGTTGTTCTTTGCGTGGTGGCGAAGGTTCCGTCATCGGCATTCTCATCGGGACGGCATTGCTGCAAGTCTTACGAAATCTGGTAAACCTCCTCGGTATACCCAGTTCCCTCGATTTCGCTGTTATGGGTGCAGTGATCTTGATCGGCGTAATGGCCGATCAGATTTTGACTGAACGTAGAAATCGTAGACAGGTCGCTCTGATGCGCGAATCGACTAAGGGCGAATTGCCGGCAACTGAGTGAGACCGTGACCACAGCAGAGTCAAGCAGTGGCATCTGGGAGGAACGTTGGCATCCACTTAGAGAAGAGTGGGTCATAGTTGCTGCGCACCGGCAGGATCGTCCATGGAGCGGCGAGACCGTACCTCACGAAGCTCAGATTGTTCCAAAGTATGTTGATGATTGTTACCTGTGTCCCGGTAACGCGCGAATCAGTGGTGCAGTAAATCCGGATTACACCGGCGTTTTTGTTTTTGATAACGATCATCCTTGTGTTGGTTCCAAAGCTCCAGCCGATCTTCATTCACCATCGGGCATCTACCAAAACCGATCAGCACGCGGAGTCGCACGGGTTGTTTGCTACACACCACGGCATGATCTTTCCCTTGCTCAACTCGAGCAACAAGAGATCGAGAACCTGCTAACCGCATGGCAGGAACAATACAAAGAGTTAGGCGCGCGTCCGGATGTGCAGCACGTCTTAATTTTTGAAAACAAAGGTGAAGTTGTGGGCGTTTCAAATCCGCATCCGCACTGCCAAATCTACGCAACAAATTTTGTCTTCAAAACCATCCAAACAGAAGCGGCAGCGAGTGCTCACCACTTTGCAAAAACCGGACGACCTCTCTTTCAGGAAATCATCGAGGCTGAACAGAAAGACGGTTTAAGGGTAATCGGTGAGAATGAATCAGCAATTGCCTTTCTTCCATACTTCGCTCGTTATGCATACGAAGTCTACGTCGCTCCAAAACAAACGCGACGCAGCCTGGCTCATCTGAGCGATATTGAGGTTAGTGATTTGGCTGAAGTTCTGAAAGAGACTCTGGTCCGCTTCGACAATCTATGGCAAATGCCGTTTCCTTACGTGATGGCGTTACATCAAGCGCCCACGGATAACGAAGATCATCGCGGTTTTCATTTTCATATTGAGTTTCACCCGCCGTTGCGAAAACCGAATCTTCTAAAGTATCTGGCGGGCCCCGAAATCGGTGGCGGTAACTTTCTGAGTGATACCTCGCCTGAGCAGAAAGCCAATGAACTCCGAGCGGTGAGCAGTGTCCATTATCTGAGTCAACAATCATGACTGAGGCTGCCAGTGTTGAGTGGTTAATTGATCCGCTGAAGCGTTTGCATTCCATTATCCGCGACGCTGTAGTCAAATCCTTTGAACGATCAGCCATCGAGGACATGGCTGCAATCGCGCGTGAAGAAGAAGGCGACACCATTTACGCGGTTGACCGCATAAGTGAAGAGCTGCTCATCGACTTTTTCGAGAAGGAGATCGCGTCAGTCGTTCCCGTTGTGCTAATCGCTGAAGGCCTGCCGTCGGGAAAAGTAACGTTACCTGCTGGACTCAACGAGGAAGAAGCGAAATGGCGAATCATCGTTGATCCGATTGATGGCACGCGCAGCTTGATGTATCAGAAGCGAAGCGCCTGGATTCTTACTGGCGTTGCTCCGAATCTGGGGAGCGAGACTTCGTTAGCCGATATTGAGTTTGCAATTCAAACGGAGTTGCCAATAGTCAAACAATACCTTTCTGATTCGGTTTGGTCGCGACGAGGACATGGAGTCGAAGGCGAACGATTCAATCGCTTGACTGGCAAGTCAGCTCCCTTGAGCTTAAAGCGATCGGAAGCCACGACGATTGCCCATGGGTACAGCCAGGTGGCGCGATTCTTTCCTGGTGCTCGTGATGAACTGGCCGCAATCGATGAAGAGATTGTCTTAGGTGCGTTGGGTCCAGTTCAACCCGAGAAAGCGCATTGCTTTGAGGACCAATACACCTCGTCAGGAGGACAGCTTTACGAACTCATGAGCGGACATGATCGGTTTACCGCAGATTTGCGACCACTCATGAATAAACTTCTTGCGCAGCGTGGACTCGCGTTAGGGATCTGTTGTCATCCTTATGACGTTTGTACCGAACTAATCGCGCGTGAGGCTGGTGTGATTGTCACTGACGCAAAAGGTAATCAGTTGAATGCGAAGCTATCTGTGAAGCCGGATATCACTTGGGTTGGATATGCGAATGAACATATCCACGCGCAGATCGAACCGCTGTTGCAGGCTGCGTTGAAGAGACGTGGATTGATTTAGTTAATAACGCTTCACTCCGTCAGGAGTGGCATGTTTATAGTTCTCGAGAGTCCTGAAGGTCCGCACTCCTTTAGGAGTGCCATGTGGAATCGTCGTTTTCAATTTCGAAATGCCCGAGAAGCAATCCAGGTCTTCGGGCCATATTGTCGGGGAACATCGCACTCCTGACGGAGTGCAGTAAGCTGGAGAGCGCGCTGACTATAAACATTCCACTCCTCCGGAGTGAAGCACCCACAGAAATGAGTAGTTTCAAAATAAACCGCGCACTCTCGAGCGATACCCAACACTTCGTTAACGCGTTGGACGAAACAAACGATCCGCGCAGCGCCGGTTTCCTTTCCTCTGTCGAACCCATAATCATCACGCGCGCACCAGGCCGGCTCGATGTTATGGGTGGCATTGCTGATTACTCAGGATCGCTCGTACTTCAACTGCCGATCCTTAATGCAACACATGTCGCGCTGCAAAAATCAGATCACACGAAGGCGCGTCTTTTAAGTTTGGGCTCAAGATCAGAAAGACGATTTGTTGAAATAGATCTGAGGGAATTCCAAAGTGCCAAAAATGATCCGATTACTTATACCGATGCGCGGCAGCGCTTTTCGGGTTCGCGCGAGCACTGGGTGTCGTATGCTGTCGGTGCATTTCTTGTGTTGATGCGTGAGAAGGGCTGTCAATTCTCAAGCGGCGCATCGATACTGATTCAATCCAACGTCCCGGAAGGTAAAGGTGTTAGTTCTTCGGCAGCATTGGAAGTCGCTGTGATGCAAGCTATCAATGTTGCCTACGGCATTGGTCTCAACGCACAAGAGATCGCGCGTCTGTGTCAGAAGGTTGAGAATCTAATCGCCGGCGCACCGTGCGGAATCATGGATCAAATGACGTCTTCCTGCGGACAGGAGAACCAACTGCTTGAACTATTGTGCCAACCGGACATCCTCAACGGCTCACTCCGTTTGCCGAGCGAGCTTGAATTGTGGGGTATAGATTCTGGTGTGCGGCATTCAGTAGGAGGTTCAGATTACGGGACCGTGCGCACAGCGGCCTTCATGGGTTATCGAATGATCGCGGATTCAGCTGGCTTGGAAGTTTCATCAACAAACGCCCCGGGTAAGGTGAACATCGAAGATCCACGCTGGCATGGATATCTCGCTAATCTCACACCTTCGGAATTCGAAAATGACTTTGCATCCAAGTTACCCGAACGGATGGCGGGTGAGGAGTTTCTGAAGAATCATGAAGGAATAACTGATCATGTCACTCAAGTAAATCCGGCTAATGTGTATCCGGTGCGTAGTGCCACCAGTCATCCCGTATACGAAAACGCGCGTGTGAAATCGTTTGCTGCCGCACTAAAAAAATGGCCGGGGATCAGTGCGGCTCGAGCGCTTGGCGACCTGATGTTCGAATCTCATCAGAGTTATTCTGACTGCGGTCTTGGCTCGGAAGCGACTGACCTGCTTGTGAACCTTGTTCGTGAGTCTGCGGACCAGGGCCTTTACGGAGCGCGGATTACGGGCGGCGGTAGCGGTGGAACAGTGGCGGTACTCGGTCGCGCCGGCGCGAAGTCAGCTATCGAAGACATAACCAGGCAATTTAATAAACGGACGGGATATCAACCGATTGTCTTCTCCGGTTCATCCCGAGGTGCAGGTGCATTTGATCACATAAAGCTCGAGCCAAATAGTTCGGCGCAGTAGTCCGACTCCCAAGGAGGGCTGCGGTCTCGCTGGTCACGACGAGCCCTCCTTGACAGTCGGGCTACTGCCCGGCGCGCCAACCGATCAATGATGGTGCTGAGAGATTTGATCATCAACAACAAAAAGGACCACAAGCCCATGAAACCACTCAGAACTCTATCTATCCTTCTTTTCGTTCTAGTCCTCTGCGGTTCAACTCTTGCTCAAAAGATCACTAAGGCAAGCTTCGGAACCGCCGATGGTCAAGCTGTCGATCTCTACACTTTGACGAACCGTAAAGGCATGGAAGCGAAGATCACCAACTACGGTGGCATCGTCACATCGCTTACGGCGCCTGATCGCACAAACAAATGGACAGATGTGGTTCTCGGTTTTAATGATCTCGATTCCTACTTAAAAGGTCATCCATACTTCGGCGCATTAGTTGGTCGCTACGGAAACAGGATTGCAAAAGGACGGTTTACGCTCAACGGAGTTGAATACAAACTGGCGGTGAACAACGGCGAGAACACTTTGCACGGCGGGATTAAGGGTTTTGACAAAGTGGTGTGGCAGGCAACTTCGATGCGCACAAAGCTTGGACCAGCACTATCGCTAACCTACTTGAGTAAGGATGGCGAAGAGGGATATCCGGGAAATCTGACCGTAAAGGTTGTCTACACGTTAACCGATAATAACGAACTCCGAATCGACTACACGGCTTCAACTGACAAAGACACCGTCATCAATCTAACTCACCACTCATACTTCAATCTCGCTGGCGAGGGAAACGGTGACATTCTCAATCACGTCATTACACTAAACGCCAACAAGTTTATTCCTACAGATGCCGGATCCATTCCCACGGGTGAGATCCGAAATGTGCAAGGCACACCTTTGGATTTCCTGAAACCAATGGTGATCGGCGCACGCATCAACCAGGATGATGAGCAACTCAAGTTCGGGAGTGGCTATGACCACACGTGGGTCATTAATGGTCGAATGGGAACTCTTCGCCCGGCTGCAACTGCCTATGAACCAACGTCCGGACGCGTCATGCAGGTATGGACGACCGAACCCGGTGTGCAGTTCTACACAGGAAATTTTCTTGACGGAACACTCACTGGGAAAAGCGGCAAGTTATATCCACGTCGCTCCGGCTTCTGTCTCGAGACACAGCACTATCCTGACTCGCCTAATCAGTCAAAGTTTCCAACCACGACGTTGAAAAAAGGCGCGGTGTATAAATCAACGACGATCTATCGATTCAGCGCACGGAAGTGACGTCACTTTGAGCTTTGCCCGATGACACCACCAGGCTTCAGCCGGTGGGTGCATCAATTTCACAGCTACATCCGGTCCGTTTACGTCTGAGACACCACCAGGCTTTAGCCGGTAGGTGCATCAATTTCCCCCAGCTACATCCGGTCCGTTTACGTCTGAGACACCACCAGGCTTTAGCCGGTGGTACTTCAATTTCGCAGCTACATCCGGTTCGTTTACGTCTGGGACCCCACTAGGCGTTGGCCGGTTGCTTCAATGTCACGGCTCTGAGTTCGGCAGCACGCGTTAGTTCTAGCTGCTTGTTTGTAGCTGGGAAATTGAAATACCACCGGCTGAAGCCTGGCGGTGTCCTGATAAATCTTCGTCACCTAAAACTTTTTGTTGACTCCTCTTCCTCTGCCATGCTATTAGTTCGCGCCACGAACTAATAGACACGCAATCCTACCCTTTTATTCGGCAGGAAGTTTCAAACAGACCTGTCGCGGTTTCTACAATGCGAAAGATAGATCTAACCAACTTCCGAGTTGCGACTAGCGAAACTGCTCGTCACATCAATCGACGCATTGTTCTTAACCTTATACGTAGTCACCAACCCATCTCACGAGCTGACCTCGCTCGTCATTCGGGACTTCAACGCAGCACTGTTTCCGTAATTACTGAACAACTAATTGCGGAACGCTGGGTAACAGAAGGCGCAAACGGTCATGTTCCACGCGGCAGACGGCCTCGCTTTTTACATTTGAATAAAGAGCGGGTCGGAATCATCGGAGTGAATATTCGTCCCCAAATGACGACGATCGCTCTCGCAAATCTGGACGGACACTTCGTTGCTCAGGAGTCACTTCCAACCGCCCAGGATCCTCAACGGTTCGTGGATGACGTCGTGCCGAGACTCCAGAACCTAAAGAAAATGAGGCCTGAATTGACCTGCGAAGGCATTGGCGTGAGTTTGCCCGGGCGCGTAGATCTTGCCTCGCAGCGCCTGGTTTTCGCTCCAAACCTCGACTGGAAGAACTTCGATCTCAAGACTCCTCTTCAAGAAGCCACTGGTTTACCTGTTGAACTGGAAAACGCAGCAAATGCCTGTGCTCTCTCGGAGATTTGGTTTGGACGACGGTCCGAACACGCGCAGGATCTGGTCGCCCTTACCGTGTCGGAAGGAATCGGCACCGGCTTAGTACTAAATCATCAACTTGTGCGCGGTTCAACAGGTGTCGCCGGCGAATTTGGGCACACCACAGTTGTGGAGGACGGGATTCAGTGCCGCTGCGGCAATAAAGGTTGTTGGGAGCTTTATGCTTCGAACTCGGCCGCTATTCGTTACTACGTAGGGTCAAGACCGACTAACCAATCACCCACCTTCGACGATATCTTGCGGCTTGCAACTCAAGGTGACCCGAAGGCCGTGGAAGCAATCAACCAGATGGCTCACTATCTCGGCGTCGGAATTTCAATGTTGGTTACAGGCTTAGCGCCAGATGTGATCCTCGTAATCGGCGAGATAACGAGGTTATGGAGCCAGGTTGAACCAATAATCAAACAGATAGTAGCCGAACGATCATTAACACATTCGGCAACGCGGATTGTGCCGACCGATCCGGTTTCACATCCACGCTTATTAGGAACGATCGCACTCGTCTTGCAGAAACACTTTGGCGCGCCTTCGGTCGCCTGAGGTTCTTTTACGCATTTTGTTGTTGTCGCGAATTAAATTGGAGATTTTTCCCATTTAACGACCCCGGTCAACCCTAAACCTGATGAGGAGAGAGTTATGGTCACCTTCACTGCCTGTCTTAATCGGACAAAACGCAACACACAACTAACGCTGGCGCTTCTTTCAATTCTAATCGTGTCGAGCGTCGCACTAGGCCAGGTCCTCTATGGATCGATCGTGGGAACTGTGACTGATCCAAACGGAGCGGCGGTTTCGGGTGCTAAGGTCGAACTAACCAATGTGGCTACAGGAGCCGTTAGCAGCACGACGACTGAAGAAAGTGGAGCTTACAAGATTAACGATCTCCAGGTTGGCACGTACAAGGTGACCATTTCCGGAGCCTCCTTCAAGAAGACAATCAAGGAGGATGTTCGCATTGATGCGAACAAGACCTATCGTTATGACGCACAGTTGGAAGTCGGTGGCGTCGCAGAGACGGTGGTCGTGACGGCGGGGCAGGAAGCTACGCTACAGACGGACCGAGGCGATGTGAACATCACCAAGACTGATCGGGAGATTAATAACCTGCCGCTGTTTGGTAGTGTCGGTCGAAACTATCAGAGTCTGATTGCGCTGATTCCCGGCACAGCAAGAGGCACAGGAGGCTTCTTCATAGGCAACGGCGCCGGCGAGGATAACTCTGCCGCTGGAAATCCGCAGCGATCCCAATCGTACAATATCAACGGCGTTTCGCGTCTGCAGAACAATACCAAGATTGATGGCGCGAGCATAATTTACCCCTGGCTGCCGACGAACACGGTCTATGTGCCGCCTGCGGAAGCAATTCAGGAGGTCAACATTGTTACCAATGCTTTCGACGCCGAGCAGGGACTCGCGGGTGGTGCAGCGATTAACGTCACGATAAAAACGGGCGGCAACGATTTTCATGGCGTGGGCTGGGGCTATGATACGAACAGCCGCTTCGCATCGCGGAACTTCTTTCAACCTGCGAACCAGCCCAAGATTCCGAAGAACATTCTGGCGCAGTTTGGCTATGCGGTAAGTGGTCCTATCTACTTGCCGCATTTCGGTGAAGGAGGCCCAAAAGTTTGGAGCGGGAAGAACAAACTCTTCTTTTTCACAGATCTTGAACGTACAACACAGCGGAATGCGGCCGGGACTGTAAGAACTATAGCGCCTCTGAGCCTACGGCCGGACGCTAACGGGAACGTAAGTTTCGCTGGAACCGGAACCACAGTCTTTGATCCCGCGTCGAATTCTGATCCACGTCTTCGCACTCCCTTCCCTGGCAATATTATTCCCGCAAACCGGATCGATATTGCTGCCATTGAACTGATCAAACGTTTACCGGCACCGACTGCAGCTGGCTTTACGAATAACTTCGCAAGTACTGGCACAGCCGAGTTCAACCGCACGAACATCGACGCTAAAATCAACTACGTCGGCACCAGGCTCAGCTTGTGGGGCCGATACAGTCGCTCACCCACGCTTATCTTTGACCCCCCGATATTTGGAGAAATCGGCGGCGGCGCTTTGAATGGTGGACAACTAGGCACAGCCCCGGGACTGATCAATGTGATCGGCGTGGGAGGAACGTACACGTTTACCCCAACCGTTGTTCTGGACGGCAACGTCGGTTATACGCGTCAGCGACTGGGTGCAGAAAACATCGACATTAATACACCAGCCGGGCTGACGATTTTAAAAATCCCTGGAACCAACGGTCCAGATCGCCTTCAGGGTGGTTATCCATTCTTCAATATCACTGGTTGGAATAACCTCGGCAACGACAACACCGGGAACCCGTTTTTGTTCCGAGACAACCAGTATGTCGCAGCCGCGAACCTATCCTGGGTTAAAGGCGCACATTCGTTCCGTTTTGGCGGTGACTATTTGAAACCGCAAATCAACCACTTCCAACCACAGGGTGCGGCATTTCAGACAGTGCGCGGTTCCTTCCAGTTCAGCGGCACTGCCACGGCATTGGAAGGGTGCAATGCCGCTAACACAGGAACAGACGTTTGCGGTCAACTTGGAACAATTGACAAAGATCACGTTGCCTCGGCAAATGCATTTAACGCGTGGGCCCAGTTCCTGCTCGGCCTGCCAAGCGGTGCAGGCAAGGCAGATCAACTTCGCAATCCTAACTCAGTATGGTGGCAGCAATACGGACTCTACGCCCGAGACCACTGGCAAATTGGTCGCAGCATCACCTTTACTTACGGTCTCCGTTGGGAGCGTTACCCCATCCCGCGAAAGGACCATAGTGGCATTAACCGTTTCGATCCAGACACAGGACAGGTGGTCACGGGAGGACTGGGCGGTCTACCATTTGATGGCGGAGCATCCGTCGGGGCCGGTTTGTTCCTTCCTCGCATCGGCATTGCTTATCGATACAACGACAAAACAGTATTCCGTGGTGGCTATGGCCAATCAGCCGACCCAAGACCGTTTCAGGACGTAAGAAATGCCTATCCGATCGTTAACATTTGGCAGATGCCTGCGATCAGTTTCAACGGACTCAGCGGAACATCTGGGTTTATTCCTGTGACGACTCTCCGACAAGGACTCATTAATACAAGCACTACACCCGATCTCAGCAAGGGCAGTATTCCGCTCCCGCCAAACACCGGTACCACAACGTTCCCGAAAAACGTGCGGCGTGACAGGATTCACTCCTTTAACTTTTTCATCGAACGCCAGCTGCCGGCCAAGTTTGTGGCTAATGTCGGTTACGTTGGTACGCGCGCAATAGGTCAGATGGGATTCGTCAATATAAACGCAAGCGCTCCAGGAACGGCCGATGCTGGTCGCCCGCTGATCGGATTTGGAATAAACGCCGATATTTCCAGCATCCAGCCCTATGGAAACACAACGTATGATGGGCTGCAGGCACAACTCACACGTCGTTGGGCCAGCTCGATTTTGAGTGTCGCATACACGTGGTCAAAAACGATGAACTTCGCCGATAACGCCGACGGTGCGAGAATCGGTTACACGCCCGAGAAACAACGGAACCGTGGTCCAGCGTCTTATGACCGGACGCACAATCTTCAGAGTTACGCTGTTTATGACTTGCCTTTCGGCAAAGGCGAGCGATGGGCGCATGATGGTTGGGCAAGTAAGGTTCTCGGTGGCTTCCAGGTTAGTGGCGTGATGAGCATTATGAGTGGTATGCCGTTCTATGTTGTCCAGAATACAGCTCCAAACTTAAATGCTCGCGGGAGTGGCCAGGTACCGAACCAGGTTGCGTCGGAAATTCAAATCGTCGGTGGAATTGGAACACCCGCGCAACGCGGTTCCGACGGCAGCGGACCCTGGTTTGTTAATAGTGTGTTAGGAGGTCCAGCTATATTTGGCGCGACCTGCACCTCAAACTGTGCCTGGGCATTGGAAAATGGGGCACGCTTGGGCAGCGCGGGACGCAACAATCTTCGAGGTCCGGATTTCTTTGAATTGGATACCTCGATCTTTCGAACATTCTCCGTGTCCGAGAGAGTCAAGTTCCAACTCCGCGCAGAGGCATTGAACGTACTGAATCACGCGAATTTCAACCTTCCCGATGCTAATGTGAATAGCAACACATTCGGTTATATCACTCAGACATTCGGGCCGAACCAGCAGCGTCAATGGCGTTTCGGCGCGCGTCTCTCGTTTTAACCTTCAACTTCGAGGCCTGGGAGCAAACTCCCGGGCCTCAACTTCACACAAGTCGTAAGTAACGACGAGTGGAGGTCGTAGTCCGGTCAGAAAACGAATGCATTAATACCCCACTCACGCACTTTCCCAACCAAAGGTCATGGTTGCTAACCAGCGATTACAGCGATGGATGATTAGCGCTATTGCATGTGCACTGTTGAGCGTGCCGGCAGCGCACCTTTGGAGTGCGATGGCCTGCCATCGCTTTGTTACACCTAAAGTTGCTGAATCGATGTTTCGCTCTAACAAAGCAATGGCAGACCACCGCACTCCAGAGCTGCTCGGCCAGCATCAAGGTCCGGCTTCACAAGCAGTTCCAACACCAGTTGAATTGACTGCCGAGCAGGATCACAAACTGATGATGAAGCAACTCAACATTAGTTCGCTCCGATCCGGCGCAAATCCCAATGCACCAAACTCAGTAAACGCACCGAACTATGACGAAGCGAAGGCAAATCCATATCCCAACCTTCCTGATCCACTTTTGTTGAAGAATGGAAAGCGTGTGACGACAGGAAGGGATTGGTGGAAGCTGCGTCGTCCGGAGATAGTTGAAGACTTCGATCGGGAAGTCTATGGTCGAGTTCCCTCAAACTTGCCAGGAGTAAACTGGGAGGTCATCAGCACCACACAAGAAAAGAATGGCGATCGTAACGTAGTAACCAGGAAAATCGCTGGTCATGTGGACAACTCGTCGTATCCGGCACTGAAGGTCGACATCGATTTGACGTTAACGACACCCGCAAACGTACGCGGACGAGTGCCCGTTATGATGGAGTTTGGTTTTGTGTTCCCGCCTGGATTTCGCTTTCCACCTGGTTTCGTTCCACCTAAACAAATTGGTCCAACATGGCAACAACAACTGCTCGCAAAAGGCTGGGGATACGCGATCCTGATTCCCACCAGTTATCAAGCCGACAATGGCGCAGGCCTGACAAAAGGAATAATCGGTCTCTGTAATAAAGGACAGCCACGCAAGCCGGATGATTGGGGTACGCTGCGGGCGTGGGCTTGGGGTGCTGGTCGCGCCCTTGATTATCTGGAAACAGACAAGTCGGTTGATTCAAAACAAGTTGGCATTGAAGGCCTGTCACGATATGGGAAAGCAGCCCTTGTGACGATGGCTTATGACCAACGCTTTGCAATTGGTTTCATTGGATCGTCCGGAGAAGGTGGCGCGAAACTTCATAGACGAAACTTTGGGGAATTAGTTGAGAATCTCGCCGGTTCAGGTGAGTATCATTGGATGGCGGGAAACTTTTTGAAGTATGCGGGCCCGCTGACATGGAATGATTTGCCTGTCGATGCTCATGAGTTGATTGCATTGTGCGCGCCGCGTCCGGTGTTTATAAGTTACGGGGCGTCTGAAGGAACGGGAGCGGAAGGCAAATGGGTGGATCAACGCGGCAGCTTTATGGCGGAGGTTGCTGCTGGATCGGTATATCGATTATTGGGAAAGCGAGATCTGGGCGCGAGTGAGTTTCCCCCGATCGAAACGGCTTTGATAACTGGTGAGCTGGCATTTCGTCAGCACAGCGGCGGCCACACGACGGGTCCGAACTGGCCAACATTTTTGGAATGGGCGAGTCGGTATATAAAAGGAAAGAGCTAGTGTCCGACGAACTTTAGTTTGTCGACGTGCGAACAATGACCTTTAAGAGATTACGAGTTCGTGAGACCAAGCATCGACAAACTAAAGTTCGTCGGACAATTCGACTGTTCACGCTGCTGTCATCTCTGCTGCTGTCTATTACGACGGCAAATGCCGACGATGGATATCGACTCTGGCTGCGTTACGATCCAGTGCCCAAGTCCGTAAGCGATCGCTACGCAAAGCAATTGTCTTCGATAGCTGTCATGGGCAATTCGAAGACCTCCGATGCAATTCGTTTGGAACTTACCAACGGATTGAATGGGCTGCTTGGTAGAGGCGCACCAATAAACACGCAAGGCGACAAAGGATCACTCGTTATTGGAACTCCTTCGAGCTCAACTTTCATAGCTCGCCTGCCTTTGAGCCAGGAGCTTTCCGCACTTGGACCCGAGGGTTACGTTGTACGTTCAATTAAAAGTGGGCAGTATCCCACTGTTGTGATCGCGTCACAATCAGACCTCGGCGCGCTCTACGGAACATTCCATTTTCTGCGCCTGATGCAAACACTTCAGTCCATCGAGAATATCAATATCATTGAGAAACCACGCCTGCGCCTGCGTGTGCTCGATCATTGGGATAACCTCGACGGAAGCGTCGAGCGCGGATATGCAGGGCATTCTCTTTGGGACTGGAGTGCCCTGCCCTCGAACATCGACCCTCGTCTGCGAGACTATGCACGCGCAAACGCATCCATCGGCATCAACGGGTCGGTTCTAAATAACGTCAACGCGAACGCACTAATTCTGACCAATGAATATCTGCAGAAGGTCGCAGCAATCGCCGACGTCTTTCGTCCGTATGGTCTGCACGTCTATTTATCAGCTCGGTTCTCAGCACCAATCGATATTGGAGGATTAAAGACTGCCGATCCGTTGGACCCTGAAGTGCAGAGATGGTGGACGATCAAAGCGGACGAGATCTACAAACTCATTCCAGACTTCGGCGGTTTTGTAGTGAAGGCAAACAGCGAAGGACAGCCGGGGCCGCGCACTTACAACCGGACTCATGCCGATGGCGCGAACATGCTTGCTGCTGCTGTGGCGCCTCATAATGGAGTCATAATGTGGCGCGCGTTTGTCTATGACATGAAGCCTGGTTATGACCGCGCCGGCGCCGCGTACGAAAACCTTCAACCATTCGATGGGAAGTTTGCGCCGAACGTTTTGCTTCAGGTCAAAAACGGTCCGATCGATTTTCAACCGCGCGAACCATTCCATCCGCTGTTTGGCGCGATGCCGCGAACCAACGTCATGCCGGAGTTTCAGATAACGCAGGAGTATCTGGGCTTCTCGAATCATCTGGTTTTTTTGGCGCCGATGTGGCGTGAGTTTTTCACTGCAGACACTTATGCAAGAGGTCGCGGGTCAACGGTAACGAAGGTGGTTGATGGGAGTCTCTACAAGCAACGACTCACTGGGATTGCAGGTGTCGCAAACACCGGTTCAGATCGAAACTGGACGGGTCATCATTTCTTGCAGGCAAACTGGTTCGCATTTGGTCGTTTGGCCTGGAACCCCGATCTGACGTCACAGACAATTGCTCGGGATTGGATCGAAATGACTTTAACTAACGATCCAACCAGCCTTGAAATCATTACGCAAATAATGCTGGAGTCGCATGAAGCGGTAGTCAATTACATGACCCCGCTTGGACTACATCACATAATGTGGGGTGGTCATCATTACGGTCCAGCGCCGTGGTGGGACAAAGAACGACGCGATGACCAGAATCCGGTCTATTATCATCGCGCTGACGCAAAGGGTATTGGTTTCGATCGTACGGCGACAGGAAGCAACACCATCTCTCAGTATCATGAGCCGGTGAGGGAGATCTTCGGTAATCTGAAGACGTGTCCTGAAGAATTTCTGTTATGGTTCCATCACGTTCCCTGGGACTATCGCATGAAATCCGACAAAACGCTGTGGGATGAGATCGCCCTTCATTACCAGCGCGGCGTAGATTGGGTCAGGCTGACTCGAAAGAAATGGGATTCGTTAACGAATGTTATCGATCCTGAGCGACACGAAGCAGTCTCCAGAAAACTTGAAATACAGGAGCGTGATGCGGTGTGGTGGCGCGACGCGTGTTTGTTGTACTTCCAGGGATTTTCGAAACGACCACTGCCGGCAGGAGTAGAAAAACCGGCGCACACACTTGAGGGGTACAAGGCGAAGAGTCTGGCTTGGTGAGGAAAGGATTTGATCAAGTCATTTCTCATTTGTTATTTGACATTTCTCAGTTTCCATTTGAAAAACAAATTGCTCAATGACCAATCTTAAACAAAATGACCAACTGAGAAATGTCAAATGACAAATGAGAAATGACTTGGTACTAACATGAAAATCGTAGACATCCGTCCAACAACAGTCACCGTCCCGCTCGAAGCACCGTTGCGACATGCAAACGGCTGCCACTGGGGTCGGTTTGTTCGGACGATTGTTGAAGTCGAAACTGACGAAGGTCTGATTGGTCTTGGAGAGATGGGTGGCGGTGGCGAGTCCGCGGAGACTGCTATTCGCGCCATGAAGAAATACCTGATCGGACACGATCCCGCTCGACTTGAGGAGATGCGCTTTCTGATCGCCAACCCAACCGCGTCACTCTATAACAATCGCACTCAGATTCTCGCAGCGCTGGAATTTGCTTGTCTCGACATCATTGGCCAAAAGTGGGACGTCCCAGTCTCTGAAATACTTGGGGGGCGTCTGCGTGATCGAATTCCCTTTGCATCATATCTCTTCTTCCGCTACGCGAATCCAGCTAACGACGTGGATGAGGTTAGAACGGCAGAACAAATAATCGAGCACGCTCGCTTATTGAAGGATCGTTACGGTTTCACGTCTCACAAACTGAAGGGCGGGGTCTTTCCGCCTCAGTACGAGCTTGAGTGTTATCGTGCTCTCGCTACTGAACTGAAAGGCGATCGCTTCCGGTTTGATCCCAATGCGGTTTGGTCGACGGAGACTGCGATTTGGTTTGGTCAGCAGATAGAAGACTTGAATAACGATTATCTCGAGGATCCGGTTTACGGATTAACCGGAATGCGACGTGTTCGTGAAAAGATCCGAATGCCCATTGCCACAAATACTGTTGTGGTTAATTTTGAGCAGCTGGCTGCAAATGTTCTTAATACCGCGGTCGACGTCATTCTTCTCGACACTACCTTCTGGGGCGGTATCAGGTCATGCATCAAGGCAGCAAACGTCTGCGAGACTTTTCAGCTTGGCGTAGCGATCCATTCATCGGGTGAACTAGGCATTCAACTCGCGACCATGCTCCACATGGCCGCGGTGATTCCAAACTTATCTTTCGCAGCTGATGCCCATTATCATCATCTGCGCGACGACATCATCGTTGGCGGCATGTTCAAATATTCCGATGGACAGATTGAGGTGCCGGCGTCGCCTGGTCTTGGAGTCAAACTCGATTACGATAAAGTAGGCGCATACCAGGAGCTATACAAACGTCTTGGCTCATACCCATACGATCAGGATCCGCTGCGTCCTGGTTGGGTACCCACGGTTCCAAATGATCGTTGGGCAGATCCGAACGACGCGCGAACGCCTACCAACATCCAGCTTTAATTGACGAGGAAGGGAGAACAATGGTCAGTCTGGTGGAAAATCAAACGGTTCAGGGTGAACTGTTAACCCATAGAGAACAGCTCAGGCAACAGGTCGAACTTACGGTCAAAAGAACACCCGCCATCGACGTACATACCCACGTTCACCCACCAGCTTTCAATGGACTATTTCTATCAGGCATTGATGATCTTCTTACATACCACTACTTGATCGCGGAGTCCCTTCGGTCATCCGATCTCTCGCATGCTGACTTTTGGCGCATGACCAAAGCACGACGCGCCGACTTCGTTTGGAAAACGCTATTCGTAGAAAGCACACCTTTATCGGAAGCTGCTCGAGGCATCGTCTCAATACTCGCCGCATTCAATCTTGATACGCGTGCGCCCAATCTTGATGAGGCGCGCGCATTCTTCTCTTCTCAGGACGTCGAGTCGCACATAGATCGGATCCTTGAGATGGCGTGCGTGAGCGATGTGGTCATGACAAACGATCCGCTTAATGAGCACGAAAGTGAAGCATGGCTTCAAGGACTAATCTCGGATGATCGGTTTCATGCATCGTTACGACTGGATCCCCTCCTGAATGACTGGTCCGACACGGCAAAGATACTTAAAGCACGCGACTTCGACGTCGATGCGAATCTAACCACGCGTTCATTCGTAGAAGTGCGTCGTTTCCTCGACGACTGGATCAGACGGATGCGTCCGCTGTACCTGGCAGTATCGCTGCCCGCAGATTTCCAATATCCAAAGGACGATCATCGAACTCAGTTGCTTCGCGAAGTGGTCCTGCCGACCGCGCGCGATCATTCAATCGCTATGGGACTCATGGTCGGCGTTCGACGGGGAGTGAATCCGGCTTTGCGATCTGCTGGCGATGGAATGGGCAAAGCTGACATGACTTCGCTGGAGAGAATCTGCGGTGAGTTTGGCGAAGTAAAGTTTCTGGCCACTTTCTTGTCGCGCGAGAATCAACACGAATTGTGTGTTGCGGCGCGGAAGTTCAATAACTTGATGCCATTTGGCTGTTGGTGGTTTTTGAATAATCCATCGATCGTGTCGGAGATCACTGCTGAACGATTTGAATTGTTAGGTCCAAGCTTTATTCCACAGCATTCGGATGCTCGCGTGCTCGAACAATTGATTTACAAGTGGCAACACTCGCGCGTGGTAATCTCGGAAACGTTATACGAGATGTACGCTCGACTGTTAGATAGTGGACGCGCAGTGACTTCAACCGAAATCTCGCGTGATGTTACACGATTGTTTTCAGGAAATTTTAGAAACTGGGTTGGCTTGCCTGATTCCCGTTCTTGACCTTCTTTGACTTATCTCCGCGTAATCTCTGCGCTCTCTGCGTCTCTGCGGTTAAGACTTGGGTGAGTCCGGAAAACCGCAGAGACGCAGAGAACGCAGAGACAGCGCAGAGAAAAAAACGGAGACCAAACTTTTCCATGACAAACCTTGGCCGAAGTGTCCTTCTTTTGTTGAGTATCTCAGCACTGCTCCTTCCGTTCTCGATCGATATCACTCATTCTCAAACGGCAACTCCTGACTACAAAAACCCAAAGCTCAGCGTCGATGCACGAGTCGGGGATTTGCTGAAACGGATGACGATCGAAGAAAAGGTCGCGCAGCTGACGTGTCTATGGAGTTCGCGACCGCAGGTAAATCCTCAAACAGACTTCTCAACTGATCGTGGTGACCTCTCACCCGAAAAGGCACGCGAAGTGATGAAGTACGGAATTGGACAGATTGGTCGACAACGTGAACGCAAAGGTCCAAGAGAAGGCGCCGCTTTCGCAAACTCGGTCCAGAAGTGGCTTATTGAAAACACGCGTCTTGGCATTCCGGCTATGTTTCACGACGAGATTCTGCATGGTCACATGGCCCAGGGCAGTACAAGTTTCCCTCAACCAATTTCCCTGGCAAGCAGTTGGGATCCTGACCTCATAAGCAGAGTGTTTACCGTCGCGGCCCTCGAAACTCGTGCGCGCGGCAGTCACCAGGTGCTCGGTCCAAATCTGGATCTTGCGCGCGAACCACGTTGGGGTCGAACTGAAGAAACTTACGGCGAAGATCCATATTTAACGTCTCGCATGGCCGTGGCAGAGATCAAAGCCATTCAAGGTCCGGGACCGAACATCAGTAACGAACACGTCATTGCAACTGCCAAACACTTCGCAGCGCATGGCCAACCTGAAGCCGGGACGAATGTCGGTCCGTCAAACTACTCAGAACGAGTGTTGCGCGAAGCGTTCTTTCCGAGCTTTGAGGCAGCTGTAAAAGAGGCTGGTGTCATGAGTGTGATGCCGTCGTACAACGAAATCGACGGAGTCCCATCAAGTATCAATAAGTGGTTGCTTGACGACGTGCTCCGAAAGGAGTGGGGCTTCCAGGGTTATCTTACGTCAGACTATTACGCTTTAGAGCAATTGCAATCGCTCCATCACGTGGTAAACGACAAAACCGAGGCTGCAAGACTTGCCCTTGAAACGGGTGTAGATGTCGAGACCCCGGACCCGGACGTTTACCTCAATCTGGTACAACTCGTTAAAGACAAGAAAGTAGCCGAATCAACTCTGGACAAGGCAGTCGCTCGTGTGTTGAGAGCTAAGTTTTTGTTGGGCCTTTTTGAAAATCCGTATGTTGATGAAAACCGGGCCGCACAGATCACGAACTCTGTGGCGCATCAGGCATTGGCGGCAGAGGCCGCACGTCGCTCGATCGTGCTGCTCAAGAATGAAAACAATCTGTTGCCGTTGGATCGAACTGCCATTAAGTCACTCGCAGTGATTGGCCCAAATGCTAATCGCGTTCACCTCGGTGGTTATAGCGACAATCCCGGACGTGGCGTTAGCGTCTTGCAAGGCATTACCGACAAAGTCGGCAATCAAATGAAGGTGTCGTTTGCTGAAGGTTGCAAAATCACGAAGGAGGGTGGCGACTGGTGGGCAGACACATCTCACCTTAATGACCCGGCTGATGACACTAAGTTGATCCAGGAGGCAGTTGCAACGGCGGCGACAGCAGATGCTGTGGTTCTCGTCCTCGGAAGTAATGAAGACACCAACAAAGAGGGTTGGGCTGACAATCATCTTGGTGATCGCGATAGCCTCGATCTGGTTGGACGACAAAACCTGCTTGCGAATTCAATTTTGGCCACTGGTAAACCCACAATAGTTGTTCTCATCAATAGCGGACCCTTGTCGATCAATTACATCGCACAGAGCGCACCTGCAATTCTCGAAGGCTTTTATCTTGGTCAGGAAACGGGCGTCGCCGTGGCGGATGTGTTGTTTGGCGATCACAACCCGGCAGGCAAGTTAGCTGTTAGCTTTCCTCGTTCAGTAGGGCAATTGCCGATCTATTACAACCAAAAGCCATCCGGCCGTCGCGGTTATTTGTTCACAAATAAGGACGCGCTGTTTCCTTTCGGCTTTGGGCTGAGTTACACGACATTTCAATATTCGACGCCAACGATTAGTCCGGCTCGTATCACGCCCGACGGTAAAGCGACCGTGAGTGTCACTATTACAAACACGGGCAAGCGTGCGGGTGATGAGATCGTGCAACTATATATTCATGACCTGGTGAGTTCTGTGACCAGACCGATCAAAGAACTAAAAGACTTCCGGCGGATCTCATTGGCGCCCGGTGAAAGTAAGAAAGTTGATTTTGTGATTACACCCGACAAACTCTGGTTCTACAACATGCAGATGAAACGCGTTGTTGAACCAGGCTGGTTCGATATCATGGTGGGAACGAGTTCGGTCACAAATCAGACTGTGAAGCTTGAGGTAGTTGCGAAGTGAAAGTATTACTGCTTCAAATCATGTCAATTCTGTTGCTCCTGTCAACATCACCGGCAGGATCCAAAAGCGATTCTCCATCGCTCAAAGAAATCTTCAAGAACGACTTCATGATCGGTGCGGCACTCAACCGTCGTCAATTCTCCGAAGAAGACCCGCGCGCGATGCCGATCATCAACGCGCATTTCAACTCGATCACACCTGAGAACCAACTCAAGTGGATGTATGTTCACCCGTCTCCCGATAAGTACGACTTCGCCGGCAGTGATCGATATGTCGAGTTTGGTGAAAAGCACGGCATGTACATCATTGGGCATACGCTGGTCTGGCACAGGCAAACTCCCGATTGGGTTTTTGAGGATGGAAATGGAAAACTCGCAAGCCGCGAGATGCTTTTGAATCGTTTGAGAGACCACATCCACACGGTTGTGGGTCGTTACAAAGGAAGGATCAAGGGTTGGGACGTGGTGAACGAAGCAATTGAAGCAAACGGTACCATGCGCCAATCCAAGTGGATGAAGATCATTGGTGAAGATTACATAGCCAAGGCGTTTGAGTTTGCGCATGAAGCCGATCCGGATGCGCAGTTGTACTATAACGATTATTCTCTCGAGAACGAACCGAAACGTAGCGGAGCAATCCAGTTAATTAAAAATTTGCAAGCTGGTGGTGTCCGCGTCGCAGCGGTGGGGTTGCAAGGTCACGATAGACTCAATTGGCCAACCGCGGAGCAGCAGGATGCAACGATTGCAGCGTTTGCAAAGCTTGGCATTAAAGTGAATATCACCGAACTCGATATCGACGTTTTGCCGCCGGTGAGCGAAGACACTGGGCCCGGTTTGAAGCTAACTCCGGAACTGGAAGTCAAACTCAACCCGTTTGCTGCGAGTTTCCCGGAAACTATTCAAAAGGAGCAGGCGAAAAGATACGGCGAGTTGTTTGGGGTGTATTTGAAATATCGCGACGTCATTGACCGAATCACCTTCTGGGGAGTGACGGACGGTGATACATGGTTGAATAACTGGCCAGTTAGAGGTAGAACAAACTATCCCCTGCTCTTCGATCGAGGCGGAAGACCTAAACTTGCGTTTGATGCAGTAGTTAACGCCGGTTTGAAAAGCAGGTAAAGTTCTTCTCTGCGCACCTCTGCGTTCTCTGCCTCTCTGCGGTTCGGATCGGCTGTAACTGTGAAAACCGCAGAGACGCAGAGAACGCAGAGGTGACGCAGAGGAAGAGTCTGAAACATTCAAGGAGTGGTAACAATGCCTTCGAACAATTTTCATCCCAAACCAGAACACAAATTCACTTTCGGACTTTGGACAGTAGGCAATCGCGGTCGCGATCCTTTCGGTGACGCGACACGCGCCAGCATTAGTCCGCCTACTATTGTCAAAAAACTAAGCGGGCTCGGAGCGTTCGGAGTCAATCTTCATGACAACGATCTCATTCCCATAGATGCTTCGCCGTCCGAACGTGATCGAATCGTGAGCGAATTCAAACAGGCACTGAACGATCACGGGATGAAAGTGCCGATGGCCACCACCAATCTTTTCTATGATCCGGTGTTTAAAGATGGGGCGTTCACTTCGAACGATCCACGTGTTCGGCGTTATGCGTTGCAAAAGACGATGCGGTCAATGGATCTCGGCGCAGAACTTGGCGCGCATATTTACGTCTTCTGGGGAGGACGTGAGGGTGCCGAGGTCGATGCCGCCAAAGACGCTCGAGACGCTTTGAAGTGGAACCGTGAGGCACTGGACTTTCTCTGCGAATACTCGATCGACCAGGGCTACGATTACAAGTTTGCTTTGGAAGCAAAACCAAATGAGCCACGAGGTGACATCTATCTCCCGACTACGGGCGCTATGCTGGGTTTCATCGCAACGCTCGAACATTCGGAGATGGTTGGCGTGAACCCAGAAGTCGGCCACGAACAAATGTCTGGTCTGAATTTCTACCACGTCGTCGCTCAGGCGATTGAAGCCAACAAGTTGTTTCATATCGATCTCAACGACCAAAAGGGCGCTCGGTTTGATCAGGATCTGCGCTTTGGCTCTGAGTCGATCAAGAACTTGTTCTTCCTGGTTAAGCTGCTGGAAGAGTCTGGTTACGACGGTCCTCGACACTTTGATGCACATTCGTATCGAAGTGAGAACGAGGATGGCGTTTGGGAGTTTGCTGCAGGTTGCATGCGAAATTACTTAATACTGAAAGAAAAAGCCGAGCAGTTTAATGACGATCCTGAGATTCAGTCATTGCTGAAAGAGATCCGTTCCGCAAGTCCAGAGGATGCAGAACCGTTGGGCAAATACAGTCGCTCAAAGGCAGAGAGCATCAAGACCACGCTGCTTGATCGACAGCAACTCGCAAACAAGCCATTGCCTTATGAAAGGTTAGATCAGCTGACGATTGATATTCTGCTAGGCGTGCGCTAAGCGACACTCAGTGGTCGGGGCAGTAGCCCGACTGTCAAGGAGGGCTAACAACCAATCCGATCGGTATGGGGTCCCAAGTCCTCCTTGACAGTCGGGCTACTGCCCCGGTCACTGTCTGCATCAAGTTGTTCATCATGTCGCATCAAAAACCATTTCGGTTCGGCCTTGTGCTGATGATCTCAGCAGTTTCACTCTTATGTTTGGCTGGGCAGCAATCTCCATCAACAAACTACGACGAATCAAAGGTCGGCACCTACACGTTACCTGATCCGTTGGTTTTCAATGACGGTAAGCGAGTTCGCACCGCTGCAGATTGGACGAAACGCCGCCGCACGGAAGTTTTCGAACTTTTCGCGACAAACGTCTACGGACACAATCCTGCTCCTCCTAAGAATTTGCGCTACGAAGTCTTCGACACGGATCAAAATGGGCTCGGCGGCAAAGCAATTCGAAAACAGATCACAATCTACTTCTCTGATAAAAACGACGGTCCCAAAGAAGAACTGCTCTTGTTCATTCCAAAGAACTCACGCAAACCCGTTCCCGTCTTCCTCCTTCTGAGTTTCAACGGAAATCAAACTGCGGCAAGGGATCCGGCGATCAAATTAACTCCGTCATGGAGTCGAACCGGCGAAAAGCAACAACCTGCTGAAGACTCGCGAGGACGGGCGCAGACGGACACGGAACGAATTGTTTCCCGAGGTTACGCGTTTGCGACCATCAACTACGCAGACATCGAACCTGATTTCAAAGGCGGATACGTATCTGGCATTAGGCCTTTGTTCTTCAAACCTGGACAAACCGCGTCTCTCGAAAGTGAGTGGGGTGCGATTGGAGCCTGGGCCTATGGACTGAGTCGCGCGCTGGATTATTTAGAAAAAGACAAGGACGTTAATGCTAAGCGCGTTGCAATTGTGGGTCATTCACGCCTGGGCAAAACCGCGCTGTGGGCTGGTGCAATTGATCCTCGCTTTGCGATGGTCATCTCCAGTTGCTCTGGTGAGGGAGGTGCTTCTCTTTCCCGACGTGACTATGGCGAACGCATTCGTAACCTTGTTACTAATTTTCCATACTGGTTCACTTCGACGTATCAAAAATATGCCGACAACGAGAATGCTTTGCCAATAGACATGCATGAGTTGATTTCTTTGACTGCGCCCCGACCGGTATACGTCACAGCTGGTGAGACTGATCGATGGGCCGATCCCAGAGGCGAGTTTCTTGCGTGTGTAGCTGCGGGACCAGTTTACAAATTGCTTGGCGGAGAGGATCTCGGAACCGAAGATATGCCGGCACTGGATCAACCAATAATGAAATCGCTTGCATTCCATATTCATACTGGAGGACATGCAATCACTGCGTTTGATTGGGAACAGTTTCTGAAGTTTGCAGATATGAAAATGAAGTAAAAACTCCGCGTCTCAGCGTACTCTGCGTCTCTGCGTTTTAGAAGGTGTTGCGAAAACCACAAAGACGCAAAGAACGCAGAGGCGCAGAGAAAAGAGAGGACCTCCGATGATCAAACCGAGGGATCTTGTAGTGGCTGCATTGACCGTTATAGCAACGCTCTTCGCAGTTCGCATCACTGCTCAGAATCCGATTATGGGATCAACCACCTTCGAGTGGAACTCAATTCCTGTCAAGCAAACCGATGTCGGTTCAGTAAGGCAATTCTTTAAGAGTCCGACTATTACTTTGGACGAATTGGAGTGTCACGTCACTACTCTAAACCCTGGACTGCAATCACATCCGCCTCATAAACACCCGAACGAAGAACTCATTATCGTGAGAGAAGGCACCGTCGAAGTACTTTCTAACGGTGAGTTGAAGAAGGTAGGACCTGGTTCTGTAATCTTCAACGCATCAAATCAACTGCACTCCTTAAAGAATGTCGGTTCAACACCTGCGGTGTATCACGTGATCAACTGGAAATCGCCAAGTAAATCACAATGACGAACAGAGTTAAATGGGGAGTTCTCGGCGTAGCGAACATTGCCGTAAAGAAAGTCATTCCCGGGATGCAGGCGGGTGCATGGTGCGACATAACGGCTATCGCATCACGAGATCTCTCGAAAGCGCAATCCGCCGCATCGCAACTGCATATCCCAAAGGCGTTCGGCTCATACGATGAGCTCCTGGCCGATCCAGACATCGAAGCCATCTACAACCCACTTCCAAACAATCTACATGTCGAATGGACAACGAAGGCCGCTCGTGCCGGTAAACATGTGCTGTGTGAAAAGCCAATAGCAATGACTGCGGACGAAGCCAGGCCTTTATTACGCGTTCGAGATGAAACAGGAGTCAAGATTCAGGAAGCGTTTATGGTGTTAACGCATCCGCAATGGCTTTCAACCCTGACGCTGATTCGGGAAGGACGAATCGGCGAGGTTTGCTCTGTTGAAGGCCACTTCAGTTACAACAACCAGGATCCGACGAACATTCGCAACATCCGCGAGACCGGCGGCGGCGGTTTGATGGATATCGGTTGCTACATGATCTTTTTCTCTCGTTTGGTTTTTGGCAGTGAGCCAGCGAGGGTGGTTTCGCTAATTGAAGAAAATCCGTCAACCCGCACTGACACCTTGACCTCAGCGCTGCTCGACTTCCCTTCAGGCCATGCAACTTTCACGTGCGGCACTCGAATAGTTCCTTATCAGCGCGTCCAGATCATCGGTACCAGAGGAAGGCTTGAAGTTCAAATACCTTGCAATGCTCCGCCTGACGAACCATGTAAGGTGTTTCTGGACGATGGTTCAGATCTTTCCGGTCGTAATATCCAGGTGATCGAGTTTGAAACGTGCGACCAATATACGGTCCAGGGCGATCTGTTTTCGCAAGCAATAAGAGAGAACAAAGAGTCCGTGCTTTCACTCGAGGATTCGATTCGGAACATGGCGGTGATCGATGCGGTGTTTCGGTCGGCGAAGACAGGACAATGGGAAAAGCCGGAGGAAGTGTTCGCACTGCGAAACTCTTCTCTGCGTTAACTCTGCGTTCTCTGCGTCTCTGCGTTAAGCATAGACCTCTGAAACCACAGAGACGCAGAGAAACGCAGAGACGCAGAGCAGAACTAAAAAACGCGGTTCAGTAATTCTTCGCCGCGTTCGAATCGCCCAAGATTATTCAGAAAGTGTTTGACCTGACGCTCTTTCTCATTTGAATGTCCGCCACCGCTGTGTGGAGTGATGAAGCAGTTTGGTGTCGTCCAAAGCGGATGATCAGGCGGCAAAGGCTCTGGATTGGTTACGTCGAGATAAGCTGCCGCAACTCTTCCTGAGATTAACTCTTGTCGCAGTGCTTCCTGATCGACCGTGGAACCTCGACCAATGTTGTAAACGATTGCACCTCGTTTGAGACTCACCAAACGCCGCGCATCGAGAAAGTTCATTGTCTGATCGTTTGCGGGAAGAATGTTAACAACGTGATCGGCCAGGGGAAGAAGCTTATCGACTTCCGAAATATCGTGAACTTGAACTGGTTCTTTTCCGCTGACTTTTCGCCGAACTGCGATTACGTTCATGCGCAAAGGCTGAAGCAACTCAACCAGGCGCAGTGCAATCGCGCCGAAGCCCAACAGCAATACAGTTTGACCGTTCAGGAGTGGAGAGCGAGCACGCAAAGCATTCATCGGCCAGCCTCTGGCGCCGCGTTGTGAATCCAAGGCAGCGGGCAGTTGACGCGCCACACTAGTAATCATGGCTAACACATGCTGCGCGCATGGCTCATCGTAAACAGCAGAGCTATTTGTAAGAGCGATACTGTTTGAAACTAATCGATCTCTGATCTCTTCGTGGTCGTAGTTTGTATAACCGGCAGAGTTCAACTGGATCCATCGCAGAGTCTTTGATTCAACCACGTCATGAGGAGAGGGCGAGCCAAACGCGATATCAGCGGCAGCAAGAGCCACACGTGCTGTCTCGCTCGATTCAGATTCTGCGAACAGCCGCAGGTGATAGTTACTGACATTCTCTCTAAGCAGCACTAATTCGCGTTGATCATTTTGTCCGAAGTCATTGTTACACCAGATTGTGAGCATGTCCGATAAATTTCAGTTTGTCGTGTTCAGAAAGGGCCCGATTGATCAGCACAGCACACTGTATCAGCTCATTCAATTTAGTTTCGTGTTGGTCATCTCACGACAAACTAAAGTTTGCCGGACACTATAACCGATGAGTGAGCGAGTAGCGACAAGTAGATCAGAACGGATCGCTTCGACCCTCGCGTTCACCTCCAGGATTAAGGGCCTGCGATGGTGGATGCTTGGCCTCACTATGACCGGTTCCATTCTCAATTATTTGACGCGCTCCACCCTCGCCACAGCGGCAGTTGTCGTTCTTAAAGACTTGAAGATTGATGAACATCAGTATTCATACATCCTCACCGCCTTCCAGGTAGCGATAATGTTTCAGCCTTTGGTTGGCTACGCACTGGATGTGTTGGGGCTCAGAATCGGTTTGGCGATCTTTGCAACAGCATGGTCGATTATCAACATGGCCCACGGCCTCGCACACAATTGGCAGATGTTAGCCGGGCTGCGAGCCCTCATGGGTTTTGCCGAAGGATCAGGCGGTCCGGCGGGAATGAAAGCGACTGCCGAATGGTTCCCTGCGAAGGAACGCGGTGTGGCTGGCGGTGTTTACAACATCGGTGCATCCTTTGGTTCGATGATCGCGCCACCGCTCGTAGCCTGGGCCATTCTTTATCACAGCTGGCAATCCGCATTCGTGATCACTGGCGCACTGGGCCTTGTTTGGGTCGTGCTCTGGTTACTTTTTTACCGCCCACCACACGAACATCCTGCGCTTACCGAAGCAGAGCGCGAGTACATTGCAACTGGTCAGGAAGCAGCACTGCAAAGTGACGGGACAAAGCCTTCTATTTTGAAGCTCGCTCAACAGCGAAACTTTTGGGGCATCGCACTCCCTCGACTACTTGCCGATCCAACGTGGGGCACGTTGACGTTCTGGCTGCCGTTGTATCTGCAAACCGTCAGACATTTCGACCTGAAACAAATTGCGATGTTTGCATGGATGCCACTCTTTGCAGCTGACCTTGGTTGTTTGTTTGGTCCGGCGGTGGTCGCGGCATTGCAGCGCAGCGGACTAAACCTAATCAATGCTCGTCGCTCGGCGTTTAGTCTGGGTGCATTGATGATGATTGGCGTGGCATTCACAGGCTTAGTAGAAAATCCGTACGCCGCTATTGCTCTGGTTAGTCTGGCTGGCTTCGCTCACCAAACGCTTTCGGTGACAGTGATCACGATGTCTTCTGATTTATTTAAGCGAAGTGAAGTCGCAACAGTCGCGGGTATGGCAGGGACGTTTGGCAATGCAGGACTGCTGACGTTCTCGTTGATGATTGGAGCGTTGGTTAAGCAAATCGGATACTCACCGTTTTTTATTTGTCTTGGTGTGCTTGATGTGATCGGAGCGTTACTGTTGTGGACGCTAGTGAAACCACCAGAGTGGAGTGTCTCTACATAATATGAATTCTTCTCTGCGTTTCCTCAGCGTTCTCTGCGTCTCTGCGGTTTATTGGCGGGTTGCAACTTGGAAAAACCGCAGAGACGCAGAGAACGCTCAGGAAACGCAGAGAGTACTTGAACGAGATGATTCATAATCCAATCCTTCGTGGATTTAATCCCGATCCGTCGATCGCTAGAGTAGGTGATGATTATTACATCGCCACCTCGACGTTCGAATGGTATCCCGGCGTGCAGATTCATCACTCGCGCGATCTGATTCACTGGCGTCTGTTAATCCGCCCGTTGAATCGTGCAAGCCAGCTAAACATGATCGGTGTTCCCGACTCTTGCGGTATCTGGGCGCCGTGCCTCACTTATTCAGACGACCTCTTTTACCTGATCTACACCGACGTGAAACGCTACGGTCGAACGACTCAATCAGGCGTGTCGGGCGCATCGTTACGTGACATGCACAACTATCTCGTCACCAGTGAAACGATCGATGGCGAATGGTCGGACCCGATCTTCCTCAACAGCAGCGGCTTTGATCCCTCCCTGTTTCACGATGACGACGGGCGAAAGTATTTGCTAAACATGCTCTGGGACTATCGCCCTGGACGTAATCGATTCGCCGGCATTCAGCTTCAGGAGTTTTCAACGACAGAACGCAAACTTATTGGCGCACGCGATCTGATCTTCGCGGGCACAGCGCTCGGACTTACAGAAGGACCTCATCTCTACAAACGAAATGGTTATTACTATCTACTTACGGCAGAAGGAGGAACAGGGTGGGGACATGCGGTGACGTTCGCGCGATCACGTTCACTCAAAGGGCCATACGAACTTCATCCGAATAAGCAAATCCTGACATCACGCGATAGACCAGACGTTGAGCTGCAGCGCGCCGGACATGCAGATCTCGTTGAAACACAGGATGGGGAGACGTACATGGTTCATCTCTGCGGACGTCCCCTTCCCAATCGTGGACGATGTATTCTTGGCCGCGAAACAGGAATTCAGAAAATGTATTGGAATGAAGACGACTGGCTTGTCACTGCACATGGTGAACCAACTCCGCTCGTTGAAGTCCCCGCGCCAAAGTTAATCTCTCATGAGTTTCCAACTGAACCGATACGTGACGACTTCGATGAGCCAAAGTTGAATGTCAACTTCCAGTGGCTCCGTTCGCCTTATCCGCATGAACTGTTCAGTTTGTCAGAGCGTCCTGGCCACCTTCGTTTATATGGACGCGAGTCGATCGGCAGTATGTTTCATCAGAGTCTCGTGGCTCGTCGTCAGCAAGCTTTTTGCTACACTGCCGTAGCGTCAACCGATTTCAATCCTGAAGACTTCCAACAATTGGCCGGGCTTGTTTGTTATTACAACGGATCCAAGTTTCACTATTTGTACTTGAGTTACGACTCAGAAGTAGGAAGACACTTGAGGGTGATGTCTTCAAATCCGGATCAAGCCCAGTCCGATTCGTTTACATGGCCGATACCGCTTTCTAACTCGGCGCGCGTAGAGTTAAGAGTGGATGTTGATTTTGAGCGTCTACGCTTTGCGTTCCGGCAGAACAATGAAGAATGGCGATGGCTTCCGGAAATATTTGATGCGAGCATTCTCTCAGACGAGGCATCGGCGCCGGGGCTGCCGAACTTTACAGGCGCGTTCGTTGGCGTGTGTTGTCAGGATGCGTCAGGACAACGTCGTCCCGCAGATTTTGATTACTTCGAATACGTGGAACGAGACTATCAATCAAGCATTGAGAGCACCACATTGCCGCGAAGATGACACGACATTTCTTATCCACAGATTACGCAGATTACACAGATTTTTTGTGAGAGTGGCAGCCTCTGAAAATATCCAAAAGAAATCTGTGCAATCTGCGTAATCTGTGGATAAAAGCACGTGAGGAACCATGAAAAAAGAAACCAGAAGAAAATTCATCAAAGAGTCAGTGACTTCAGCAGCAAGTGTGTTGGCGTTATCTGCGTTGCCAAAGACGAGCGCCACTGCCCGTGAATCAGTAGTCAGTAGCCGAAGGGACACAAGCATGAGTCAACAGCCACGACTTCGATTTTCAGTCATCGGAATTAACCACGATCATATTCACGGTCAAATCGGAGCGACCATTCGTGGTGGAGGTGAATTCATTTCGTTCTATGCAAAAGAACCCGAACTGGCCGCGGCTTTTGCCAAGCGTTATCCGCAAGTGAAGCAAGCTCGAAGTCGAGAAGAGATACTCGAAGACCATTCGATTAAGCTCGTGTTAAGCGCGGGTATTCCAGCCGACCGCGCGCCACTGGGAATTGCAGTGATGCAGCACGGCAAAGACTACATGTCTGACAAACCGGGCATCACTTCTCTTGCACAACTCGCCGAAGTGCGTCGCGTACAAAAAGCAACGAATCGAATCTACTCGATCATGTACAGCGAACGCTTCGAGAACAAAGCAACTGTGCGTGCTGGCGAGTTGATTAAGGCGGGTGCGATTGGCAAGGTTCTGCAAACTACCGGACTCGGTCCACATCGAATCAATCCGAAGACTCGTCCACAATGGTTCTTCGATCGTAAGTACTTCGGTGGAATTATCTGTGATATTGCATCGCACCAGTTTGATCAGTTTCTTTATTTCACCGGCTCAACGGAAGCGTCCGTCGTTGCATCGCAGATCGGCAATCTACATCACCCGCAGTGGCCTCTCTTCGAAGACTTCGGCGATGTGATGCTGCGGGGCAACGGAGGGATGGGCTACATCCGCGTCGACTGGTTTACACCTGATGGTCTCAGCACGTGGGGTGATGGACGCCTGACAATCATCGGGACTGATGGATTTATCGAAGTTCGTAAGAACTGTGACGTGGGCAGAAGCACCAGTGGAAACCACCTCTTTCTAACTGATCAGAAAGAGACGCATTACTTCGACTGTAATGCCGATGAACTTCCATATGGACGACAGTTAATCGATGACGTCCTTAATCGCACTGAAACAGCCATGCCGCAACGACATTGTTTTTTGGCAATGGAATTGGCACTGCGGGCACAGCAGCAGGCGCAAAGAATCAATTTGCAGAAGTGAAAGCTCTTCACTCCGTTAGGAGTGGCATGTTTATAGTTTTCGCGCATCGTGAAGTTGCGCACTCCTTTAGGAGTGCAATGTTCCGCGGCAACTAAGGTTCCAAAAACTCGAATCATGTCCCGCTCGCTGGTCGAATTGAGAACGGCAATCCAAATCAACATGGCACTCCTAAAGGAGTGCGGAATTTCGGGAATCTCGAAAACTATAAACATGTCACTCCTCCGGAGTGACACAAGACGGGTGCGACAGAATTTTCGAGTCAGGTTCAATGCCGATCAGAGATACCGCGAAGAAAGAAGGCAGTTATGAGCAAAAGATCACTGTCACGACGGACGTTCGTCAAGACTGCGCTTGTCGGAACCGCAGCTGCCTCACTTGATCTCGGGGGCTTTCCCAGCATCGTTCCATCCTCAGTCTTCGGCGCGTATGCCCCAAGCAATCGCGTAAACATCGGCGCTATCGGCAATGGTCGGATCTCTCGAGGCCACGACCTTCCCGGTGTGTGGCGATATGACGAAGCACAGGTCATTGCAGTCTGCGATCTCGACAGCAAACGAGCGGAAGACGCGCGCGTCTTAGTGAACAACTTCTACAGCAAAAAGACGAACACAACGTTTAATGGCGTTAAGGTGTACACCGACTATCGAGAACTACTCCAGAACAAAGATATCGATGGCGTCCTAATCAGCACTCCCGATCATTGGCATGCAATCATCGGCATCGACGCGGCTGAAGCGGGCAAAGATGCATATCTTCAAAAACCTGCCTCATTAACGATCGCTGAGGGACGCGCTCTCAGTAACACAGTTCATCGCACAGGCCGTATCTTTCAGGTTGGATCGCAGCAGCGTTCATCAACTCAATTTCGCTACGCAGCAGAACTCGTGCGCAATGGACGCATCGGTCAGTTGAAGACGGTATACGTGGGCCTGCCTTCGGATCCCGGTGGCGATGACGAGCCAGAGATGCCAATTCCAAGGAACCTGAATTACGAGATGTGGCTTGGCTCAACTCCGTACAAGTACTACACAGAGAAGCGCGTTCATCCGCAAAACGATTACGGCCGTCCTGGATGGTTACGCTGCGAACAGTTTGGAGCGGGAATGATCACCGGTTGGGGTTCGCATCACATCGACTGTGCACACTGGGCCATGGACACAGAGTACACTGGGCCGATTGAGGTCTGGGGCACGGCGGAATTTCCAACCAAAGGATTATGGGACGTACACGGTACGTTTCGAACTGAAGCTCTGTACGCGACCGGTGTGAAGATGATTGTCAGCACAGAGTTGCCAAATGGAATCAAGTTCGAGGGCACAAACGGCTGGATCTTCGTGTCACGTGGCAACGAACAAGTCACGGCAAGCGATCCGATTGCAAAGCTGAAAGACCCGCAAGCACTGGCTGCCAGTGATCCAAAAATAATCAGCTCCACCATACTTCCGAGCGAAATTCACCTCTACGAGAGTAAAGAGCATCATTGGAATTGGATCGATTGCGTGCGAACTCGAAATACGCCGATTGCCCCGATCGAAGTTGCGCATCGATCGTGTTCGACTTGTTTGATTCATCAGATCGCAATGAAGTTGAAGCGAAAGGTCTATTGGGATCCGCAGAAGGAAAAATTCAGAAACGACGACCAGGCAAATGCGATGTTGTCTCGATCCCAACGCTGGCCGTATGTGATTGAGAAGCACGAAAGCTAGGTTTTTTCTCTGCGTTAACTTTGCGTTCTCTGCGTCTCTGCGAAGATTTTTGTGGCGCCGAGGAACCGCAGAGACGCAGAGAACGCAGAGTCGCAGAGAAAACCCATGAAAATCTTATTGATCCTTGCAACAATCATCGTCTGTCTTTTTCCAATTCGCGTCGCACATCAACAAACCCCTCCACTCTACAAGAACCCTTCCCTTCCCATCGACAGGCGTGTCAACGATCTTGTCTCGCGGATGACACTCGAAGAAAAAGTGTCGCAAATGATGAACGGCGCGGCCGCCATTCCCCGCCTCGATGTTCCGGAGTACGAATGGTGGAACGAGGCTTTACACGGCGTCGCGCGTGCTGGATACGCAACCGTGTTTCCGCAAGCAATTGGTCTGGCGTCGACGTGGGATACGGACCTCATGTTTAGAGTCGCCGATGTGATCTCTACAGAGGCACGTGCAAAGCATAACGAGTTTGATCGGAAGGGTGACCATGGTCGCTACAAGGGACTGACGTTCTGGAGTCCCAACATCAACATCTTTCGCGATCCGCGTTGGGGCCGTGGCCAGGAGACTTACGGTGAGGATCCCTATCTCACTGCACGAATGGGAGTAGCTTTCGTCAAAGGACTCCAGGGTAATGACCCCAAATACCTGAAGGTCGTCGCCACACCCAAACATTACGCAGTTCATAGTGGTCCAGAGCCAGAGCGTCACGCCTTCGACGCCATAGCAACCGAACGCGACCTGCAGGAAACATACTTGCCGGCCTTTCATGCAACTGTCGTTGAAGGTCAGGCTCAATCTGTGATGTGTGCTTACAATCGCACGAACGGCGAGCCTTGCTGTACGAGTAAACCTTTGAACGACACGCTACGAAAACAATGGGGATTTAATGGTTACATTGTTTCTGACTGCGGCGCGATTGACGACATCTACCTTCGTCATAAATACGTTAAGACAGAAGCTGAAGCCTCGGCGATGGCTGTTAAGGCCGGCACAGATCTCACATGCGGCCGCGAGTATCGTTCATTAGTGCAAGCTGTTAAAGACGGCTTAATCTCCGAAAGAGAGATCGATACGGCTGTGAAGCGATTGATGACCGCTCGCTTCAAACTCGGAATGTTTGATCCACCTGAGATGGTGCCATATGCGCGAATTCCCTATTCCGAGAATGACTCGCCTGCGCACCGTCAGCTCTCGCTTCAGGCCGCGCGCGAATCGATAGTACTACTGAAAAACCAAAGCAACGCATTGCCGTTGAAAAAGGATTTGAAGACGATCGCTGTCATCGGTCCGCTGGCTGACAATCTTGGGGTGCTGCTCGGTAACTACAATGGACAACCAACGAGCTACGTCACACCGCTGGCAGGCATTAAGGCAAAGCTGCCAACCTCAACGCGCGTTCTTTACTCACCAGCTATCTACGCGCCGGGTGTTGTAGTCGAGCCAATTCCTTCTGAAGTGTTAACTGGGTTGCGCGGCGAATACTTCAGTAATCGCGAACTCAAAGGTCAACCCGCTTTGGTAAGGGCTGACGCCGACATCAATTTTGATTGGGGCGCGATGAGTCCGGCCCAGGGTGTTCCGGACGCTAATTTCTCGGTGCGCTGGACCGGAAAACTCAAACCCACCGAATCGGGTAAATACACGATTGGTATTGCGGGCAACGGTGGAATGCGTTTGATCGTTGATGGGCAAACCGTTATTGAAGAACTCACTAACCGGCGCACTCGCAGTGTGAACAAGGAGATCTCGTTTGACGCTGGACGCACTTACGATCTGCGTCTGGAGTATTTCGAAAACGGAAATCAATATGCTGCGGCAAAGTTAAACTGGTCGCCTCCGAGCGGAGATCGCAGTTTACGCGAGGCTGCACTCGAGAAGAGTCGGCAGGCAGATGTTGTCGTTATGGTGATGGGAATCACACCTTCCGTCGAAGGCGAGGAGATGGATGTCAAGGTTGAAGGATTTCGAGGCGGAGACCGCACGGACATTGTCTTGCCCAAGCCTCAGGAAGATCTGATCAAAGAGGTGCAGGCGCTCGGTAAGCCGGTGGTGCTGGTGTTGTTAGGGGGGAGCGCTCTGGCGGTTAACTGGGCAAACGATAATGTGCCCGCGATCATTGATGCCTGGTATCCCGGAGAAGAAGGTGGAGCTGCAATCGCCGATGTGCTGTTCGGTGACTACAATCCATCGGGACGTTTGCCTGTTACGTTCTACAAGTCTGTCGCGGATCTTCCTGCGTTCACCGATTACAGCATGCAGGGGCGAACATATCGTTACTTCAAAGGGCAGCCGCTCTATCCATTCGGGTTTGGTCTCAGCTATTCGACGTTTAAGTACGACGGACTAAAGCTTAGCTCGAAGTCGATAGGTAGTGGAGCGAGCGTTACCTTGACTGCGAACGTCACAAATACTAGCAATCGTGCTGGAGAGGAAGTTGTTCAACTCTACATCAGTGATGTGGCGGCATCAGTACCGGTTGCGATTCGTTCACTTGCAGGCATTAAGCGGGTCTCCCTGAAGCCAGGCGAGAAGACAACGGTATCGTTCGAGATCAAACCCGAGCAGATGTCGCTGATCGATAACAACGGCAAACGCATTATCGAACCAGGAGAATTTCGGGTAAGCATTGGAGGTAAACAACCTGGCTTTACCGGCAGTGCTGATGTGAAGACAAGCGGCGTGGTCAGTGGATCATTTGTAGTGAAGTAGTCATAACCATCAAGGACTCAACCAGAATCTAACAGGTAAGTAAGGGTGGTTTACCCCCGCTGTTTCCCGATCACTTAGATTGCCAATCAGCGGGGGTAAACCACCCTTACTTACCTGTTAGATTCTGGAGAGAGACCTACAACTTCACAATGGCAACCTCAACCTAGCTTCGCAGCCTCGCAACTGTCGTCGGTTCTCGAGACTCAGTGTGCCACCATGCGCTTCAGCAATTTGACGGGATAAGACTAGTCCGATACCAGAACCTTCCGCCTTTGTTGTAAAGAAAGGTACAAACAGGTTTGCCGTATTAGCAAGGCCCGGCCCTTCGTCGCTGATCCATACCTCCACTTGTCCGTTTCGCTGTCGCCAACCGACTTCGACTCGTCCCCTCGTCTCCATTGATGCGTCAACTGCGTTTCGAATGAGATTGATCAGTGCCTGTTCCAACTGAACATCGTCTCCCTGCACTTCCAGGTCAGGACCGGCAACGACATTAACAGGTAGCCGAGTCTCCAGACTTGCAACCCGTGACACAAGCGAACCAATCTGTAAGGGTTCCAGGCGTGGTGGCGGTAAACGCGCGAGTTTTGAATAGGATTCCACGAATCGCGCCAACGAATCGGCACGCGACGAGATCACAGCCAGACCTCGATGCATGTCATCCCGCCAATCGGTGGGTTCAGGTTCGCGCCCCATTAAGTCAGCCAAACTGCCGGCGACCGATTTGATTGGCGCCAGCGAGTTGTTAAGTTCATGTCCAAGCACCCGTAACAGACGCTGCCAGGCAATTCTTTCTTCTTCGCGCAACGCCTGACTCAAGTCCGTCAAGACAAGCAACTGATGGGGCGCACCACCTTCGCGAAAGACACTGCGTCGTATGTCCCATCTGCCCACGCCTCCGGGAAATACCATCTGCAACGTGTATGGTCCGGAGCCTGCTGGTCGGTTCAAGCACGCATCCAGACCAAGTTCATGGCTAGTTCGACCCAACAACCGGGCGGATGGTTGCGCGAGCAGTTTCTCACCCGCGCGATTGACTAAGCGCAAACGCTGCTCTCCGTCAAAGGCGAATACTGCTACGTCGATCTCGGCCATCACTGTGCGCAGCAGAGCCGTTGCCTCCATCGCTCCGAGTCGCTGCTCGCGCAATGTTTGACCGAGATCGTTTACTTCCAACATCACCTCGCCGAGTGCATCACCAGACAAAGCTCGTCGTCCGCGAATGGAGTAGTCGCCTTCACGAATAGCGGCGAGGATGTTAGAGAGAGTTTGGAGAGGGCGGACGATGCGTTGTTTGAGATTAAAAGAGATTCCAAGCCAAAGGAGACTGAGGAGCAGATCGACAGTCCATTGGACCTGCGCAGAATAGTTGTCGTACCAGAGTAGGAACGCGCAGAGCCCGACCGCAGGAAAGCCCGCGAGAAGTGCGAGAATAGTCACACGCCGCTCAAACTTCAGGCGCCCACCGGTTTTGACACCCGGATCCAGAGCCGCAAATGTTGAGCTAGTTTTGGTGGACTTAACTGGACTGCTCACGCGGGTATGATAACCGATGTCGTCAGTGGTCAGTGCTCACTAGTATAGGACCTATAGGACCTATTGGACTTATAACTCTAACTGACGACTTTTTGGACCTTATGAGAGCCCGTATTTCTGCAATCGCCTGTACAACGCGCTTCGACTCAGCCCCAGGGCTTCGGCTGCGCGATTCGCATTTCCTTCAAATCGCGCCAGCGCTTTCTTAATCAATAACCGCTCGGCATCTTCGAGACTCATCTCTTCAAGGCGCGCGGAGAGGCGCGCGTCAGGCGTAGATTCGAGGGCGAGATCAAACGCGGTCACGACATTGCCCGTACTCATCAACACAGCTCGTTCTATCACGTGGTCGAGCTCGCGAACGTTTCCCGGCCAAAGATGATGACGCAATGCCTCGAGCGCCTCCCCGGAGAAACCCATTAGTGGTCTGCGATATCGTTCGCGATGAAGGCGCAGGAAATGTTCGGCGAGTCGTGGAATATCTTCAGCTCGATCGCGCAGAGGTGGCAGCCGGATCTCAACCGTATTCAAGCGGAACAACAGATCCTGTCGAAACTTTCCCTGTGCGACTTCAGCATTCAAATCGGCGTTAGTTGCAGAAAGCAGTCTCACGTTGACCTTCTGAGTCTTCGATGAACCGACGCGTTCAAATTCCCCCGTCTCGAGTACACGAAGTAATTTCGCCTGCAGGTTAAGGGGTACGTTTCCAATTTCATCGAGGAAGAGCGTCCCACCGTCAGCTAATTCAAATCGACCAACTCGATCACTCTTTGCGTCCGTGAATGCGCCGCGCACGTGCCCAAACAACTCACTTTCAAAAACTCCTTCGGCAAGGGCTCCGGCATTAAGCGATATCAACGGCTTCGAACGTCTTGACGACATCGAGTGAAGCAGACGTGTGATCACTTCTTTGCCGGTTCCGTTTTCGCCGGTGATCAGAACGTTCGCATCGGCTGGACCAATTCGCTCGACCAGATTCAAGACTGACTTCATTGCGGGTGACTCGGCAACGATTTGAGGCAAGTCACCCGTTGAATCGGCCGCGCTATCGCGTAGCGCAAGGTTTTCAGCCTCCAAACGTCGGCCGCGTCGCAACGCCTCTGCCAGTTCAACCTGTGTTCGGAGCACAGCAATCAGGCGCGCATTGTCCCAGGGTTTTTGAATGAAGTCCCTTGCACCACGTCGCATTGCTTCAACGGCAAGATCAACGCTGCCCCACGCAGTCATCACTACGACCGGAAGTGTTGGATCAGCTGCGCGAATCCGCATGAGAAGATCCAAACCTTCGCTGCCCGATGTTGTGTCACGCGCGTAGTTGAGGTCGATGAGCACAACGTCAAAGTCCTGCGTTTCAATTGCGCGCATGATTCCATCGGGTGATGAGCTCGTTTGAATTTGAAAACGTTCGCCTTTCAGGAGGAGACTAAGTGCGGCGAGTACGTCGGCTTGATCGTCGGCAATTAGGATGCGCGGCATGTAGCTTGGTCTTCGTGCTGAACTCTGATCTTTGGTCTTTGTATTTGGAGGATTATCTTATTCGGCCTTGAGGTATTAGACAAAGCGGTGAAGCCTCAGGCCGGGAAGCGGCGCAAGGAATGAGGTCGGTCGTGGGTAGAATAGGTCCTATAAGTCCTATACGTCCTATTCAACTGACCGCTGAACTGAGTCTCACTCGTATCGCAACGATATGGTGGGCTCAACTTTCGTAGCCCGTCGACCCGGTAAATAACATGCTAGCAGCGCCACAGCAATTAACAAAACAGCAATACTCGCGAACGTCGTAGCATCCGTCGGCTCGACTCCAAATAACATCGTCGCCATCAAACGAGTCAACGCAAAAGCTCCAAGTAGTCCCACAACGACTCCTACAAGCGTCAATTTCATGCCGTGGCCGAGTATCATCTTAAACACATCAGCGCGACTCGCTCCGATCGCCATGCGAATACCGATCTCATGAGTCCGCTGAGTTACCGAGTAGGACATCACACCGTAGATTCCCACGATCGCCAGCACCAACGCGATGCCTGCAAACAAACTGAGCAGCGTGAGGTTCAAACGCTCCGGTGCAACAGACTCCGCACGTATATCTCCCATACTGCGTGGGCTATATATCGGTTGGTCCGGATCAATCGCCTTAACCTGCTGCCTGGCTGAAGCAACCAACTGGGTTGGGTCGCCACTACCTTTAACGACCAAAGTCATGCCGCCCGCCGGCATTTGAGCGTAAGGGAAATAGCCCTGAACCCGATTCGAATCCTGACTCAGGCTATCCATCTTGACTCGACCAACTACGCCCAGAACTTCCAGCACCGGTACATATCCATTGCCATGTCCGCCACCTAACATGATTCGCTTACCGACCGGATCTTCATTGGGCCAGTATCGACGAGCGAACTCCTCATCGATGACAATCGAGTTTACGCCCGCGACGGATCTCTCGTTCTCACTAAGCTTGCTTAAGTCTTTCCCAGCAAGATGAGATCTATCGTCATGATCGCTGAAGACTCGGCCCTTTAATACCGGAATGTTCATTGCCTTAAAATAATCCGGAGTCACAAGACACGCTTCCATCAACGGCGTCTCACCGCGAGCGGGTTCTGGTCGCCCATCAATCGTGAACGACGTTTGCCAACCGTTGTTGCCGAGTGGCAATCCTGAAGCCGCCGCGGCTGCTTCAACCCCGGGTGTCGCGCGAAGACTCTCCAGGAGATTGCGATAGAAGTTGGTTTTGGTTTCTTCGGCCGCATACTTCTTTTGCGGTAAAGAAATACTGAAGCTTGTCAGGTGCTCGTAAGAAAAACCGGGATTTACTTTTTGTAGTAAATAGAAGCTGCGGATCATCAGTCCGGCGCCGATTAACAGAATGAGAGTAGTAGCTACTTCGACAACCACAAGTGAACTACGTAGCCATTGACGCCCACTCACGCCCCGTCCCGTGTCTTTTAGCGTCTCATGGACATCAACTTCACCGGCTTGCAACGCCGGAACGAGCCCAAAGAGAATTCCGGTGATAAAAGAGATTCCAATCGTGAAACCCAGCACTTTCCAATCAAGACCTATCTCTCGCGCACGTGGAATCGCATCCGGGCTTATATAAAGGATCAGTTTAATACCCCACCTGCCGAGCAGTAGCCCTAGCACACCACCAACCACCGACAAGAGGATGCTCTCGGTGAGCAGCTGCCTCGCGATACGCCAACGTCCTGCTCCCAATGCCGAACGAATCGCCATCTCTTTACGTCGTGCTGTTGCGCGTGCAAGGAGCAGGTTGGCGATGTTTGCGCACGCAATCAACAACACAAACGCAACCGCGGCAAAGATCACCCACAGTGCTCGACGAATATCACTGACGTAGATCTCGAGGAGAGGTCGAAGACGAATACCGTTGTTTGTGTTTGAGTCCGGATATTGCGCCGCGAGATTCGAGGCGACGCGAGCCATGTCTGCAACCGCCTGATCGAAGGTTACGCCCGGCTTCAGCCGCCCAACCCCATAAAGTCCGGGATGATTACCCCGACTTTTCCACGACGCCTGATCTGACAACTGACCAACAGGCACCCACATTTCGACTCTGCTTGGATACTGATAGTCCCGCGGCATTATTCCAATGACTGTATAGCTCTTGCCGTTGAGTTGAATCGGCTGGTTCAGGATAGAAGCTTGACCGCCGAAACGACGTTGCCACAAACCATTACTCAGCACGACAACAGGTGGCCCACCTGGCTTGTCTTCTTCGTTCGTGAACACTCGTCCCATCGCCGGCGTGACGCGGAGTACAGTAAACAGGTCAGCGGATACCTGACCCGTGATGATTCGTTCAGGCTCGCCGGTCCCTGTAAGGTTGTAACTGCTGCGGTTGTAAACACCGATACGCTCGAACGACTGATTTTGCGCTCGCCAGTCTTCGAAGTTTGGATAGGAGATCGACATCTCATCAAGGATAGGGCTCTTCTCGTTCAAGAACACCAGGCGATCGGCCTCGTCATAAGGTAGTGGCCGAAGGAGCACCGAATTGACGACGCTGAAGATTGCGGTATTCGCACCAATACCTAACGCCAGGGCCAGAATCACAATCGCGGTGATACCCGGGTTCTTCAACAACATTCGCGTTCCGTATTTGATGTCTTGCCACAAGGTCTGCATTACTTGCTCCTGGTCTTTGGCCTTTGGTCTTTGGCCTTTGAGGGTTGTGCTTCGAAGGTCTAAGGCCAAAGGCCAAAGACCAAGTCTTCATTCATATCGCAACGCAACTAACGGATCGACCTTCGCCGCTCGTCGTGCCGGAAGGTAGCAGGCGAGAACCGCAGTTGTGGTCAAAATACCGACCACCGAAATGAAAATGGTCGCGTCCGTTGGTGTTACCCCAAACAGCAATCGCTGCATTACACGCGTCAATGCGAATGCTCCAATTAAACCCAACGCCTCGCCGATCAGGGCCAAAGTCATTCCCTGCCTGAGAACCAATTTCAAAACGTCTGTGACCTGGGCGCCGAGCGCCATTCGAATCCCCATCTCTTGCGTGCGTTGTGTAACTGAATACGACAATAAGCCATAGATCCCAACACTTGCCAGTATCAAAGCTAACGCTCCAAACAATCCCATCAAGAACATATTGAGTCTTGGACGAGCGATGCTGTCTGAGACGATCTTCTCCATGGTGCTGATGTTTGAAATTGGCTGATCGGGATCGATTGCCAGCACCGCTTGCCGCAACTCAGGAATAATCGACAGTGGCTCTGTGGTGGTGCGAACAATCACCGCCATGTCCTGTAACGGCGCTTGCGCTGCCGGCAAGTAGTATGTTGGCGCGGTTGGTGCTTGTAGTCCTGCCGACTTTACGTCATGAACGACACCAACGATCTCGAACGAGGTTAGCTTTTTACCCTGCCAAATTCTTCCTGGCGGACCCGGTGTGATATGGCGGCCGAAAGGGCTCTCGTTCGGAAAATAATGACGCACAAAACTCTCGTTCACCACAGCAACACCAGGATGATCCTGATCGTCCTGCGCGGTGAAACCACGACCACTCATCAAGTGCATACCCAGCGTCTTGAAATAGTCAGGGCCAATTGGATTGAAATTCGCCTGCAGTGAGTCCTGTGTAGCACTAACCCTGCCTTCGATTTGAAAACTATCAACCCAGTTTGTCTGCAAAGGATGATCGTAAGCAATCGCCACAGACTGAACCCCCGGAAGCTTGCTGACGCTATCATTAAACTCTTTGAAGAACTGATTGATGGCTTCTGGTTTTGCGTATTTGCTGGAAAGGGTCAGGTCCAGTTTTACAACATGTTCTGCTTGAAATCCGGGATCAACGCTCCGCAAGCGCCAAAAGCTCTTGATAAGTAGTCCTGCTGCAATCACCAACATCACAGCCATGCTCACCTGAAACACCACCAGGAGCTGTCGAAAACGAAGGCGATTCGCACCGGGACCAGAAGTTCTTCCACTCTGTTCAAGAGTCGCGTGCAGATCAGGTTTCGACGCTTGCCACGCAGGCACCAACGCAAATACCAGACAAGTGATCAGCGATAATGCGAGGGTAAAACCAAGTACTCGCCAATCAATCTTAACCAAACCCAGTCGTGGAAAATCCTCGGGTATCAGTCTCAACAAAACGTCGATCCCGATCTTTGCCAGGATGATGCCGCTCAATGCTCCCAACATCGATAACAACAACGCCTCGATGAAGAACTGATAGGTGAGTCGAAATCGATTGGCTCCCAGGGCGGCACGAATAGCAATTTCTTTGCTGCGGGCGGCGTGTTGAGCCAGCAACAGTCCGGCGATATTGGCACACGCGATCAAAAGTACGAGACCAACAGCGAACATCAACGTCAGCAGCGCTGGTCTAACATCACCAACGACTTCGTTCATGATCGCATTGACGATGATTCCTTCTCCCTTATTGGCAGGATACTGCTGCTCGAGGCGCGCGCCGATTGTATTCATCTCGGCTTGTGCCTGTTCTAACGAAACATTGGGCTTGAGGCGGCCCAGAACACCAAAGACGTGCGCAGTTCGAACAGCAGCCCATCCGGCAGTGAACGACATTGGATGCCAGTACTGCTGAGCCTGTTCATCAAAACTGATCTGACCGGTTGTTGTCGGTCTGGCCGGATAGGTACCGGGTCCCATAACTCCGATGATCTGGTAGATGTCGCCGTCGAGAGTGATCGTCTTGCCTACGATGTTTTCATCTGCACCAAACCGACGTTGCCACAGAGCGTAACCGAGAATCACCACCTGACCTTTTCCTGGCTCATACTCCTCCGGTAGGAAAGCACGACCGCGGATGGGTGCAACACCTATAACGTTGAAGTAGCCGGAGCCAACACGGGCACCTTGTAGTTGTTCAGGCTCGCCTTGCCCCGTCAGAGTCATCGTTGATGCGCCGTAAACGGACATATCTTCGAATACTGTGTTTTGTTTCTTCCAGTCGAAGAAGTTTGCTGGCGCGGCCCGCCATCGGCCATGCTCGGGCACGTTCTCCCAAAGTGCGACAAGTCGATCAGCGTCCTTGTACGGCAATGGACGAAGCAACACGCCATTTACAACACTAAAGATGGCAGTGTTCGCACCGATGCCGAGGGCCAGGGTGATAACTGCAACCAAAGTCACTACCGGATTTTTCAGGAGCATGCGAAACGCGTATTGGAGAGTTTGCATGGAGGTAGGCCTTTCTTTGGAGTGCGACGGCAGGCCGTCGCTCTGTTACAGCTGGCCGGATCGCTGCTTTCCCGTAATAAAGCGACGGCAGGCCGTCGCACTCCAAATTCATTCGTATCTAAGAGCGGCGATCGGATCGACTTTCGCTGCTCGTTTCGCTGGTATCCAACACGCCAACAACGAAACGACTAGTAAGACAACGGGAACGGCAGCAAACGTCAACGGATCGGTGGCGCCAACTCCGAAGAGCAACGATCTCATCAATCTCGTCAGCCCAAACGAAGCAAACACCCCAAGCACTACGCCCACTAACGTCAATCCCATTCCTTTCCGAATCACTAACCACAGCATTCTTAGCGGAGTCGCACCCAATGCCAGACGCACACCGATCTCATTGCGATGCTGAGCAACGAAGTAAGCCAACACACCATAGATTCCCAGCGAGGCAAGGATCAGCGCCAGAACTGCGAAAGCAGATAGCAGGATCATTCCCATCTGTCTTTGCGCAGCTTCTTCACCAAGCAAATCAGATAAAACAGCCACATTCGAGATCGGTTGATCCGGATCAACTGAACGCACGGCTTCACGAACACTGTTAACAAGCTTTAGCGGATCACCGCTTGTCCTGATCGCGAGATCTCGTGGAGCGAACCACGGCTGCGCATCAACCTGACTATACGGAAAGTACATCTCGGCTTTAATTGGCTCATCGAGACCCATCTGACGAACATCCGCTACAACCCCGACAATAGAAATCCATGGGACGTCCTCGTTGGGGTCTCCCAGCTTGAATCGTCTACCAATAACGTTCTGCCCAGGCCAATACTGTCGGGCCATTGTCTCATTCACGACCGCAACCTTCATCGATTGTGCGTTGTCGTGTTCATCGAAATATCGACCTTGCCTTAGAGCAATCTTCAACGTCTTGAGGTAATCCGCACTTACCTGGCGGTGGTTCGAATCATAAGACATTCCAGGGATTGGATCCTTCGCGCCTTCCGGATAGAAGCCGCTGGTACCACCTTTCCAAGCGAGGGGAACAGATGTGCTATAGCCGGCAGAAACGACGCCTGGTAGATTCTGAACTCGATCCAGCACTTGTTTATAAAAGTTGGATCGTTGCTGAGTGTCCTTATACTTTCTGTTTGGAAGTTGTGTTCGAAGGGTGAGTACCTGTTCAGGTTCCAAAAAAGAATACTGATTCATTAAACGCACTAGTGTCTGGATTAACAGTCCAGCACCAACCAGCAATACGAGTGACAGTGCCACTTGAAAAACAACAGTCGCACTGCGAAGTTTGGCGCCACTTGACGAAGACGTACGTCCCCCGCTCTGCTTCAAAGCTTCGTTGAGATCGACTCGTGCTGCATGAAGGGCCGGTGCAAGTCCGAATACAATCCCAGTTGCGATTGAAACGCCAAGGGCGAATAACAATACCGGACCGTCGAGCTTGAGATTGGTTGAAAGGCTTAATCCTTCCGGAATCAGCCGCTGCAAGAAATTGAAGCTCCAATAGGCGAGTAGCAGTCCGATCAATCCGCCGGCTAGCGAAAGCATCAGGCTCTCGGTCAACAATTGGCGCAGAATACGCAAACGACTCGCACCGAGTGCGGTTTTGACCGCGATTTCGCGCCGGCGACTAGCGGCTCGAGCCAACAACAAACTCGCGATGTTTGCACAAGCAATTAGCAGAACAAACGACACGGCAACCAACAACATCAGCAGTGAGCTTTTCACGTTACCTGCAACTTGATCACGGAATGGAAGAACAACAGCGCCGAGTTTTCCGCCAAAGGTTTCATTGGGAAAGTCTCTGCCAAGCCGCTGCATAATGTTGTTCATGTCGGCCCGCGCCTGTGTGAGCGTAACCCCTGGTTTCAAGCGGCCTACAACGCTGAGGTAATGCGAATTGCGCGACTCAACCGGATCAAAAGGCAATGGAACCCAGAGTCTCTCTTCTTTGGTAATGAACTGAAATCCTCTTGGCATCACACCGATGACGGTGTATTTCTCTCCATTCAATAGAATGTTTGAATTTAGAATTTCATTCTTGCCGCCGTACCGGCTCTGCCAAAGCTCATAACTAAGAATCGCGACTTTGTCAGAACCTTCCTTAGCTTCGTCAGAACTAAAGACTCGCCCGATGAGCGGTTGCATTCCCAGTAATGGAAAGAAGCTCTGCGTGACTTTTTGCGCCGCAATCCGCTCTGGTTCACCATCGCCGGTCAGGTTAAAACTCGTGTCGGCAGTTGCAGCCATATCTTCAAAAGACTGGTTCTGCGCTTTCCAATCGACATAGTTCCCTGGCGCAGGCGTATTGAGCGGAAAGCCGGCAAACGATGCTTCTTCCCAGATGACGACCAATCGATCCGGATCGTGAAACTTCAGAGGTTTAAGAAGTACGGCGTTAACTACACTGAAGATCGCGGCATTAGCACCGATACCGAGCGCAAGCGTGAGCACGGCGACGGCGGTAAACGCTCGATTCTTCAGTAGTCCGCGAAGCGTGTAGCGAATGTCTTTGAGTATAGTTTCCATGACTAATTAGGGAATAGCGTTGCTAAACAACAGACCCCGGGGTAACTGCAGTAGCAACCCCGGGGCTGATTTACCTTCTCGATCTACGATTTGAGATCTGAGATCTGAAATCTGGGATCCGGGATCTGAGATCTATTCGTAGCGCAACGCATCAAGCGGATCGACTTTGGTCGCTCGACGCGCAGGGATATAACAAGCTAATAGAGCTACTACTATCAGTAACACCGCGATGACCGAGAATGTGACTGGATCTGTCGTACTCGTCTTATAAAGAAGGCGATCCATCAGCCTCGTAGCAGCCCAGCAAGCGCCCAGTCCCAGGATCACGCCTGCCACCACCAGCAACATGCCTTGCTTCAAAACCATTCGAAGGATGTCACTCATTTGCGCGCCCAGGGCCATTCGAATACCAATTTCCTGGGTACGTTGATTTACCAGGTAACTGATAACCCCGTAGAGTCCAATGACAGTTAGGATTAGAGCCAGCGCTGCAAATATTGCCATCAACGTCATCAGGAATTTCCGATCAGCCACGCTCCGAGTTACAAGGAATTCGACGGTGCGGATTTTCCACATTGGCTGATCAGGATCCACCCGCCAAACTGCTTGTCGCACCTGTTCTGCGATGCTTAATGGCTCAACCGTTGTGCGGACGAGCAGAGTAGCGAAGATGCCTGGACTCTGACTGTAGGCGACATAAAGTTGCGGCTTTTGCTCTTCTTCGATCCAATAGTGCTTGGCATCGCCAACAACTCCCACGATAGTTCCCTGGCTGCCGTCGTCAACAACTTTGATCTGTTTCCCGAGTGGATCCTGACCGGGCCAGAACTTCTGCGCCATTGTTTGATTGATGATCATCGCAACAGGCGCATCGGCATGGTCCTCGCTGCCAAAGGTGCGGCCCTTCAATAACGGAATGCCGATAGTCTCAAAGTAGTTGGGCATGACTGTATTGAACATGACTTCCGGTTCAGTACCCTGCTTGGGCAGTTCTCGATCCGGAAGGGTGATTGAAATCGATCCACCATTGCCACTGAACGGCAAGCCTCGGACGAGTGAGACCTCTTGCACTCCAGGAATCTTCGCGACCTCTTCAGTGACTTGTCTGTGGAAGTTCCACTGAACATCTGCTTTCGCATACTTATTTCTCGGCAGACGATATTCGAGACTTAACAGCTGTTGTGGATTGAAACCAACATTGACACGCAATAGTTTGTCAAAACTACGAATCAACAGACCTGAACCCACAAGCAAAAGCAACGACAGTGCGACCTGAAACACCACGAAACCACCGCGGACTCGATTCCAACGCGCTCCTTCGCCACTGCCTCGGCCTCCCTCCTTCAAGAACGATTGCAACTTCGGACGTGCAAGTTGCAGAGCCGGGGCCAGTCCGAATAGCCATCCGGTTAATAACGAGACACCCAGCGCGAACAGCAAGACTCTTGCATCCAACGTCGCATCGTTCGTGTTCACAAAGTTCTGCGGCAGTTTCAAAAGCCCACGTAAACCCCAGTAAGCCAGCAATATACCGCCGAGTCCGCCAACAATCGCGATTAGAGTCGTCTCAGTGAGGAGTTGTCTAATCAATCGCCAACGACTCGCGCCCAGCGCCGCTCGCACAGCAACTTCTCGCTGTCTTGCCAATCCACGCGCCAATAAAAGATTTGCGAGATTGGCACATGCAATCAAAAGGATTACAGAGACTGCCGCAAACAACACCCACAACATTGGGCGTATGCCACCAACCATCAACTCGCGAAAAGACTCCACTCGTGCACCGCGACCGATACTTTCTCTCGGATAGGCCGCAGCTAATTGACTCGCGACAGTTGTTGCTTCGGCTTGGGTAGTTGAGAGCTGCTGACCGTCCTTGAGCCGGCCCATGCCGGCGGCAAACCTTGCGTCCCGTTTGCCCGAGTTGCTTGGGTAATACGCAAGCGGCATCCACGCCTCAACATCCGGATCAAATGGCTCGATGAAGCTTTGCGTGACGACGCCAATTACGCTGTAGGCCTCACCGTTGAGAATTAACTTCTTTGAGGAAAGATCAGCTGCGCTGTTCAAACGTTCGCGCCACATCTTTTCGTTCACCACAACATTTTTTGGCGCACCCTGTTTGTCTTCTCCGGGAGCAAAGGTACGACCCACAATCGGCGTAACGTGGAAGAACTCGAAGAAGTTGTATGAGACAAACGCACCTCGTATGCGATCGGGTCGATCGTTTCCAGTGAGGTTCACGCTTTGAGATTGAAAGCCTACCAGCGAATCGAGCGACGGCATGCCGGCACGAAAATCATCCAACTCCAACTGTGAAACTCCATCGCGTTCGCCGCTCGGAGTGCGACCCGAAACAATGACCAGTTGATCGGCTTTGTAGTAAGGCAGCGAACGAAGAAGAACGGCGTTGACCACACTGAAGATTGCTGTGTTTGCTCCGATGCCCAGAGCAAGGGTGACAATCGCGACGATTGTGAATAGAGGATTCTTAATGAGTTTTCGAGCGCCATAGCGCACATCGTTGATGAGAGTTTGCATTGACTGAGCTCCTTTAACTGTGGTCAGAACGGGGCAGTAGCCCGACTGTTAAGGAGGGCTCACGAAGCGTCGATTCTATGCAGATCGATCTGAGCCCTTCTTAACAGTCGGGCTACTGTTCCGCGAGCTTCGTTCCTGTTCTGATCTATTTCGTAATTCTCAAATTCGAAAAATGTGCAACCGTTTCCGAACCCACCCACAGGGCAATCGCGCCTTTGCTTACTCCCTGCTTAAGGTCATTGACAATAAACGTGGGTAGAGATGAATCGTTGACAAACAAGCGGGCTTTATCACCCTTGACCTCGATCTTGACCTTGGTCCACTCACCAGCGATCAGGTCAACATAAGTCTCATACTTCTCGGGGAAATTCTTCCGCATGAATGGCCAGGGGAAACCAGGGATTGAGATGTACTGCACCGAATGATTTCGACGCACCTGATCGTCAGCCCTGCCGTTGGTGGGACGCAAATAGA
>DASYPT010000010.1:0-138046 GCA_036006355.1 Pyrinomonadaceae bacterium | reverse complement strand
CCGGGATCTGATAAACCCATGGTATTTGGCCTTAGGTTTTTGATCTTTGAAATCTCCCGTATGACCAAAAACCAACGTCCAAAACCAAAAAACCTAAATCTGCACTTTGCGATGAGCCAGCATTCGCAGGAAACCGTTTATTAGCAAGTGTAGTAGCACGTAAGAGATGATTGCTACTACAACAGGCAATAACAACGTGTGGCCCTGATCCGTGCTTGGGCTCGCGACGATGCCGCGAAACGGAGCATAGAACGGATTGCTCACCGCAACTATGAACTGTACGAAGCCCGCGGTGCTGCGCGCAGCCATGAGCGCCAGCAGAAAACGCATTCCCAGTAGCGCGTAGATTACATAAAAAATGTAATCAACTACCTGGGATACCCGCGCCAGCCCTCGAGAACGTTGAACCTCGTGTTCAGTGTCAATGACCTCATCAACTGCCTTTGAACGAAAGTCGCTGGCGACCTGTTCAATGCGCTGCGCTTCCGCAGGATGTTGTCGTACTGCCGCTTGTTCGGAAATCTCAGATTGAACCTGCCCTTCAACCTGACCCTTCACAGCTTCATGCTGAGACCCGCGACGCGCTTCTTCAAGAGCTAACTTTTCATCATCCATCCGGTTCCCCCAAAAGTTGATAGCCAAGATCGTGGGGGGCCCGGGGGAAATAGGATGAAGGATGAAGGCGGAAGGATGAAATCTATTTAATTGCGATGTATTAACTTCATCCTTCCGCCTTCATCCTTCATCCTTTCATGTTTCTGGCGGAGAGGGTGGGATTCGAACCCACGGAACGGTTTCCCGTTCACAGCATTTCCAGTGCTGCCAGTTCAACCACTCCTGCACCTCTCCGAAGGCAAGGACGAAGTATGAAGTATGAATGATGAAGAGAGCAAGTATGGTGTCCTGATCTGTGTACGACAGGCTGTTAGCCTATCGACGTTTCCGCGGCTGCACGCATGTTGTCACGCAGGGCGCATCGACAGGCTAACAGCCTGTCGTACACCAACGAAAATTTCCTGATACATTTTCAAAGCCTCCTGACACTTACTTCGCGAACAACAAATTCGAAAGCACAACCAGCCGCACAAGGCTGGATTGGGCAAATCTTGGCTCCCGGAGGTGATTCCAGATGCGTCAAACACTTTTCATCCTTCTCCTGGTTCTACTAATGACTGCAACTGCATCGGCACAAAAGGATTTTTCATACACAACATTCGACGTACCCGGTGCCGGTGTTGCCGGTACGAAGGCATTTCGTGGCAACGCACGAGGTGATATCGTGGGCCGCTATTTTATTGGAGGAAACGGACCGCATGGTTTCTTGCGGAAGGCTGACGGCACCTTTATCGCCCCGATAGATGTGCCCGTAACAAATAACGGCACCGTGTGTCGCGGCATAAATGCTCGTGGAGACATTGTCGGTCGTTACTTTGATAGTTCAGGCAACACTCACGGTTTCCTGCTCGAGACCGATAACACATTTGCCACCATTGATGTCCCAGGTGCCGCGCCTTTTTTTGCTGTCCCAGGAACTACTGTGGCAGAACAGTTGAACAACATGGGAGAGATAGTTGGCTTTTACGACGCTCCAACAATCCTTCCAAACTTTGGACTTGTTAACCTGACGCACGGTTTCCTCCGGCATACTGATGGTAGTTTTGAAAGGATCGATTTTCCCGGCTCCGACATTACCCTTGCGAGCGGTACCACCGATTCAGGAAAGGTAGTAGGTACTTATTTCATCATCGGCACTGGCTTTCCGGTAACCGCCATCCGAGGTTTTGTTCGTGAGCATGATGGTTCATACAAGAGTATTGATGTTCCGGTTTCATCCGCTTTTGGAACAGTTGTAAGCGGAATGAATGACGCGGGCGATATTGCAGGTACTTACTTCAGCAGCCCGGTGAACGTCACCGACTTTTCAGGTGAGGGAATCCCAGGTACAGCCTATTTCCTGAGCTCCACTGGTTCGCTGACACAAGTCGAAGTTCCTGGCGCTTTCCCTCTCGCGACTTCCGCTCTTGGGATAAATCCGCGAGGGAACGTCATCGGAGAATACATTGATGCCAACGGAGAACATGGGTTTGTAGCAACCAAGTGAGTCAGTGGTCGAGCCTTCGTATCAATACTCCTAAGGAGGCCTTAACAATGTCCAGACGCGCCCGACAGTCTTTTCGTCGCTATTTCTATTTTGTATTTCTGATCTTGCTCGTTCTCGCTTGCAAGCGTTCATCGCATTATTCTTCTGGTCCGAGCTACAGCTATACCAGCAGCCCTTCTCCTGCGGTGAGCAGCGCCAGAAATCTTCCTTCGGGATTTCGGTCGATTCCCCCAGGTTCAGGAACTGGAGATTTGCTATACGGGGCAATGACCGGTTCCAGCGCGAAAGGAGCAGTTTTCGGCGCTCTGAAGGCACTCACCGGCAACTTCGACTCAATGCCACATGTTCTGGTGGCAATGGTCACTGCAAATGATGATGAAGCTCAGGCTCTCATCGATGGCGTTCGCGATGGCCAACCGATTCGGGGAATCGCTTATGCTCAAACAACCCCTTCACAATGCCTGGTGACTGTTGTTTATGATCGCGCAGAGCAGTTTGCCAGCTCCAGTGAGGGCTTGGTCCGTCTTGCGCAACAAACATTGCCCGCTGCTCCTTCTGCCACACCGGTACCTTTGCAGCACACAACCCTTTCCGATGGCACTACGCTCGACCTTCCCGGCGGATGGACCGTTCAGCCGCAAAATGGTGCTGTTGAAGGGACAGGACCGGAGGGTACTTTTTCTTTTGGTATGGCCCTGGAAGTGTATACGCCAGAAGCCGCAGCCTATTACGCGCAGCCCTACGGTGCGAGGCCGCCTCTCGTTGCTGCGTACGGTGATCCCGGAAGAGAACTTCAGGAGTTGTGGGCACAATTTAAATTAGTGCCGACACCTGATGACATTCACATCATCGAGCGTGCATCCCTCCCATGGTGGACTAGCGGATTTGGTGAGATGCTTCATCTGCAGGGGCCTATCAATGGCACCCAAACCGAGTGGATAGCCGAGGTGCTGACGAGCCAATCAGGTGCCGGTAAATGGATGTATTACTACTCAGGTGTCTCAACCAGCCAGGCAAGTTTCAACCAGAATCTGCCAACATTGATGAGGATCTGGCAGTCCTGGAAAACTGACGACAGAGTTTTTCAGGAACGATTGATGAACGCCGCGCGGTCGTTACAGCAATGTGGACGGATCATTCAAGAAGCAAATGCATATCGTCAGGATGCGATGGAGCGATCGTCAATGGCATGGGATCACATCGTTCGAGGTACGTGGCCAATCGAGGATCAGCAAACGCATTCTCGCTTGATTCCTCAGCAGGATGTCAGTGTGGTTGTGCGGAAGTTGAATGAGTCTGAAGGGTACGATCGGTGGCGCGTGGTGCCGTATGAAGAGTTGAATCGTTAGCGTCCGAGTCAGAGACCATGCTGTTGGTCGGCTTTGACTCAAAAGTCCAGTTTCATTGGATTCGCTCTGCCAGCTGTTGGCCCTGACGCAAGCGAGCTTAGCTTTCAATTGGGCTACGCCCTCCAACTCTTTAAATTGGAAACACATCGAGGGCGAAGCCCAAAACCAATTATCGCTCGCACACGGCACGGCAGAGCCATGCCTCACAACAGCTCGCAAAGCCGAATCCAACGCAACTTGAAGTGCTTGGCATGTGGGGATTAGCTGCTCAAAGCATCAGCGCGTTGATGCAACTAAACAGTTTTTGGCAGCTCACGACTTACCCACGATGACAAAGGGAGCCCAGAAATACGGGTGGGTCCACTCAAGATTTCTCGCACGCACCATCTTCAACTTTGCTTGCCGTAACGCTTCTCCTCGCGGGAGACCTCGATTCAGGTTCGTATAAAAGGCTCTCATTAACTCGGCTGTCGCGGTATCACTAACATTCCATAAACTGACAACCACACTGTCGGCGCCAGCATATAAAAACCCACGAGTTAATCCGACGATACCTTCACCTTCAAAAAATCGTCCCAGGGCAGTGCTGCATGCCGACAATGTGACCTGCTCAGCATTCAATCGTAGGCGCATGATCTCACCCACTTGTAAGATGCCATCTTCTTTCCCGGTATTAGTCAAAGACAGAACAATTCCGGAACGGCCAGGCACGCGATCGTCAACCAGCGCGTGAGTCGCAAAATGAAGGTAACGATATTGATCGAGATCCGCCGTTTTAACTGCCTCTTCGTTGGCGTCCAGACCAAGGTAGACTTTGCTTTGATCGTTTCGAAAAAGCTTACTTATGCTTTCCACCTCATACCGTGTGTACGGAAGCTGGGTAAAATCGAAACCGCGTTCCTGTTGATGAGGATCAAGTTTCGTTCCTGCTTGTCTTGGGTCTCCTGCAATCTTCGGCGAATTAATGTCAGTGCTGTAGAGAGGATCGCCAAAAGCTATCAGGCCTTTGCGCGCTACGGTTTTCTCCCTGGTTCGCACGCTAAGTGTCGCCAGGGCCGAAGCCGATGGAACATAAGTAATCTGAAACTTTTCCAGCAGGAGTTGTCGTCTATTGTTATTGCGTGATGACAATGTCTCAAAGGGCAAGTATGCGAGTGCTCCATCAGGCGCAATAATCAACTTGCGACTGCCGCCAAGCGATTGTTCGAGCGGCTCGAAAATCGTTCGGTAGAGTTTTAGACTTGCCGCCGTGTATTCAGCTAGATCCGTTTTTACGGTCAGAGCGGAGACTCTGCGGTTCAGGAGTTTCCGGTAAGAGGCAACCTGGTCTTCTATATCTTTGCGTGCCGGCAATTGAACAGCACTCACGTTCGTCCGGCTCAAAACTAACGCATACGAATGTTTGTCTCCCAACATGAACTCAAGTAGCGCGGAATCGGAATCTAATAATTCCTTTTGCACGTGATCAGCACTTATCAATTCCGCATGCCGGACGCTCGCATAACGAGGATTATCATGACGTAGCTCGAGATAGAATTGGTCCAGAGCATTTTCCGCAGCAGTCAACTCAGCATCCAGGTGCTGCCGCCGATCAACATCGAGACTTTGCGATACTCTTTCTTTCTGGATCGCACTAATCTGAGTCGTCAACGTATCTTCGTTTTTCCTCTGTTCAGCCGTGAGATCTTGACGAAGATCAATCCGTTCCTCGGCCAGCAGATCCAGAAACGCCCGTGCGCGATACCGTTCGGCGACGGCAAAAGCTTCTCCGGGTCTCTTCAACGTCACGAGCAATTCAATCGTGTCGAAGAAAAGCCGTGAGCTCGACGCTCCAATCGCTGCTCGTGCTGATTCGGTTCGCACTGCTCCTGCGCGTACACGCTCAATCTTGCTAATCGAGTCATAAAAGACCTTCAGCGCCTCATCGACTTGGCCCAGGGCTTCTTTTATTAAGCCTATCCTCCAACCAACTAATGATTCTTCGACGGGGTATGCAGCGCTGCCCATATTTTCCAGAATGTCCCGAGCCTTCAATTCAGTCTTCAACGCTTCCGTAGATTGGCCCAGCGAGTTCTGACAAGCGCCTATGTTGCTATTGATGACTGCCTCAGCCAAGGTGGTCCCGGAACTTTGAGCCAATTCGAGGGCCTGTTGATACATCTCGATCGCTTTCTGATAGTTGCCGATTTCTTGGTAAACGACTGCGGTGTTATTCAGTAACTCATACCTTGCTCCGGGGTGTTTCAACGCGGCATCGATGGCTGCAGCTTGTCGAGCGTATTCGAGTGCCGAATTGTAATCATGTCTACCTAGTGGCACGGAAATTAATTGGGTGAGCGTCGATTCTTCAAACAATTGGTTCTTGTATTGTCGGGTCAGCGCCAGCGCCTGAAGCAGAGTTGTCTCAGCTTTGTCGAAGTCGCCTAAATGCAGGTAGAGGTCACCGATATTTCTTAAAGGGCCCCATAATCGGATACCAGCGTTGAGCTCTTTCCCAATCTCGAGCGTCTTGCTGAGGTAAAAAAGTGCTTCCTCATACTGTCCCATCGCGGTAAGAGTCGCTCCAATATTTTGCAGCGATGCTCCGTAGAATTGTTTATTGCCGGCAGCTTCTGCAAGTGCGGCAGCTTGCTCATGACTGTCGAGTGCTTGTTCAAGATGACCGAGATAGAACTCTGCGCTTCCCAGGTACCCGAGAGACTGAGCCATTCGATATTTGTCGTTAAATATTCGACTGAGCTTGAGAGCTTCATTCGCCTTCGTGGTGAGATCGGCAAACCTTCCTTTGCGAATTAAATCTCCGCATTCCTTCAACAATTGATCAATTTCCGCTGCTCGAGGCTCTGAGGTAGTCTGGTTCTTTGCGCTATCAACGGTTTGAGCTTGAAAAAGAGGAACCGGTGTGGATAGAGCGAGAAAAGTAACTATACAGATGAAGGTAGCGCGAAGGGGGAACATAAAAACTACCTCAGGTCGGTCGGAAAACGATTGGTAAGTTGAGCGGATGATATAGCAATGAGTGAGGAGTTTGCTAGAACGGCGTGACCGCTTACGGGTGGGGGTCATTTATCGATGTGTAGTTTGTACTCGCCGATTAAAGATCGATCGGATTTCGGAAGTCCATACAGTCGAATGCGATAGTCGCCAGAAGAAAATTGTTGTGCAGAGAAGGTCGCAATCACAACCCCTTTGTGGTTCTTCTTAACTTCGCGCAGAAGTGAGATCAGCGTGCCAGACTCATTGAACGCCTCCACCTGGAAAAGCTCGGAATTTAATCCTGGTCCAACTTCCATCCAACACGCGAAGTGCGAACTATTTGGCAATAGTTTTATTTGGTTGGCGTCCTCACCGCCTCGCGTCGATGCAAGAACTGCCACCGGTACATTGCGCGCGATGAGGTCAGAGCCGGGTTTGTGGTTTACCTCTGATGCTTCATCAGGTTTGGATTGGAGGGTCGCGCCCCCAGACTGACTCTGTCCATTGGGTACTTCTCGTTTGGTCAGACGGTTATTTAGTTCGTCGATTTCTCGCTGTTTTCTAATCTCGAAATCCTCGCGGGCATGTCGTTCAAGCGCTAATTGATTACGCAGTTCGGGTAGGCGCACAAGCATCAACCATGCGACAACGGCCGTTAATACAAGCGTGGCGATCGCTGTAATCGCGAATGCAGGTTTGAACCATCTGTTCCAAAACGGGAGCAAAACCTGCTTCGTCAGATCAGCTGAAATTAAACCGCTTTCGGCTCCATCTCGAACGCCGGCTATAAACCGTTCCATCGTCTGCAAGTTAGTAAAGCATTCATCGCACGCAAAGAAGTGTGCCTGGAATTCACTCCTTTGGTCGTCGTTGAGCTGGTTACGAATATAACGTTCGACGATTTGCTGGTCTTCGATCTGCGAATGCTTCATTGTTATAAGGTGACTATTCTCCTCCTTACGTATCAATTAATTTTTGACTAGCCTCGAATACATCTCTCTAAAGTGCTTTAACGCGCGAGACTTGATTAGACGAAGGCGCTCTGGTTTTAGGTTTAACCGAGCGGCTATTTGATCCGGTGGAAGCTCCTGGTAAAAATACATAACTAGAAATGCTTGCTCCCTCGGCTTTAATCTGCGGATAACTTGTTTGATTGCCTGCTTCACACACGGATCGATGAAGAATGCATCACCCGGCTCGTTCTCCGCCTGTGCGATCCGCTCCTCCTTACGTCGCTGTCTGATTCTTTCCCGAATGACATTCTTTGCTGTGCCCAGGACAAAACCCGGTAATGCCTCGGGGGAACGTAGTTGACCATTACGAAGGGCCTTGATCACTCGCAGGAAAGTCTCAACCCGAACATCTTCTGAGTCCTCTCTTGATCGGAGTTCACTGAGAGCAAGGTAGTAAACACGAGCTGCGAATTTTTCATATACAGCTGTTTCGGCGACGCTTTCTCCGCGCCGTATGTCACCTGCCAGGGTTGTATCTGATGGAGTCTCTTTCTGCATTGATTCAGCTGGCAAAGTAGGAGTGAACAAGCGAATCGCCGTAAAAACAGTCGCAAGAAAAAGAGTGGCTAAGTTTAGCCACTCCTCAGATGTCTCTCAAGCAATTCCGCTGAGATCGTCTTAACTCAGTTTCTCCGAGAGGTGTCTTCTATCCTCACACACCTTCGTTTTCTAATAGTATCAGCCTGTCATTTCTGACAGTTACTCACTCATCTTCGCCTCCTAAGATACTAACGATTTTTGAATTTGCAGTATGTGCAGGTAAGATCATGACAAAGGCAATCACAATTACGGTTTGCCTGATCCTGCTCTCAGGGCAGGCTATCGCCGATCAGATCACACTAAAGAATGGCGATCGGGTGACCGGCAAGATAGTCAAGTCAGATGGGGGCAAGTTGGTAGTCAAGACTGAATTGATTGGTGACGTGAGTGTGGATTTGTCTGCCGTCACGAACATCACCACCGATCGTCCAATGCACCTCACGCTCGCGGACGGGCGAACCGTTTCCGGCGTCATGACTGCCTCTGCAAACAAAGCCGAGTTGCGGGTCGCGAACTCAAATGCCATTTCCGTCGACCGTTCAGCAATTCGCATCATCAGATCTGAGGAGGAGCAGATCGCATATGAAAGGTCGCTCAACCCTGGCTGGCTTGAAAATTGGAGCGGCGGGGCGGACATTGGCTTTGCTCTAACTTCGGGAAACTCTGACACCACAAACCTCGCCATTGGTCTCGGCATGACACGTCGAACTCTGCGAGATAAAACGAGTATTTATGCAGCGTCGGTTTACAGCCGCGACAGCACGAGTGGTGAATCGCGAACCACAGCCAATACCGTTCGCGGCGGTGTGCGCTATGAACGCGACTTCAATCGGAAATGGTTTGGTTACGGCTTCGTTGATCTTGAGCACAACGGCTTGCAGGATCTGACGCTGCGCCTCGTGCCCGGTGGTGGTCTCGGCTACCACGCTATTCGCAACGAACGAACTGAATTAGATTTGCTCGGGGGCTTCGCATGGAACCGTGAGTATTTTAAAGGCGACTCTAACAATCGCAGTTCTGCAGAGGCACAAGCAGGCCAGACCCTTGAACATAGATTCAACTCGCGCGTTACACTTAAGGAGCAATTGTTCTTCTTTCCAAATTTAACAGAGGGCGGTGAGTATCGAATCAACTTTGACAGCACTCTGGTAACTGACATAACGCGCCGCATTGGCTGGCAACTGACATTGAGCGATCGCTACTTGTCAAATCCGCTGCCCGGCCTCGAAAAGAATGATCTCTTGTTGAGCACTGGTCTAAAAATCAAACTGGGCGTGTTGAAGTGAAACTTCGAGCGCCTTCAAGGTCATCGCTTTTGCAACACTGCCGAACAAGTTGGCCTTCGCGATCCAGAATTGGTCTCACGCGGATGCTGCCGTGTCGATTTCAAAGGGCAGCAATTACACGCCTTCAAATTGAAAGGCTTGCGAGAACAGAATCACGGTTCTCGCAAGCCCTTGAAAATTATTGGCGGAGAGGGTGGGATTCGAACCCACGGTGGCCGTTAAGCCACTCCGGTTTTCGAGACCGGTGCACTAATCCACTATGCGACCTCTCCGCACTTGTGTCCGATAATCTTCAGTTTGTCGCGCGTGCCGACCAAGCCCGTTAAATAAGGTGGGCCTGTAATCCACGCATCGCCAAACTAAAGTTTATCGGACATTCCTTCTGTCTCTAAAAAACTCCTGCATCAACTCACGGCATTCATTCTCGAGAACGCCCGATACCACTTCGATGCGATGGTTCAAGAAGTCCGTGTCGCAAATTCTAAAGTGCGATTTTACTGCACCCGCGCGTTCATCATCAGCGCCATAAACCAGTCGCCTGATCCTCGCTTGTATCAAGGCACCCGCGCACATTGCACATGGCTCAATCGTTGAAAAAACTTCCGTCTCGGTCAAACGATAATTGCCGGCAATTTTGGAAGCGTCGCGAAGTGCGACTAGTTCAGCGTGGGCTGTAGGATCGCAGTCTGTTCGCGTTCGGTTTCCCGAAACTGAGAGGAGCTTTCCGTCGCTGACGATGCAAGTGCCAACCGGGACTTCACCACGTTGTTGCGCCTCGCGAGCGGCATCGAGTGCCTGCCGCATCCAGTACTCATCCAATGCTGTTTCGGCGGCATTCTTCACTCTTAATCCTTCAAATAACCGAGGGGTCACTATAGGGTTTGGGTGAAAAGGGTGTCAAGAAGCGCAAATATGAGGGCGATATCTGATCATATGAATCGCTTGTTTCCATTTCTCAATAAAGGTCAAATGAGAAATGTCAAATGGTTTGACTATTTATTCCGGCTAACACGATTCTGGCATGCTATTATCGTTTCCCGGGGTTCTGCGCCCCATTCTGGCACGCGCACCCCTCTCGATTCAGTTTCATGACCACCGAAGTAAGCCAAAGAGGAAGCGGATCACTATCGACCGATAGAGGCACAGGGCGACTAAGGCCTGCGTCTTCCGCGGCTGACTCCGGCGCTTCAGAAACTCGTTCTCCTGGTACAGCGATGAAGCGAATGTCGCCGTCAGAATTCAACACGGCTATGATTCACTTCTATCGTGGCGAAGTGCAGCGTTCCAACACCTGGCGGAATCGCCTCGACACGACAACGAACTGGGCCGTAATTACGGCCGGAGCCACGCTCTCCTTTGTCTTCAGTTCTCCAAGCAATCCCCACTTCGTAATTCCGATCAACTCGATACTGGTAGCGATCTTTCTCTTAATGGAGGCGCGACGATATCGATACTACGAGATTTGGTCCAGCCGCGTACGCGTCCTCGAAACTGGATACTTCGCGCAGCTGCTTGCTCCGAACGTGGCTCCCACAGACGAGGCTTGGGCAGAGCACTTGGCAGCGGATTTAACGACGCCACACTTTACAATTACCGAGTGGGAGGCAGTCGGTCGCCGGTTGCGTCGAAACTACTTGTGGATCTTTGCTCTGCTTGCGTTAAGTTGGAATCTGAAAGTTTATCTACATCCATTACCGGCGCGAGACTTCAACTCTTTTATCGACCGAGCTACAGTGGGCATCGTCCCGGGCTGGATCGTCTTTGTGATTGGTGTGGTCTTCAATTCTGCGATTGCGATCTTCGCGATTGGAACGTTACGACTACGAGAAGCTACCGGAGAGGTGTTACCGCAGCATGAGTTCTCTCTGCGACCGTTGAAACGAATGACGAGCTGGACGGCTGCTACTACGCGACGCACGACCGTAAGAGCAAAACGCGCACGGCAGAGAGTTCGACTTGGAAGCACAACATCAGAGTTAAAAAAGATCGACATCTCCGAAACGCCTGACCGCGATCGGGACAGAGACAGACGGCGTGAGTGGGGAGGCTAAGTTATTTAAGATTTAAGATTTCAGATTGAAGATTTAGTCAGTGGTCAGTTTGGTGATATAGGACCTATTCGACCTATAGTTTACGCCACCGACAACTGACCACTGACCACTGACCTCCGCCCAATCTTCAATCTGAAATCTTAAATCTTCAATAATGTTATCTCTCAACGGCCAAAGACTAACCCTGAGTCAAATTGCTGACGTCGCTTACGAGCGGGAGCAGGTGTCGCTTGCGGAGGAAGCACGAGAACGTGTGGAAACCTCGCGGCGCGTTGTCGAACAGATAGTTTCCGAAGGCCGAACCGTTTACGGCGTGAACACAGGGTTCGGTAAGCTGTCGGACGTTAGCATTCAAACGTCTCAGTTACGCGATCTTCAACTCAATCTTGTGCGGAGTCACACTGTAGGTCTGGGCCGCCCATTATCAATTCCCGAAGCCCGGGCGATGCTTCTGTTAAGAGCGAACGTTATAGCCGCGGGTTTGAGCGGCGCTCGTCCGTTAGTTATTGAGACGTTGATAGCAATGCTTGAACACGGCGTTACCCCGGTGATTCCCGAAAAAGGTTCAGTTGGAGCTAGCGGGGATCTGGCGCCACTTGCACATCTCGCCTCGACCGCAATTGGTGAAGGCGAAGCGTTCTTTAAAGGAGAGCGACTTTCAAGTGCAATCGCTTTACAGCGAGCCGGCATTGCGCCAATTCAACTTGAAGTGAAAGAGGGTCTCGTACTACTGAACGGCACACAGGCGATGTGTGCTGTTGGTAGTCTGGCGGTGCGGCGCGCCGAAATGTTGTCGCGTCTCGCCGATGTTGCCGGAGCAATGACGCTGGAAGCTTTGCGAGGAACTCCGGTAGCTTTTGATCCACGCATCCATAAAGCAAGACCCCATTTGGGACAAGTGGAAGTTGCAAGCCATTTGCGCGAGCTTCTGGCGGATAGTGAAATTCGTAAGTCGCATCTGATAAACGATCCTCGCGTGCAGGATGCATACAGCCTTCGTTGTATGCCTCAGGTTCATGGCGCTGTGCGCAACGCAATCCAACATGCTCGAGAAACAATCGAAATAGAAACTGGGAGCGCCACAGATAATCCACTGGTCTTTCCGGACACTGATGAAGTTTTATCCGGAGGTAATTTCCATGGCGCACCCATTGCCCTGGTTCTTGACTACGCAGCTATCGCTTTGACTGATCTGATGAGCATTACTGAACGGCGAATCGATCGACTCGTTAATCCTGATTCAAATGAAGGTTTGCCTCCGTTTCTAACGGTTCAACCCGGAATTTCTTCGGGGTTCATGATGCTGCAAGTTTCAGCCGTCGCTCTGTTAAATGAAGCGAAGGTGTTGGCCCACCCGGCGAGTATCGATAATGTTCCTACCGATGGCGGTAAAGAGGATCACGTTTCGATGGGGATGACCTCGGCAACAAAGCTTCGCGCGATCGTTGAATTGGCAGAAATGGCTACAGCGATCGAGTTGTTGACTGCAGCGCAAGCACTAGAATTCAGGCTGCCACTTTCGCCTGGTCGTGGTGTGAAGCGGGCGTACGACATCATTCGACAGAGCGTTCCATTCACAGATAAAGATCGATCGATGGCGGCCGATATTGAGACGATTGTTGGCTTAATCCGAGACGCTCATTTTGAAAGCATCTTATGATGCGGGAATCATTGTTTCTGATCTTGGACGGTGGTCAGTAGTCAAAATCGGTCCTATAGGTCATATCGGTCCTATACGACTGTCAACCGCTCACAAATCAGGGGGAAAGACATGGGAGACGGAATGGACGATCGCCAGAGCGGATTAGAAGAAGAATATTTCAAGCGTAAGAACTCGGAAGCAATCGAGAAGCTGCGCGCAAAAATCAAACTAGCGGCTGAGGCGAAAGCGGCCGGCATATCCACCATGAGCTGTCCGCGCTGCGATGGCAACCTGCAGGAAAAGAAATTTGAAGAAGTACTGATTGATACGTGCGACAACTGCGGTGGCGTGTGGCTCGATTCGGGTGAGCTGGAGCAGTTGATGAAACGAGACCAGGATGGATGGTTTAGTCGTCTTTGGTTTGCAGAAGGGTGAAGATTGTCCGATATGCTTTAGCTTGTCGTGACAGAACCAACCAATGGCTGAGCTTCTAAGAGCTGGTGATCGTCACGAGGCTTGGTTGGTTGCGGCACGACAAGACAGACGCATATCGGACATTTTTATTATGAGAGAAACAATTCGTGCACCCCGTGGCTCGGCGTTGACGTGTAAGAGTTGGCATCAGGAAGCTGCTCTCCGTTGTTTGATGAACAATCTGGACCCGGACGTAGCAGAGAAACCCGATCAGCTAATCGTCTACGGTGGCGCCGGAAAAGCTGCACGCAATTGGAATTGTTTTGATGCGATTGTTCGCGAGCTAAAAACAATTGAGAACGATGAAACTCTGCTGGTACAGTCGGGGAAACCGGTTGGTGTCTTTCGTACCCACGACTACGCACCTCGTGTGTTAATAGCGAATTCAAATCTGGTAGGTGCATGGGCAAACTGGGAAAACTTCCATGAACTCGAACGGCGCGGCTTGATGATGTATGGACAAATGACTGCGGGCAGCTGGATCTACATCGGCACGCAGGGCATTGTTCAGGGAACTTTCGAGACATTTGCTGCGATGGCCGACAGACACTTTGGTGGAGATCTGTCGGGCAGGCTGATCTTATCCGGCGGTATGGGTGGAATGGGTGGCGCTCAACCGCTCGCAGCCACGCTCAACGATGCGGTGTTTCTCGGTGTAGAAGTCGATCCTGAAAGAATCGATCGACGAGTTCGCACCGGCTACTGCGATCGCATCGCCTTTAGCCTTGATGAGGCATTGAATATTTGTGAGGAAGCTCGAGAGCAGAAGCGTGCAGTATCTGTCGGATTAGTTGGCAACTGCGCTGAAGTGTTGCCAGAGATTGTTAGACGCGGAGTCAAGATTGATGCAGTGACCGATCAGACAAGTGCCCACGATCCGCTGAACGGTTATGTGCCGGCCGGTTTCTCTCTCGAAGCCGCGCTCGAATTGCGAGAAAAAGATCCAGCACAATACGTGGATCTCTCGATGCAATCAATGGCTGCGCATGTCGATGGCATGTTGGCGCTAAAGCGAGCTGGAGCGGTTGCATTCGATTACGGTAACAATATTCGCAAGCAGGCTTTTGATGCAGGTTGTGAAGACGCGTTTGAGATTCCCGGTTTTGTTCCCGAATACATTCGACCACTGTTCTGCGAGGGCAAAGGACCATTTCGTTGGGTCGCGCTCTCGGGAGACGCTAACGACATTCGCAAGACCGATGATTTGGCATTGGAGTTGTTTCCTGATGACCAGACGCTCAATCGTTGGTTAAGACTTGCTCGTGACCGAGTTCACTTTCAGGGTCTACCGGCGCGAATTTGCTGGCTTGGGTACGGTGAACGCGCGGAAATGGGTGAAGCGATAAATGATCTGGTGAAGCGAGGTGAATTGCAGGCTCCGGTGGCGATCGGGCGCGATCATCTTGATACAGGATCGGTTGCATCTCCGTTTCGCGAAACAGAAGGAATGAAAGACGGTTCGGATGCGGTCGCCGACTGGCCAATACTGAACGCATTACTCAACACTGCGAGTGGCGCGAGTTGGGTATCATTTCATCACGGTGGCGGCGTGGGTATTGGGTATTCGTTGCACGCGGGCCAGGTGTCGGTTGCTGATGGAACTGCCGATGCTTCCAGGAGACTGAATAGGGTGTTGACTAACGATCCCGGTTTGGGAGTGGCTCGTCACGTCGATGCAGGTTATGAAGAGGCCGAACGGACGGCGATTGAGAAAGAGATTAAGGTGCCGATGCTCGACGGTTAAATCGTCCGCAGATTACACAGATTACGCAGATTTCAAATAGGGCAGCTGCGCCGACCTTCAAAAAAGAATCTGCGTAATCTGTGGATGATCATTCTTATCACCCTTGCTAACCTTCGCCAAACAACTCGCATTCGATGCCGGCAATCTTCTTGTCCAGCGACTTGGCTCCGCACGCATCACCAACAAAGGCGACATCGATCTAGTCACTGAAGCTGACATCGCCGCTGAAGAATTGATCATCGATCGAATTCGCTCACACTATCCACGACACGCAATCCTCGCTGAAGAATCGGGTGAAACTATTTCGATTAGCAACGACAGCTCGTGGAAGTGGATCATCGATCCTTTGGATGGGACGACAAATTACGCGCACGGCTATCCGTGTTTTAGTGTTTCGATCGGAGTCGAACATGATGGAGTCCTCGAATTGGGTGTTGTTTATGATCCAATGCGCAAGGAGATGTTTGCTGCAGAGCGCGGCCAGGGCACAACCTTGAATGACAGACGAGTCCGGGTTTCAGATGTCGAAGACCTTAGCAGTGCGATGTTGTGCACCGGTTTTCCTTACAACGTTCGTGAACGGCCTGATTTCGCGCGCGAGTTCGCCAGGTTTACGATGATTGCGCAGGCAGTTAGGCGCGACGGCTCAGCAGCGATTGACCTGGCGTATGTTGCCTGTGGACGATTCGACGGGTTTTGGGAAGATGGATTGAACCCCTGGGACATGGCTGCCGGAGTTCTTTTGATTGAAGAAGCTGGCGGGACAGTTACCAATTTTAGAAACGAACCGTTGAACATTTACACAAAGAGAATTCTGGCGACGAATGGTTTGGTGCATGAGGCGATGCGGCGGGAGTTGGGGTGAATCTCGACCAGTATAGGACCTATTGGACCTATAGGACGTATAGAATTCAGAGAGCGGATGCAATCACCTGTGCGAGCCGTTCACTTTCCCTTTTAGCGCAGTGCCGGTTTTCTTCGTTTGGCGCGGGTGAAGCGTGGTACAAAGGGTGATAGATGATCTCTACCTTACCCAGATGAGGTAGACGCCAACCCTTCGGCCAAATTTGATTGCCTCCCTTGATCGTAACTGGAAGAATCGGAACATCAGCTTCGAGCGCAAGTCGCACCGCACCAGCCTTAAACTTATCAAGCGATCCGCTTGCCGTGGTCCTGGCGCCTTCGGGAAAGATAACCACTGCTCCTCCCTCGCGCAGCCATTGTAACGAACGCCTGATGGCTGCAGGATCGCTACGTTCGAGCGCTAGTGGCCACGCTCCAAACCAGATCAGACATCGTCCTACGATGGGCCAGTTGAATGCGTCGCTCCATGCTAAATAACGGGTGGGTCTCTTGATGGGTAACGAGAGCCAGAAAGGGTCGATGTAAGTTTGGTGATTCGACGCGATGATCACGCCACCTTCTGCGGGAACGTTTTCAACACCTCTGAATTCGATCTTCCACAGCACCCGACTCGCAAAAGCAACTACCAGCCGGATCTTTTCGAGTGCCCATTGAGGCAGCATTGAGCGCCCGTTCTCCGCGCGGGTCGAAGTTGTCTGTGGAATTGAGCCGTTATTATTCAAGGGAAATCAGTGAGCTCGTTCGCGACTCGATCTAATCTCATCCCACCAATCGGGAATATCAGTCTTATTAAGATGATCTGAGTTCCAGCGCTCGCACTCAGTGCAGTCGAACCCGTTGTAGCGCAATGCTTCGTCTTTCGTTAATCCAATGAAAGCTCGAGCATTGCAATCAACAAATGAGCAGCGACGCTCGATCTCAAATAATAAGATCCGTCGTTCGATTGTGACGCGTGGAGTTGGGCCCATATGCGTATTCTACAACGGCCATTCCTTGTCAATGAACTCGACGTGAATTCGTGGAATACCGTCTGCGCCAGTGCTGAGCGAGCGAATCACAGCAAAAACAGTCAATCCGTACTGCGCGCTCGTTAATCGAATAAAGCGGCCAATGGACAGTCGTAGCGACGTGAAAATCGTGGCGCCTTTGCGGCTGATGTTTTCCGTTACAGTCGATTCGCTTGTTTCGACCTGACTCTTTTCGTCGAGCGTCTCCAGGAGCACATCGACCGGGATAAAATGTCTTGTATGTACTCGTTGATCAGCAGTTCCCACGACGTGCATTTCTTCAACAGTTATCATTTGTTGAAGTGAAGATGTTGCGATTTCATAACGTCGCCACGGTTCGTTTTGATAGCTTGCCGGTGCTCGCTTTCCAATAAAGGCAACTCCGATGTCGAAGAAGGGTTTGTTATTTTCGGGATTTGTCTTGCCTTTCACGTAACGCACCAGGGCCCAGACTCGGTATTGATCCTCAGCATGATCGAAGACGCGAAGTTGCCGGGGCATTGGAATCGTCATATGCAGTATCCGCCCTTTTTCAGTCGGTCTCTTTAGTGTGAATCCCGCGCCAAAGGGTGTCACATTTTGAAGTCGCGTAACTTCCATCCATTCGAAGTCAGGTGTCTCGCGGCAAACAACACGCACGGGAATCTGTAATTCGAGTCTTTCACGGATTCGCTTCTGATGTTCACTCATCTTCCAAACGCTTGTAACACAGGCTGTCAGCCCGTGATGCGCGGCAACCGAAACCCCGGCAGGCTAACAGCCCTGTCATACCGTTTTTCAGGCACGGCAAACCATACTTAACATTACTTTGCGGACCCGACTGAAGCTATTGATTTTATTAGAGTTCTGTGGGGTGAAGGGGTTTGCCAAAAAGGCTCCAAAAAGGCTAAAATACCAGTCATTGAAAGCGAATGTACCACCTGTTTTTTACTCTAAAATCCGAGCCGCAAGTATGTTTATTTTTCTTCAATCGACGGGTCTAACTGTGTAACGCTGGCGGATTGTACTGGAAAGGTTTGTTAGATGGAAACTACTTCTGAACGCAACCATATAAACATTGAAGACGAGATGCGTCGATCCTATCTCGACTATGCAATGTCGGTGATCATCGGTCGCGCGTTGCCGGATATTCGTGACGGATTGAAGCCGGTGCATCGGCGAGTGTTGTGGGCGATGCACGAACTCGGAAATACCTATAACAAACCCTACAAGAAAAGTGCTCGTATCGTCGGCGATGTGATCGGTAAATATCACCCGCACGGAGATATCCCCGTGTACGACACGATTGTTCGTCTGGCGCAGGATTTTTCGATGCGTTACCCGCTCGTCGATGGCCAGGGAAACTTCGGTTCTGTTGACGGCGATGCTGCCGCTGCTATGCGCTACACAGAGATTCGTATGGCTCGTCTGGCGGGTGAGATTCTGGCTGACATCGAAAAGGAGACAGTTGATTTTCAACCGAATTATGATGAATCGTTAAGCGAACCAAAGGTTCTTCCGACCCGCGTTCCGAATCTGCTAATCAACGGTTCAGACGGTATTGCGGTCGGTATGGCGACCAAAATTCCACCCCATAATCTGACAGAGATTATTGACGCAACCATTGCTCTTCTCAAGGATCCGGATCTTCCTGTCGAAGCACTAACCAAAATCGTTACTGGTCCAGATTTCCCAACCGGTGGATTCATTTATGGGCGGGAGGAGATCATAAAGTCGTATCTCGAAGGCCGAGGGATCTTGCAACTACGCGCGCGCGCCGGAATCGATCGCATCGGCAGAGGATCGCAGGAACGGGATGCAATCGTCATCACAGAGATTCCGTTCCAGGTAAATAAAGCTCGCCTCATCGAACGAATTGCAGAACTGACCAATGAGAAGAAGCTGGACGGCATTTCCGATCTGCGTGATGAATCCGATCGGAGCGGGATGCGAATAGTTGTTGAATTGAAACGCGACGCAGTTCCGCAGGTAGTCTTGAACAAGCTTTACAAACTCACGCCCATGCAATCGTCGTTTGGTGTCATTAACCTCGCGATTGTCAATGGCCAGCCTCGCGTGCTGAACCTCAAGCAGATGCTCGAGTGTTTCGTCGAGTTTCGTCGAGAGGTTGTGCGTCGCCGGACTGAATATGAGTTACGCAAGGCGAGAGCTCGTGCGCACATCCTCGAGGGCCTGACCAAAGCGATTGATGCTCTCGATGCGATAGTGACCTTGATTCGAAATTCGCGCTCCGTCGATGAAGCCAAACAGTGGTTGATTGCCCAAATGTCTACGATGAGCGAGGTCAAATCGTGGAAAGGTATACCCTCAGACGTTCAACTGAAGACCTACCTGACCAAACTGCAGAAGACGATGGAACGACTTGCGTTCTCGGAACTTCAAGCGCAAGCGATCCTCGACTTGCAGCTGCGCAGGCTGTCAGCCCTGGAACGGCAGAAAATCACCGATGAGTATGAAAATATCATCAAGCTCATCGCGGAATTGGAAGAGATTCTTGCAAACGAGCGATCGCTGCGACGAGTTATTCAGACTGAACTCGAAGAAGTCAAAAAAGATTTTGGTGATGAGCGCCGAACTGAGATCGTCGATGAAGGCGTTGAGTTATCTATCGAGGATCTTATTGCCGATGAAGACGTAGCTATCACAGTAACGAATAGTGGTTATATCAAACGCACTCCTGTAACGACGTATTCACGCCAGGGACGAGGCGGAAAAGGAAGATTTGGTGCAGCCGCCAAGAACGGAGACTTCGTCGAGCATCTGTTTATTGCTTCAACCCACGCCTACCTCATGATCTTCACCGACGATGGGATGGTCTACAAAATCAAGGTGCATGAGGTCCCGGATGCTGCGGCATCCGCTCGTGGAAAAGCCGTTGTCAATCTAATCAACATACCTTCAGACCGAAAGCTCGCAGGAGTTGTACCGGTCAAAGAATTCTCTGACGGACGCTATGTTGTAATGGTGACTCGGAAGGGTGTTATCAAAAAGACTGCGCTCTCCGATTTCCAGAACATTCGGTCGAACGGAATCATCGCGATTAATGTTGACGATGGCGATCGGCTATTGGACGTCGTACTTACCGATGGCACCAAGCGAATCTTCATTGCTACGCACAACGGCTTGGCAATCAGGTTCGACGAGAAGAATGCGCGGCCAATGGGAAGGGCAACACGCGGAACGCGAGGAATCGATTTGCGACCAGATGATTACGTCGTCTCGGTCTGTCCTGTGTCTGCTGAAGATACCGAACGGATGTTGTCTGTTTCAGAGCAGGGCTACGGAAAACAAACACCGATTACAACCTATCGACTCCAAGCGCGCGGAGGCAAGGGCGTGATAAACATGAAGACGACGGAAAAAACCGGCAAGGTTGTTGCAGTCTTTCCGGTTGAAGACGATTCCGAAATCATGATCATTACGCAACAAGGTAAGTTGATTCGTCTGGAAGCATCGGAGATACGTAAGACGGGCCGGAGCGCTCAGGGAGTGCGACTGATCAAGACGGAAGCGTCTGACAAAGTGACGAGCGCGTCTCTAGTTGAACCATCGGCGGACGAGGAGCTTGAAGAGGTATAAAGCAGTCAGGGTGTGAAGCGCATCTGATCAAATCATTTTCCATATATCATTTGACATTTTTCAGTTGGTCATTTGAAAGAACTTTTGTTAGTTGGTTATTGCCCTTTAGAACTCAATTCAAATGCCAACTGAAAAATGTCAAATGATATATGGGAAATGACTTGAATCAGATGCGCTTTACAATTCTGATCCTTCGACCCAAACTTCTCCATCCTGGAAAACTTCTTTCTTCCAGATCGGTACCGTGCGTTTCAATTCCTTGATTAGCCACTCGCAAGCCTCAAAAGCAGCATGACGATGTGGGGCGCTTACCGCGATCACGACGCTGGTCTCTCCAATCTCCAAACGACCAGTTCGATGGACGATTCCCACGTGAGCGATCTCGAATTGTTTATGCGCTGCAGCTCCGAGCTTTTCCATCTCTGACAGCGCCATCGGTTCATACGCTTCGTACACCAGATACTCAGTCTCTCGTCCGGCCGTCCACTTGCGAGCATAACCATCAAGCGTAACAGTCGCACCACACTCCGGAAGAACAACACGACGTGCAACCGCTCCGACATCAATGGCGGCAGTCGTCAACTCAAAAAAATCATGCGGGCAACGATAATCACAAACAGTCTCAGAGCCGCCGCTTACGGGTGGAAAAACGGCCAGTTCGTCGTTTGACTTAATTGCTTTATCCGGGGCCGCGTATTCCTGGTTTACGGCGAAGAGGAGCGAACGCCCGAATCGCTCAAGCCCGGGAAATCTTTCGATGAGCAGAGTTTTGGCGTCAGTGAGGGTTGCCGGAGAAGATATTGAAAGCTCAATTGAGCTAGTGCCGGTTATATCTTTGGCGCCACCAAAAAATAGCACGCGTACCGAGATCGCTTTGTCTTCGGAGTTGTTCATTCGATCTCGATCTTTTTGCCACTGTGTCCATTGCCCTTCGCGAGCTCGTGAATTCGCGCTCGTTCTTCGTATCCATCCACTGCACGATTCAGAAGTCCCTTCAAACGCTGTAGACGTTCGGAGGTGGAACGAAGTTCGAGCAGCTCCTGTTTCACTTCTATCTCAACTTCCATTGCGGCTGCGACAAGAAACGATAAACGTTGCGGCTCCGTGTCTGAAATGTCAGGCAGATTCATTCGTTCGTCGTTTATTGTTCGGACCGCGCGCGCTATCCGAGTAAATGTCTCGCCTACTTCAGTCGCCGATTTGCTGAGTGATCCTTCGTCCTCATCGTCGTCTTCGAAATAAGAGACGCGCACTACCAGGTAAGAGTCTCCGCGTTCAATGTAGGATTCAATGCGAAATCTAATGACTCCCATCGTGAGGATATTCGAACGTCCATCAGGGAACGTAAGAGTTTCGGTCACTTCTGCGACGCATCCGACTTGTCCAGGAGTGGGAACATCACGATCAGAGGTTGATGAATCAAAGTAAACGAGCCCGAACAAGTTGTTTGTCAGACGTATGTCCTCCAGCATCTGCCGGTACCTTGGTTCGAAGATATGTAGAGGCAGCGGAACGCTGGGAAAGAGAACTATTGGTAGGGGAAATAACGGGAGTTCAGTAACTCCCCGGACTTTCTCGATACCTTCACTCATTTGAGATCGAAATGTGATCGATTCATGAACAGGATTGGATTCCGCCTCAGGGATGCTCATTATGTCAGAAGGGCAGAGGCATGTCATTTGTCATTGATCATTTTCCATTTTAAGAAGCGGTCTTTGACCTTTGGTCTTATCGTCTTTGTGATTGCCACGCAGGAGCAAACCAAGTTTAGAGCCTTCTAAGACCAAAGACCGTTTCTTCAAATGGAAAATGAGAAATGTCAAATGACCAATGGCAAATGGTTGTTTGGAGGAAAAAAGGGCCTTGGTTCCAGGAGGGACCGGAGCGAAGGCCCTGATAGACACCAGCCGATGAAGTGGGATTCATCTCTGGTGCGCGAAACGATCGCCTTAGTGGGTCGCGATCAAATATGTCAAAGAATCTGGGCAATAAGTTCCAACTTGTGAACGGGCGACAGACGACAAATAGTCGCCAGCATGTCTTTAATTTCGAACGGCTTGTCGAAGAACTCATCGGCTCCAGCTTTGAAACAAGCCTGTTGCACTTCGACCTTGTCATTCGAACTCATAATCAGAACTCGCGAATTCGGCAAATGACCCTTTATGAATTCGAGTAACTGAAGACCCATCGTAGGTTCATCCTTGTCCGGAGGCATTTGCAGATCCAGTATTGAAATATCCGGTTTATAGAAAGTCGCCCTACGAATGGCGGTGCTCATGTCATTTGCCGTCACTACGTCGTACTCGTCTGTGAGCGTCCAGTAAAGTTGTTGCGTGATCGCCTCATCGTCATCGACGATCAGGATTCTGGGCCTCATTGTGAGATCTCCTTAACTGCTGAACGTGGCGTTTGCAAAGGCCGTACCTTCGGAGAAGGCCATGTAAATTGGACCCAAACACACGGATTATTAAAGTTGTAGGGGATATTACGTGTCGCCTGGGGAGAACACTAAGACTTAAAAGCGTCTACATTCGTAGACCGTCAATTCGCATCAGGTGACACAGACGGTGAGTCTGCGGCGGGTCGGATATTACGTTTGGCTGTGGAAAAGTCTGTACCGAAGCGTACCTTGCGAATGCGTGGTGGTCGAATTAGAACGGTGAGCGAAGCGACCGATTGACCTCGCCATTCAAGTGATGGTTGGGTTGGGTGAGGTCAATCGGTCGCTTCGCTCACCGTTCTAATTCGACAGCGCTATTCTAGTTTTCGGTACCCCGAACTCAAAGCACCAAAACTTTAAGGTTGCGGTGGTTTCGGTTTAAGTTTCGGTGGAGGCGGTGGCGCAGCATCAGCAGGATCGTCGTCTTCACCAACCTCATCGATAACTTTCAACTCCGCACCAAACTTTTGATAGCTGCGAAAGCGAACGTCGTTTCGGCTTTGCAAGGCGAACTGAGGTTGCACACGTGTCATTAGAATCTCTGAATGGAAAGGCAACAAATACTTGTGTTCGTTGATCGTCACCCAATCGTAATCGATCAAACTACTTGCCGCAGTAATCGGAAAGCCTGCCTGTATCTCCGTGGCAATCTGTTCAAATCTGAGTACTCGATCCAACTCCCGATCAATCCACATCCGTCCACGCGAACCCGCGGTCACGCGTGCTCCGGTCTCACCGACGCTTAACGTAAGTTGAGAGTTCTCTTTCTTAACCGAGTATTCATAAACGATAGTGCGGCGTCCCTGGATGACGTCCGTATCGACCATGCGAAATTCCGTCTGTGACTCCGGCTTGAAAATGTCGGCAAGTGCTGAGATGTACTCGACCCCGCTCGAGGTAGCACCTTTCACGTACTTGCTGTAGTCACCGCTTTCCTTTACTTCCTCCGCGGCAGGCATGCCATTAACCGTAAGAAGCTTGTACTCCTCGCCCTGGTTTGCGCGATAACCGACTGCAATGGAAAGCGTGTCCTGCGGAATCCAGTTCGTCGTAGTTCCATAAGCCACTGAACGACGGATCAACTGCTTGACAATGAAGTCGGGCATTGCATTAGCTGCAGCCAGCGTCACGTTGCGAGTACGCTGTAACAATTCATCGCCCTCGGTGGTAGGTGGCAACGCGGAAGCCGTGGGATTTACTCGACGCCTTTCAGCCTCCTCCAACGTGCGTCTCAGGAGCGCATCATTGCCGCTCTTGGTTGCCACAAGTGATCGCATGCCGTCCGTGAGCGTAAAGCCGATCCCACGTTTCCGAATCTCATCAACGAGTTCGTCTCGTTTTTCAGGATAGCGAGGCAACTGGTAAAGCAGCGCTACGAATTCCTTGCTTGTCAGGGGTTGTTCGGATTGGGCAAAAAGGCTGACTGGCTGAAGCAGTAGTACGAATAGAACTGCGAACAGAAGAAAGGACCGACGTATAGAGCGCATTACGGGAGAAACCTTTGAAATATGATGATTGCTTACCAGAATTCCGATGGAAAACAGGGCAGGGTGGTTGCCTCCGCCGTCCTTAGCTTAACGTAAGCTTGACGTTTCTCGAAGGGGCAATCACAGATTACGCAGATTACACCGATTATGTTAGAGCTGGCCAAGTCTCATGTTCGATAAAATAATCTGCGTAATCTGTGGATAAAACTCGTCAGCAGCAGAAGTGATCGATGGCTTTCGTGAGGATCTCAACGCAGCGGTTCAACTCGTCGATAGGCACGAACTCGCCCGTTCTATGGGCGTGACGAATGTCGCCGGGACCGAGCACAACAGCCTCACTTCCGAGCCGTGCCATCTGTGCGCCCTCAGTTCCAAAAGCGACACTGCCGGCCTTCTTCTTCGCTGTCTCTTCCAGAAATGTTACCAGCAAAGACTCGCTCGAAGTTTCAAAGCCCGAGTCTTTCCGCGAAAAGTCAATTTCACAATCAAACTCCGGATCCGACTTTTTCTCTTCTTCGATCCCTGCTTGGAGAAGATCCAAAACGCGTGTTGGATTTTGGGTTGGGATTGGGCGCCATTCCAAAGTAAACCGGCACTCCCCAGCTATGACATTCTTGGCTGTGCCACCATTGATCACTCCGACGTTCAGTGTGGTGAATGGTGGATCGAAACCTTCATGCGTTTCTGAGTGGACTTGTTGAGCGATCTCTTCCAGACGCGAGACGAGACGCGCTGCACGAAAGATGGCTGACGATCCCAGCGCTGGGTAAGCGCTGTGCGCCTCACGCCCGCGAACAATCACTTCAGCTAGTGCATATCCTTTTCCGGCTCGAATTGGCTGTAACGAAGTCGGTTCACCAACAATGCTGTAGCGCAGTCTTATTGGATTAAGTTCAGCGAGGTACTTTGCGCCGAGAAGTCCGATCTCTTCATCGGCAGTGAATATTAACGCGAGTGGTCGTTTCAAACGATTCAAGTCAACATGATCGATGGCGGTGAGTGCGGCCGCGATGAATCCTTTGGTATCGCAAGCACCACGACCAAATAGTTTACCGTCCTTCTCAGTGAGCGTCGTAGCCTCAATCCAGTTCGGGTCGTAGGGAACAGTGTCTGTGTGGCCAACTAACGCTAACTCCGCGTACGACTGATCGTCACCTATCGATGCGAGCAAGTTGAACTTCTCATTACCATCGTTATATGAAAACCGCTTCACGGCAAACCCCGAGCGTTCACAACGCTGCTGCAAGTATTCGATGATTCTCGAGTTTGATCGCGACGAGACGGAATCGATTGCGACTAACTCAGCGAGTGTTTGCTGAACGTTCATAGTTTTTCAGAAAGATCGCGAAGCTGTCCTCACTCCGGAGGAGTGCGATGTTTATAGACCGAGAACAATAAGAACGTGGCACTCCTTTAGGAGTGCGATGTTCGTCATAGATCCTGCGTTTTCAATTGGTACCGCGCGGTCAGATTGCCTTTCCTGGAGGTAGGTGCTTGCGGAACATGGCACTCCTAAAGGAGTGCAAACCTCTAAAACTCTCGTGAAAACTATAAACATCACACTCCTCCGGAGTGCCTGCGTTCTTATTGTTCCCGATCTATAAATACCCCACTACTCCGGAGTTCTCACTACAACGACGTTCGCTCGGACACGGCATCTAATGCCAGAGTCGTTTCTGAAGCAACCGAAACTCCTCAACGATCTCTGACTCTTTCGGGTGATGACCATTTTCCACAATTCTTCTACCCTGCACGACTACGTCCTTGATTGCGGTTCGAGACAGCGAGAAAACTATATTGCTCAGCAGATCCTCTTCAGACGCACCTGCTATTGATGGGTCGTTGAGATCAACCGTGAAGAAGTCGGCCGTCGCTCCGGGTTCCAGCAATCCTCCGTTGAAACCAATGCTCTTCCCGCCGTTAATCGTCGCACAATCGAACAATCGCGCGGCAAGTGCCGAACGTGACTGCTGATCTGACGGAACCAGAACGTTTCGTTCTTTGCGCTGCAGGCGTAAGTGATATTCGAGCTCTCGCGCGTCTTCCAGGAGATCGATCTGAGTGTGACTGTCAGTTCCAAGGCAAATTGGCACTCCGTTTTCGAGATATCCGTCAGCAGGCACTACGCCGTCGCCAAGGTTTCGTTCAGTTGTTGGACAAGCGCAAACAAAGGCGCCCCTCTTTGCCAAGGCAGCAATTGCTTTCGGAGTGACATGAATGGCGTGTACCGCCGTGAATTTGTTGCTAAGTAATCCTTCCGTGTCGAGCAGGGCGACAGGTGATCGGCCATACTCTTCAATACATGCAGCAACTTCAGCAGGTTGTTCCGCCACGTGCATGTGAATCGCCAGCTTATTGCGTGAGACGTAGTCATTCACGATTTTCAAATAATTGAGTGAGACCGCCCGGACGCTATGAGGCGCAGAACCAGCCCAGGCTAAGGCATTGTCGCCAAGATCAGATCGCAGGCGTTCAAGGTTGTCGCAATAAGTTTCGGCACTTTCGATGAATCTCTTCTGCAGCGGATTTGGTTCCTGATTGAACCCAGCGCGTTCGTATGCCACTCGCAATAGCGCGATGCGCAAACCAACATCTTGCGCAGCGCGAATCACCTCTTTCGCAATCAGGTTCGGATCGTCATAAGGCTGTCCGTTCGGAGCATGATGAAGATAGTGAAACTCACCGACTGACGTAATCCCCGAGAGTGCCATCTCGAGAAATGCCATTCGGGATGCGACGTAGATGTCATCGACGTCGAGCGTGTTTGCAGCGCGATACATCAACTCGCGCCACGTCCAAAAACTATCCGTCGTCTCACTTGACCGATATTCAGTGCGGCCGCGAATCACTCGTTGAAAAGCATGTGAGTGTGCGTTAACGAGGCCGGGAAGGATTGCGCGGTTTTGTAAACGAATCCCTGTCGGGTAACTTGTGGCGGGCGCGAGTTCAAGAATCCGGCCCTGATTGTCTGTCACGAGCGCCGTATCAGATACGAAACGGCCGTTTACATAGATAAGATCCGGAATCCACGTTTGAGTACGAAGTTGGTTGGACACGTTGTTGCGACGATTGATCGTTGCTCAATTAGCGTTAACTTTTCGACATTTCGGCTCGGAGAAGCTATGAAAAAATTGAGAGCACAACCGAATGAGGTCAGTACCACCTCGCGGTAGCGGGTGGGTGCGAAGCCATTTATCCTTCTCGCTAAGAATTCTGAACTCAAAAGCTTCGCACCCACCCGCTACCGCGAGGTGGTACTGACCTCATCCCTTGGCGTCACCTTTCACAATAGGGCGCGATTTGCTTTTGCTACGAAACTTTCGAGCGTCACGATTTCAACATTTTCAATGCCTCGCAAATACTTTGAGAGCGCGCCACTGGTATAGAAACTACGAAGTTTCCAGCCTTCACCACCGAGCACAAGATATGCCTTGTCATGCCGCTTCTCTTCTAGAGTGGCAGCGAGACAAATAACCTCATATGGAATTTTCTGTTCAGCGGTCCCAGATACTTGTTGCCACTTAAGAGATATCAATAAACTCCTGCTCTCTTTCGAAGCAACGACATCTACAAAATGAACTCCGTGACCTAATCGAGTACCTACATTTACTCTGACTGCAAACTCATATCCCCCAGCGTCGAGCGCCGGGAGTATCATTCTCTCCAAAACGCCTCCGGTTAAGGTTCCTCGAGCCTTCATTTTTACAGCTTTTTCAGATTTCTCAATGCAAGGACTTCTTCTGCAGGAGTTCTATCTCCGTTGCAGCTTATGCGTCTAGGCGCCGGCAGTTTATGAAGGCAATAACCTAAATCGCCGTAAAGCTGCACGATCTTTTTGGTCGCTTGGTTTGAAAGAATCACCGGCCCGGGATGTTTAGTGAGCCATTCTGCCGTTCTAACTTGATCTTCCCAGGTGAAGCCATCCTTAGAGTACTGTGTGAACTCCACATCATATGGCGGATCAGCATAGACGAAATCCGTTGGCTCAAGCCTTAATCGATCAAAGCTTCGGCAGGTAAATTTCCATTCTGAGAACAAGTCCTGATATTCAAGAAAATTACTCTTATAGTTGATGGTCTTGTATGAACCGAATGGTACGTTGAATTCGCCGCTGCGGTTGAACCTACAGAGTCCGTTAAAGCATGTTCGATTAAGATAATAAAAGAGCGATGCAGCTTCACAAGTGTCTCCAGCACCTTCGGATAACAGTTTGTTGAATCGCTTTCTGTACCTGTAGAAGACTCTTTCGTCCTTGGTCATTCTCACCGAAATAATAAGTCCTCTTTTTAGCCAACAATAAAAGTTGATCAGATGCGGATTGATGTCATTTAGCAACGCTCGTTGTGGCATAAGCCCCAACGTCGCAGCTAGGCCGCCACAGAAAGGTTCAACCAATCTTCTATGGCTTTCTCTTTTCCAATATTCTTGTAACGTCGGAACTAACCATCGTTTTCCTCCTGCCCATTTTAGGGGAGGTCGCATGAAACGATTGGTTCGAATCGGCAGCTCGAGTTGTTGGTTGCGAGTTTTCGATGCGAGGGAAGTTGCGAGCACTTGCGGCTTATAGCATAGATTATTTGCGACCATCAACACATTGCGCGTTAATATGACTACTTTGACGTCAGTCGTCGCAACATTGACGCACTATAGATCTTCGTTAACCGCATTGGCCGAATCGCATAGTAAAGCGGATGCATAGCCGTCGGTAATGACAGCGCCTCCCAATCAGACAGTGTCGGCACAAAAATCGCTCTAAACATGGATGCGAGGGCATCACGTCTTCGATCCATGATCTTCATATTGAAGATGTTGGTTTCCGTCGAATCTGCCCACGTCTTTGCGCTGAACATTTCATTCCAGATTTTGTTGGCAAACTTCTTCATCTGATCTTCGCCGTCGAGAGTTTTAGTAACTTGTGACGGCAACTCGACACCGAAGTTTTCAGCAAGACGTAATCCGAGCGCCAGAATGCGTGTGGCCCTTGCTTTAATCGCGCGGTCAACGATGTCCGACCACGAAAACTCTTCAAGATTGCGAACGAGTTCGGCCAGCGATGCGATCCATTCGAGTCGACGCCAGAGATGCTTCGCTCCATGCATCGCCTGGTACAAGATGAGATCCTCTGTCGAGAACGTCTTTGTTTCAGCACCGGCAAACGACACCGTCTGCAGGCGAGACATTACTTCGTCTTCAGTCAATCCAAACACAAAACTGCGTGGCGATAGTCCCCAATGCAGATCCACGACGGTGAACCAGTCGTCGCGTACAAACTGAATCTCACAATGAAATGCCAGGTGTGACGCTTGTTGTGCCGGAGTTAACTGGGGATGCATTTGATAACCGAGCGATGCCAGCAACTCCTTCGTCCGTTTGAAGTCCTCGCGGTGGATCAATAAATCGATATCGCCGGCCTGTCGCAAACTGACTTCGCCATATGCCAACTCGGAAAGTAGAGGGCCTTTAAAGAGTGCGTTTTCGATCGAATGCGCGTTTAGGAGTTTCTGCACTTCCAAAGCTTTTCCGGTAAGGAACAAGACGGCTTGCGCGTTCATCACGGATTCACGCTTTAAGGTTGATCGAACGTGGCCCGGTATGCGATCAGAGTTGGCGTGTTTATGGAGTAACGGAAGCAGCGCATGTTGGCGTGCAGTTGTGATGAGATAGTCCCAGTCGATCGGCGATTCGAGTAGAACCTGCAGGGTGTTTCGCTCATGCGCGTCAAGATCGCGACGGGCAATTGAGATGAGGATTTGATGCTCTAAACGTGATGTATTCATCGGTGTGGAAGAAAGCTCAGGTTTCGTGGATCAATCTTCTCGGCGATGAAACACGATCCACGAATCACACGAACTACACGAAAAGAAAGTGACGCTAATCACCTCATTCTCCGAACTCCAGCGAAACCTCCGTGACATCATCCAGCGCAGACTTCCAATCTACATATCGTTTTGGAAATCGTTCCACGAGCCGCGTGGCAATATCTTCGAGTGAGCTGTCGCCAGTCATTGTTGCCATTATGAAACTTCGAACCTGGCCCGCTTCAGTCAGTGTAGGTTTATAACCGGCTGACTGTTTGCGCAACTGGCCTGGACTCAACGGCACTCCGTGCAAGGTCGATTGTCTAAAGCTTGCACGTGGCTGCAAGGACTCGCTTGCAAGAATGGTAGTCTCCCAACGCCACACATAATCGCCTCTGACCATATTAGCTTTAAGACTCAGCTCGATTCGATCGCCTTGTTGGATCGCGACTGGATGTGGAAGCGGAAAGAATGCCTGGCCGTAAATCAGTTCTGGCTCACGCGGATTGTTTGAGAACCCGACACCATCAATCAATTCTGAATCGAACCAAATTGCGAATCCGTGTGCAGTGCCTGATCGGTTCACTTCCAGCAAAGCATTCGTCTCGAGATCACTCGTTTCGATTTCATTGTAATCGAGTTTGTAGCAACAAACGGGTGACGCCAGGAGTTGATCAGCATTGATTCGTGCTTTGCGCCAGGTATTAGTAACGACTCTTTTTGCTGCAGACAGGTCCATGTCTGTGCGTTCCCAGGGGCCGACGATCTCGATGTAACGCTCGGGCGCTTCGACAACCGACGCCCACAATAGATCACGTCTCGGAATAAGCACCCCTGAATCTGCAAGCAGCCTTGTTCTCGCATCAATAATCGAGGGAATATTGTTTTGATACCAGGGCAATACGCCGCGTAAGTCTGAGACAATGATGTCGGCCGGCTCTGACGGTGTTATCTCAGTTGAAAAGTCCTGGAAGAACTCAATGTTTTCAGCACAACCGTTTGTCATTGCTGCCTCGCGAGCAACCTGAATTACATCGTCCGTTTCTATTGCGTATACGCGACGCGCGCCTAATTGACAGGCAAGTAACGCAAAGAATCCAGGACCGCAGCCGAGATCGACTACAACTGCACCTGGTTTCACACTCATCTTTAATGCTTCAACGTACGCGCGCAGGCGAGGCGTGTCGGCGAGCATCTGGCCATAAAAGTAGATGCTATACATGCAGCGCGCTGTTTTCCTCGCACGAGAGGTTTAATGACGCAAAATCTTCGAGGATCCGATTACAGAGATCCGGAATTCTTGTTGTGTCTGCGTGAGGAGTAACACGTCGTAAAGGTATGTTGTGAGACACGCGAGTTAAGAGTTCGAATTCACGCGCGCGCATCTGTTTGTCCATGAGCTTGGTCGCGTAGGTGTTCGCAACGAGTGACATCAAGCCGTCTGATTCGTTGAGCCCATCAACATAAGGTGCTTCAGGTGAATCTCGGCGGTTGTCTATATGATAAATCGCTGCGAGTTTTACAGATTCTGCCGGAAAGTTTTGCGAGAGATCGAGATAACGTTTGTCCCAGTTTGGCGTGAGCCTGGGTAAACATTCATCAGCACCAAACAAAGCCGCGACTGAAGCAGGCCACAAGCGGATGCACGGGTATGCTGGCCTAACCAAAAAATGATCGTCCCGATCGTCAAGTGTTACGACGTCTTCTGCTATAACGCTGTAACCTCGATTAGAGAACGCCGCTGCCGTTGTTGATTTACCAGATCCTGCCGGGCCGAGAAGTGCGATTGCCTGGTCTGCAATTACAACAGCACTAGCATGCAGGCAAACAACACCTCGCAATAGCAGCACGAAGCCCATGACCGGACCAAGTAGATAGGTTGCTGCATCCTCAAGCGTGAGAGACTCAGACCATTTACCCCAGACTTCGGTCCCGTCTTTGTTAACAAGAAACTCCGTTTGATCGGAATACAGGAAACGATAATAGCTGGCATCAGTAGAACGGAAGAACCTTAGGAGAGGCTGACCGGATTCGTCACTGATGTCGCTTGCGAAAAATGGTTTGAGATCGGTTGATGCTTCGGTGCTTGTCCAGTCCGGGAGTGCGCCGAAATTTATGTGAAGGTCAACTGAAGAAATTCGTGAGGTGGGAACACCTGGAATTTCTCTATTTGCGAGAACTCCAATGCCATAGATCGAACACGGGTAAGGCATGAATTGAAGAGTTGTTTGTCACAAGCCGGGAACCATCTGAGCTGGCTGCCAATCTTAAGTTCCAGTTTTAGGTCCGGCTGACGCGCCACCGCCCCCGTCCAGATTGCCTTTGGAACCGAGATTCCTGGTGATTTCGCGAATGTTTCCGTAAACGAATACTTCCGGTTTGTGATACTGCTTTTTGAGTTTCTCTGTTCCAGTATTCTCTGGTTTACGTTCCATGCATGTTCTCCAATCAATCAGTCTAGGCAATTGACGTCTGGCTGACGGGTTCCTTCACGCTTGTCGGTTGTCGCGACTCAACTCGATCGATTGGCTGGGAGTTCGAGAGCCAATAGTTCAAAGCAAAAACGCGGAGACTAGGCCAAAGTCTTTCCGACGTCTGCTCATCCGCGATCGATGGTCGCTGATCCAGGTTAACAAAACACCTGAGTTGCGGACTGACCTCAAAATTGTCGAGCCATCTTACACTAGCGCGCCTTGTCATTTGAAGAGCAGGATCGCCTCCGAGAGGAGTTTTATGTCGATTAAGCACCCTTGCGGGCAATCGAGTTTGCATCGCAGTTCGCAGAATGTGTTTTTCAACACACCAGGGAACCGTTGGTATTGCCAGCAAAAACTCAATTACGCGTAAGTCTATAATTGGGTGACGTACTTCCAGGAGAAGTTTCGTTGCACCTGGATCGTAACCCTCGAAGAGCGATGACCAGAGTTTGGACGCTAACGCGCGCAATACTGAAGACCTCTCGTTGTTTGTAGTTTCTTTTGAACGCTCGCGGAGGTTCGTGCGTTTTGCGAACGACTCATCGATCCATTCGGGATAGAAACTGCCAACATCGCTTTTTCCGAGGGATCGCTTAATTCGCCTTCGAATACCAACTCCAGGCACGCGTTTTTGAGACTTCACATACCACGCCAACCCGGATGTCAGTTTCTTTAGTCTCAAGCCCCTGACAGCCGATGCAAAGTAATCATTTGCTGATTCGTTCATCAAAGCGTCACCATCCCACCCGGTTAAGGTGATTCGACCATGACCCGCGGCCAGTCTCAACAGAGTGTTGAATTGACGTGTCAGTGCCGAAATGAGGAACGGTTCAGGTTGATCCATGTCTCCAGGTGTTTGGCGGTCGAAGAGCGAAAACTGATCTGCACTGATATGAGTAATTGGAATCCCAATATGATCGGCGGCTACTTGTGAGTGGTGTCGTTCGTCATCGGGAATTAAGCTATCGTAAACAATTGAAAAAGCATGGAGGGAACCATTGTCATCCAGTCGTTCGTGAGCTAAAGCTGCGATGCTTGTCGAATCGAGGCCGCCGCTCATTGACACAGCGACGCGATTTGTACGCAGTCGATCTTCAACAGCGTTGGCCAGTAGTTCGTCGAAACGTTCGACGTAGGAATATCGATCTCGAAAATTGAGTTCGCTCTTACGTGTTGATTTCCAATAGCACTGCGTTTTGACACTGCTGTTTGACACTGTCAGCGTGTGGCCTGCAGGCAACCTGTTAATGTCGCGAAAGGTTGTGGTCGAGAGATCCTGATTGACTCCAAACAGGAGGTAGTCTCCGATAGCGACCTCATTCAATTGGTCTGAGACTCTACGATCGAATCGAACTGCATTTAGCGTGTTGCTGAAAATGATCCTGTCTGGAGTTACTGCATAGAAGAATGGCTTCACTCCAAGATGGTCGCGGGCGCAAAACAAACGCTGACGACTACTGTCCCAGATTGCGAAAACGAAGTCGCCAATCAAATGCTGAATGCAAGCTTCTCCCCACGCTTCGTAGGCGTAAAGTATCAACTCGGCATCGTTAGAATTTTGCTTTGAAACCAGTGAGGAGGGCAGATCTTTTAGCAGCTCTGCTCGTGCATCGATGCGAGCGTCCGAGATCAGCCAAACGTTCCCATCGAGAGTTATAGGCTGACTCTCGGTTTCAGACTCGTAGGTCGTCCTCAAGAGCGTATGACCTAGCCCAACATTTCGATCGATCCAAACCTGCTGGGCATGAGGTCCCCGGTACGACAGGAAATCTGTGCAGCGCCAGATCAGTTCGCGATCAATAGGCGCTCCATCAAGATTCACTATGCCAACGATGCCGCTCATTTGTGTTTTTTCGGGCTAGCTTTGCATAAAAAGAACGATCGTCGTCTCAGCATCAGAAATACCAACTCACTATCGAATACCGTTCGCCCGATTGTATGGGTTCAACTTCATGCATCAATTCAGATCGAAACGCAACCACTTTTCCTGTTTCACCCTTCACTCGAATTGGTCCCGCAGGACCCCATACTGCGAGCGTTCCGCCGGTATAACTGACCGTCTCATCGTCCAGGAAGATGACGATTGACACGCGCCGGGCCTTTATATAATCAGGCGTGTCGATCCGATCGTTTTTATCAGCGTGACGCTTATAGAAATCGCCCTCTCGATACAGCAAAAACTGAAAGGATTCGACGCCCGATAACGGCATTTGAAAATGAACCTCGAGTCGGGGCTTGAGTTCCTGCAAATAATGGTTAATCTGTTGTTCCTTCTCAGCTGAAACAAAAAGGCGGCTCGTTCGGCGCATGTCCAGATCGACACGACCTTTGGCTTTAGTAACTTTTGCGGGAACAGCTGAGCTCCGTCTGGCGTCGGCTATCAAGTCAGCACAAACAACGGTTTCGATGAAGTTGGCGGTAATGAAAACGTCAGGCGCGGAAGAGTAGTTAGACAAGTTGTTTACTTCATGCTGGCGAGACTTCAACAAGTCCTTGTTCCAGGAGTCGCTCGACCAGCGAAACTAAATCGTCGCGCAACACTTCGCGATCGACGTCATACTCATCGACGAGTTGCAGCCAGGCTGATTGAACAGAGTCGGAAGAATTCAGCACGGAGAGCATTCGTGTTCCTACATCATCCAGACCGTAATAGCTCTCATTATCCAGGTTGAGAAGGACCGACTCTTCCTGTAAACGAGATATCAAAACATCCTTAGGAACTCTGATTCGATCTGTGAAAGAGACTGACATAGTTGTTTCAGGCGAGGCATGGTATTGGGGAAGGAAACGGGAGTCAAATGGATTTCAGATTTAAGATTTCAGATTGCAGATTTATGTCCGACGAACTTTTTAGTATGTCCGATATGCTTTAGCTTGTCGTGACGCAACCAACCAAGTCCCATGGTTAAGGTTCTTAAAGACTCAGCGCTTCGTTGGTTGTGTCACGACAAACTAAAGTTCGTCGGACATTTTGGGGCGGGAGCAAAATAATGCGCCGAATGTGTACGCAACTTCTGATGCTGGCCGTGGGCTTTCTTACGTTCACAAATGCGCGAAGCCAAAACGCGGTTATTCGTCCAGCCGATCCCGATTTAACGAAACAACCAACGCTCTACGTGGTCGCTTACGCACATCTCGATACGCAATGGCGTTGGCAGTATCCGCAAGTCATCAATGAATTCCTTCCAAAAACGATGCACGAGAACTTTGCGTTGTTTGAAAAATATCCGCACTACATCTTCAACTTCAGCGGCGCAAATCGTTATCGCATGATGAAAGAGTACTGGCCCTCAGACTACGAACGTCTTAAGGGCTATGTCGCTGCCGGACGCTGGTTCCCGGCTGGCTCATCAATGGAAGAGAGCGACGTGAACTCTCCTTCTGCGGAATCGATCATTCGCCAGATTCTCTACGGCAACAAATTCTTCCAACGTGAATTCGGCAAGACGAGTGCTGAATACATGCTGCCGGACTGTTTTGGTTTTCCAGCGTCGTTGCCCAGCATACTTGCGCACATGGGAATCAAAGGCTTCTCAACTCAGAAGCTAACCTGGAAGTCAGCAGTTCGACTTGGGGGCCCAAACTCCATCGAGGAAACGCCGGACGGCATTCCTTTCAACGTCGGCTTCTGGCAAGGCCCAGACGGCCGCGGTGTGATCGCCGCTTTCAATCCCGGCAGTTACGGTGGACAAATCAGGGAAGACATCAGCAAGAGTCCAGTCATCACCGATCCAAATGCACGTAACAATCCAGTCGATTGGCCGAGACGCGTAGAAAGGAATGGAAAGGTTAGTGGTCTTTTTACTGATTACCATTATTACGGCACAGGTGACACCGGTGGCTCGCCTCGCGAAGACTCGGTACGAATGGTTGAAGCAATCGTTAGCCGAAATCTCTCATTCGTGCCTACCGCGCCGAATGCATCGCCACCGTCTAACGTCGGCAACGGTCCACTGAATGTTATTTCATCAACTGCCGAGCAGATGTTCCTCAACATCCGCCCTGAGCAGATCGCTGGTCTCCCTCGTTACGCCGGCGATCTTTTGCTGACCGACCATTCTGCAGGTTCGATCAGTTCTCAAACTTATCAAAAGCGTTGGAATAGAAAGAACGAGTTACTTGCCGATGCAGCCGAGAAGGCGTCAATCGGAGCAATGTGGCTGGGAGCTCGTGCTTATCCACAAGAACGGCTGAACCGCGCGTGGACTCTGGTAATGGGCGGACAGTTTCACGACATACTCCCGGGAACAGCAACACCGGAAGCGTTTCAGTTTTCGTGGAACGACGACATCATCGCCATGAATCAGTTTGCCGAAGTCGTAACGGACTCCACCGAAGGAATTGCTACTGGATTGAATACTCAAACGAAAGGCGTTCCAATCGTTGTCTACAATCCACTGAACGTCGATCGAGAGGATGTTGTTGAAGCTACACCTGTCTTTCCGGATCGACAGCCTCGAGCTTTACAAGTTATTGGGCCGGACGGCCGCCCCGTACCAACACAAGTTCTCGAAGACAAAGATGGCTTGAGACGAATTCTCTTTCTCGCCAGAGTTCCGTCGGTTGGTTACACCGTTTACGATGTGCAGGCTGTTGCTGCGCAAGCGACAGAATCGTCACTCAAAGTCACTGAATCATCGCTGGAAAACGGGCGATACAAAATTAGCTTGAATGGTGATGGCGACGTTGCCTCAATCTTCGACAAGAAGCTAAACAAAGAACTGCTACACTCGCCAATTCGACTTGCAATCAAGTCCGACACACCAAGACAGTGGCCGGCCTGGAACATTGATTGGTCCGAACAACAAAAGCCGCCACGCACTTATGTTTCGGCCCCAGCGCAGATACGCATCTCTGAAGGTGGCCCGGTGCGCGTTGCTGTCGAGGTTAGTCGCGAGGCTGAAGGCTCAAAGTTTGTGCAAACCGTTCGGCTATCTGCGGATGATGCCGGCAACCGTGTTGAGTTTGGCAACGTGATTGATTGGAAGTCGAGCAACGCGAACCTCAAAGCCACTTTTCCATTAACAGCCGCTAATTGGAACGCCACGTACAACTGGGACGTCGGTACGATTCAACGAGGAACAAATGACGAGCGTAAATATGAAGTGCCATCGCACCAGTGGTTCGACCTGACCGATCGCTCCGGATCTTTCGGCGTTACGATTCTCTCCGATTGCAAATACGCTTCAGATAAACCAGACGACTCGACGTTACGTTTGACTCTGCTGCGTACTCCAGGGATCGGACCACGCGCTGGTTATGGCGATCAGGCAACGCAGGATTGGGGACATCATGAGTTCGTTTATGGTCTTGCAAGTCATGCCGGAGACTGGCGGACTGAACAGACTGATTGGCAGGCGCAAAGACTTAATCAACCTTTGCTTGCGTTTCAAAGCTCGTCTCACGCGGGTGTTCTTGGTCGCAATTTCTCGATCCTGAAAGTCAACAACACTCGCGTTCGCGTACTTGCACTCAAGAAAGCGGAAGAGACTAATGAAGTCATTGTTCGAATCGTTGAGCTTAATGGCCAGCCCGCCTCGAATGTAAGGTTAAAGTTTGCGGGTCCGGTTATCTCAGCGCGTGAGGTGAACGGCCAGGAGCTACCACTTGGACCAGCGTCGGTGATCAACGGGCAGCTTGTTACAAGTTTAGGCCGTTATCAACCCCGAACTTTTGCAGTAAGACTTGGTTCGCCTCCATTCAAACTGGGACGAAACAAATCATTACCACTTTTGTTTGAACCGGAGTTAGCGACAGCAACAAGGGATGGAGAAAAGACCTCGGAGGGTTTCGATGGCAAAGGCGGGGCAATTCCGAGCGAAATGCTGCCGAGTGAAATTGCTTACGGCAGTATAAAGTTTGAACTAAGACCTGGACCGAATGCGCTAGTGCCGAATGGACAGAGGATCATTTTGCCGCAAGGTACGCGGCGCGTTTATGTACTCGCTGCTTCGGTGGACGACGATCAGAAAGTAGATTTTAAAGTCGGTTCGATGTCAGTTAATGTGAACGTTCAATCGTGGGGCGGCTTCATTGGACAATGGGATACTCGTCAGTGGAAGTCGAAGGAAGTACCAATTCCTCCACGGCCTGTTCCACCCGACACGCCACCCGATATCGCCGCTCAATTACAACAGCGCACAAGAACGAGAACCGATAAATATGGCGAGGTGGTTGGCATCGCACCGGGATTCATTAAACGCGCGCCGTTGGCATGGTTTGCTTCGCATCATCACACTGCTGAAGGGAAGAACGAGGCGTATTCCTATTCTTACCTTTTTGCGTATGAACTCGAGGTACCTTTGAACGAGCAGTTTTTGACGTTGCCTGTTAATAACAAAATCCGCATTTTGGCAATTACCGCATCGAATGAACGCGAAGAGGTAAGACCGGCGAGTCCGTTGTACGACGTTCTTCCTTCAAATACGACCTATGGGACCTATAGGACGTATTCGGCCGCAACGAAACACTAACCACTAACCACAATGCTCACCTTGTCATCAATCCACAAACGTTTCGGACCAACGGTGGCCCTCGATGGTGTCGACCTCGAACTGCGCAAAGGTGAAGTACATGCTTTGATAGGTGAAAACGGCGCGGGCAAGAGCACGTTGATGAACGTTATCGCTGGATCGCTGAAGCCGGACGAGGGAAAGATGGCGATCGATGGCAAGCCTTACCTGCCGTCAAACCCACTGGATGCTCGGCTCAGCGGGATTGCACTAATTCACCAGGAGCTTTCGTTGTGCCCGCATCTGACCGTGGCTGAAAATATTCTAATGGGGATCGAACCTTCGCAGATGGGCTGGCTCGATCGCGACCGCTTGATCGAGCGAACAAACGAAGTGCTCCAGACGTTTCATCACGCGGACATTCGTCCAGACAAGCGGGTCGCTGATCTATCCGTTGCGGCCCAGCAAATCGTTGAAATTTCGCGTGCAATCGCAGCGCGCGCACGCATCATTTTGATGGATGAACCTACCAGCAGTCTTCAACGTGATGACGTCACCGAGTTGTTTGCATTAATTCGCAAGCTGAGCGCCGAAGGAATTTCTGTTGTTTACATCAGTCACTTCCTCGAGGAGGTTCGTCAGATAGCCGATCGATTCACAGTACTGCGAGACGGACGGAGCGTGGCGTGCGGAAACATCGCGGATGCGACTGATGATGAACTGATTGCGAAGATGGTTGGACGATCTCAGCAGACGCTTTTCCCGAAGCGTGTGCAATCGAACAACACCTCCGAAGAAATCTTGAATGTCCAAAATCTTGCATGTCCTCCATTATTAAAGAGTGCAAGTTTTCAATTGCGGAAAGGCGAAATACTTGGGATTGCCGGTTTGATGGGTTCAGGTCGAACACCGTTGTTGCGAGCAATCTTTGGTCTTGAACGGCCGGAGAGTGGAACAATCACCGTAAACAAAAAAGCCTTGCGGTCCGGACGCAACACTCCGGCGATGCGTCTCATCGAAGGCTTAGGCTACTTGAGTGAAGACCGCAAGGGTGAAGGCCTGACGTTAGGTTTATCGGTAGCCGATAACACAACAGTAACCAGGTTCTCACGTTGTTCGCGATTCGGATGGCTCGATCTCGCCAGGCAACGACAGCAGACGGAACAGCTCGTCAATGCATTGAAGATCAAAACTCACAATGTGAAGCAACCGGTTCGTGCATTATCCGGCGGCAATCAACAAAAAGTGATTGTGGCGCGCTTGTTACACCAGGACGCCGACATTCTGTTGCTTGATGAGCCGACACGTGGGATTGATATAGGAAGTAAGGCTCAGGTGTACGAAACGATTGCCCAGTGCGCATCTGACAACAAAGCGGTATTGATGGTCAGTTCCTATCTTCCGGAACTGTTTGGAATGTGTGATCGACTCGCGGTGATGAGTCGCGGGCGACTTTCTGAAGCACGACCTATCGATCAATGGACGCCTGAGACTGTCTTGCAAGCAGCAATTGGCGGTGAGTCTTAAATTTCCGACGAAGTTATCCACAGATTACGCGGATTCTGTTTTACGGAAGTCGTCTTAATTCCGTTAAATAATCCGTGTAATCTGCGTAATCTGTGGATTAAATCTTATGCCTGAAATCATAGGTGCTCCCCGTTTGTTCCGTGCCCCAGGTCGCGTCAATCTAATCGGAGAACACACCGATTACAACGACGGCTTTGTTATGCCCGTCGCCATCGACTTTTTTACTCAAATCATCCTCTTCCCGTTGGACACACGCGCTCTCGAATTCTACTCCGACCATTTCAAGGAAAAGGTCGTACTCGATTTTGATAACCTTCCAAAATCGAGAAGCCGTCACTGGAGCGATTACGTCGTTGGCGTCGCCTTGATGCTCATAGGTGAAGGTCACGAACTACGAGGCGCACGTCTGATGATTTCGAGCAACGTGCCGATCGGTTCCGGTCTGAGTTCTTCGGCAGCGCTCGAAGTGGCAACAGCTTACGCGCTCGCAACGACTTCAGATCTCAAAATAGAGCGCGTCGAACTCGCCAAGCTCTGTCGAAGGGCCGAAAACGAGTTCGTCGGCGCTCGGGTCGGCATAATGGATCAGTTTGTTTCTTTTTTCGGTGAGAGTGATAAAGCGCTATTGCTCGATTGTCGATCTCTTGAATTCGAACACCTGCCAGTTCCGCCGTCAGCTCAATTAGTAATTTGTAATACGATGGTCAAACATGATCTTGCTTCGGGCGCATACAACGAACGACGTCAACAATGTGAGGAAGGCGTGAAATTATTGCGAACCGTACTTCCTAATGTGACTGCGCTTCGGGATGTAACCTCGCAACAACTTGAAGAACATCGCAAAGAATTGCCTGAAGTAATTTATAGAAGATGCAGGCATGTTGTGACGGAGAACGAGCGCGTGCTTGACGCCGCGTCCGCGTTGAAGCAGGGTGATGTCGCAAAGTTTGGTCAATTAATGAATCAGTCTCATCAAAGTTTGAGAGATGACTATGAAGTCAGTTGTGCCGAATTGGATCTGATGGTCGGTTTAGCTCGGAAGGTTGAAGGTGTGTTCGGTGCGCGCATGACGGGTGGCGGCTTCGGTGGTTGCACTGTTAACTTGGTGCGGCGCGACAAGATCGATGAGTTTCAGAATACAGTAGCAGCTGGTTATCAAGAGGCTACCGGGTTAACGCCTGAGGTCTATGTTTGCAAAGCAGTGAAAGGTGCTGAAGAGTTGCCAATGTCCGATATGCTTTAGCTTGTCGTGAGATCCCAAATACTTATCCGCAGATTACACAGATTACGCAGATTTTGATGATTGAGTAGCCAGGCCTTAACTCCTAAAAAGATCTGCGTAATCTGTGTAATCTGCGGATCAGTGTTTGGGATTTCACGACAAGACAGAAGCATATCGGACATTAGGCAAAGGAAACTTTATGAAGCTGATCATTCTGGCCGCCGGCTATGCAACTCGTCTTTATCCACTTACTTTGACGCGGCCGAAACCGCTTCTCGACGTAGCGGGTAAGCCAATGCTCGAACACGTCATCGATAACCTTCGAACGATTCCTTATCTTGATGTCGCTTACATTGTGACGAATGCGAAGTTTGCTGAACAGTTCAAGCTCTGGGCTGATGGTTATCATCCACAAGGGCTTCATTTCAGTTTTACGACTATCAACGATGGCAGCACCGACGACAGCAACAAACTCGGCGCGATTGGCGACACGCATCTGGTCTTAACGAAGTATGAGATTGACGACGACATTATTGTTGTGGGCGGCGACAACTTGTTCAGTGAAGATTTGCAGGAGTTTGGTGAGTTTTGCCGGGCGAAGAACGCGCCAGTACTCGGAGTCTACGATGTCGGCGATCTCGATGAGATTAGGAAATATAATGCGATCGATATCGACGAAACAGGTCGCATAACGTTCTTTGAAGAGAAGCCTGCACAACCAAAGAGCACATTGACTGGGATCGCTCTCTACTATTATCCAAAGTCTGTTCTACCGTTAATTCGTCAGTACATTTCTGAAGGAAACAATCCGGATCAGCCAGGTCGTCTGGTGCAATGGATGTATAGCCGTGTCCCGTTCTACACGTGGAAAGTGCCGGGGATTTGGTTTGACGTCGGATCAAAGGAAACGCTGGAAGAAGCGAACGAAGTTTTTTCGAACTTGAAGCGTCAATAAATGATTCGGTTACACTTGAGCTGTGCGGGTCTGATTTCTCTGCGCTTTCTCTGCGTTCTCTGCGTCTCTGCGGTGTCGTTATCAAATCAGACTTAACCGCAGCGACGCGGTTAACGCAGAGAGAGCGCAGAGATGTTTTCTAAGAAAGAGGCAGGCATACCAAAATCCGTGAAACTAACTCAACGCCCCTTCGGTCAAACACCTTATGGCGAGGCAACTCTTTACACCTTCGCAAACGACAACGACTTCGAAGTCTCAATCACTAATTACGGCGGAGCTATAACTTCGATCATCGTTCCGGATCGTAGTGGTAATCCCGGTGATGTAGTGTTTGGCTATGAGACCGTTGAAGAGTACGTCAAACATCCACGTTTCATGGGTGCGCTGATCGGTCGTTACGCAAACCGAATCGCGCAGGGCAAGTTTTCGTTGAATGGAGTTGAGTATCAGTTAGCACAAAATAATGGCTCGAACCATTTGCACGGTGGAGTAAAGGCGTTTCACAAAGTCTTGTGGAGCGCTGAAGCCGAACAGTTGCCTCATGAAGCTGTCCTACACCTCACCTACTTCAGCCTGGACGGTGAAGAAAATTATCCAGGCAATCTCTCAGTTAAAGTTGATTATGTAGTCAACGATCATAACGAAATGGAGATTCGCTATTCAGCAACGACTGACAAAGACACGATTGTCAATCTGACCAACCATTCCTACTTCAACCTTGCGGGCGGAGGCTCCATTCTCGATCACGAATTGTTGCTTAACGCCGACGCGTTTACTCCGGTCTCCGAAGAGCTGATTCCAACAGGAGAGATCCGCAAAGTTGAAGGTACTCCAATGGATTTCAGGACTGCGCAAAAAATAGGCGCTCGAATTGAGGAATCCTACGACCAGCTCAGCTTTACGGGAGGATACGATCACAACTTCGTGCTCAAAGACTCTGAGACTCCATTGAAATTGGCAGCGCGTGCATTCGATGCAAAAAGTGGCCGTGTACTCGAAGTACTGACAACGCAACCCGGGCTGCAGTTTTATTCAGGAAATTTTTTGGACGGATCAATCTCAGGCAAAGGCGGGGTCGCATACGAGAAGTATTCGGCGATTTGTCTGGAGACGCAGCATTTTCCAGATTCACCGAATCATAAAAACTTTCCTTCGACGGTATTGAGAGCCGGCGAGACGTTTGAGGAGTTGGCCGTGTTTAGGTTTTCGGCGGAGTAGAGATTTTACTCGGATGGATTTTCGTGTTGTTCGTGTGATTCGTGGATCGTTTCTTTGCACCCTCAGAAGACCGATCCACGAATCACACGAATCAACACGAACAAGAACTGAATGTTAGTCACTTCAAAGATAGTGCCAATCCTGCTCCTTCTTATCATTCCTCTTTTGCTTAGCGCACAGGTTGACTTCGAACATGTTTCGAATCGATCGGCAACACCTAACTTCAAGTTCGAACGCTTTCCCTCGCCTGGCAAAGACGACGCGGCTTCAACTGCCAAGCTGACGCTGGTCGATGGTAAACCCGATGACGGCAGTGCAGACCTGAGTGCTCTGACTGACGGACAGGTTCCAACGCACGCTGATGAACCAGGTGCGAACTTCTATTTCGACGCTGGCACGATGGGCGGTAGAATTCGAATGGACCTTGGTTCGCAAATCGACATCACACAGATCATCAGTTACTCGTGGCATCCAGGTTCGCGTGGTCCGCAACTATACAAGCTTTACGCGGCGGATGGATCGGAGACGAATATAAACCTCGATCCGAAGAGAGGGATCGATCCAACGACGTGTGGCTGGAAGTTTATTGCTACTGTCAGCACGATCCCGAAGCAAGGGGAAGATGGTGGACAGTACGCAGCCAGCGTAACGGATTCGAAAGGAAAATTAGGGAAGATCCGTTACCTGTTGTTTGATTGTTATGTGACGGAGCTTAATGATGATTGGGGGAATACGTTTTACAGTGAAATAGACGTAATTGGTAGGTAGAGATCAGGTGAAGTCATTTTCCATATATCATTTGACATTTGTTAATTGCCATTTCAAAAGCGATGACGAAGCAGTTCGAAAAATGGAACCTGAGAAATGTCAAATGATATATGGAAAATGACTTCAATGAATCAAGAGGCCCGCTTCCTCTCCTCATACTCGGTGATCAATGCCTCATTCCGCAGCGTGAGTCCAATATCATCTAGTCCTTCCATCAAGCAGTATTTCTGAAACGGCGAGACCTGGAAAGTTGCTGTTAGCCCAATCTCATCCGCAACGATCTGTTTTTCAAGATTAACAGACAGTTTATAGCCTTCGTTCTCCTGAGTTCGCTGCAGAAGTTCAAGCACGGTCACATCGGGTAAGACGATTGGAAGCATGCCATTCTTAAAACAGTTATTGGAAAAGATGTCTGCGAATGACGACGAGATGATTACTCGAAAGCCGTATTCACCGAGTGCCCACGGCGCGTGCTCACGAGAGGAGCCGCAGCCGAAGTTCTTTCCAGCGACAAGTATGCTTGCGCCTTTATAGCGCGGCGCATTCAAAATGAACTTTGGATTTAGCGTCCCGTCGGGTAGATAACGCCAGTCGTAGAAGAGAAACTCGCCGAATCCCGTGCGCTCAATCCGTTTCAGAAACTGTTTCGGAATGATCTGATCCGTATCGACGTTTGCGTGATCGAGCGGCGCAACCAGGCCGGTGAATGTTTCGAATCTCTCCATGATGTTAACAGGACCAATATGACCAATAGGACCTATTCGTCTATTTGAATTCCCACTCTCTAACGTCCGTAAAGTGTCCTTTAATCGCCGCTGCTGCCGCCATCATTGGGCTAACAAGGTGTGTACGACCGCCGCGACCCTGGCGTCCTTCGAAGTTGCGATTGCTGGTCGACGCACATCGTTCTCCCGGCTGCAGGATGTCAGGGTTCATTCCCAAACACATTGAGCATCCAGGCTCGCGCCATTCGAAACCAGCTTCACTGAACACTCGATCCAAACCTTCCTGCTCAGCCGTGCGTTTCACTTCGTAGGAGCCTGGGACGACAAGGGCGGTAACTGACGAGTTGATGTGATACCCCTTCACGACGCGAGCTGCCGCACGTAGGTCTTCAATGCGAGCATTTGTGCAGGATCCGATGAAAGCGCGATCGATGTGAATGTCCTGAATACTAGTGCGCGGCTTCAGTGCCATATATTCAAGCGCGCGCTCGGCTGCCTGGCGGTCGGCTAATGTTTTCGCATCAGCCGGATCGGGAACATGGCTGGTGATGGGCACGACCATACCCGGACTCGTTCCCCACGTCACAAAGGGTTCGAGTTGCGTCGCATCGAGCTGCACCACTTTGTCAAAGAACGAGTCCTCATCACTGCCCAACGTTCGCCAATATTCTAAGGCCGACTCCCACGACTTACCGTGGGGAGCAAATCGCCTTCCTTCCAAATACTCGAACGTAGTCTCATCCGGAGCAACCATCCCGGCGCGCGCCCCTGCTTCAATACTCATATTGCAAAGAGTCATGCGGCCTTCCATCGTCAGGTTGCGCACTGCTTCGCCTGCATACTCGATAACATAACCAGTTGCGCCATCCGTCCCGATTTTGCCGATGATTCCCAGCGCCAGATCCTTGGCGGTAATACCAGGAGACAAAGCACCCGAAGTTTGGACTTTCATCGTGCGGGGTTTGTTCTGGGGAAGACATTGCGTTGCGAGAACGTGTTCGACTTCGCTCGTGCCAATACCGAACGCCAGCGCGCCAAAAGCACCATGAGTGCTCGTGTGACTATCTCCGCAAACAATAGTCATGCCCGGTTGAGTCAAACCGAGCTCCGGCCCAATCACATGGACGATTCCCTGTTCGGGTGAGTTGATATCAAATAACTGGATTCCGTGTTCCTGGCAATTCCTGCGAAGCGTGTCGATCTGTTGCGCCGCAATAGCATCGGCGATGGGCAAGCTGCGGTCGGTTGTGGGCACGTTATGATCGGCAGTGCCAAACGTGAGATCTGGCCGTCGCACGTTTCGTCCAGCCTGGCGTAACCCTTCAAACGCTTGCGGCGAAGTTACTTCGTGAATGAGATGTAGATCGATGTAGAGAAGTGTCGGTTCGTTTGGCTCTTCTCTGACAATATGAGCCTGCCAGAGTTTTTCGAAGAGAGATGGCATAGACTGGTCTTTGGTTTTTGGTTTTTGGTCTTTGGATTTTGTTTCTAGTGCCACATTGAATCAAAGGCCAAAGTCCTAGACAGCATGATACGCATGCCGCATATCAACAATCTCCGTCACAGCTTCCGAAACGAGTTCGCCAATCTCAGCTGTAGTTGCAACGTAACCGCCCGTGCCGTGGGCGATATCTGGTGTGCGATATCCCGCCTCGAGAACATGCTCGATGGCTAATTCGATATCGCAAGCTTCCTGCTCAAGCTTCGCGGCATGACGCAACATCATAGCAGCCGAGGCAATCGCTCCGAATGGGTTTGCAATACCCTGACCGGCGATATCAGGCGCCGAACCGTGGACCGGCTCGTACAAACCAACTTCGCCGCCGATCGTTGCTGAAGCAAGCATGCCCAACGATCCCGTAATAACCGCTGCTTCGTCTGAAAGAATATCGCCAAACAGATTCTCCGTTAGCACTACGTCAAAGCGTCGTGGATTCGTAATCAGATGCATCGCACAGGCGTCAACATACAGGTGCTCCAGTAAAACGTCCGGGTAGTCTGCGCCAACGCGAGTGACGGTCTGCCGCCATAGCTGCGAGGTTTCAAGCACGTTTGCCTTATCAACCGAAGTGATCTTGCCGCGTCGCTGTCGCGCAGCATCAAACGCTACTCTCGCCACGCGCTCAATTTCTTCAACTGAGTAGCGCATTGTATTGACGGCAACTGTAGATCCATTGGTGCCGGTAAATCCGCGCGGCTCGCCGAAATATAGACCGCCGAGCAGTTCGCGGACGATCAAAATGTCAGCGCCACGACCGACTTCAGCCCGCAATGGAGAACAGGCTGTAATCGCTCCATAAGAGATTGCGGGACGCAGGTTCGCATAACCACCTAACGCTCGCCTGATTAAAAGCAAACCTGCCTCGGGACGTTGGTGAGGGGGTAAACGATCGTATTCCGGTGATCCAACTGCACCTAACAGAACAGCATCACTTGCGAGACACGCATCAAGTGTAGTGCGAGGAAGCGGTGAACCGAATGCACGTATTGCCGCGCCTCCGATCAGGTGTTCGGTGAACTCAAAATTGTATCCTGAAATGCCGGCGATGGTTTCAAGCACGCGGACCGCTTGTTCAGTAACTTCGGGGCCGATGCCATCACCAGGAAGAACGGTAACTTTCAATTTCATTTCATGCCTCTTTATAGAAAACTTGGCCTTTGGACTTGGGTCTTTGGCCTTTGCCAGCGCCATCGTGAACACCCAAGACCAAAGGCCGAAGACCAAAGCCAGGGATTATGCTGCTGCCACCGCCGCTGCCTTGTCCGCATGTTCCCTTATGCCGGCGCTGAGCAGCGAAATTAAGTCCTGATCGTAAATCCGCTTCTTGCGGTCAGCTAAATTGGTGAAGCGTCGATACGCGGCATCCAACTCCGCTGCACTTACCTCGTAACCAAGCTCCATGTAGCGCAGGGACAGTGCATGACGTCCAGAATGTTTGCCAAGCACTAACGAATTCGCCGGCACACCAACCGACTCGGGCGTCATGATCTCGTAGCAGAGCGGATTATTTATGACGCCATGCTGGTGGATTCCAGCTTCATGAGCAAAAGCGTTGCGACCAACGATCGCTTTGTTTGGTTGGACCTCAAATCCAACGATGCTCGAAAGTAACTGACTTGCTGGATAGAGTTCGGATGTATTAATGCCTGTTTCAAACGGCAATCGATCAGCCCTCACTCGCATCGCCATTACGATTTCTTCCAACGATGCATTTCCCGCACGCTCGCCAATTCCGTTGATCGTACATTCCACTTGTCGGGCGCCCGCCCCGAGTGCCGCAAGGGTGTTCGCGACTGCCAAACCAAGATCATTGTGGCAGTGCACACTGATAACGACGTCACGATCTCTAACCACACGCTCTTTTACAGTGCTGATCAGGGAGATGAACTCACCTGGTGTTGTGTAACCGACAGTGTCCGGAATATTGAGAATCGATGCGCCCGCATCAACGGCCACGTCCAACACATCGCACAAATAATCGATGTCACTTCGCGTTGCGTCTTCTGCCGAAAACTCAACTTCGTCAACATAGGTTCGAGCTTGTTGGACCGCAGCGCGAGTCATCTCGATTACTTCGCTTCGCGTCTTTTTCAACTTGTGTTCAAGGTGAATATCCGACGTCGCCACGAAAGTGTGAATACGAGAATGCGCCGCTCCGGAAAGTGCGTCGGCTGCGCGTGCTACGTCCTGATCTGCAGTGCGACAAAGCGCGGCCACGGTTACGTTTCGGCACTCAGCCGCGACTGCCTGAACTGCAACGAAGTCGCCTTCAGAGGCGATAGGAAAACCTGCTTCGATGATGTCCACACCCAGTTCCTGCAGCTTCACAGCCATGCGAACTTTCTCGGGAAGGTTCATCGAACAGCCCGGCGACTGTTCGCCATCTCGTAATGTTGTATCGAAGACTGTGACTCTCTCTTGTGACATAGGGATTCCTCTCTATGGGGTAAGCGATCACGAATGCTACGGATAGCCAGGCGGGAAGTCAAAGTTATAATCCTTATAGAAAGATAAGCACGTGTGATACGATAACCGCGCCTTTTCGACAGATAACAAAGCGCCAGAGGGGCCAGGTGGACGTAAACCAATTGGAAGTGTTGATCGCCGTCGCGAACGAGCAGAGCTTTTCGAGAGCAGCCCAGACACTGCATCGGACTCAACCTGCTGTCAGTCAGGCAATTAGACGGCTTGAGAATGAGCTCGGTGAGCCTCTGTTCGACCGCTCTTCCAAAGACGGGACGTTAACGGCGGCGGGTCGTGTTCTGTACGACTTTGCCGAGCAGATGCTCAACCTGCGTCATGGTGCGCATCGAGCAATAAAAGAATTGAAGGACCTTCAGCACGGCAAATTGGCCCTCAGCGCAAACGAATACACCGTGATGTACCTGTTGCCGATCTTGTCCGTCTTTCGCGCCCGACACCCGCACATTAAGGTTGAAGTCAAACGTAGTCTGGCGAGCCGAATTGCCGCCGAAGTGCTCGGTCGTGGCGTGGAAATCGGGGTTGTCTCATTCAAGCCAGCGGATCGAGATATCGCAGCGATCCCGGTCGTGATGGATGAGTTGGCACTCATTGTTGCTCCAACGCATCCACTGGCAGATAAGCGCGTTATCTCCGTACGTGAGCTGGGCGCTGAATCGTTCATAGCGCACAACGTGCCGTCACCTTATCGCGAGCGAGTCGTAAAGACGTTTGAGAAATACAAGACGCCACTGAACATTGCGATGGAAATGCCGACGCTGGAATCGATCAAACGATTAGTTGAACAGGAGATGGGAGTGGCACTCGTTCCACGCCTGACAGCACAGATCGAGATCGAGCGAAAACAACTCGTCGCGTTGACGGTAAAGGAAATGCGCCTGGAGAGAAGACTTCAACTCATCTACCGTCGAGGGGCGGCGTTGTCACACGCAGCGAAGGCGTTTTTGAGGGTAGCGAAGGGTGTAGGGCAGGAGCAGGGGCAGGGGCAGGAGGAGCAGTAGGCAGGAGCAGGAGGAGCAGTAGGCAGGAGCAGGTGCAGGAGCAGGAACGCGTCTAAAAAAAGTTGAAAGTGCGTGTATTAGGAATTAGCTTTTGCTGCTCCTGCTCCTGCTCCTGCTCCTGCTCCTGCTCCTGCTCCTGCTCCTGCTCCTGCTCCTGCTCCTGCTCCTGCCCCTACTTCCTTGTCTTCCGCCCGTACCCAAGCTCCGCTCCGCCTGAGATGATGTGATCGACGCCGGTCGTGAAGGTGGCTTCTGAGGCGATAAACAAGCATAGCTTACCCACTTCTTCAATCGTGCCCATTCGTCCAAGCGGTTGTGCTGCTTCGCCGTCATCACGACATTGTCTTGGATCTGGTGACGCATCGATCGCTTCCTGCCAGAGAGGTGTGTAGACATTGCCGGGCGAAACAGAATTCACTCGTACATCGTGTTTCGCTTCATCTATGGCGAGTGCTTTGGTGAAAGCTGTGATTGCGCCTTTAGTCGCAACGTAGATGGTCGCGTAGAGTTGACCCATTGTTCCAACAAGACTGGACAAGTTGATGATGTTCCCTTTGGTTTTGCGCAAATGTGGCAGCGCGAACTTGCAAGCTGCAAAGATGCTGACGAGATTCAGGTCCAGTAGCTCGTGGAATTCTTCGACCGAGAAGTCATCAATGGGTTTATGAGGCGGATGCCAACCGGCGTTGTTGATTAGACAGTCGAGTCGTTGATGTTTTTCGATCGTCGTATTGATTAGGTTTTGTATCTCATCGACTTTCGAAACATCGCATTGAACAAATATTACTTCGCCCGGTCCGCTCGAATTCAAACTTTTCGCTAACTCTTCACCCTCAGCGGAATTTCTTGCGCAGAACACAACCTTCGCGCCCGCGCCGACAAAAACTTCGACGCAGCCTTTACCGATGCCTTTACTTCCTCCTGTGATGATTACGACTTTATCGGTGTACATAAGCCAACTTTTGACCCCACAGATTTTCACGGATTGAACAGATCGAAACTCTGAACAGCTTTAAGGTTTGATCTGTGTCATCTGTGCAATCTGTGGCTAAATACCCGGTACCTCCGCGATTCGTTTCGCATATTCGTCAAATTGTCCGGTGTAATACAGTCGCGTCAGATCCTTCTCGAGCCTGTCTAACATCGAAGCTTTGCTCGGTTCAGCTTGCCTGACTTGCTGCAGCCGCCCGCGAATTTGTCTGAAGATTTTTTCTTTTAACCAGTAACCGTGATCGTACCGTTCACCAATTGCACCCGCCGATGCGAGCTTATCGATTTCTGGTGTGGTCAATCCGCGTCGCCATGCAGCCCGGTATACTATGAGCCCTTCCTGAAACGAATCATTCGCGATTCTGGTGAATAAAGCGTTCAATCCTTTCCAACCTTCTTTCTGAGTGTCGATCAATGGCACTACATCCGGATGAGAATTGCTTGCCGTCTTGTAGTCGAGCAATGAAAACTTGAAATCAACTTTACGATCACCGTCATAGTCATACTCGATCGTATCGAGAAAGCCATTGTTGTCTGTGTCCGTATATTTGACCACTTCTTCGACATGGCTCGCGAGGGGCTTGGGTGAGGGCGTTTTAACCCCACCATGAAATTCAGCATTCTTATCCACAGTCCATGCGCCCCATTCGGCTCCCGCAAGGTGTAGTTTTCGATCGAACACTCCTACGTACAATTTGCCATTGCCGGAATTGTCTTCATCAAACTCACCTCGGTCGCCAAGACTGTCTGACTGCGGATGGCCATCGAGGCCCGGTTTCTCGCCTTCGTTCACCATATTTTGTTCCGCATAGTTTCCACGTCGCCATCGCTTGGTGGAATAGATATCAATGTCCTTCGGACCACCAAAGCCGTGCATCGGGTAATACATCTCAACGCGTTCCCAACGGTGATCGTCGTCGTCTTCGTCAAACACGAAGTACATAGTCTTCCAACCGGCAGTGAAGAACGCGTCGTAACTCTTGTCGTGCGGCATGTACATGAGCTCATCGATCTGCCGCCAGTTGTTCCACTGAAAACAATCATTAAAGCGTGACTCACCTTTCAATGCAGGATACTTGTGCACCATTGAACGGTACGGGACGCCCGGGCCGCCTGCTCCGCGGAGTGACATATCGTAATCAGTCTCGTTGCCTTTTGTTGAATCGTTGTCGATGTCGAACGTTACGAAGGCTTCACTTAAAACTCCGGACAGGTTTGTCTTATCTTTTTCGAGCGGTGGCACCGGATCAAGCCAGCGCATTGCCATTTCACTGAGGCCGTCGTTATCGAAATCGTAAAACGCGAACGGGTTTTCCCAATTCAAACGTGGATCGGGAAGCGATTGTGGCGGGCGGTGAACTTTCAAAAAAATGGCATCACCGTTGTAATCCGGAAGCCAGTCGCAACACCCGGTGTAGCCCCAGTTGTCATCTCCGAAATCAAACTTCGTCCAGTCGACCCAACCAAGCACTCCATCTTTTTCAACATCGATAAAGATCATCCAGTGAGAATCAGCTGCGCTCCACTTGTCAGGACCCCATTCGGGTGGTTGCGTAACGACTGCTTCAAGATCCGCGCGACCATCGTGATCGTTGTCAGCCCATTTAATGTCCATGTCATTCGGGCCATCGTAAAGACCGTCGCCATTAATATCGATTTGAAGTACATCACCGACTTGATCGCCGCGAGTGTCGGTGGGCAGCATGTCATGGTTTTCATCGAGCCAGCGAACCCGTTTGCCATTCCACCAACGCTCGAGAATATCGGGTTTGCCATCGTGATCGATATCGAGCCGAACTATCTCGTCGTTGGGAGTTGATGATTTGAGTGCGGTCTTGCGTAAATCAGGGATTTTCTGCTGGGCGATACATGTAAAGCTGACGATCAATACAAACGCAAGAATTCGCAATGCGCTCATTTTTACACCTCAAAAGTGCAGATTGGTTCAATTGGTCTAGACGATCGTTGAATGAGTCGAGGGCTTATAGCACCTGCGTTTGCGTTGAACAAGTAGGAAGTTTGGAGGATTCCATGTGTGGATTTTGCGGGCGGTGCGAATCATGAAGTTTCGTGTTGATTCGTGGATCATCTATTGTCCAGAAAAGTACGATCCACGAAATACACGAAACAACAGCAATTCCAGGACAAATCTCCTCGGAGAAGAGCGCGCCAAACCCAAATTCAAATCTGCAATCTGAAAGCTTAAATCTGCAATTCAAATCGATTCCTTGTACTCCTCCAGATTTTCCTGGATCTTCACCAACAGTTCGGTCTTAACAGCCTTCTCTCTTAGGAGTTCGCTCGGGACCGGTTGCCACTTACCGGGAATTAGCACTTGAGAATCTATGAATGCGTCGAGTGTTTCCTGAAGACCTTGAACTCTGATCCTCCCCTTCATCGCCAGACACTCTTCTATTATGAATACCAACGCGTCGCCAGTTACGCGGTGGCGATGATTGATGACTGCGGAACGCTCCTGAATAGTTTTCAGCACTTCCTCGAGCGGGTTACCTAAGGCGGCGATCAGTTTAAGATAGGACCGCTGTAGATTTTTAACGTGGCTGACACGCGTGGGTGTTAGTTTGAGATCTTTCTTTGAAACATACGACGCAGCCATCGTATTACAGAATGTTTCAGGCGGCATATACGCATCTTCCTGATCTACATCTCGTATGCACTGGGCCAGCAGGTAAGCGGGCAGCAGCCTAAGTAAGCTGCGAATGAGAAAAGTCGGTTTGTGCGTAAAACCGTCTGGCAGACGCTCGATACCTCTCGAGATCTTCAGGTCTTCAAAATAGCTTAGACCTTTTTGGAAGTTATTGATCTCGTCCTGAGCATGTTTCACTAAGTGAGCAATCTGATCCGGCTCGAAACCAATTCGCCAAAGAATTCGATTAGCTCGTTCGTCGCGAAAGGCTTTATCAAAAACCTTCAAACACTCCGCATCTCTAAACTCTTTCAGGTTCTTCTTCTTACCTGACTCAACAAAATCCACCGCCTGTGCAAATACCTGGACCAGCGTGCGCGCCCAACGTCGCTGTTCCACTAATGACGCTGAATAACGATCGACATCCTTGAAACGATATTTGTCGTGCTTGGCCGCAAATTGTCGAATCGATCCGTAATCGAGAATTGCACCACTCGCGAGGATGTTATCGCCATCCCATGCGAGCCAATTGAAGATGTATTCCTCTTCGAGTACTGCAGCCAGCTTTCCATACGATCGCGCAAAGTAATCCAGGGCTTCTCGGTAACGTGCGTCTTTCGACCTCGAAAACTTCCAAATGCCGTTCTCGACTTCGCGATCGATGAAATAGTCAATCGACGCTTTGACCTCTTTATGCCGGCCTTGTTTCAAATAACGAAATATGTGGGCCGGGCGAATTAGGTTTGGTGCACTTCTCACTCCAATGGCAGTTCCATCCTTAAAGCCAATGACTGCGAGGCAGCGTTCGGTTGGAATTCCCTGCCGATAAAAGATCTCAGACATGACTGCGCTACCGAGCATCTCGTCTAATTCTGCGAGTCCAGATGCGTAGCCATAGGTCTCATCTCCTGTTTGGATGACGCCGTCAACGTGTTGTGCTCCCGGACTTAGAATTGTCGCTCCCGTACCGCGACTTGAGATATCGAAGGTCATTCCTTGATTTCTCAAAGATCCGTTCCAGATGCTGCGCCCATCGCCTGAAGTCTTCCCTTGTTTGTTTTGATGTTGTGTCTGTAAGTAACGCGTCGCCATATACGCATGAGGTCGTATTGAATCAGGCTGGTATTTTTTGCTTTGTTGCTGATCGTACTCGTTGATTATCTGGAGGGAGAATGTCTCGAGGACGGCCGTTTCTAATTCCCTGTTGAGCTTAGATGGATGCCGAGGTGTTACCAGGCCCATCTCTTTTGCGAGCGGAAAATTGAAGAAGAGGACTCGGCCGTGGGGCCGATAGCGGACACGATAATCCACGTAACCATCCGGACTAACATTTCGCCACGGATGGCGGCCATCGATTTTTTTGAACTTCTCGTACACCGTCAAAGCTTCGAGAAGCGGCAACTGGTCAGTTTTTAAAACTCTCAGGCGAAAGAGTCAATGAATTTCTGATTGACGGTTTGGTCTTTGGCCTTCGGTCTTAGGTCTTCCGTGCGCCAACTGTGAAGAAGAATTTTAAAGCTGAAGAGTAACGAGAATCGAACAGTAACCAGAATCGAACAAGTAAGACATCTGACCTACTCAGATGTCTTACTTGTTCGATTCTAGTTATTTGTTCGATTTCAGAGCGAGAATGTTCCGTAGAACGCGCTGTTCTCGTCGGAACGACTCCACTGTTCGCTGACGGTGTTGCCTGAGTAGCTGGCGTTGGTTGTGTAACCAACCTTCCGATTTTCGATTCCGACTAACGGCGTGTACCAAACTAGGTTGGGCATGCGGCAGCAGAGATCGTTGGGCATGGCCTCAACATTCATCTTCGCCTCGTCAGCGGCGACGGAAAATGTCTTACCTTCACGAACGAAAGTGATCGGCGCGTGACGAACTTTAACGATGTTGCCGAGCGAGCCAGCATAGTTCGCCTTGATGGCATTGAGCATGGCGAGAGATTGTGCCCGTGAAGCGCGACTGTCGATCACGATCTCTGATTGGCGAGCGGCATTTGCCTCCGCAAGGTTCGCGTCCGAGCTGACAATTGCCAGCACCCGCACGCCCGTGAGATCAATGCCCTGCCATTTTCCGGAAGTAACATTCCACGCCATCATTGCTTCACGCCCGGTTGTGACGACTTCGCCATTGAAGTGACAAGCGCCAGCAAAAACGCTAGCTGTGCGCACCTCAACATAGTCGCCGCGCAGGCTTAGGTTGTCCGCACGAGAAGTGAAAACAAAAGCGCTCGCAGCAACAACGACCGCCATCAACATGAATAAAACTCTTCGCATTACTGGTTACCTCCGTACCTTAGTTTGCCACTCGTGACGCTGAGATGCAAAACCTATCAGCTCCGCGCTTCCTCTGCGTTCTCTGCGTCTCAGCGGTTTCCATAGGCCGTATTGACCGCAGCCAGCGCAGAGACGCAGAGAACGCGCAGAGAAAAAATCATTTCACGGCTGAAACGTAACACGACCTCCCCGGTCCGCAATTTTCAGGAGTAACGCGGCAGTTGTCCGGACCGATCACTTCCTGCGTTTCGAAACACCAGACGTGATTTGCGCCGTCAATGTAGTCTTCGGCACTTCTCGCGAGTCGATCGAGCATGAAGTACTTCTTCGAACGCAGTTGACCGCAGAATGGTGATTGCACTGCTGTTGCTACTGTTCCTTCTGACGTTGACGCTTCATCAGTCATGACATTCTCTTTTCTCGGTGCTAAAGGTTGATGCCCGCGGCTTTTGCCAGGGCACGACGCACAAGCGTTTGAGTTAGCGGAATCTTGTAAGCATTGTTCTGAAGCGGTTCGGCACGAGCCAAAGCGATCTTGCCTGCCTCTTGTAGCACATCATTAGTCAGCTCTTTCCCAATCACGAACTTTTCAGCGTCCGGCACTCGCCACGGAATCGGCGCGACACCGCCCAGTACAATTCGCACGTCTTTCACAGTCTTACCGTTCATCTGCAATGCCACTGCGACTGCCGACATTGCAAAATCCAATGAGTCGCGCTCTTTGAATTTCAAATATGTCGAACGGGCGGTGAGTGGCGAGGCGGGAACAAAGATCTCCGTAATTATGTCGTCGTTCTTCAAAACGTTTTCACGACGAAGATTTCCCTCGGAAGGTAGAGTGAAGAACTTGTCCAGCGGAATCACACGTTTGCCTTGAGACCCGGTCACATTCAACTGAGCGCCTAGAGCCACTAACATTGGTGCGAGATCGGAGGGGTGAACGATATACGAAGGTCCACCTCCCAGGATCGCGTTGTATTTGTTCTCACCACTGAAGGAGTAACACGTGTCTCCACCTTTCTTCAAACAGGTCACTTCCTCCAGACGAAAGTACCAGCAACGCGGCCTTTGACAGAGATTGCCGGCCACGGTTCCGAGGTTGCGAATCTGTGGTGTCGCGATTGAGTGAGCGGCCTCGACAAGACCGGGAATGTTCTTGCGCGCAGGCTGATGTTCTTCCAGTTCCGTCAGAGTGATCAGAGCACCGATCGTAAGACCTTTTGCATCGAGCGACAATTTGTTCAATCCTCGAATACTTTTCAGGTTCACCACACGAGAGGGCTGCGAACTATACTCCTTCATAGTGGTGAGAAGATCCTGACCACCCGCGATTGGTCGTGGCGCCTCGTCGATATCAATCGCGGTTTGGTCGTTAAGCAACTTCACTGCCTCATCAATGGTTGTCGGATTGGCCCACTCAAAAGCTTTCATTATCTTTTCCTCTGATTTGTCCGACGAACTTTACTTTGTCGGCGCTCCCCCAAGATTAGCCACAGATTTACATAGATGACTCAGATAAGAACGCAATGAACTTTTTTCGTCTGATCCGTTTCATTTGTATGAATGCGTGGCTAATCTCCGGCTGCGACGACAAACTAGAAGTTCGTCGGACAGTTTCTATGCAGTCCCGCTTTGGTCCTTCATCAATCCCATCAGAATCTTGTCGGGAGTTATCGGCAACTCACGAACTCGCAAACCACACGCATTGAACACCGCATTCACGATCGCGCCGAGTGAAGGAATGATGCAACCCTCGGCGATTCCGATCACCGCTTCCCGCTTATCCTCGTCGTCAATCAAGGGAATCATCTCTGGAATCTCGAGAGTGCCGGGAATCTTGTAATCACCAAATCCAGGATTTAGTTGCATACCGAGACCTGCATCCATCACTCGACCTTCCCACAAAGCCATACCCAGCGATTGGATCATGCCGCCATTGATCTGACTCTCCAGCGTCAGTCTGTTGAGTGGCAAACCGCCATCCTGGATGTGGAGCATCTTGATGGGTTTGATGTGACCAGTTTCGACATCTACTTCTACTTCAGCGAACGAAACACCGTGAATGCCTCGTGATTGCAGGTCTGATCGCCACTCGCCGTGACCGACGACACCTGAAGCCGGAAGCGCCGCACAAGCTTGTTTCCATGTCAAAGTCTTGCCTTTTGCAGAGACATTGTGATTCGAAAACGTGATCTCTTCCGGCTTTGCATTGTCGAGTAAGGCGGTAACCTTTTCTGAGAAAGCCAGGCGAGCTTTGATTGCGCCGTCCTTGACCGAAGGTGAAAGAGACGCGGCTGTTGTTGAGCCTCCTGACGAATTCGCGCCTCCCAGATTCGAATTACCGATCTCTTCCTTTACGTCGGCGAGTTGCAGACCAAACTCTTCGGCAACGATTGCACGAGTGAAAGTTCGCGTTCCTGTTCCAAGGTCCTGCGTGCCGACAGCTACTTTGACTGACCCATCTCGAGCAATAGTCACATCGACTTTGCATTGATTATTTCCGCCGCCACCCCAGGTTCCGACTGCGCAACCCATTCCACGCTTGATTGGCCCGGGGTTTCCACCCGGGATCGAATTTCTTCGCTCCCAGCCAATCACCTTCGCACCACGTTCGAGTTGCCGGTGATAGACAGGGTCGGTCAGGTTCTTCATTCGGAACGCGACAGGATCCATTTTGATTTTGTACGCGAGTTCGTCCATCAACGACTCAATTGCAAACGAAGCTTGCGGGTGACCGGGCGCGCGCATGGCGACGGATGAGTCTTCGTTGGTGTGCAACGAGTAGACCTCACGATAAAACTCACCTGCTTTGTAAATGTATGGTTGACCAGCTTGCGATCCCTGACCTATTCCACCGAGCCGGTATTGACGCGCTTGTAGAGCTACGAGTGTGCCGTCGTTCTTCACTCCACCTTTCAGTTTCTGCCATGAACCAGAACGATTGCCGGCCATGACAAACTCGTCATAGCGAGTGAGCATAAGCTTGACGGGTGTTTTTGTTTGCTTCGAGAGTTTACAAGCCAAAAAGCCTTCAACGCCGATGCCAAACTTTGAGCCGAAACCTCCGCCCATGTGTTGGACGACAGAAGTCACACTACTCTCTGGTAGTCCCAATACCTGAGCTGCGTCGCCGGGAATCGTGAACGTCCCCTGGGTTGAGGCATACACGGTCGCTTTATCACCCCCACTGTAATCAACAACCACGCCATGAGTTTCGAGACAAGTATGATGAACGCGTTGTGAAATATATTCTTCTTCCACAATCGCATCGGCGGTAGCAAAGGCAGCTTCGACTTTTTGTGGATCTCCCTGCTTGGCTTTTTGCTGAAGGTTCGCCTCATCCTTTTGATCGACTACCTTTGGCGCGTTGGGAGCGATAGCAGCGTCAGCATGCACCACGTGCGGGAGGACTTCGTATTTGACAGCGATCGCGCGTAACGCATCAGCTGCGACTTCAGGTGAACTGGCGGCAACGGCGGCCACCGGGGCTCCGGCAAATCTGAATTCTGTGAGCGTGGCTTGTATGACCGCAGCGACACCCGGAAGCTTCTCCGCAGCTCTCGTATCGATACTCGAAATTTTTGCATGAGCGTGTGGGCAGCGCAGTATCCGCGCATAGAGCATGTTTGGAACGCGAATGTCGTACGTGTAGTGAGCCGCTCCAGTGACCTTCAATGGGCCATCCACGCGTTGCATTGGATGATTCAACAACGTGTGCTTGTCATTTGGTCCCCAGCCTGGTCCGCTATCCTCATCAACTTCGATTTCAACCATCTGCTCGATACCGTTGATGACCCGCGGTACGCGAATCTTCTTTTTTGGTTTGGGTGCCGTTTGTTGCTGTTGCATGAGTGTCTCTCCGAAAAATTACGTGAAGAATAGGACCTATATGACTTATAGGACCTATTCTTCGCTCCCTCTAAACCTTGCCACTCTTCGCTGCCGCAAGTGCTGCTTCGAACACGCGAGGATATGTGCCGCAGCGGCAGAAGTTTCCTTTGCATGCTTCTCGCACTTCGGCCAAAGACGGATTGGGATTCTTTTTGAGATACGCCGAAATCGTCGTGACGAACCCAGGGGTGCAGAAGCCACACATCAGCGCATCTTTCTCCACGAATGCCTGTTGCACTGAACTCAATTTGTCAGGTGTGCCAAAACCTTCGACGGTGGTGATCTTCTTGTTTACAGCGTCAACAGCCAGAACCAAACAGGAGTACGCCGGCTTGCCATCGAGTAGAACAGTGCACGCACCACAGGTACCCGCATCGCAAACCAATTTCGGTCCAGTCACACCGGGTTCAAGGCGGTTACGAAGCGTATTTAGCAAAGTTGTGCGTGGTTCGACTTCAACGGCGCGCTTTTGACCGTTTACATCGAGTGTGATTCTTACGCTACCGCTTATTACCTTTGGCGAGCCCGACTGTTCTTTCGCTTCAGTTTCGATCCACAGTTTATCTACGACCGCCGCACCCGCACCTGCGATACCAACGCCTTTCAGAAACTTGCGCCGACTTGGATTGTGCGATTCTGGTTGGCCGTCTTTACCGTCATGAGACTTCGTCATTTCCGGATCTCCTAATGTATGTCCGATATGCTTTAGCTTGTCGTGATGCAACCAACCAAGCCCCATACTATCAAGCAGTACGCTCACCATTCGGGGGCTTTGGTTGCGTCACGACAAGCTAAAGCATATCGGACACGCAAAAAACGTTGACAGGAAATTCTGCGTCACTCTATTGTTCGCGCCTCGGTTCGTTACCGATAACACAGTGTTTATTACGATTGCTTTCTTGGGAATTGTTCGGCAATAAATTAGCACAAGCAGTTCGCTGCGTGCCAAGAGAAATCGAGAAGAGTACATGAGACGAAGAGTGATCACAGCTTTATTGACGCTTGTAATTTTATGCGTGAGTCCCTTGCTTGCTTTCCCGAAGCGGAAGGCTACGAAAAGCAAAACGCCAACCGATTGGTCAGTTGCGATGGTTGAATCAACTATGAAGCGTTACCAGACCACAAAAGATCTTGGTACCTGGGGTTACGCCAAAGCGCTCTATCTGTACGGTCAGTATCTCGTTTACAAACGAACTCACGAACCAAAATACCTTCAGTACATCAAGGATTGGATTGATTCGCACGTCGACGACAAGGGAGTAGTGATAAACACGAATGCGCAGGGAGTGACGAGTCAGATTAAGTACGACAGTCTCGACAGCATGATGCCCGGCAATCTTCTGCTCTTGTTGTATCAGGAAACAAAGGATCCGAAATACAAACTCGCAGCCGATCGAATTCGACAGCGGTTCGATACTTACCCGCGGACGAAGGATGGCGGATTCTGGCATGCGACGGGCAAGAGCCGAGAGTGGCAGTTGTGGGGCGACGGAGTGTTCATGTCAATGCCGTTCCTCGTGCGTTATGGGAATTTATTTGGCGATAGCAAGTACACCAACGATGAGGCCACCAGGCAGTTATTGATCTATGCGAGTCACTTAAACGATCCAAAGACGGGCTTAATGTTTCATGCTTACGACGAGAGCGGGCAGGCAACATGGGCCGACAAAGAAACTAAACACTCACCCGAGATATGGTGTCGTGCGATGGGTTGGTTTGGAATGACGCTGATTGAGGTGCTCGAGCTCTTGCCAAAGGATCATCCGTCAAGACCGAAATTGATTGCTCAACTTCAGCAGCTGGTGAAAGCGTGGGCCAGGTATCAGGATCAAAAGACAGGTCTTTGGTACCAAGTGGTTGATAAAGGCGAGGACCCGGCGAATTGGGTCGAGACATCCAGCTCAAGCATGTACACGTACGTGACGGCGATGGCGGTCGATCGCGGTTACGTGGCTAAGAATTATCAGACCGTTGGCAGCAAAGGATACGCTGGTGTGCTAACGAAGATCTCTCTGGATGCCGATGGTATGACGAATATCATCGACATTTGCGAAGGCACGAACGTCGCGGACCTCGCTTATTACTACGGACGAAAGCGAGCTACAAACGACTTTCACGGACTTGGTGCGTTTCTAATCATGAATGAAAAGTTCATGAACAAGAAGTTGAAAGGCAGTAGCCGGAGTTTTTGGCAGGCCTCTAAGAGATAAGCTGGTCAGGGTCAGTGGTCAACCGAATAGGTCCCATAGGTCTTATAGGTCCTGTTCCCTGCGCAATCAAAGCCAACAGCACAAACTCAAACTCACTTTGGTTAGAACAATAGCCAGTTCCCCGAGAATTGGTTGACCACTTTTGCTCGGGACTGCTACAAAGTTCGCAAAAATTTCTTGTAAAAGATCTTGACCGTTACCGGGAACGGTATTATAAGTGCGGCTCGCTTCCGTAAATTGTTATGACCAATTCGAGAGTTGCTCATTTGCAAATTATTCAACCGGTTCGCTCAGCGCAGAATACCGAGCAAGTGGTTGCGCGGGTTTTTGAACTCATAAAGCGCGACGAGCTGAAGCCTGGGGATCGACTGCCGCCTGAGCGCGAACTGGCCAAACAACTTGGAATCAGTCGGCCGTCTTTGCGAGCGGGACTGGGTTCCCTGATATCAATGGGTGTCTTGCAATCACGTCAGGGAGCTGGAACGTTCCTGGTTGACGGGCCGCCCGCGTTGGACAGTGAACCATTGCGTTTACTCGCCGAATTACACGGATTCAGCTACGACCATATGTTCGAGACTCGATCGATTTTGGAGGTCGGAGCGGCGGGACTAGCTGCTGAGCGAGCGACGGGTGATCAGTTAGCCACTATGTCCGAAGAGATCGCTGAGATGTTTGCAGCACTGAAGGATCCCCAACAGTTTCTTGTACACGATATTGCCTTTCATCGTGCAGTTGCTGCTGCTTCCGGTAATCCAACGCTGGCGACATTGGTCGAAATGGTTTCGGCAATCCTCTACGAACGCCGCCGCGACACGATCGAGCGAGCACATGATTTCAACGAAGCACTTGAGCTGCACCGGCGAGTTTATCGTGCGATTCGTTCTCGAAATGCGGAAGAAGCGCGCGAGGCAATGCGCGAGCACATTGTTCGCGCGCAAAGGGCTTTTGCGCTCGAAGAGAAGCAGCACCGAGAGCGTCAACAAAAAGACTGAATCTCGGCTAACGAGTTTTCTTAGAGGCTAGTCGAGCGCCTCGAATGAAGCAGCGGATCAATCAGCTCGGCAACTAAACCGGAAAATTTTCAAGGGGACTTTGCTTACACGAAGTCACAATCAAATTGTCCTAAGTAAAGACAATTTACTTTACTGCCGAATAGAGAAGCCTAAAAGGCAGCAGAACCGCAAACATTGAAGGAGGAGTCCCATGTTGAGTACCACTCGTTTCTGGCTGGCAAATCTGTTCGTAGCGCTCGCGATGTTAATGTTCGCCACAGTGACCAGCGCTCAGACAATTACCGGCTCAATCTCGGGTGCTGTCACTGACAGTAATGGCGGAGTAATTCCCGGCGCCATCGTCACTCTGGTCGGAGAGAAAACAGGTCAGGCAAGAACAGTGACCACTGACAGTGAGGGGCGATTCACGTTCGCCGCTCTGCAACCAGGCAAGTTCATCCTGAAAGTGGAGCGACAGGGATTCCAAACCTCCGAGCAAAGAGACGTCGTGCTCAGCGCAAATGAAAAGCTTGCGCTGCCGGATATGAAGCTTCAGCCTGGCCAGGTTTCCGAGACGGTGAGCGTCACAAGCGAAGGGACGATCGTCGAACGCGAGAGCAGCGACCTAACTGCACGCCTCACCGCGGATCAGATCAACTTGATCTCGACAAAAGGACGAGACGTTACTTCGCTTCTGCGTCTGCTCCCTGGTACTTCCAATAATGACGACATCGAAGGCGCCGGTGACGGCTTCGGAACAGACTTACCAAATGTTTCTGGACAACGTGGGAGATCGACCGTTCCCACGATTGATGGTTTGTTCGCGGGTGAGCCGAGCGGTTCCAACAAACTCAGCTTCACGATTAATCAGGATGCGGTAGCCGAAGTAAAAGTCCTTCGGAATAACTACGGTGCTGAGTATGGGAACAATGGCGGCGCAATCATCAACATCGTTTCCAAGGGTGGCGGTAAGGAGTATGCCGGGAGTGCATATTACTTTCTGCGTAACGAGTCACTAAATGGCACTCCATTCTTCAACAACAAAGCTGGTCTGGCGAGACCTCTCTATCGGCACTTGTATCCGGGCGGCAACTTTGGTGGGCCGTTGCCCCTCCCAAAATTCGGTGAGGGTGGAAAGTTCTGGTTGAAAGATAAGGCATTCTTCTTCTTCTCGTATGAAAAGCCGCACCAGATCACTCCAAATGATCCAAGATTCGTAACGATGCCCACGGCACTCGAGCGCCAGGGCGACTTCTCGCAATCGATAAACTCAAGCAACGCAAAGGTGTTCGTTCGTGATCCGCTGAATCCGGGTACAGGTTGCAGCGCGAGCGACACGAGTGGTTGTTTCAAAGATCCAAGCCGAGCAACTACGTCGAATCCGCTTGGTCTAAACATCATTCCGCAGGCGCGTTGGAATGCGAGTGGTGTGGCTCTACTGAACTACTTTCCGTTACCGAACACGCTCGGCGGCAGTGGCGGATCAGCCTTCAATTACGTTTTCCAAAGTCCAACTGATGTTCCGAAGCGCAGTCGTGTGATTCGATTCGATGTCAGACCAACCAACGCCGACACTATCTACTGGAAGTATCAATGGTGGACATCTGACAACCTCGGCACGGGCACTTCCGGCTGGCCAGGTAACGACAATAATCGTTGGGGAATTAATTCTCATTATCTGTACAAAGATGATGGCTGGTCCGCGAACTGGGTGCGCGTTATTAACTCAAGCGTGGTGAACGAATTCAACTTCGGGATGCGCCATGACTCCGAAGGCTTCATTCCTGGTGATGGTGAGATCGAGCGCTTACAGCGAAGTGCATTGAACTACACGGCACCGCAACTATTCCCACAAAACAATCACCTGGGAACCATTCCACGCGTTACGAACTGGGGCGGCGTTCGCGCACCGACAAATGGCATTGCGAACATCAACTGGCTCGATCGTTGGGGTGAAGTGGGAAACGACTACATTAAGCCGTCGTTTGCTGACAACCTATCGATCACACATGGTAATCACGCGTTCAAGTTTGGTATGTATTACGAACGCTTGCTCAACGGTGAAGCGCCGGGCGGTCAATGGTCGGGTGTCTTCAACTTTGCCGGTAACGACACCAACTTCACGACTGCGTTGGGCAATACGGGATATGCATACGCTAACGCCTTAATTGGTAACTTCCGAAATTACCAGGAAACAACCGCTCGTCCGTTTACAAATCTTCGGCTGACGCAGGTTCAGTGGTATGGTGTTGATCAATGGCGAATCAACCGGAGATTCACTCTCAACTATGGCGTGCGATTCGGTTACCACTCGCCGTTTGAACAGATCGACGGTCAGGGCTCAAACTTTGATCCACGACTTTTCGATCCAACAAAGACTGTTGCGTTGTACGAAAGTGCATGCGCTGTAGCCTTCACACCTCCGGCCACATGTCCTACTGCGAGTCGGCGAGCAAAGGACCCGACAACCGGTCAGTTGTTTGTGCTTACTGGTCCAACTGCAGGCTTAGTTGGGGCGATTGTTCCAAATACGGGCAATCCAAATAACGGACTTGCAATAGGAACAGATCCCAACACACCGCCGGGTTACCGAATTACAAGAAAGATTGATATTGAACCGCGCCTTGGTTTGGCTTGGGATATCGGTGGCTCGGGAAAGACGGTACTTCGTTTTCAGGGTGGTGTATATCACGCCCCACGCGTTGGCGGGGGAACGACCGGGGGTAACCTGGTAAATAATCAACCAGCAAACCGCACCTTTAGTATCGATTACGGCAACATTAATAACCTTGCGGCTTTGACAGGGACTGCTCTAACCAGGCCTTCATCTCTAAATGCGGTTGAAGTCAACTCGCACACGCCGACTATCTATAACTTCACGTTTGGCGTTCAAAGGGACATCGGCTTCAAGACAGTTCTGGAGGCCAGTTACGTTGGCTCGTTCGCTCGGCATCTCGGTCAGAGGATCAACATCAATGACATTCCAGATGGCGCAAAGCTTGGAACGAACAACATCGATCCAGTGACTGGTAGCCGAAGAGGAGATGAGTTCCTGAGGCCATACCGCGGTTATGGCGATATCAACATGGTCGCCTGGGGTGGAACGTCGAATTACAATTCTCTTCAGGTCCAAGTCAATCGTCGTTACACACGTGGTTTCCAGGCTGGTCTGGCCTACACCTATTCGAAATCTTTTGACTATGCAAACGACGACTCATCAGACATTTCGTTCGGCCGACCTTACAAAGCATTTAACTATGCGCCCTCAGACTTCGACCAGACGCATATCTTCACGGTTAACTACATCTATGACGTACCCAGCATCAGTAGTCACATGAACCACAACAAGTTTGTCGGAGCGATTCTCGACAATTGGCAGATCTCGGGTACCACATCTTATGCGAGTGGCAAGCCGAAAAACGTGACCGTTACCTACACAGGCGGTTCGGCGGGAACCGTGACGATTTCACTTGGTCAGCCGTGTCCAGTGGGATCCAGTATTGGTACGACGACTGCCACTACGCAGACTTGCGTGCCAATCACCGATTTCACAGGTGGTGGCATAAACGCGCGTATGAACATGGTATGTGATCCGATGAAGGGTGATTTTGGCACGGATCCGACGGGCACTCCGAGATCTTTTAACGTTTCATGTTTTGCGAAACCTACCGCACTCGGAGACATTGGGAATCAGCCCAGAAACAACGTGCGCATGCCAAGCATCTTCAACAACGACCTTGCGTTCTTCAAAAACATCAAGGTAGGTGAGAAGCACTCAGTCCAGCTGCGATGGGAGATCTACAACATTTTCAATCATACGAACTTCCGCGACATAGACGCGGGAGCCGTTTGGGGGATGGTTGTTAATAACCCGGGAGGCACAGCTAACTGCTCACTTAGTAACGTCTGCACTGCAAGTTTCCAGCAGACAAACACTCGTTTCGGAGCTGTGACTTCCGCCAGAACTCCGCGCGTGATGCAGGCATCGATCAGATTTAATTTTTAGCTTTCTTCAGGGGAGATCTCACGTTTCGGGTTTCCCCTTTTTGTTTTCATTTGATCCTGTTTCCCGATCTGCAGCGCAGAAAGGAGCTTTTCTGATGTTTTCGTTCAAGAGAATCATTGCTGCATTGTTTGTGATTACCTCGATAGCCATCGTCGTCTTCTCGCAAGCGAACGGAAAGGTGAACGGGACGGTAACCGATCCAAATGGCGCGGGTGTGCCTGGAGCTGTGGTCAAACTCCAGAGTCAGGCCACGAAGATCGAAATTGAAACAACTACCAACGACAGCGGTTATTTCAATTTCGTCAATCTCAATCCGACTGTGTACGTCTTGAGAGTCGAAGTACAAGGATTCAAAGGCGTACAGACTCCACCGTTTGACGTCGGTGTCAGTGAGGCAGTAACTCGAAACATCTCGCTCACAATCGGACAAGTGTCGGAGACGGTTGAGATCAGCGCGGCTGCTGAACTTATTCAGCAATCATCTTCAGACCTGGGAACGGTTATCCCGGAGAAGGTCGTTCAGGACTTGCCTTTGAACGGCAGAAACTTCACTCAGTTGTTGACACTGACGCCCGGGGTCACACCTGTTTCGACTTCTCAAAACAGAAGTATCGGTGGTGTGGAAGGAAACGTAGGCATCCCGGGTTCTGGTTTTGCTGACCCTTCTTTTCACGGACAGGAAAACCGATCGAAACTCTATTTCTTTGACGGCATAATCAATACCAACGTTCGCGGTCCGACGTACATCGTCATTCCGAACATAGACCTGATTCAGGAATTCAAAGTAGTGGGCCATGATTCAAGAGCGGATTACGGCGGAGCTGCGGGCGGGGTTGTCAACATGGTGTCGAAATCAGGCGGCAATAACTTTCACGGCTCAGCCTTCGAGTACATCCGGAACGACGCTTTCGATGCGCGTAATCCTTTTGATGTCTGTACAACTGCTCGATGTAAACCAGGCCAGGGTGTTCCTGACAGTCCGTTACCTTTCAGACAAAATCAGTTTGGTGCGACACTGACTGGTCCAATTTTTAAGAATAAGACGTTCTTCTCCGCAGGTTACGACGGCTGGCGTTACAGCCAACCAACACTTGCGTTGGCGTATGTTCCAACCCCGGCCGAAATAAACGGAGATTTCACCAACACTCCATTTCGACGAAAGATCTACAACCCTTACTCAACACGTCAGGTTGGAAATAACTTTATTAGAGATGAATTTCGGTGCGATGCTTCCGGAAATCCGCTGCCTGTAAACGGCTTGAAGCAACAAGATCAATCGATTGGAGCGCCATGCTTCAAGATTCCGCAGGCATTGATCTTCGGACCAATGCAAAACTTTTTCAAGACATACTCACCTACCCCAAACCTTTCGGGTGATGCCGTAAACAACTTTGCGCAAATTCGTCCGACCACAAACAATGCAAACAGTTTCCAGGTAAGAATCGATCACCGGTTTAGCGATAACGACAGTATCTTTTTCCGTTACACGCAACAGAACGTCACGGTGTTCAATCCGATTGGGACCGACGGATCGACTGGAGGAAGTGGAAAGGGACGAAACTACGGTGGCGCATGGACGCACACTTTTAGTCCAACGCTGGTTTTCGATTTTCGAGCAGGCTATGCCGGTCGTCCCGGTGTTGATTCCAGTCAACAGAACCAGCATCAGGCAGGCGTGGATCCTATGAAGCAGTTTGGTTTTGTCGATGTCGATAAATATTCGGGTCTCTTAGTCGCGCTGCAAAATTGGATGGCTGGTGGCAATAACAACCTCGGCATCAGAGGTGATGCGCTTCGTGAGAATCCAAACTGGAGTGTTACTCCGACTTTGACCTGGGTAAAAGGCAACCACAGCATCAAGACAGGTGGTTGGTACATCGAAGCCAAACGAATTCAGCTGAACACATTTCAAACATACAGCTTCAACGACGAGCAGACGCGACTGCCAACGGCGCCGTCAGGAACCAGCGGCTTGTCCCTGGCTTCTGCACTTCTAGGCTTTCCAAACAGCTTCAGCGCACAGCTTCCAACCCTGCATGGCGGACCAGTGCAATTCAAATATGGATCCTGGGCTGGTTTTGTTCAGGACGAGTGGCGTGTGCGCAGAAACTTTTCACTGACGCTGGGTCTCCGTTACGACTACCTGAACCAGCCGAAGACTCTCGACGGCAGATTGTGGAACTCCCTCGATCTGGAAAATCAAAAATGGATCATCGGCGCGACACAAATGCCGCCTTTCTGCAGCGTTGCTTCATCGGCGCCGTGCATCCCCGACGCGTTTAAGACGGACCCGCACTTTGCGAATGTTGTTGTGGCCGGCACAAGATTTTTTGCGCCACCACCAATCAAAGACAACTGGGGTCCTCGAGTTGGTATTGCATGGACTTTGAATCCGAAAACAGTTTTGCGGGCAGGATATGGCCTCTACTGGGATCCGCTTCCGGCGAGGAGTCAATACGCGCAGAACGATCTGGAAGCGACAACCTGGCCAGATGCAACTGCCTTTTCAGGAAATGCGAATGCGTCGGTCAACTTTACGAATGGAACGGCTTTCAACATCATCCAGATTCAGGGTCAGGGTTTTGCTACCCCGCTGCCTACGACGAATCCCTGGAGCGTTAGTGGGTTTCCGAATAATCCAGACTACAAAGATCCATATTCACAGCAGTGGCATGTTGAGGTTCAGAGGGAACTGACACCTACGTCTATGGTCTCGGTGGCGTATGTCGGTTCGAAGAATGGCAGACTGCCATATGCCGGGTTTGCCAACGCTGCTAATCGTGCATTTCCAAACGGCACACCCGCGGCCACGGTTGATGCTGCGCGATTGATGCCGTGGGTTGCTGCCGGCTTCACTTATACCACCAACATTGGTTACTCAAACTACAACGCACTCGAATCGAAATTTCAACGTCGCTTCTCCAAGGGATTGAGCACCTTGATCTCTTATACGTGGAGCAAGTCGATCGACGTCAGCAGTGGTTACTTCAACGTTGAAAATGGACCCGGTGGTGGTTCAACCATTCAGAACTATTACGATCAAAGCACCGCACGTGGAGTGTCGTCTTATGACATTCCGCACTTCGTTTCCTGGGCAACGGTCTATGAACTTCCAACGGGCAAAGGAAAGCGATGGTTCAGAAGTGGTCCAGCGGCGTGGGTGCTGGGTAACTGGCAAACGAACTTTATCATGCAGGCTCGAAGCGGCGCGCCATACAGCTTGCAGGTTACTGGCGACCTTGCAAATTTGCGGGGCAGTGCACCAACGGCGCCGGGAACTTATCTTCGACCAAACTTGATCGCGGATCCTTTTACGGCCGGGCCAGTGGCAGCCAATCCAGATCCGTTGTGTCAGAAAACAATCTCGCAGGGTGGAAAAGCTGCGGATGTTGTTCACACGATCGCGAGTTGGTTCAATCCGTGCGCCTTTGGCATTCCTTCAGGATCGTTTGGGAGTCTGGGACGTAACTCGTTTCGCGGAAAGTCAGTTTTCAATACTGACTTGTCGTTATTCAAGAGCTTCCCGCTTCGTGAGAGTTGGGAAATTCAGTTTCGAATGGAGATGTTTAATGTCTTCAATATTCAAAACTGGGAAACACCAACTAATCTGACGATCAATACGAACGCGACGACTATCGCAACCAATGTGGGACGAATTAATAGTCTGGCTGCCGGAACAAATCCACGACAGATTCAGTTTGGTTTGAGATTTATGTTCTAGCAGCTGGGCGATTTCGTCTGGTGTTTTGATTTGAATGGCGGTGATTGAAAACTCAGTCACCGCCTTTTGTCCGATATGCTTTCGCTTGTCGTGAGATCGAAAACACGAACCGCGATTGCATTGTAATCTCTGTCTCTTTCTCAGTGTCCTCTGTCTCTCTGTGGTGAATTATTTTTGAAACGACTGATAGCACCACAGAGACACAGAGGACACTGAGAAAGCACGGAGAGGAAAATCAAAAAGATCATGAGAAGACAGGATTTCATCACAATCATTATCTCGCTCATTCTATTGTTTAGTCCTTCTAGCTCATTGGGTAAAACAGAAGACGGATCTTCCCCTCGCGTCTTTCTTCTCAATCCCAAATCGCTCGCGGCAGCGAAGGAGCGCGTTCGACAACAGGATCCAAGTCTTTCTCTGGCAATTGCCAAACTGAAACGTGACGCCGACAAAGCCTTGAACCTTGGTCCGTTTTCAGTAACCACTAAAGAGGCGACTCCTCCCAGTGGTGACAAGCACGACTACATGAGTCAGGCGCCGTACTTCTGGCCCGATCCTGCGCAAGCCAAGGGTCTTCCTTATATTCGACGAGATGGCGAACGTAATCCTGAAATCGACAAGATCAATAACCATCGTGTCAAAGATCAGATGGAGGACTCGGTCGAAACACTTGCACTCGGCTATTACTTTTTGGAGAAAGAAGACTACGCTGCAAAAGCAACCGAGTTGCTTCGCGCCTTCTTTCTCGTTCCCGCCACCCGCATGAACCCCAACCTTCAGTTTGCTCAAGGCATTCCTGGAATCAACACGGGCCGTGGAATCGGCTTGATTGAAACCCGAGGATTAACTCGCGTCGTTGATGCGATTGGATTGATTGCTGGTTCCAGGGCGTGGACTGCCAACGATCAACGAGGCATGGAAGAATGGTTTAGCAAGTTTCTGCAGTGGATGTTGGAGAGCAACAACGGTAGAGACGAATCGGCAGCAAAGAACAACCACGGCACTTATTACGATGTTCAGGTCGTTTCGTTTGCGTTGTTTCTTGGTAAGCGAGACTTCGCGCGTGATGTCTTGCTTGCCGCACGCTCAAAACGGATTGCTCTGCAGATCGAGCCAGATGGTCGTCAACCGCTTGAACTCGCGCGCACAAAAGCGTGGGGATACAGCTGCGGCAATCTTGATGGTCTGATGCTGTTGGCTCGTCTCGGTGAGAATGTAGGCGTTGATCTGTGGAACTATGAAACCACGGATGGTCGCAGTATTCGAAAGGCCCTTGGTTTTCTCGTGCCGTTCGCGTTTGGCCAGAAGTGGACGTATCAACAACTCGGCGAATGGCCATCGCAGCAATTGTTTCCGTTGATTCGACGTGCAGCGAGTAAATATCCGGATGACGAGATCAAGTCTGCAGTGGAGAAGCTTCCACCTATCGATGCTTCCGATCGAAACAGATTGTTGTGATTTTGAGTTGCGCATACTTGAACTCGTCTCTGCGTTTCTCTGCGTTCTCTGCGTCTCTGCGGTTTGGTTGGTTGTCGCTGAGTGGAACCGCAGAGACGCAGAGACGCAGAGGAAACGCAGAGACTTTATCTTTAAATAAAATGAAATTACTCAAATCGATCATTCTCATTCTCTTCATTGCGGCTGCCAGTGATGCCCAAACGCTCTCTCGAGATCAATGGGGCGGGATGCCGGTAACTGTTTCACACCAAGGATCCAAGTGGCTCGTTAAAGGCAAAGTTAATTCATTCACTCTCAACGAACGTGACCTCTCGGTAAGCATTGAAGCCGGTCCCGCGCAATGGCAACTAATGCCGTCGAAACCAGGCGACATAATCGTGCGCTCAAAGAGTGAAGAGCTTTCATTGCGTATTGCTGATGCCAAAAAGCTCTCGGTTGTTTCGTATGACACCGGATTCAAAACGGGAGTAAAGCTTTCTCTGTCAGGTTGGTCGAGCGCAGGAAGGAACGTCGATTTAGATCTCTTTCTGACAATCTGTCTCGAAGGTAAATCTGAAGAACTTGTGTTCGACGTCGTTGCCAACGAAAGAGAGGACACGTTGCGCCAACTCAACTGGCCGGCTGCCGTTGATGCACACGACGTTGATTACACATTGTTAAGTAACGGCCGCGGAACGTTGTTACCTCGAAACTGGCCCAAAGAGTATTACCCGATTCGGACCATCACTCCTGAAGGGAAAATCGCAGCATCCGATCATAGTTTGTTGCAGAGTCACGTGATTGAGTCGTGGTCGATGTCCTGGTGGGGTTTTCAAAAGAGAAAGTCGGCCGCGATGGTGATTATCGAGACTCCGGACGATGCAAGTTATCAGTTTTCACATCCGGCGGGCGGACCGACAGTCGTTGGACCTCAATGGCGAGCACAACTTAATCGCTTCGGCTATCTGCGCACCTGCCGAATGACTTTCTTCGCCGATGGGAATTATGTCCAGATGGCAAAGCGTTATAGAGAATACGTGAAAGAGACTGGTCTTTTTGTTTCCTTGAAAGAGAAGATTGCCCGTACTCCCGCAGTCGCGGATCTATTTGGCATTCCCCAAACCCGCGTAAGCATACTTCGAAATCTTGTTTCTACGAGCGATCGTTACGACACAAAGGACGTTGCGAAGAATTACAGCCTGACAACTTTTGATGAACGTGTTCGTCAGCTTCGGGAATTGAAGGCGAAAGGCATCGACCGTTTGCTGGTCTACGTTTCTGGTTGGCCGCATCTTGGTTACGATCGTCAACATCCTGATCCATTGCCACCTCCCGAAGCTGCGGGTGGTTGGGACGGCATGAAGCGATTGACCGATGCCTGTCGTGAACTTGGCTATCAAGTTATCTTTCACGATCAATATCGTGACTATTATCTCGACGCCCCTTCGTATAACGAGCAGTTTGCTGTTCATGAAGAAGACGCTCGCGTACCACCGCAGCAGTTTCCAGGCTCTCGCTTTGGTGATTCAAAGCAAGGTCAAATTCCCTTAATGCGTCACTGGGACGGCGGGCCTCAGGCATATCTGAACGCTCGCTTTCAACTCGGGCATCTATTGAAGAACTATCAACTGTTTTTCGATCACGGCATCAAGACTCAGGGGATTTATATTGACGTGATCGGTTATGTTCCGCCGGATCAGGATTTCAATCCGGAACATCCGACGACGCACACTGACGCGATGCATGGCCAGATACTGATGATGAATTGGTCGCGACAGAACCTTGGAATCGTCGCAACTGAAGCCGGAGCCGATTGGGTGATCCCTTACGTCGATGTCATCAACCAGTCAGGCGGAGGAAGCAAGGCGGTATTGGTACCTCTGTACCAGTTGGTTTATCACGATGCTGTGATTACGTCATTCGGAGCTCGCGATCAGAAAACGTTGTTGCAGGGAATTCTTTACGGAGGACAACCGGAATGGCCGATCGGTCCGGTCGATGAACGATCCACGGCGTTGATGCGTCAGATGATGGCCTTGCATAAGCGTGTTGGAATGTTGGAGATGACTCGCCACGAGTTCCTGGATGCGAATTACCGGAAAGAAAGAACTACTTTTGGTGACGGGACGACGGTGACGGTTGATTGGGACAGCAATAGCGTAAGGATTGAACCAGATCTGCGATAGCTCTTCACTCCGGAGGAGTGGCATGTTTATAGATCACGGAGCGTTAACCAGTAGTGCACTCCTTTAGGAGTGCGATGTCCTGGAAAACCACGCGCGGAGAAAGTGTAGATGTCCCGTCACACTCGAATCAAGAAGGTTCGATTCGCACATGGCACTCCTAACGGAGTGCATCCTTCTTTAGCGATCGTGATCTATAAACATGCCACTCCTCCGGAGTAAAGACTGAAGTCCCAGATGACTAATCTACTATCTATCATCTTCCTGTTAGCGATCTCTGCTATCTCCACTGTCGCGCAGGGCAAATTCGATCTCGCGCGGTTCGAGCGCGCGCGTGTTTTAAAAGCAGCGAATCAGTATCTGAAGGAACAACCAATAACCGTCACCGCATCAAGTTCGCCTCGTAGCGCCGGTGGGTTGCATGACTTCTTCTCGGAAGGTGATTACTGGTGGCCCGATCCGCAAAATCCCGACGGTCCGTACATTCAACGCGATGGCATGACTAACCCAAACAATTTCGTCGATCATCGCAAGTATCTAATGCGTCTTAGTGTCCAGGTACCTGCGCTCGTTGCAGCCTGGAAACTAACGGGAGATGAGCGTTATGCCAGACATGCGGTGAAACATCTTCGCGCATGGTTCATCGATGAAAAGACGAAGATGAATCCGAACCTGCAGTATGCACAGGCGATTCACGGTCGCTTTACGGGACGCGGCATCGGCATCATCGATACGATTCATTTGGTCGAGGTGGCGCGAGCTATCGAATGGTTGAAGGATTCACGATCCTTTAACACAACTGACTTGGGCGGAGTCACTCAATGGTTCAGCGACTATCTTCAGTGGATGACAAGCAGCAAGAACGGAATCGACGAGCGTGACGCGAAAAACAATCACGGTACGTGCTGGGTAATGCAGGTCGCAGCTTTTGCATTGCTCGTTGGCAACCGTGATCTAGTCGACTATTGTCGCAACCGATTTAAGACCGTGCTCGTTCCGAACCAGATTGTGATCGATGGTAGTTTTCCAGAGGAACTGCGTCGCACCAAGCCTTACGGTTATTCCCTATTCAATCTGGACGCAATGGCGACGATTTGCGAGCTGTTGTCCACGGAGAAAGACGACCTCTGGAGATTCAGCACAACTGATGGCCGCGGCATTTCCAAAGCTCTTGCCTACATGTATCCATTTATAAAGAACAAGAGGAGTTGGCCACTGAAACCGGATGTAATGTACGACGCTGAGTGGCCCATGCGGCACAGCAGTTTGTTCTTTGGGGGTCGAGCACTGAAACAACCCGAATACATCGAACTCTGGAAAACATTGCCGGCAGATTCTAACGTTGATGAAGTCATACGAAACTTTTTTATTCGACAGCCCGTGTTGTGGAATTAGTTCTCCACAGATTACGCCGAATACACAGATCAAACTTGGATGGAGTCAGTACCACCTCGCGGTAGCGGGTGGGTGCGAAGTCTGACTGCGAATGATCTAATACTTCCAGGTTTTCAAACTTCGTACCCACCCGCTACCGCGAGGTGGTACTGACTCCATCCAAGTTTGACTTGTGTAATCTGCCGATGCGTTTGAGGTGAACATATATATGAAAACTCGATTCGTGTGTTTAGCGACCTGTTTACTGCTGATTATCTTGAGTGGACAGACTGGCGCACAGCAATTCAATCGCAAAGCTTCCTTCACCAGTGAGACCAAAGCTCAGCGCGATCAGCGGATGCGTTGGTGGCGTGAAGCACGCTTTGGAATGTTTATTCACTGGGGTCTCTATGCAGTCCCGGCCGGCGAATACAATGGCAAACGATCTGACCGTATCGGCGAGTGGATTATGGAATGGGGAAATATTCCACGAGCCGAGTACGAGAAGTTCACTGCTGATTTCAATCCCGTCAAGTTCAATGCTAAAGAGTGGGTTAGTATTGCCAGGAACGCGGGCATGAAGTACATCGTCATCACTTCAAAGCACCATGACGGTTTTGCGATGTACGACAGCAAAGTCAGTACCTACGACATTGTTGATGCGACTCCGTATCATCGAGATCCAATTAAGGAGCTTGCGGCCGAGGCAAAGAAGCAAGGCCTCGTCTTCTGCTTCTATTACTCGATTCTTGATTGGCATTATCCGGCCGCATACGTCGATGCTCCCGGCAAAGATCCGACTGCGGGCAATCGCACGACAAAGTTGAAACCAGGCGGCAAGGAAGAATACCTGAAGTACATGAAGGCACAGTTGCGTGAGTTAGTCACTAATTACGATCCGGGCGTGCTTTGGTTTGATGGCGAATGGCAAGACTGGTGGACCGAAGAAGATGGAAAGCAACTCTATGAATATGTGCGAAGTCTGAAGCCGAGCATCATTATTAATAATCGAGTTGGGCGCGGTCGCGAAGGCATGAAAGGACTGAGCAAGACTGATCAGACGTACGCCGGCGACTTCGGCACGCCCGAACAACAAATTCCACCAAATGGCTTGCCCGGCGTTGACTGGGAAAGCTGCATGACTATGAACACCACTTGGGGATTTAAGTCCTATGACGACAAGTGGAAGTCTCCGGAAGTGATAATTCGCAATCTGATTGATATTGCTTCCAAAGGTGGAAATTATCTTTTGAATGTCGGTCCGACTAAAGAAGGTCTAATCCCCGCGCCGAGTGTCGAACGTTTGGCGGCTGTTGGCAGATGGATGAAAGTGAACGGCGAATCGATCTATGGTACGACGGCAAGTCCGTTTACAACGCAGCCAGAGTTTGGGCGGGTAACAAGTAAACCGGGAAAGCTATATCTGCACGTTTTTAACTGGCCGAGTGATGGAAACCTGGTTGTGCCTGCGATTGGGAAGCCGGTCAAGCGCGCGTATTTACTGGCCACTCCTAAACAATCAATAACGGTGAGCGAGACCGCGGACGGATTATCAATTAAGTTACCTGCAACAGCGCCGGATCCGATTGCGACGGTTGTGGTGTTGGAGACGCAGTAATTCTTTCTCTGCGCTTCCTCTGCGTTCTCTGCGTCTCTGCGGTTTAAGCGTTAAGGGGCCTGTAGATTTTTACCGCAGAGACGCAGAGAACGCAGAGGAAGCGCAGAGGAAAAGTGAAATCAATGAAAGTACTAACACCGGACGATCTGCGTGGCGTCTTTGCGGTACCGCCGCTTGCGAGACGAAACGATTCGAAGCGTACGATCGATTTCGAACAAAACAACCGTATCCTCAAACACATCGCGAGCGGCGGAATCAGTCGCCTGCTTTATGGTGGCAATGCGTTTCTCTACCACTCGACACTTGCAGAGTTCGAATCATTGCTCGAATGGTTATCCGGCTCGTCTGATCAACTGTGGATGATTCCAAGCATCGGACCTTCATTCGGACGCGCTCTCGAGCAAGCCAACCTTCTACGCAAGCACTCATTCGCGGTCGCTATGATGTTGCCGTGCGGCGACCCTCGTGACGCCGAGGGATTGGAGCAAGGGTATCGCGAGATCGCAGATGTCGCAGGCGCAAAATTGATTGTGTACCTTAAAGACGAGAGCAACTTTGGACCGAAGCGCGAGGCCGGCCTGGATGCAGTCGCGCGTCTCGTTGATGACGGTGTTTGCATAGGAATCAAATACGCCGTTGTGAGAGATGATCCGTCGCATGACTCATATCTGGAGGCGTTGCTGGCGCGTGTAGATCGCAAACATGTAGTTAGTGGAATCGGCGAACGGCCGGCGGTTGTTCACGTCCGTGATTGGAAGCTTCAAGGTTTTACTACGGGCTCAGGGTGCATAGCGCCGCGATTGAGCCAACAATTGTTCGAGAGGTTAAATACGAACGATTACGCAAAAGCGGAAGAGATACGAGAAAAGTTTCTCCCGCTTGAGGACTTGCGCGATATGTGGGGACCAGCACGCGTGCTGCATCATGCAACCGAACTCGCGGGAATTGCGCAAACTGGATCTATCAGACCTTATGTTTCTGCGTTGAGCGCCGAGCAAATAGATGCGCTTGCGCCAGTCGTACAAGAGTTGGTATCCGAAAACCGTTAGGGCCACAGATCAACACGGATGAGACGGATTGATTTGAAACCCTTTTCAGATCCCTTTAATCTGCGTAAATCTGTGGCTGATTTCCCAATATGCATCCATCCGAATTAAGAAACCGCCTCTCTGGCGTGATTGCTTTTCCAATCACGCCTTTTCACGAAAACCTCTCATTAGACTTACCCGGTCTTCATGAGAATCTAAGCAAGTTAATCGAACATCCGATTACGGGGATCGTTGCGGCTGGCGGAACAGGTGAAATGTATTCGCTCACGCCGGCTGAATACGAGCGTGTGATTGAGTTGACTGTTCATGCCATCGAAAATCGCGTCCCGGTAATCGCAGGAGTGGGATTTGGTCAACGGGTTGGAATCGAGATGGCTCACGCTGCTGAAAAAGCCGGAGCCGATGGAATCCTCATTTTCCCTCCATATTATCCCAACGCTGATGAGGAAGGATTGATCGAGTACTACCGCAGCATCGCTGCCTCAACCAAACTCGGCGTGCTGATCTACAGTCGTGATTGGTTGACGTTCGGTCCATCCACCGTTGAGCGGCTGTGTTCCCAAATACCGACGCTCGTCGGATGGAAAGATGGCCAGGGCGATATTCGGCGACTACAAACAATCATGAATCGCGTTGGCGATCGCCTCCTGTGGATTGGCGGAGCAGGAGACGACATGGTTGGTGCTTATTACAGCACAGGCATCCGAACGTTCACTTCGAGCATTGCGACAGTGGCACCGCGTTTGTCGCTGAGACTTCATGAATTGGGTTCAAGTGATGCTAAAGACGATCTTGCAGAGTTGCTTGATCACTGTGTCATCCCACTATTCGCGATTCGCTCGCGTCGCAAAGGCTATGAAGTCTCAACTATGAAAGCGTTGATGGACATGGTGGGTATGAATGGCGGTCCAGTGCGCCCGCCGTTGGTAAGTGTGACTGAGGAAGAGTTGGGCGAGCTGCGCGTGATTCTGGGGCGATGGGAAAAGTTCTTGTGAGCGACCAACAGGGCAGTAGCCCGACTGTCAAGGAGGGCTTAGATTGGGTCTCTGATACAACGATACCTGCGGAGCCCTCCTTGACAGTCGGGCTACTGCACGTCGGTACTTTGCAATCGGAAATTGGCAATGATTAAGTTCGGCTTGATCGGTTGCGGCGACATCGCGCAGAAGCGAGTTGCACCTGCGTTGCGCGATTCTCCGATCTGCGAACTGGTTGCGGTCAGTCGCGCACAGTCGCAATTGGCGGAATCTTTCGCCAGGGAATTTGGAGCGCTGCGGTGGTATGCAGACTGGCGAGAACTTCTGACAGATGATTATATCGAAGCCGTTTATGTTGCCACGCCTGTCTATTTACATGCGGAGCAAACAATCGCAGCGATTGAAGCCGGGAAGCATGTGCTTTGTGAAAAGCCGATGGCCTTAACGGTAGCCGAGTGTAATCGAATGATTGCGACGCGTGATCATCACAAACGGAAACTAGGTATCGCCTACTACCGCCATTTTTATCCTGTCGTTAAGCGGATCAGGCAGATCATCGACGACGGCGAGATTGGAACAACGGTAATCGCACAAATGAACGCGTTTGAATGGTTCGATCCACACGCGGGCCATCGCCGTTCATGGCTATTGAAGAAGCAATTATCGGGGGGCGGGCCGATGTTTGACTTTGGTTGTCATCGGATAGAAGTATTGCTCGATTTATTTCGCAGCGTCGAAGAAGTGAAAGCGATAAGCACCAATCAATTCTTTCATCGTGAGGTTGAAGATGTCGGGACAGTCGTTATGAAGTTTGAGCGAGGAACGATCGCCACACTGACTGTCGCTCATTCTGCTCAGCAGCCACAGGACACCTTTGATATTTTTGGTTCAGAAGGATCGATTCATGTTCCAGTTTTGAATGAGGGAAAACTACGCGTGATTACCAAAGCAGGAATCCGCGAAGAATCTCATCCAGCTGCGTCAAACCTGCATGCGCCGCTGATCGATGATTTCGCTCGTGCAATTCTGGAAGACCGAGAGCCGCTTGTTAATGGAGCAATTGGCCTGACGGTGGCAAGGATCGAAGAGGCAATCATAAGTCCTATTTGACCCATAGGACCTATTCTTTACCGATGAAAACTCCCGAACAACTTCGTAGCCATCGGTGGTTCGGCGTGAACGATATGCGCTCGTTTGGACATCGTTCTCGCACCAAACAGATGGGCTACGCCATGGAAGACTTTCAAGGTAAGCCCGTAATCGCCATCATCAACACGTGGAGTGATCTCGCCACCTGTCATAGTCACTTCCGCACGCGAGCAGAGGAAGTGAAGCGTGGGGTCTGGCAGGCCGGCGGCTTTCCGGTAGAACTCCCCGCAATGTCCGTCACCGAAACCTACATGAAACCGAGTCCGATGATGTATCGGAACTTTCTGGCGATGGAGACGGAAGAGCTCATTCGATCACAACCAATCGATGGAGCGGTTTTGATGGGTGGCTGTGACAAAACAACGCCAGGATTGTTGATGGGCGCAATCAGTATGAACCTTCCTGCGATCTACTTGCCTGCAGGACCAATGCTTCGCGGAAACTGGAACGGCAAGATCCTGGGAAGCGGCAGCGACGTTTGGAAGTATTGGGCGGAGAAGAAGGCAGGCAACATCACTGACTGCGAATGGAACGAAATGGAGGATGGGATCGCGCGCAGTCCAGGTCACTGCATGACGATGGGAACTGCTTCAACAATGACCGCGATCGCCGAAACACTTGGCTTAACATTGCCGGGCGCTTCTTCGATTCCGGCCGTCGATGCAAGCCACTCCCGAATGGCAACTCGTTGTGGGCGACGGATTGTTGAAATGGTTTGGGAGGACCTAAAACCGCGCGACATTCTGACCGAGAGTTCGTTCGACAACGCGATCACAGCCGACATGGCAATCGGGGGTTCCACCAACGCCATCATTCACCTGATTGCACTCGCCGGTCGGGCCGGTCATCAACTTGGGTTGAAAAAGTTTGACGAGATCTCGCAACGAACACCGATGATTGCCAATCTTCGTCCGTCAGGAGAATTCCTGATGGAGGATTTCTATTATGCCGGCGGTTTGCGCGCGTTATTAAAAGAGCTGGAAGGAAGTCTGCGTCTGGATTGCCTAACCGTATCGGGAGAAACACTCGGCAGCAATATTAAGGATGCGCGAGTTACGAACCGTTCGGTTATTCGTTCGCTGAATAATCCAGTTTCATCGTCAGGTGGCACAGCAGTGCTATTCGGTAATCTCGCGCCTGATGGCGCCGTCATCAAACCTACCGCAGCTGAACCGCGACTGTTGAAGCACAAAGGTCCCGCAGTTGTGTTCAGTGACTATAACGATCTGGCAGCGCGCATCGATAACGAAGATCTGCAAGTGGATGAAAACTCGGTACTAGTCTTGCAAAACGCTGGTCCACTCGGCGGTCCTGGAATGCCGGAGTGGGGAATGTTGCCGGTACCAAAAAAACTGTTGCAGCGCGGTGTTCGAGATATGGTTCGAATCTCGGATGCGAGAATGAGTGGAACGGCGTATGGAGCATGTGTTCTACATGTGGCACCCGAATCATTCGTTGGCGGCCCGCTGGCATTTGTTCACGACGGCGATCTTATCGATTTGGACGTCGCAGCTCGAAAGCTTCAACTGCTTGTTGATGACGAAGAGCTATCAAGACGTCGTGCAGCATGGAAGCCTGCACCTCCAAGGTACGAACGAGGGTTTGGAGCTCTGTATGCAGCACACGTGACGCAAGCGGACAAGGGTTGTGACTTTGATGTTTTGGAGGCTGGAGCGGAAACGCCTGAGCCGGAGATACATTAAAAGACTCTCTGCGTCTCTGCGTTCTCAGCGTCTCTGTGGTTTCACAATCGTGTCCGGAATTTAGCGCAGAGACGCAGAGCACGCAGAGACGCAGAGAGCTTGAAGGACTCGTATGAAAAAATTCTTGTTGATTCTCGGCTTCGTTCTAACCGTTGCCTCTTATTCAAACGCCGCCCGGAGAACTCTCGATATCTACTTCATCGATGTCGAAGGTGGTGCGTCGACTTTGATCGTCACGCCACTACGCGAGTCAATGCTGATCGATTCGGGCTTCCCTGAAGAAAGAGATGCGCAACGAATACTCCACGTAGCTAAGGACGTTGCCGGACTGTCGCAGATTGATCATTACATTACCACTCACTGGCATCGTGACCACGTCGGTGGCATTACGTTGTTGGCGAAAATGTTTCCGGTTAAGAATTTCTACGATCACGGCATTCCCTCAGCGTTGAGCAGTGATATCGACCAGCAACTTATCGATGCATATCGAAACGTGTCTCAGAGGAAAGGAATAACCCTTAATGCCGGGGATCAAATCAAGTTTCTTGCTGACCGATCCATGCCTCACATCAGCTTTCGAATCGTCGCAGCAAATGCCCTCGTCGTCGGTGAAGAGGCGGGTTCACCGCAAATTAAACCGTGCGGTGCGGACTTCAAACCAATTGAGGAAGACAAAACCGACAATGCCAACAGTCTTGGAATGCTTTTGACGTTTGGAGCTTTTCGTTTCTTCAACGGCGGTGATCTGACCTGGAATGTCGAAAACAAATTGGTTTGTCCGAAAGATCTGATCGGAAGGGTGGACTTGTTCCAGGTGAACCATCACGGCGCTGCGAACAGCAATAACCCGGCACTGGTGAGGTCGTTAAAGCCGCGAGTAGCCGTCATCGATAACGGACCACGTAAAGGTGGGGAAGCCAGAACATACGCGACGCTTAAGAGTGTGCGTGAAATCGAAGCCATCTATCAGCTGCACAAGAACCTTGCGACGTCGTGGATGGAAAACACGCCGTCTGTCTACATCGCCAATGATGATGAGAAATGTCAGGGCGAGTTCATTAAGGTTGCAGTGAATCCGAATGGCCGTTCCTATCGAGTTGAGATTCCGAGTAAAAAGATCTCCACAACTTATCAAGTGAGGTGAAGGTTTTCTCTGCGCTACCTCTGCGTCTCTGCGTCTCTGTGGTTTTGCAGTCCGCAACCGACCAGTCACCCCAGAGACGCAGAGAACGCAGAGGTAGCGCAGAGAAAACCGCAGACGAATGAAGATCACTCAATGCGTAGTCTTGCTGTGCTTGTTCTTTAATTTCATACCTAACGCGCCGTCGCCTCAAAAAGACATCTACCATTCCGGCTGGATCGATCTCAATAAGAACGGTCGTATGGATATCTACGAGAATCCTAAAGTCGACATTGAGACACGCATTACCGATCTTCTTTCGCAGATGACACTGGAAGAGAAGACGTGCCAGACCGCAACGCTCTATGGTTACAACCGCGTTCTTAAAGATGAATTACCGACGCCAGAGTGGAAAAACCAGGTTTGGAAGGACGGCATCGCAAACATCGACGAACATCTGAACGGTTGGGGCGCCGGATCGAAAAGCATCTATGCCACTGATATTGAGAAGCACGTCTGGGCTATGAACGAAGTCCAACGCTTCTTTATCGAAGATACCCGTCTCGGCATTCCAGTCGATTTCACAAACGAAGGTCTGCGGGGCGTGGCTTTTCAAGTCTCCACCAGCTTTCCGTCAGAACTTGGCGTCGGAAACACCTGGGATCCTGAACTCGTTCGCGAGATCGGAAGGATCACAGCTCGTGAAGCGCGAGCATTGGGTTACACAAACATCTACGCTCCAACGCTCGATGTATCGCGCGATCAACGCTGGGGCCGCGTCGAAGATACATACGGTGAAGATCCATATCTCGCGTCAAGACTTGGCGTTGAGATGGTGAAGGGCCTTCAGGAGAATTACACGGTTGCAGCAACGGCAAAACACTTCGCGGTCTATAGCGTTGGCAAAGGAGCGCGAGAAGGACAAGCACGTACTGACCCGCAAGTATCTCCGCGAGAAATTGAAAACATCTTGTTGCCACCGTTCGAAGCAGCGATCAAAGAGGCCAAAGTGCTCGGCGTAATGAGCTCCTACAACGACGTCGATAGCATTCCCGTGACCGGTAGTGATTACTGGTTGACTCAGCGACTGCGAAAGGACTTTGGCTTTCGAGGCTATGTGGTATCGGACAGCGCTGCGGTTGAATATCTATACAACAAGCACGCAGTCGCAACTGATATGAAAGATGCGGTGCGACAGTCCATCATGGCGGGTCTGAATGTGAAAACAAATTTCACCAGGCCGGAAGATTTCATCCTGCCCCTCCGTGAGCTGGTCAAAGAAGGAAAGGTGCCGGTCAAGGTTTTAGACGATCGAGTGCGCGACGTGCTGCGCGTCAAGTTCATGATCGGCTTGTTCGATCATCCTTATATCGAAAGTGCGAATGCAGCCAAGTCGATCGTCAATTCAGCAGAACATCATCAGGTTGCCTTGCGTGCGGCACGCGAGAGTATTGTGCTTCTGAAGAACGACAAAAACATTCTGCCTCTCAATAAACAGATTAAGTCTATCGCTGTGATTGGGCCGAATGCCGACGATCAGAGCCTGACAAATTACCGTTACGGACCTTCAGCTGTAACCAGTGTAACCGTGCGACAGGGCATTCAGAACCTCCTGGGAAACGGTGTCAAAGTGAATTATGCAAAAGGCTGTGAAGTTATCAGCGAGCACTGGCCGGAGATCGAAGTGCTTCCCGAGCCTTTGACCAAAGATGAACAGCGTATGATCGATGAGGCTGTTGAAGCGGCCAGGAATTCCGAAGTGGCAATCGTGGTGCTGGGTGATTCAGCAAAAACAGTTGGCGAGACTACAAGTCGTACAAGTTTGGATCTTCCCGGCAGGCAGCTGGAACTTGTTCAGGCTGTCCATGCCGTGGGCAAACCAACGACAGTGATATTGCTGAATGGACGGCCGATGAGCATCAACTGGGTTAACAAGTATGTTCCCGGGATCATCGAGGGTTGGTTTCCAGGCGCGCAAGGCGGAACCGCGATAGCCGAAGTCTTATTCGGTGACTACAACCCGAGCGGCAAACTGACGATGACGTTTCCAAAAACCGTCGGACAGATTCCATTCAACTTTCCCACGAAGCCGAGTGCGCAATGGGAAGGTGAGAAGTCGAGAGTCAACGGTGCGCTTTACTATTTTGGTTATGGGCTCAGTTATACGAGCTTCAGTTATAAGAACCTGAGCATCACTCCAAAGCAACAGAAGATGAATGGCTCATTAACAGTTTCGCTTGATGTGCAGAACATGGGTACACGTGAAGGTACTGAGATCGTGCAGCTGTACACTCGAGATCTTGTTAGCAGTGTCACCACGTATGAAAAGAACCTGCGTGGTTTTCAAAGAGTATCGCTAAAGCCGGGCGAGACGAAGACCGTAAGTTTCACATTGACGCCGCCGGATCTCAGTTTGTGGAATCGTGAGATGAAGTTTGTGGTTGAGCCGGGAATGTTTCGAGTGATGGTTGGATCGTCGTCGGAAGACATCCGGTTGCAAGGCGAGTTTGAGATAGTGGCAAAGTAGTTCCCGCAGGACTATAGGACCTATTTGACCTATTGGACTTATTCGCTGGAACACAAGAAACACTTGACACTATCCGCTCTTGTGTTAGTATCCGTTACCGCTAACGAACATAGTCAGGATGGCCAGCTTTGACCTGACTTTGAGAGGCTGGAGTAGCGTTGGGGAACTCGCTTCAGCCTCATCTGTAGCGCTTCTTATTCCAATGCCAATGCCATCCACTTAACTCAACTGAGGGTCGAAGTGTGCCCGCTCAACGTGTCCAACACGCGAGGTTCCAAATGAATCGAAGAGATTATTTGACGCTAATGGGAGGTGCTGCTGGTGCACTTGCCACCACATCGAAGTTTGATCTCGTCTCTGCTCAGGAACAACGACCGGCCGATCCAGGAACGCCGACGACTTCAACAGTTGAAGATCGAACTCGTCGCATGAAGTGGTGGCATGAAGCGAAGTTCGGCATGTTCATTCATTGGGGCCTCTATAGCACTCTGGGCCGGCATGAATGGGTGATGGAGAATGAAGGCATTCCTGCCAAAGAGTACGAAGCTTACGCGGACGCATTCAAACCAAAACCAAATGCCGCGAGGGATTGGGCCCGCTTAGCCAGCCGCGCTGGAATGAAATACATGGTGATGACGACGAAGCATCACGAAGGTTTCTGTAACTTCGATTCAAAGCTTACGAACTATTGCGCGACGAAGAGAGGACCTGGGCGTGATCTCGTCCGCGAGTATGTTGAAGCTGCACGGGCAGAAGGTTTGAGGTTTGGCTTCTACTATTCTTTGATGGATTGGCATCACCCCGACGGGGCGAATTGCGCGAAAGATGAAGCGGCGCGACAGCGCTTCGTCGCCTACATCCATGGTCAGGTGCGAGAGCTTATGACCAACTATGGCAAGGTCGACATTCTTTGGTATGACGTAGCCTGGCCGCTCGATGCAAAGGGTTGGGAATCTGTCGAGATGAATACGATGGTTCGCAAGCTTCAGCCAGACATCATCATCAACAACCGCTCGAAGATCCCGGAGGACTTCGATACTCCGGAACAGCGAATCGAAGCTTCGGCGAATCGCCCGTGGGAATCATGTATGACTCTCAACGACAGCTGGGGCTATCACATCTCCGATCGCAACTGGAAGAGTCCGACGACAGTGATCCGAAATTTGATTACGTGTGCTCGTGATGGCGGTAATTACCTCCTCAACATTGGTCCCACTGAAGACGGATCGATCCCTCCGCAGTCAGTCCAGGTGCTTTCAACCGTTGGCGACTGGATGGGCAAACACGCTGAAACGATTCGGCAGTCAGACAATTGTCAGCCCCGGCGTGGAAACTATGTGAGTTACACGCGCAAGGGAAACACTTTGTATGCGCACGTCTATTACTGGCCAGGCGAAACAGTTGTGCTCGGTAATTTTCTCAATAAGGCTTCGTCTGTGAAGATGCATGGCAGCAACACGCCGGTAAAGTTCGACCAGGACAATTTCCGCATTCGATTGACCGGTCTTCCAAAGAAAGCTCCGGAACTCGTGACGACATTTGAAATTGAAATGGACAGCGAGCCTCGACAGAATCATGAAGGCAAGCGGGCGGAGAAGCCGCGCGAGGTGAAGTACTGATGTCCGATTGCTTTAGCTTGTCGTGAGGTCCCAAACACGGAAGCTAATCGCATGCAGGATCTGGTATTACAGATTGAATTGAATCAGCGTTCGTGTTTGCGATCTCACGACAAGCTAAAGCATATCGGACATGATTATCGACTCACATCAACACTTCTGGCAGCTTGGCCGGTTCGACTATCCGTGGATGAATAGTTCGTTGGGGGTGTTATATCGCGATTACTTGCCTGATCAGTTAGAACCCATTCTTGGACAGAATCGGGTTGGTAAAACGGTAGTGGTTCAGGCGAGCAACAGCGTCGAGGAATCGCGCTGGTTGTTAAATCTGGCAGATGAGCATCCTTTCATCGCCGGTGTAGTCGGGTGGGTTGATCTTGGTTCTGATGATGTCGATCGCCAGCTTGATGAATTGGTCCCGCATCCAAAGTTCAAAGGCGTTCGACATCTTGTCGAGAGCGAGCCTGCAGACGATTGGTTAATTCAGCCGCAAGTCTTACGAGGATTGAAACGACTTTCTACTTACGGAGTTTCCTACGACTTGTTGGTGCATACGCGTCATTTGAAATACATTCAAAAAGTGGTTGATGCTTGTCCTGACTTGAAGCTCGTCATTGACCACATGGCCAAGCCGCCAATTGCGAATGGTGAAATTGAGACATGGCGGCAGGAGTTAAGGCAGGTAGCGGCAAACGAACAGATCTATTGCAAGCTTTCGGGTCTTGTTACTGAAGCGAACTGGACGTCGTGGACGAAGAGCGATCTCCGTCCGTATGTCGATTGTGCGCTCGAACTATTTGGGTCTTCCCGGCTACTGTTTGGTAGCGATCACCCTGTCTGTTTGTTAGCAGCGTCTTACGAACAAGTGCTTGCGTCTTTCCGCGAGCTTCTGAACGAACTGGGTGACGACGAAGAGCAAAAGATTTTTGGCAGCAATGCCGCTGAGTTTTATGGATTGAATGGCTAAGACTTATTTCATCACAGGCGCACAGGGCTGCATCGGTTCGTGGATTGTTAAGGCCCTGGTTGAACGCGGAGATGCAGCCGTAGTTTTCGATCGCAGCGATGATGCGAGACGGCTCAGCGCGATCATTGAAGACAAAGATCTTCAAAGCGTGCGATTCATTTTGGGCGACATCACGGATCGAGAAGTTGTGTTGTCTGCGCTCGAGAGTTCAGGAGCGGAGCATGTGATTCATCTCGCTGGTCTGCAGGTTCCAACATGCAAAGCCAATCCGGTCGCAGGAGCCATGGTCAATGTCATTGGAACATTGAATCTGTTTGAGGCGGTGAAGAGTTTAGGCATCAATGGCGTGGTTTACGCGAGTTCTGCTGCAGTGTACGGAATGAACGATGACGACGTACCGGTGGATGAAAGTGCATTCTGCGAACCATCAACTCATTACGGTGTCTTCAAGCGAGCAAATGAAGGAAACGCTCGCATCTATTTCCTGGATCATGGTGTCTCGAGTGTTGGTCTCAGACCACTGACGGTGTACGGCGTCAATCGTGACACCGGCCTGACGAGTGACCCGACGAAGGCGATGAAAGCTGCGGTGCTTGAACGACCGTTTCATATTCGTTTTGGAGGAGCAACTGATTTTCAATACGTGGCAGATACTGCGGCTGCATTTATTGCTTGTGCCGACCAATTGCCGGATGGTGCGTCCGTTTTCAATTTACATGGCGAGACAGTTGCAGTGTCAGAGGTCGCGGAAATCATTAATCAACATGCGTCAAGGGAACTCGTCACTTTCAGCGGACCTGAGATTCCGATTGCGCCAACAATGAGTGATGCGGCAATCCGGAGTGTGATTAGTGATCTGCCATCAACGTCTCTGAGCCAGGGAATTGAAGAAACCATGCGGAGATTTGCGGAGCTGCGTGATCAAAATCGATTGGATGTGAGTGACTTAAATCAATAGCTTCGGTTTTTTCTCTGCGCTTCCTCTGCGTACTCTGCGCCAATGATCTGGCACACTTTTCAACCGCAGAGACGCAGAGTACGCAGAGGAAGCGCAGAGAAGAAAAATCAGGTAACCCTAACTGGGACGAACAAAGCACGAAGCACACAACGGTATGAGCGTCTCGACAATTACAACCCGTCCAGATCACGCTGCGACTTCTGGTCCGATGATGAAAGCAAGCGTGCTTTGTGATGTGGGCCGCTTAGAGCTGAGAGATGTTCCGCGGCCGGTGATCTCATCTAATGAGGTTTTGGTTCGAGTCGCTGCCGTCGGTATCTGCGGTACCGATGCGCACATCTTTGCGGGTCACGCAAACTACAATACAAACGATCGCGGACAACCTATTCCCCTTGCGCTTCAGCCGCAGATTTTAGGACATGAGATTAGTGGAACGATCGAAGAGGTCGGCGCCAGCGTAGACGATCTAACCGCGGGCGATCCTGTTGTCCTTGATCAGGGCTTGAACTGTGTGAGTAGACGCCGTGAAGTTCTTTGCGACTATTGCCGTAGCGGGCACTCGCATCAATGCGAATTTTACCGCGAACATGGAATCACCGGTTTGCCTGGAGGCCTCGCCGAATTTATTGCGGTTCCCGCAGTGAACGCGGTGAGAATTTCGAAGCCGCTCAGTTTCTCTGAGGCAGCACTCGTTGAGCCGCTGGGATGTATTATCCATTCAACGGAGACGGTTAGTAACACCAGAACTCGTTATTCGTTCAATGCTGATAAAGCCGATCATCGAGTGCGCAGCGTGTTAATATGCGGCGCCGGCCCTGCGGGTTTGTTATTCACTCAATACCTGCGAAACGTTATTGGTTTTAGCGGGTCTTTAATTGTCAGTGATCCAAACGCACGGAAACGCGAGATGGCAACGAGGCTTGGAGCCGATCAAACAATTGATCCAAGAAGTCATGACGTAATAGAAATTGTTCGTGAACACAGTAGTGGGAAGGGCGTCGAGTACCTGATTGAAGCTTCCGGCTCAGGCGATGTGTTCGCGTCGATTCCCGGATTGATTTGTAAACAAGCCGCTGTGTTGCTTTATGGTCATGGCCACGCAGGGACTGATCTCAGCGTACTTAACAACATCCTTTTCAAGGAACCTTATTTTGTAGCGTCAGTGGGCGCTTCGGGAGGTTTCGAGGCTGATGGACGTCCGACAGTGTACAAGCGAGCGCTCGACTTGCTTGAGAATGAACAGATTGATGTTCGCACATTGATCACGCACGAATACAAATCGCTCGAGCAGGTCGGTGCAGCACTGGCTGGAGGCATGGAGGCTGAAGATTACGTTAAGGGGGTCGTGACTTTGTGATCATTGCCGATTTCCAATTGCCGATTGCCAATTTGTCAAGGTACCGTGCAGTTAAGTTCCTTCATCAAATCGGCAATCGGAAATCGGCAATCGGCAATTGGAAATCGTCAATGAAGGTATCCCTTTTCGTCACCTGTCTCGTAGATCAACTATGGGCAAGTGTGGGAACCAGCAGTGTCGAAGTATTACGACGCGCGGGTTGTGAAGTTGAATTCGATGATCGGCAGACCTGTTGTGCCCAGCCAGCCTTCAATACGGGTTACAGATCAGAAGCACGCGAGGTCGCAAAGCGTTTCATTCAGATCTTTGAAGAAAGCAACGCTGAAGCGATTGTGAGTCCGTCAGGATCCTGCACGGCGATGGTCCATCACTATCCCGAACTCTTTGCTGATGAACCGTCGTGGCTGAAGCGTGCGCAGTCAATCGCCGAACGTACGCATGAACTGACAGCGTTTTTGGTTCGTGTCTTAAAGATTGAAGATGTTGGTGCAACGTGGCGTGGAAGACTGACGTGGCACGACGCGTGTCATGGTCTGCGCGACTTGAATCTGAAAAGTGAACCACGCTCGTTGATACGTAATGTTCGGGGCGCAGAGTTTGTCGAACTCGACAATGCTGAGTCATGCTGCGGGTTTGGTGGAACGTTCTCGGTTAAGTATCCGGAGATTTCGGTTGCAATTCTCGATCAGAAGATTGAGGCTATCGAGCGTGCAAACCTGGATGCGGTGGTTGCCGCCGACGCGAGTTGTTTGATGCAGATCGGTGGTCGTTTGTCTCGCAAAGGATCGAAAGTGCGCGTCATGCATTTGGCGGAGCTGCTGGCATCGCGCGCCTGAATGTCCGATATGCGCCTGTCTTGTCGTGACGCAACCAACGAAGCCCGAAACTTAGACAGTGTTACGAACTCAGGGCTTTGTTGGTTGTGTCACGACAAGCTAAAGCATATCGGACACTCTAAACATGAACCACGTCACGAGTGAAACGTTTGATCAGAACGCCAGGGCTGCGTTGGGTGATGTGCAGCTCCGTGGTGCTCTGCGCAATGCAACTTCACTGTTTGGTCGCCGTCGCCTTGTTGCAGCACGAAGTCTCGACAACTGGGAAGATCTCCGCAGTCAAGCCCGCGCAATCAAAGACGACGTGCTACTCCATCTCGATAGCTACCTCGAGCAATTTGTCGCAAATGCCGAGAGCCGCGGCGCTCAATTCCATTGGGCCCGCGACGCTGTTGAGGCGAACGCGATCATTTGCGAGCTGGCTAGCGAACGCGGAGCCCGGACGATCGTCAAAAGCAAAAGCATGACGACCGAAGAGACGCACTTGAACAACGCTCTCGAGGCTGCTGATATTCAAGTCGTCGAAACAGATCTCGGTGAATACATAATTCAGCTAGCCGAAGAGACACCTTCACACATCATTGCTCCTGCAATCCATAAAACTAAACATCAGATAGCTGAGCTGTTTACTCAGGAGCTTGGAATGCCGCCCACTGACGACATTGCCAAGCTCACAAGTACCGCGCGAACAACTTTGCGTGATCGCTTTGCGGCAGCTGATATCGGAATCAGCGGCGTGAATTTCGGCATTGCCGAAACGGGCACGATCCTGATTGTTGAGAACGAGGGAAACATTCGTCTTACAACGAGTCTGCCTCGTGTGCATATCGCTGTAATGGGAATTGAGAAGGTAATACCTCGGTTTGCGGATCTCGATATCTTTCTGAAGTTGTTGCCGCGCTCGGGTACCGGGCAAAAATTGACGACCTACCAATCATTCATTACAGGCACCAAGACCAATCGTGAATCCGAAGGCCCTGAAGAACTTCATGTCGTGATGCTCGACAACGGACGATCCCGGATGTTGTCTCATCCCGTAACGCGTCAATCGCTTGCCTGCATTCGCTGTGGCGCGTGCTTGAATGCGTGTCCCGTGTACCAGCAAATTGGGGGACATGCGTATGGATCGGTTTATCCTGGACCGATTGGAGCAGTTATCACGCCACAATTGATGGGCCTCGAGAAAACTCAGCAGCTGCCTTATGCGTCAAGCTTGTGCGGAGCTTGTCGAGAAGTGTGTCCTGTCAAAATCGATATACCGCGGCTTCTGTTACACCTGAGAAGCGAGATAACAGAGAACAGCTCACCAGCAGTCGCTCAAGTTAAAAAACGTACGAGTGAGCGTGCGGCATTCAAAGTTTGGCGTATTACGATGACAAGACCCTGGTTATACAAGCTCAGCGCCAGACTCGGCAGATTATTTCAAGCCGCTCTGATTAGAGACGGAAAGATCGGAGAGGTGAAAGGAATCGCGCGATTGGCTACTCCATTGGCCGCATGGACAAGCAATCGTGATCTTCGCCCGATCGAACGTAAGAGTTTTCGCGAGGTCTGGCGTGCTTCGCTTCGCAAGAGCTGACATGCAAACACCTACGAACAACAGCAGCGCGCGTGAAGCGATCCTGGAATCGATAAGGTCACACCTGTCTTTGAGTAAGAACCTGGACGCGCGCGAGCATGAAATCCAGCATAAGACCGAAAGAGGCTCGGGTTTAGTTTCGACGGTGATAACTGATGCGACGCCGGTCGTTGATCTTTTCAGGGCGAGTCTCGAAGAAGTAGATGGCCATTGTCTCATCGTTCATGACGAAACTGAGCTGGTGCAAGCGCTCACGGAAATCATGCGCAACTTGCGACAGACGAAGTTGTCTTCGTTGAGGGTCGCAGTTTCTGACAGTACTGAGGTTCGGCGTTTGACCGAATTGATTGACTTAGATTTGGACGAAGTGGCGGTAACACCTTCAGCAGCTGATGTATTTAGTTTCGACATCGGAATTAGCGGGGCTCAGGCCGGCATTGCAGAAACAGGAACGCTGCTCTTAGATTCATCCCGCGAGCGCCATCGCCTGGTGTCGTTAGTTCCACCAGTACACATTGCGATTCTCGACGCATCACAAATCGTCACTACTCTTGGCGATGCGCTTTCTTTGATGCGTAAAGATGAACAGGTCAGTCCGATAATCACACTTGTAACAGGGCCTTCTCGCACTGCGGATATTGAATTGACGTTGGCTATCGGTGTACACGGACCTCAGGAACTTTTCGTGATAATTAGAGCTTAGGTGTTTGGTCTTTGGCTTTTGGCCTTTGGTCTTGGCCTTTCTAAGCTCATAAGAACAAACACCAAAGGCCCAAGACCAAAGACCAAAATGGACATCATCTCTATTGCCACTAAAGAGTCAGACTGGAAAAAACCGCGGATGGGCATCATTCTCAACGATGGTACCCGTGACCTCGGTTATCGGCTCGACTGCGAACGATTGTTTGATCCACACGAGCTTCCTGCCAATCCGCTTTCATGGTTCGACATGGATGGCCCATGGTTTCAAAGAGCCAATGAAACGCGGAAGAGACTCGTTACGGACCAGAACGCGTTAAAGCACGCGCTTGAAAACGGTCTGCTGGTTACTAGTAGCGATGCTTACTGGTTTGCGCCTGTCCCTCGTCCTGGAAAACTCATCTGCATCGGACTCAACTATCGCGACCACGCTGCAGAGAGCAACATGCCGATACCGGAGCGACCGGTCATCTTCTCCAAATTCTCTACTTGTGTAATTGCTCCGGGAGAACCAGTCGTGATTCCTCCGACCAGCCACCAGGTGGATTACGAGGCGGAACTGGCAGTGGTCATAGGCCGTAGGGCGAAGAACGTCAAAGCGAGTCGAGCACTTGATTACGTGCTGGGCTATACAGCATTCAATGACGTTAGCGCACGTGACTTTCAATTTGCCGATGGTCAATGGCAACGTGGAAAATCCTGCGACACGTTCGCGCCTATGGGCCAGACAATTGTTACCACCGATCAGATAACGGACCCTCACAAACTTTCGATCAAACTTGTGCTGAATGGGCAAACAATGCAGGACTCAAACACTGACCAGTTGATCTTTGGTGTTCCTGAGTTGATAGAGTTTCTGACAGAGAGCATTACGTTGGAACCAGGCGATGTGATCGCAACCGGTACTCCGCCAGGAGTGGGCTTCGCACGTAAGCCGCCGGTGTTTCTGAAACCTGGCGATCAGATGGAAGTGTTGATTGAAGGCATCGGTGGATTAGGTAATCCGGTTGTAGCGTCCGACGAACTTTAGTTTGTCGATCTTGGATTAAGGTACTCAAATTCTCTAGCGTCCGGCTGAATAACGAACGACAAACTAAAGTTCGTCGGACATCACAACAGGAACGCATATGCGAAAACTTCTCTTGGTACTTGTGGCGTTGACTATGGCTGCCGGCTGTAACAACAAGCCTGCCGGTCCTAACGGCGCTAAGAAGTTCACGATCGCGGTCATCCCGAAGGGAACCACGCATGAGTTTTGGAAAAGCATTCACGCCGGCAGCAACAAAGCTGCAAGCGAGTTGTCGGCTCAAGGCACCAATGTGGAAGTGATTTGGAAAGGGCCGTTGCGTGAAGACGATCGTGAACAACAGATCCAGGTCGTCGAAGGCTTCACGACGCAGGGTGTAAATGGGATCGTGTTGGCGCCGCTGGACGATCGAGCATTGGTCAGGCCTGTCGAGGAAGCCAAACGCGCCGGAGTGCCCACGGTGATCATCGACTCGGGTTTGCAAACAGACGCGATTGTAAGTTTCGTCGCAACTGATAACCGGAAAGGTGGATCGCTTGCTGCCGATCGTTTGGGACAACTGCTGAATGGTAAAGGCAAAGTACTTCTGTTGCGTTATGCCGAAGGATCGGCAAGCACGACTGAACGCGAGGAAGGTTTTTTGTCAGAGATAAAAGCCAGGTTTCCCAACATTGAGCTCGTCTCAACGGATCAATACGCGGGTGCGACGCGAGACACAGCTAAGCGTGCATCGGAAAATTTATTGAATCGGTTCGGCGACGACATCCAGGGAATCTTTACACCCAACGAATCTTCAACGGCAGGAATGTTGTTGGCTCTTCAGGACATCAACAAGGCGGGAAAAGTTTCTTTCGTAGGTTTTGATACGAGCCAGGTTTTCATCGATGCGATGCGAGCTGGTCAACTGCATGGCATTGTAGTTCAGAATCCTTTTAACATGGGTTATCTGGGTGTGCGCACAATGGTCGATCAACTATCGGGCAAACCAGTGGAAAAGAAGATCGATACCGGGGTGATGCTGGTCACGAAGGATAATCTGGAGACTCCCGAGGTACAGAACCTGTTGCATCCGCCGCTGGATCAGTATTTGAAGTAAGAGCATAGGACCTATACGACCTATAGGACCTATTCTGACCAATCTTAAATCTGAAATCTTAAATCTGAAATTATTTTGGTCGCGGACGTAAAACAAAACCGAGCGCTGATCACTTCAGCCGCACTTCACAACTGGCTCAATCGACTTGGTCCGGTTCTCGGTCTTGTCCTCGTTATCGGCATCTTCTCGATCCTGATGAAGACGCCTGAACGATTCCTGTCTCCCAACAATCTGCGCATCGTGCTCTCGCAAACCGTGATTGTCGCTATTGGTGCGATTGGCATGACCATGATCATCATTAGCGGTGGAATCGATTTGGCCGTCGGTTCAACCATCGCTCTAACAGGTGTCATTACTGCGCTGGGAATTCACTCCGGTCTCGCGCCGTCGGTAGCGCTGGCCAGTGGCATTCTGGTTGGCGGTTTTGTCGGATTGATTAATGGCCTTGTCATAACCCGTTTGAAGGTTGTGCCGTTCATTGCGACGTTGGGAATGCTGGGTGTCGCACGCGGTACCGCGAAGTGGGTCGCCGGCGAGCAAACCGTGAACATGGCCGACACCTGGCTTAACGAGCTGCTTGTAATGTTTCCGAATCCGCCCTGGCTACTTGTCGCACCAGGAGTTTGGATCGCAATCATCCTTGCGATTATTGCCGCTGTCGTACTGCGCAACACAGTTTTTGGTCGTCGTGTTTTTGCGCTTGGCTCGAACGAAGCAGCTGCACGTGCTTGTGGAATCGCAACGGATCGTTTGAAGGTTTGGATTTACGGATTGGCTGGCCTGTTATTTGGGCTCGCAGGAGTAATGCAAATGTCGCGTCTGCGACAAGGTGATCCAACCGTAGCGGCAGGTTCGGAGCTCGACATCATCGCGGCAGTCGTAATTGGTGGTGGCAGTCTTAATGGCGGCGAAGGAAGTATCCTCGGATCGATGATTGGTGCGTTGATCATGGCGTTCCTCCGAAACGGATGTCAGCAGATCGGTTGGCCTAACTACATTCAAGAGATCATCATCGGCGCAATCATTGTTATTGCAGTGGCATTGGACCGGTGGCGTAGCAGTCGCGCTGTCTCGTGAAGATGACCGTAATCAAGGACATCACAGTTCGCGATATTCGTTTTCCGACGTCGAATTCCCTCGACGGGTCGGACGCGATGAATGTCAATCCGAACTACTCCGCCGCCTATGTGGTTCTGAAAACAGACACTGAACAAGAAGGTCATGGACTAACGTTCACAATAGGACGCGGTAACGAGTTATGTGTCGCGGCCGTTGAAGCGCTCAAACCACTGGCCGTCGGATTGACTATCGATAATGGCGTCGACATGGGCGCAGTATGGAAACACCTGACTTCTGATAGTCATCTTCGTTGGGTTGGCCCGGAAAAAGGCGTCATCCATCTGGCAACCGCAGCTGTCGTAAACGCTCTTTGGGATCTCTACGCCAGGATGGAGGGCAAGCCGCTTTGGAAAGTCCTGGCGGACATGACACCGGAGCAGATCGTTAGCTGCGTTCCGTTTAGTTACATCAGCGATGCGCTTACTCCGGAAGAAGCGCTCGCGATTCTTAAACGTCACGAACCAACAAAGAGGCAACGAATCGACAAGATGCTTGCAGTCGGCTATCCCGCCTATACAACGTCGGCGGGTTGGCTCGGATATTCGGATGAAAAAGTTCGCGCGCTTGTTCGTCAGGGTATCGAGCGGGGCTGGACCCACTTCAAGATGAAGGTTGGTCGCAACCTAAAAGATGATCTTCGAAGAGCCAGATTAATTCGCGATGAGATCGGGTGGGACCGCAAACTGATGATGGATGCCAATCAGGTTTGGGAAGTCAGCGAGGCGATTCGTTATATGAAAGAGCTCGCGCAGTTTCGTCCATACTGGATTGAAGAGCCGACATCGCCGGACGATGTGCTCGGACACGCGCGCATCGCACGCGCGATAGAACCGATTGGAGTGGCGACGGGTGAACATTGCCAGAATCGTGTGATGTTCAAGCAACTCATGCAAGCCGGTGCGATCAGCTTTTGCCAGATCGATAGTTGTCGTCTGGGCGGAGTGAATGAAGTGATCGCGGTATTGCTGATGGCAGCTAAGTTCGGTGTGCCTGTTTGTCCTCATGCCGGCGGTGTTGGCCTTTGTGAGTATGTTCAGCATCTGTCGATTTTCGACTACATCGCGGTAAGTGCGTGTCTCGACAGACGAATCGTTGAATATGTAGATCATTTGCACGAGCATTTTGTTACACCGGTGGTGATGAATGGCGACCGTTACATGCCACCGATGGAGCCGGGATATAGCATCGAGATGAAAGCCGAGTCGTTGGCGCGTTATGAATATCCGAACGGCGAGGCGTGGAAATCGAACGGCAGGATGTGATTCGTAATCTTTGCTTGCCACTTGGATCGGGTCAGTACCACCTCCCGGTAGCGGGTGGGTGCGAAGCTCAGAAGTGACGGTCAAAAGCGAACTTCGCACCCACCCGCTACCGCCAGGTGGTACTGACTCGATCCAAGTGGCAAGCGCTACCCGAGGAGTAGAACTAACATTGATACTAAACAAATCATTAATCACCAGCGCAATCGTGTTTCTGGCGGTGTTACATGTCACTGCCCAAACCGAAAAGAAACCCATCCGTCCGATCCGTGACGTTATAGTAATGCACGCACAATCGCTTTCGGATCTTCAGAAGAAGCTGCAGCCGTCGAATAAAGTCGAAGAGTTGATTGGTGGGGCAGGCATGGAACTACGCGTTGCAATCCAGCACGAGAACAACACCACCGCCGCCAATGCTGAGATTCACGATGCCTCGGACGACGTTTATTACGTGCTTGATGGAACTGCGACACTTACGTTGGGCGGGACGCTGGAGTCTCCAAAGGAAATTGAACCAGGCGAATGGCGTGGTCCAAGGATTACCGGCGGACAGAAAGTTGAGATCGCGAAGGGCGATCTAGTCGTTGTTCCACGCGGCACTCCGCACCACCGCAGCACCACGAACCAGGACTTCACGATGATTTTGATAAAGGTCTTTGCGGATCCTCGTCCTGCGACAAGCACAGCACCAGCTAAACCCACGCCATAGTCACATTACTTTAAGGAGAAGCAATGTTCAGATTATTGTCCGCGTCATTAGTCCTCCTCTTGCTGAATATCGCAGCCCTGGCCCAGGCACCCGCCACAAGTTCGGATCCGTGCGCGGAACTAAAGACGCGAGCAGAACGAGCTGAGACGAGGTTAAAGGATTGGCCGCAACTTGCTCGCTACCATGACGACAACGCGAAAGTGATATCACCTGCAAAGAACGAACAACGTGTGGTCTTTATGGGCGACTCGATTACAGATGGTTGGGATGGCCCAAATATGGGCGGTTTCTTTCCTGGCAAGCCGTACGTGAACCGTGGAATCAGCGGACAGACTACTCCGCAAATGCTGATTCGATTCCGACCCGACGTGATTGATTTGAAACCGAAGGTTGTTGTGATTCTTGCCGGAACAAACGATCTGGCTGGAAATACAGGACCGTCCACACTGGAAGCGATTGAAGGCAATCTCATTTCGATGGCTGAATTGGCTCGAACAAATGGAATTCGCGTCGTGCTGGCCTCGCTTTTGCCGGTCAGTGACTACGAGGTGCGCGACGGCAAACCGATTGTGCAAACGGTAAGAAGAGCACCGGACAAGATCATGGTGTTGAACGCGTGGATGAAAAACTATGCCGCCGCGAATCATCTCATCTATCTGGATTACTTCTCCGCAATGGTAGACGGCAAAGGTTTCCTGAAGGACGAACTGAGTGACGATGGTCTACACCCAAACGCTGCAGGTTACGCGGTGATGAATCCGCTGGCCGAAGCAGCAATCCAATCCAGTCTAAAACACGGAAAGTAATTCGACCTCGATGCCAACTACTCTCGAAGATATTGCGCGGGCGCTTAAGGTTTCGAAGATGACTGTGTCGCGCGCGATTAACAATCATCCCGAGATTAGTCGTGAGACACGCGAACGCATTCTGGCGGTTGCGCAGAAGATGAACTATCGCCCGAATCAGTTTGCGAGGGCGTTAACTACTAACCGATCTTATTTGATCGGTATTGTCGTTCCCGATCTGATGCACTCCTATTTTGCGGAGATCTGTCGCGGCGTGGAGTTACAAGCGAGACCATCAGGTTATCAAAACCTGATTTGCAGTACAGATGAAGATCCACGAAAAGAGATGGCTGAGATCGAAGCACTGCTTTCGCGCACCGACGGTTTGATCGTCGCCTCTGCCATTTCCGAAAGAGAGACGAAGTTCTATCGGCAATTGATAAAAGACGGCGGACGGATTGTTCTGATCGATCGGCTCCTGGAGGGCTTGAAGGCTTCAGCGGTTATTACTGATGACGTGCAGGTCGGAATACTGGCTACGCGGCATTTGCTCAAGCTGGGTCATCGGCGGGTTGGACATCTGCGAGGCACCACTGCTTCAACTTCCCGTCAGCGGTTCGAGGGCTTCATCAGCGCAATGGCAGAAGCTGGTTTGCGCGTTCCGGCTGAGGCCATACGCGATTGTGGGTTTACAGAGGACGATGGATATCTCGCAATGAAGAGTTGGATCGCAGACGGTGAATTGCCGTCCGCAATTTTTGCGGCGAACGATCCGGCAGCAATCGGCGCAATGACGGCCTTGCACGAGGCAGCGATAAGAGTTCCCGATGACATCGCCATCGTCGGCGCAGGAAGTATTCATTACGGCGACATGTTGCGCGTGCCTTTGACTACCGTGACTTGGTCAACGTTGGAGATGGGACAGGCGGCTGCCAATTTGCTGCTCGACTCTATCACCGGACGGTCCAAAACAGTGCGCCAGATTGTGGTTAAGCCAGAATTAGTCATTCGAGAATCGTGTGGCGGACGATAGGACCCGTATGACCTATTAACTCATAATTGATCGGCTCGCTCCCCTCGCTTACTCGCCCCACGCCTCTTCCGTGCGCCCCAACATTTATCCCGTCTCCGCAAAAAATCCTTGACGATGCTCGGCCAAGAAGAGTATATGTTCGTTGTTTAGACAAAATCATTTCCACTCGAGGATGGGCTTCGTCGCTAAGCTCAGGTCGAGTAACTACCAAAAATTTATTAGTTCGCACGGGTTTTCCGTTCTTTTCGGGCTGTTTAACATTCAAATCGAAGTCCTGTAATCGCCATAAATATCCCTCGGCAGGCGAGTCCGGTCAGGGTTAGATCAAAGGTGAGCTTGAACCTGGGCGATTAAGTACCAAGACAGAACAATATGCGAAAGATCAACCCGCATGACTTCAAGGTGGCGCGACGCGGAACCAGCCGCGCAATTAATCGGCAAATTGCCTTAAACCTGATTCGCGCGCATCAGCCGATTTCACGCGCCGACCTTGCACGACTAATGAATGTCAGACGCGGTGTTGCCAGCCTGCTGGTTAGTGAACTTCTCGAGGAAGGCTTGATCTTTGAAGGCGCTCTTGGCGAAGCGGTCGGTCGTGGCCGCCGGCCCACTTTCCTTTACATTGATACCCGGCAGCGTTGCATAGTTGGGGTTGATGTCCGCGCGTCGCGAACCTACATCATGATTACCGATTTGATGGGTCACCAAATCGGGGCCGTCAGTAGCTTCCAAACAAATCGGGATTATGACGTTCTCATTCAGGATCTCGCTCGTCGTATCAAGCAACTACTTGCTGACTACAAAGAAATCGGTTCATGCGCCGGCGTTGGCGTTGTGGTTCCGGGAATGGTGGACCTTGCCGCAGGCCGTGTGCTCCATGCGCCGACTCTAGCCTGGCGCGATGTCAATCTTCGCGATCCTCTGGCTGCAGCCATCGGCTTTCCAGTTCACATCGAAAACTCCGGTAAAGCATGTGCGCTCGCGCAACTATGGGCAACGCGCAGCGATGTACTGACCGCCGGCCATTCAGTGTTCGTCAGTGTCTCTGACGGTGTCGGCACCGGCATTGTTGTCAATGGAGAATTGATGCGTGGTCGTCACAATACGGCCGGTGAATTTGGTCACGTCCCTTTAAGTATTGACGGTCCTCGGTGCTCGTGCGGCGCGACTGGTTGTTGGGAAGCTTACGTGTCGAACATTGCCACGTTGTCGCGATACTTTGGCCGTGATTTAGCAGAGCCTGGACCACGCGACGTCGACGCCTCAACGTTCACCGTAGAAGACCTGATCGCGCGCGCCCGCGCTGGTGATGCTAAAGCTTTAGCGGCAATCAATTCGACAGCGAGATATCTTGGCCTTGGTCTCGCTTCCATAATCAATGCGATAGATCCTGCGCGTGTCTATGTGGGTGGTGAAATCACGACTGCGTGGAGTCTGATAGAACCAATCGTGCGCAGTGCCCTGCGCGAAAGAACACTTACAGAGTTTGGAGGTATGACTGAGGTCCACGTCGTACCGGCTGAAGAACATCCGCGATTACGAGGTGCGGTAGCGCTCGTCGCAGCGCCTGCTTTTGCTGCACCCATGGTCGCATAGAAGTTAGTTCCAGTTTCCTGCCGTTCTAATCAACTGGGTATTAGGTAATGCGACCTGATACTCACTTACACAATTTGGAGGTGTCACTTCAATGCAAGAACCAAGATCTCTTCCCCAATTCTTTTCGCCACTCATGCAGATCTGTGGCGCTCTCCTTATCGCAGTGTGCGTTTGTTTCAGTGTCAGCGGACAGACTGTGAACGGCAGGATCAACGGTACCGTTTCGGACTCTTCCGGCGCCGTCGTTCCTAATGCAGCAGTCACCATTACAAATACTGCGACGAATGCAACCCGTACCGCTGTGACCGACGAAGGTGGGTTCTACACAGTGACCAGTCTTCCAGTCGGTACCTACACAGTGACCGTGGAACGAAATGGGTTTAAGAAAGCTAACCAGGCAGGTAATGTCTTAACAGCTGATCAACGACTCACCGTCAACATCACCTTGGAAGCAGGCAACGTCACTGAGACTGTCGAGGTGACAACGGCAGCGGGTGAAACAGTCAACACGACGTCGGGCGAGGTTGCACGCGTCGTTGACAGTCGCCAGGTACAAAACCTTGCTCTTAATGGACGGAATTACATGCAGTTGGTCACGCTGATTCCAGGCGCCGTGATTCTCGACGAAGATCAACTGGGATTAACTACCAGCTTGAGCATTAGTCAGGCCGCTATCAATGGAAACCGGCCGAACTACAACAATTTGACCGTCGATGGCGGCTCCAACATGGACTCTGGCAGCAACAACAGCCAGATAAACAACGTCGGCGTCGATTTCATCCAGGAAGTTAAGATTCAAACCTCCAACTTCTCTGCTGAGTACGGTCGCAACTCAGGCGCCGCAATCAACGTGGTCACGCGCGGCGGTACAAACGATTATCACGGTGCAGCTTATGAGTTCTTGCGCAACGATAAACTTGACGCGCGAAACGCCAAGTCTCCAAAGAGGGGAAAACTTCGTTTCAATAATTTTGGTTGGAACTTCAACGGGCCGATCGTCAAAGACAAACTATTCTTCTTTGGTGGTCAGGAATACAAATACATCCGTCAGGATGCAGCGCCCGTGCAACGAAGTATGCCAACTCGCGCTGAACGACTCGGTGACTTTAGTCTGCGTAGTGGAGATTTGAACGTCCCAGTCGGATACACGGCAATCAATCCGGCGAACAATACTGTTGTTCCAGCTGGCCAACCTATTCCTGGTCGAAATCTGGCGAACTTGCGATTGAATGGTCAGCCGGTCGGGGTCACACCGAACGGTGCGGCAATCGCAGCGGTGTACACAGCAATGGAAGGTCTCGCCGTCGCTTACTCAAATACACCGACCGCAAACAACGCGACGTTTCAACAGCCAAACCCGTTTGATTATCGTGAAGACAACATCCGAATTGATTACCGGATCAACTCCAAACACAGTCTCTATGGGCGCTACTTGAAAGACAAATACGATCTGATCGATCCCTTTGGCACGTTTATCAATTCACAGTTGCCAACAATTCCAACCAATCGGTTGCGTCCCGGGAGCAGCTATCAGGTCTCGTACACTTATTTGATATCTCCAACGCTAATCAATGAGGTAAAAGCAAACGCCGCGTGGAACGGTCAACGGATTCCACCAGTCGGCGAGTTCTGGAAACGAGAAACATTCCACTTCACTTACCCACAGCTATTCAGTGGTGGCCGCTTCGACAACGGTATTCCGAACGTTACATTCTCCGGCAATGGCTCCATGGCCAACTTCAACGGACCAAATGCTTCTTTGCTCTCGCCCACCACCGATATTTCTTTAAGTGATAACGTTACCTGGATTTTTGGGAAACACACTTTGAAGACCGGTGCATTGATCGTTCGAAATCGAAAGGATCAAAATGGTCGCTCCATTTATACCGGGAACGTTTCGTTTAATTCCGGCGCCGCCAGTGGCGCCGTAACTACAGGTAATGCTTTTGCCGATGCGCTTCTGGGTAATTTCCGTACTTACAGCGAAGCGAATGATGATCCGGTTGGCTTCTTCCGATTCAATCAAATCGAAGGATTCGTCAACGATAGTTGGAAAGCCCGAAAGAACCTGAGCTTCGAACTCGGCGCCCGGTACTACCACTTCGGTCCAACTTTTACGCAGGCGAATAACATGGCGAACTTCAATCCTCATCTTTACAATCCGGCAAACGCTGTGACCGTGCTCCCCAATGGAACAATCGATCTAACAAAGGGAGGCAATCGCTTTAATGGATTAGTTAGAGCCGGTGATGGAATTCCAGCTGATGAACGTGGACGCGTCGCAGCGTCTGATGCATCTCTGGCGCTTGTTCCGACGGGAGCGCCGCTTGGTTTCTACCAACCTGCTGACCGACTCGCGCCGCGTTTTGGATTCTCCTTCGCTCCGCTCAGCGACGATAAGACTGTAATCCGCGGCGGTTTCGGTATGTACTACGACAAGGTAGAAGGGAATTTGATTTTCTCGCAGGTCAACGTACCGCCATTTGTAAGCACGCCAAGCTTCAGCAATGGCAATCTGGCTAATCCGTCAGGCGGAACGCCGGCGAACGCCGCTCTGCTGGGTTCAATTAACTCGATCGATCCTGATCTGAATATCGCTTATTCAATGAACTTCAGTGTTGGTCTGCAACGGGAGTTACCGCGCGGCTTCTTTATTGAAACCAATTACGTAGGGAATCTCGGCCGACATTTGATAAGGCAACCGGATTTGAATCAGCCAGTGCTTTCAACGATCCTTGCAAATCCCGGTATTACAACCGATGCGCTTCGTCCGTATAAAGGATTTACACAGATCCTGTACCGGCTTTCAGACGCCAATTCTAACTACCACGGTCTGCAGTTATATGCCGCAAAGCGCAAAGGCAACCTTGAACTCACCGCAAGTTACACATTCTCGAAAGCGTTAACCGACACAAGTGGCAACGGCGATAACATAGACGCCGGAGAAGATCCGTTCAATCGTCACACAAACTATGGCCTTGCGACGTTTGATCGACGGCATATCTTTGTCACGACGTATGACTATCGTGTTCCGTTCTTCAGCAAGATGACGGGTGTTGGCGGCGCTGTGCTCGCAGGGTGGGAGATTAGTGGCATCACTCGTTATCAGAGTGGCCCATATTTCACAATCCTGGCGAACACCGCAATCGGCACTCGCCGAGCTGACTATCTTGGTGGACCAGTATTGCTTCCTAACCCCGGCGGCAACGGATGGATTAACCCCAATGCATTTGCAGCCGCGCCGGCAAATCGACGCGGTACCAGCGGTGTAGGGAACGTTCCGGGACCTAATCTGCAAACCTGGGATTTCTCAATGCGGAAACAGTTCAGCCTCTCAGAGAGATTTAAACTTCGCTTCCAGGCAGACATGTTCAATGCGTTCAATCGCGCGAACTACAGGGTAACGGCTTTGACGCGAACGACTGCCGGCTTCGGAATCCCGACTGCGGGACCGGCTCGCAATATTCAGTTTGGTTTGAAGTTAACGTTCTAGTAGATGAAGTCAGAACCGTCGCGCTTTAGCATCGGGTCCGTCAAAATTCTTGACGCTCGAATTTGGCAGAACCCGACGCTACCGCGTTACGGTTCTGACGGTTTGTATCGAACTTGGGAGCGTTTGCGGGTTGAAGTCCATCCTTTACAAAAGCTGGGGCGCGGTGCTCATGAGTCTCCTCGTGGGGCTGTTGATAAGTCACACTGTGTTTGCGCAGAGAGTATTAACAGCCCCCGAAGACTCAATACAGGTTGATAGTTTTCGTTCTGAAGTAGAAAGCTTTCTGGACAAAGAACTGTCAGCACACCTGGGAGCAATCGCGACCGTCAACCCCCCTCCCGATCGTGTTCTCGGCGTTCCCACCACCGGCGAGTTTTCGTGGGGAACCTTCATGCGTTCTCTTGCAGCATATTCAGACATCAGCGGCAAGCATGAACTGGCCGGACGTGACATCGCGAAATGGGTCGGTCAGATTGGACTCATTGAGGCACACGCCGGAAGCAAAGCCTTTTCTCAGTTGTATGCGGCGCTCGCTCTTCGTCACTTCGGCCGCGATCTCAAAACCAACCCACTATGGTTGAGTTTGTCATCAGACGAACAGAAGGAGTGGCGCTCGCTTCTCAATCCGGAGCGTTTCTACGATCCGAAGACAAACCACGTCATAAATCTTCCTGATAACTACCTCGGAGTCGCTGCTCGAATCGCAAGCATCAGCTACGAGCTTGGTATTTCAACTGATCGAGCTTTCATTGATCGATTATTGGATCGAGCGGCGATTCAATTCACTGCCGGCCATATCTACGCTGACGATTCGCCGCCAACCGGGCGCTACGATCGTTATTCGAACGAATACGCGAGGTACATCTGGGAAGCCGCTGAGCTTGCAGGTCGAAAAGACATTCTTGAAAAGCTGCGTCCTTCATTGAAAGCTCAGATGCGACTCTGGTGGGACGTAGTGTCTGAAGATGGTTACGGTTACAACTGGGGGCGCAGCCAGGGAGTTGTCAGTTATCTCGACACTCCTGAGATCGCCGGCTTCCTGGCTGAACATTCGGAGTTTCGACCGGCGCCGCTAACTGAGATCGCGGCGCTCTACCACCAGGCATGGAATTATCTGCGCCACGACTATCGAGACGATACTCATCTGTTATCGATCTTCGATTTTGGTAAAGGCAACTACTCGTACATCACCCGCGAGCGAGAGTGGCAACAAACCACTGGCTTCTTTGGAAAACTGGCGAACTCGCACACAAAAGTGATTCAAGCGCTAAATAGAGAAGGCATTACGAAGTTTCCAGCGGTGCCCACTCTTGGTCTCGTTAATCGTTTCGAATACTTTCGAAGAGCACCTGATCGAGAAGCGGGAGTTTGGTTGGTGAGACAAGGTGACATACGGTTCGCTTTGCCAATTACAACTGGTCCCAAGCCAGGTTTGTCAGACTATCTTCCCATTCCACATGGACTGCCGGGATTTGCTGCTCCAGTCGAGCAAACGTTTCCAATATTGGTTCCATTTGTGGAGCTGTCAGATGGTCGCAAGGTTGTTGCGACGGATGGAGCCGATAGTATTCAGCCATCTTCAGATGGCAAATCATTGCGTGCGCACTGGACTCATTGGGCGCTCGTGGGCGGCAAGTCGGGTGATTGGATCGATGTTGGTTTGACAAGCGACGTCGTGTGGCGAATCGATAACAACACCTTTAGCCGTGAAGAAATCTTGAGTTCAGATCGACCGGTTAATATTCGTCGCTGGCAAATGGCTGTGCCGAGTAGTTATGGTCAGCTCGAAACTGAGTTAAAGGGTCAAACGAGAATCGATCGGTTTAGTTCAAGAGCCGGCACACTTTCAGCGCAACTTTCCGATGCTACGTTTAGTTTCACTACGTCAGTGCTGGCTTCAGGGAACGCGCCGCTCGGACGTGGAGTGCACGGCGCGATACCGATGTACTTGATGTTTGAAGCAAAAGACGTGACTGTAGAAAAGGGAAGCCCGCTTCGATATCGTGTGGCGCTTCAGATCTCAGATCACAAATCTCAGATATCAAATCGATGATCGAAGATTTTTCTGAGATCTGAGGTCTGAAATTTGAGATCTGAAAAGGGAGAGCAAAATGAGTCAGGAAATGAGTAAGGACATAACCCAAAACCCAATTACGCAAGAAACCTGTTTTGTGCCGCACACTCACATCGGTAAGGGTCGGCGCACCGCCGTAGCGCCAGGCTCAACTGCCGCGCGCTATCTGCACTACGGCAGAATCACATTGTCGGCGGAAGACCCGACGGAAAACTTCAACAGTAAGGATCACGAGATCGGATTGATTTGTTTGAACGGAACTGCATCAGTCACAACAGAAGGCGAAACGTTTCAACTCGAGCAATACGACGCTGTTTATGTTCCGCGGGACTCAGACATTGAAGTGAAGCCGGGCGCGCAAGGGTGTGATTTGGCAGAGGTGTCTGCGCCTGTTGAAAAGCGATATCCGATCAAGTTTGTGTCTTACAAGGAAGTGCGGCAGAACCCGCGCCTCCATTTGATCGCAGGCCAACCACCGGCAGAGCGGGATCTAAATGTATTGATTGGAGCGAATGTTGAAGCAGGAAGAATCATGGCAGGGGTGACTTTCTCGACGCCAGGTAACTGGACGTCGTGGCCTCCGCATGAACATTCCAAACTGCTGGAAGAAGCTTATCTCTTCATTGATATGCCGGCGCCTTCGTTTGGTGTGCAGTTTGTTTACACAAATCCAAACAAGCCGGAGCTCGTGCAGGTTGTACGCGAAGGCGATTGCGTTTTGATGCCGCAAGGCTATCACCCGAACGTCGCAGCGCCCGGAGGTCAAATTAATTTTCTCTGGATGATGGCTGCAATTAAAGAAGGCGAAGACCGTCTTTATGGCGTCGTGAATGTGCAACCCGAATACGCTGCGAGTGGTTCGGGTTTGGAAGCAGTCAGTGACAAAAAGTAAAGGAACTTGAGATGTCTACAGGGTTACCAGAGGATCAAGCGAACGGTAATGGCCATGGCAAGCTGCCGCAACATCTGAACTGGTCGACGATTCCGGTGGAGCGCGTTTCAGATGGAATCCAACGTCAGATGTTTGTGGGCAATAGAATGATGATCTGCCGCTTTCGTTTCAGTCCATTTCTGGTAACCCCCGAACACGATCATCCGCACGAGCAGATGACTATCGTCGAGCGCGGACGAGTGCGCTTTTTCATTGAAGGCAAGGAGCAAATCGCAAAAGCGGGTGACGTACTTCACTTTCCATCAAACTGCTGGCATGGAGCGACTATGATGGACGAAGAGGTCGTGCTTATCGACATCTTCTCTCCGTTGCGTGAAGACTTTCTGTGATCTGTATTTTGGAGTGCGACGGCCTGCCGTCGCTATGTTACAGCGTGCCGCGATGGTCCGATACGCCGTAACAAAGCGACGGCAGGCCATCGCACTCCAAAGAGTAATCGACAATGACCACCGTTCTCGATCAATTTAAACTGAACGATCGCACTGCTCTCGTAACCGGCGCCGCAACCGGACTCGGCGCCGCGATCGCAGTTGCTCTGGCAGAAGCTGGAGCTCGAGTCGCATGTCATGGCAATACGCGGTCGCCGGATCAGACCTGCGGTCATATAAGAACTGCAGGTGGTGAGGCGTACTCGGTAACCGGCGATCTTTCAAAATCAGAAACCGCAAGCCATCTTGTCGAACAAACTCTCGATCACTTTGGACGGATCGACATTCTGGTCAACAACGCCGGCACAATTCGGCGCGCGCCCGCAGTTGAATATTCAGAAGAAGATTGGACGGCAGTCCTGGAAGTAAACCTCAGCAGTGTCTTTCGGCTTTGTCAACTAGCAGGCAAGCACATGGTCGAAGGCGAGCGCGGTGGCAAAATCGTAAACATTGCATCCCTGCTCTCCTTTCAGGGTGGCATCACGGTTCCTGCGTATGCAGCCTCAAAAGGAGGCGTTGCCCAACTCACGAAAGCACTCGCCAACGAGTGGGCTAAATATCGAATCAATGTCAACGCAATTGCCCCGGGCTACATGCGGACCACCAACACCGCCGCGCTGCAAGCCGATGAAATCCGCAATCGCCAAATCCTCGAACGGATTCCCGCCGGACGCTGGGGTGCGCCCGAAGATGTTGCGGGCGCTGCAGTATTCCTGAGTTCCTCCGCCAGCGATTATGTAAACGGCCACATCCTTGTTGTCGATGGTGGTTGGATGGGTCGGTAAGACCACTTAGGATGACCTATAGGACCTATTCGAGCACTCAACCACTTGGTCTGACCTGATTCTCCCACCACCCCAAATTGGTCAGCAATTGCAGTTGACACTCAACTGTCGGTGCGGCAGAATCTCGACGCTCAAGCAATCACAAATTCTGTACAGTAAATGTTTTAGTTCTTACCGGGGAACCAATATCTCATTTGTTCATTTTGTAAACGTGGTATGACCAACTCTCGCTAATCAGTTGCTATGACTACACGGCGCGATTTCATCAAACATCTAATAACCGGCGGAGTTTCTATCGCTATTGCGCCGCGCCTATTCAGTTCACGCGCGCTATTTGAAGACGATCCCTGGCAATCGGTCATGCCGGGCATACTCGCTCGCATCAAGGCGCCGCTCTTTCCGAAAAGAGACTTCGTCATAACGAAATTCGGAGCCAAAGGCGATGGCCTCACCGACTGCACCGCCGCGTTTCAAAAAGCGATCGCAGCGTGTAGCAAAGCCAGGGGTGGTCGTGTCGTTGTTCCGCAAGGAACATTCTTGAGTGGCGCTATTCATCTGAAGAACAATGTGAATCTTGTTGTCTCGAGAGGTGCGACGATCAAGTTTAGTAGGGACCCCAACGCTTATCTTCCTGTCGTCTTCTCTCGCTGGGAAGGTACTGAGTTGATGAACTATTCGCCATTCATCTATGCGTTTGAACAACGTAACATCGCGATCACGGGCGAAGGCACACTCGACGGTCAGAGTGGCATGGATTCTTGGTGGCCCTGGATAGGTCGCGTGAATTATGGTTGGAAAGAAGGAACTCCTAATCAACGATCCGACAGAGCCGCGTTGCAGCAAATGGCTGAACAAGGCGTGCCTGTAAAAGAACGAATGTTCGGTGCGGGTCATTACCTCCGGCCGCAGTTCATTCAACCGTATCGTTGTCAGAACGTTCTGATTGAGGGTGTGCAAATAGTAAACTCACCGATGTGGGAGATTCATCCGGTCCTTAGCACTAACGTAACAGTGCGCGGTGTGAAAATCAGCAGTCATGGTCCCAATAACGATGGCTGCGACCCGGAGTCGTGTACAGATGTGCTGATCGAGGATTGTGATTTCAATACCGGCGACGATTGTATTGCCATCAAGTCAGGACGCAACGCTGATGGTCGCAGACTAAATACGCCTACTCAAAATATTATCGTGCGCAACTGCCGGATGAGAGACGGGCATGGCGGCATCACTGTCGGTAGCGAGATCACGGGAGGAGTGCGCAACCTGTTTGCCGAGAATTGTCGTCTGGATAGTCCTAACCTGGATCATGCGTTGCGAGTAAAGAACAATGCGATGCGTGGAGGCTTACTTGAGAACCTTCATTTTCGAAAACTCGAAGTGGGCGAGGTTGCACATGCGGTCATCACGATCGATTTCAATTACGAGGAAGGCGCGAAGGGAAACTTCACGCCGGTAGTTCGCAATTACTCGGTCGAACGCATAGTGAGTAAGAAGAGCAAATATGCGTTTGATGTGCAGGGTTTGACTTCAGCACCCGTTTTCGATTTGCGTCTGAAGGATTGCACGTTTGACAACGTCGCCGACGGCAACATTGTGAGGAACGTCAGTGGCGCCAGGCTGGAGAACGTGAAAGTGAATGGAAAGATTCTTGAGCGGTTGTCGTAAGTTTACAAACTCGTCACTCCGGTAGGAGTGAGATGTTTATAGTTCGCGAGAGTTCCGAAGTTCCGCACTCCTTTAGGAGTGCAATGTCGGTCGCCTTTTTTATTTGAACGTTTCGGGATAGGGCTTATTCGATCATACTTGTCGGGACATCGCACCCCTAAAGGAGTGCCTGGTTGTTCATTCTGTGTGATCTATAAACATGCCACTCCTATCGGAGTGAGACCCATAGGAAGCATGAGCATAGCTTCGAGCATGAAAATCAAACAAACCGTTATTTTCTTTTTTTTATTAATCCTGAGCGCAACACGGTCGGTGGCTCAGCAACCGAACTTGTCCGAACAAATTGCCGCCACTGCCATGAATTCACTCTGGCGTGATTCGTCGCGGAACGAAAACGGTGAACCTTCTCAGTGGAGTTACGAACAAGGCGTTGTGCTGAAGGGAATCGAGGGCGTTTGGTTAAGCACTGGTGATGGACGCTACTTCAGTTTCATTCAGAAAGGGATGGACAACTTCGTCAATGCCGACGGATCCATTCGCACTTACAAGGCTGAAGACTACAATCTCGACAACATCAACTCCGGAAAGATTCTTTTACTTCTTTACAAGGTCACTGGTCAGGACAAGTATCGCAAGGCCGCCGCTCTCCTCCGAGAACAACTGAAGAATCATCCACGCACTTCAGACGGAGGATTCTGGCACAAGAAGATCTATCCAAATCAGATGTGGCTCGACGGTCTCTACATGGCCGAGCCGTTCTACGCGGAATATGCAGCAACCTTTCACGAGCAATCCGCATTTGACGACATTGCGAAGCAGTTTATTTTGATGGAGTCACACGCGCGCGATCCGAGGACCGGTCTCCTCTATCACGGTTGGGATGAGTCGAAGCAGCAGCGTTGGGCCGATCCTGCGACCGGCCATTCCCCAAACTTCTGGGATCGTGCAATGGGTTGGTACGCAATGGCGTTAGTTGACACTCTCGAATTTTTTCCACGAACTCATCCGCAAAGAGCAGAGCTAATTGCAATTTTCAATCGTTTGGCAAAAGCAGTTGCGAAGTATCAGGATACAAAGACGGGTCTTTGGTATGAAGTAGTCGACAAAGGAAGTGAAAAAGGAAACTACCTGGAGGCTTCTGGTTCCAGCATGTTCGTTTACGCACTAGCAAAAGGTGTTCGTGACGGTTACGTGCCGGCCAGTTATTTGTCTGTTGCTAAGCATGGCTATAACGGTCTCACTTCTGAATTCATCAAGACCGATGCAAATGGTGAGACAAACCTTGACGGCACTGTAAGTGTCGCGGGACTTGGCGGCAACCCTTATCGAGATGGCAGCTACCAGTACTATCTGAGTGAGAGGGTCGTCAGAGATGATCCAAAGGGAATCGGAGCGTTTCTGATGGCCAGCAACGAGATGAACATTGCGGCAAAGCAGTCTACTGGCAAGGGCAAGACTGTCGTGCTCGACTCCTACTTCAATAATGAAACGAAGAAGGATGCGACCGGCGAGATTGTCTCCTGGCATTACAAGTGGGACGAGCTCCCTAACAGTGGATTCTCGCTTTGGGGAAATGTTTTTCGCGCGTTTGGAGTTAAGACCGATACCCTTTACAGCGCACCATCAGCTGCAAATTTGAACGGCGCAGACATCTACATCATCGTCGATCCCGATACGGAGACAGAAACCCCAAAACCCAATTATGTTTCCTCAAACGATGTGAGAGTAATCAGCAATTGGGTAAAGGCGGGAGGTGTTCTTGTTCTGATGGGAAATGATGTCGGCAACGCGGAGTTTGATCATTTCAATGAACTCGCTCGCGCGTTTGGTATCGAGTTTAATAAAGATAGTCGTAATAAGGTGCCAGGTAACGACTATTCAATGGGTAGACTTGTGGTTCAACCGCCACATCCAATATTCAAAACGGCACGGAACCTTTATTTGAAAGAGATTTCTACGCTACAAGTCAAATCTCCGGCGCGTGCTGTCTTCATCGATAAAGGCGATAACATTATGGCTGTAGCAAAGTTTGGAAAAGGGACAGTCTTTGCGGTCGGCGATCCCTGGCTATATAACGAATATACCGACGGGCGAAAGTTGCCCGCTGAATACGATAATTTCAAAGCAGCAAATGATCTCGCGTTGTGGCTGATTCAACAAACGCGAAAGTGAATCGTGAATCGTAAAGTAATTTCAGATTTCAGATTTAAGATTTCAGATTTGCGGGTGCGAAATAGGTCCCATACGTCGACTAGGTCCTAATCGGGCAGCGGTCAATCTTAAATCTGAAATCTTAAATCTGAAATTACTTGACGAGTTACGACATAAAACAAATGACGGATCCCAAACCAGTCACATTCAGGACGATCGATACGGAGCGTCGCGGCACAACGTCTGAAGAAGTTGTCTCGCAGCTTCGCGAGATGATCCACAAGGGTGAATTGCGGCCAGGTGATCGTCTGCCTCCGGAGCGAGATCTTGCTAAGCAGTTAGGTGTTAGCCGTCCAACATTGCGCGCCGGCATAAGTTCACTGGCGGCAGTCGGCGTTCTGCAACCGCGACGTGGTGCAGGAACTTTCGTAGTTGAAGCTGAGGGCTCACCCGCATTGGACAGTAGTCCGCTTCGTTTGATGGCTTCGTTACAGCGCTTCACGCCCGCCGAGATGTTTGAAGCGAGACGTTCACTGGAGATGGCAATTGCGGGCCTGGCGGCTGAACGTGCAACTGGCGACCAGATGGCATCGATGTCGGAAGAGATCACCGGCATGTTCGCTTCATTGGATGAACCCGAGCAGTTCCTCGTGCACGATATGCGGTTTCATCAAACCGTTGCCGCCGCATCCGGGAATAGAATCCTGACCGCGTTGATGAATATGGTTGCGACGATCTTGTTTGAGGTGCGGAGCAAGACGGTGAAGCGCGCTCGAGACCTAAAAGAGTCCGCGGAGATGCATCGTACGATCTATCGCGCGATTCGAGATCGCAATCCCGATTCAGCTCGCGACGCGATGCGCGATCACTTGATGCTGGCGCAGAAGGCCCAGGAAGAAGAGGAGCGAGAATAGTGTCCGATATGCTTAGCTTGTCGTGACTTGACCAATCGAAGCCTCTGAATGTAGCGAAGCCAGAATGTTTTTCGACGGTTCGTGTTTGGCATGTCACGACAAGCTAAAGCATATCGGACACTCGGCAATTGGAAATCGGCAATTACCATCATTCTTCTTCTCGCTCCACCTCTCCTCTCTCAATCGGTTTGGCAGCCGGACAATCGAAACGGCACCTACAAAAATCCGATCATCTTCGCGGACTATTCCGATCCTGACGTTGTTCGCGTTGGCGATGATTTCTACCTGACGTCCTCCAGTTTCAATTCAGCACCTGGCCTCCCTATTTTGCACTCAAAAGATCTCGTTAATTGGCGGATCATCGGTCATGGGCTGCAAAACCAGACACCGTCGGATGTCTTCGCAAAGCCGCAACACGGGAATGGTGTGTGGGCGCCTGCCATTCGCTATCACAACAAATACTTCTACATCTTCTATCCCGATCCTGACCGAGGCATTTACATGGTCAAAGCGCGCCATCCTGCGGGACCATGGACTGCACCTTTGTTAATAAGGAGCGCTAAGGGTTGGATCGATCCTTGTCCTTTTTGGGACGATGACGGAAACGCCTATTTAGTCCACGCCTGGGCCAACAGCCGGGCGGGGATTAAGAGTGTGCTTCACTTAAACAAGATGAGTCGCGATGGCGCCAAAATTCTTGACGAAGGACAGATGGTGTTTGATGGACGCGAGCATCACCCAACGATCGAAGGCCCAAAACTCTACAAACGAAACGGCTATTACTACATCTTTGCTCCCGCCGGTGGAGTTCCAACGGGTTGGCAAACAGTTTTGCGCTCCAAAAACATTTACGGACCGTATGAAGACAAGATCGTAATGGATCAGGGCTCGACCGACATCAATGGTCCGCATCAGGGGGCATGGGTAGACTTGAAGTCAGGCGAGTCGTGGTTCGTTCATTTTCAGGATCGCGGTGCTTATGGACGCATCGTTTACCTGGAACCATTGAAGTGGGTAAATGATTGGCCAGTGATCGGAAGCGACAAGGATTCCGACGGTAAAGGTGAACCGGTGTCCATTTTCAGAAAGCCGAAGGTGAGAACAGCGAGACCACTTGTGTCACCGCAAACGAGTGATGAGTTTGCCGCAGAATCTCTTGGCCTTCAGTGGCAGTGGCAAGCCAACTTCGACAAGAACTGGTTTTCGTTAACAGAAAACCCGGGTTGGTTACGACTGAAGGCTGTTTCGTTGCCAGTAGAAGCGTTAAACCTGTGGTCAGTACCCAACCTTCTTTTGCAAAAGCTACCGGCGCCAAAGTTCATGCTAACGACGCGTTTGGATGCTAACGGACTGCTACCGAACGAGGAGGCGGGACTGGTAGTGATGGGCATGGACTATTCTTACGTCGCGGTGGTGAGAACGGAACAAGGATTCCGATTGGAACGAACTCTTTGCGTAGATGCTCCGAAAGACAACGAGGAGACAGAGGAAAACGGAATCGATCTCAAAGAGGCGGCAATCTATTTGCGCGTTACGGTCGAACCTGGAGCGGAGTGCCGGTTCAGTTACAGCATTGATGGGCGGCAATTCACTGAAATAGGTGAGCCATTCAAAGCGAGAGAAGGAAAATGGATTGGCGCCCGGATCGGACTGTTTGCAGTCAGCCTGACGCAAGCGCAACGTCGAGGTTATGCGGATTTTGACTGGGTGCGGTTCAGGAGTGGTCAGTAGTCAGTAGTCGGTGGTCCGTGGCATTTATTCCTATCGATCAAATAAGTCTATAACACTGACCACTGACCACTGACTACTGATCACTGGATGATGTGCGCGCTTCGCGAACGATCTGTACGAATTGTTTTGCGCGCTCAGTGATCACCGATGCCTGACCATCACGGATTGCTTTGAGGTCTACAAGGTCAGCACCCACGCCGAGCGCGCTGGCACCTGCTTTGATGAAGTCAGCGGCGGTCTTCAGTGAGACACCGCCGGTGGGAACCAGCTCGATGTGCGGTAGTGGCGCCTTCAAAGCTTTCAAATAACTCGCTCCTCCAAGTGCGCCTGCGGGAAACACCTTCACAAGATCGGCGCCTGCGGTCCATGCCTGAACAACTTCTGTCGGCGTCAGAGCTCCAGGCATCACTGCCACGCCATAACGGCGGCAACATTCGATCGTCTCCATGTTCAGCGCAGGACTCACAATAAACTGGGCGCCGCTCAACATGCATGCACGCGCTGTTTCAGCGTCAAGCACAGTGCCTGCACCGACAAGAACGTCGCTTCCGTACTTCTTTGTTAACTGTTCGATCACTCCAACAGCTCCGGGAACGGTCATGGTGATTTCCAGGACAGACACCCCACCTTCACGGATCGCGTCGATGGCACTCATGGCTTCATGAGCCGATGTCGCGCGAACTACCGGGATCAATCCAGTGTCTTTGATCTGTTTGATAACTTCCGCTTTATTCATTCTCTTTTTGTCCGACGAACTTTAGTTTGTCGTGGCTGCGGTTCATTTACCAAGATTGGTCGGGCACTGTTTCAATCCCTGTCACGGTAGGGCGCCTTCGACAAACTAAAAGTTCGTCGGACAATTCATCTTGCGACCCGCGCTGTGCCACCTTTCATCACCCGCTCGACTTCCGCCAATGTCGCCATCGTGGTGTCGCCTGGGGTCGTCATCGCGAGTGCTCCATGTGCAGCACCACAATCGACCGCCCACTGGGCCCCCCGCCCAGTCAGGAAGCCATAGATAAGTCCTGAAGCAAACGAATCGCCGCCACCGACACGATCGAGGATCTCAAGATTCTCGCGGACTGGCGCCTGATAGAGCTCGCCTCCGGCATAACAAACGGCGCTCCAATCATTGACCGTTGCAGTCTTCGCATTTCGAAGGGTAGTGGCGACGACTTTAAAGTTGGGAAACTCGGCGGTCGCTCGTTCTATCATTCTGCGAAAGTTCTGAACGTCAAGTTTCGAGTGATTTTCGTCCATTCCTTCGACTTCGAAACCCAGTGCCGCGGTGAAGTCTTCTTCATTTCCAATCATTACATCAACAAGGGGCGCCAACTCGCGGTTCACTGTCACCGCTTTTTGTTGACCGCCAATTGATCGCCACAGGGAATCGCGATAGTTCAAATCGTATGAAATGATCGTTCCGTGTTTTCTCGCGGCGAGCATTGCCTCACGCGCGACTCCCGGAGTCGTTTCAGAGAGTGCGCAGAAAATTCCACCCGTGTGAAACCAGCGAGCGCCTTCAGTTCCAAAGATCTGATCCCAATCAATGTCGCCAGGCTTCAATTGCGAGACGGCGGTATGACCGCGATCAGAACAACCGGCCGCGGCGCGGACTCCGTAGCCACGTTCCGTAAAGTTCAACCCATTGCGTACGGTTCGTCCAACGCCATCGAACTTAACCCAGTTCAGATGGGATTGGTCCACACCGCCCTGGTAGATCAGATCCTGCACTAATCGCCCAACTGCGTTATCGGCTAACGCGGTGACAACGGCAGCATCGAGACCGAAGCAGCGTTTCAGTCCACGCGCAACGTTATATTCACCGCCGCCCTCCCACACCCGGAATGAGCGAGTGGTGTGAACTCGTCCTTCACCCGGATCGAGTCGCAGCATTACTTCGCCAAGACTGACAATGTCCCAGCGACAGTTCTCTTTGGCTTTTGGGTTCAATGCTTCGGACATATAGCAGCTAGTTAATTGAGATAACGGTGCAGTAGCCTGACCGTCAGGGACGGCTCTCACCAGGCAGAGCGAGCCCTCCCTGACGGTCGGGCTACTGCACCGTTTAGGTTACGGCATCTTCAAGACGAGCCGGCTCGAGCTTAGGTACCAGAAGCTGAATGACAACCCAGGCAGCCAAATACGTACACGCAGCGATAATGAAAATCGGAACGTAACTGCCGCTGAACTGAAGTATGTAGCCGACTATCTTAGAAATTAGCATTCCCCCAACGGCGCCGGCCATTCCGCCGATACCTACTACAGATCCTATTGCACGCCGCGGAAACATATCCGACGTTGTCGTGAAGAGATTTGCGGACCAACCCTGGTGTGCGGCCGCAGCGAGACCGACGAGGAGTACTGCAATCCAAACGTTGGATGCCTTGGCTGCAAAAACAACCGGAACCACCGCGCAGGCACAGATCAGCATCGCCGTCTTTCGAGCCCGATTAACCGAGACGCCCCGTTTGATCATTGAAGACGATAGCCATCCACCTGCGACGCTGCCAACATCCGCTATCAAGTAAACAATGATCAGCGGGAGTCCAATATTCTTGAGATCGATTTTGTAATTTTTGTTCAAGAAGTCGGGGAGCCAGAAAAGATAGATCCACCAGATAGGGTCAGTCATGAACTTGGCGATCGAGAACGCCCAGGTCTGCTTGTGTGGCAGCAGACGACTCCACGGGATTCGCGTTGCAGGTTCAGCGGGATCGCTTTGGATATAGGCCAGTTCTGCTTTTGAAAGGCGCGGATGTTCTTCGGGCGGTTTGTAAAGGACCAACCAGCAAGCTAGCCAAACAAATCCTACAAGTCCTGTCACGATAAATGCCCAGCGCCAGCCCCAGGCAGGGTGTGTTGCGATTGGCGGAACTATTGCCGCTGCAACGAGGATTCCGACATTCGTTCCTGCATTGAAGATTCCAGTAGCTAAGGCTCTTTCCTTTCGTGGAAACCATTCGGCAACGGTCTTGATGCACGCAGGAAAATTTCCAGCTTCGCCAAGCCCGAGCGCAAAGCGAGCTGCAGCAAATCCGGCAACCGAACTGACAGCCGCGTGAGCCATTGCAGCGACGCTCCAAAATAAAACTGAAAGTGAAAAGCCTTTCCTCGTGCCTAACCAATCCATTACCCGACCGGCCACGAGTAAACCGATCGCATACGCAGTTTGAAAGGCAAACACTACCCAGCTATAGCCGATCTCGTCCCACACGCCGGCTCGCTGTAGATCACCTTTGAGAGTGGCGATGACTTGACGGTCCAGGTAATTGATGGTCGCGGCGAAAAACAGTAAGCCGCAGATGACCCAACGAAAGTTTCCGACTCGCGTGCCAACTTCCGACACTGCAGCAGCGATTGATCCAGTGGCAGTTGCAGCAGCCGATTGCGGTGGCGCTACTGTTGATTCGGATTTGGGAAGAGATGTTGACTTTACGACCTTAGTGGCCTCGTTCATCGTCTTTTCTCCGGCCGTTATTGATTGACACCACTCGCAAGAAAACCGCCGTCAACTGTTAGTATTTCTCCACTGACAAAACTGGCCGCGTCGGATGCAAGAAAAATTGCAGCGCCTGCCAGCTCTTCAACATTGCCAAAGCGTTTCATCGGCGTGCGTAAGAGAAACTCGCGGCCTCTTTCAGTTTCATCGAGTAACTTCTCGTTGAGCGGTGTGCGAAACACTCCCGGTGCGATTGCGTTTACTCGTACTCCTTTTTCAGACCATTCAATTGCAAGCGATTTAGTCAGTGAAGCAACAGCTGCCTTGCTGGCAGAGTACGCCGCCACTTCATACAAGGCGACGAACGTTGAGAGGGAGGCGATATTGATAATGCTTCCGGATTCTCGTTCCAACATGTGGCGACCAAAGACCTGGGCCGCGCGAAGTGTTCCAGTGAGATTTGTATCCAGAATGCTGTTCCAATCTTCTTCGCTGAAGTCCAAAGTGGGAGCTCGCTTTGTGCGACCCGCCGAGTTCACGAGCACATCTACTTTGCCAAAGGCTTTGATTGATTCGTGGAGAACACTCTGCAGTGAAGCGCGATCGCCGACGTCCGACGTAACTCGAATCGATCGTCGGCCGCGATTCTCAATTTCGCGAGACGCGGCTTCAACCTGATCCTGACGACGTGATGTTGGAACCACATCGGCGCCAGCCTCGGCCATTCCTTTTGCGATCGCCAGACCGATTCCAGACGTGCCACCGATAACGACGGCTACTTTGCCATTAAGTTCTAGACGAGAATAGCTCATACGAATTGTCTTCTATGTAACTAAGAAAGTCTTTAGATTTCTCCGTGCTATGTCTGTGTTCTCTGTGTCTCTGTGGTGCAATGGTACGCCGAATTTTTGCACCACAGGGACACAGAGAACAGAGAGATAGCACAGATAAGCAGTAACAAAATGGAGCGCCAATTCTAACCGAAAGGAGTGTTCTCCCCGTAGGGCTTTTCGTCGCACCTGCGTTTACGAGCTAGGACAACTGATTGGCCAAAAGGTTAGACCACTTTTGATTCAGGACGTTTACTGTGTAACATCGGATTAAGAGCCGAGTCAAGCGTAAAACCTCAGCAAATTCTTAGATCTGCTCTGTTCAATACAGACAAAATTGTTGCTTGTGTTGTTTAGCCACGCGTGTTAAAGTCATCTCCCATTCTTTGAATTGGTCTAACCAGTTTTGAGACGTTCAGTGAGGTTCGGGTACGTCTTTTTTTTGGAGAGCGAGAACCGTTTCGTGTCGGCAACAGGTCACCAGAGGATAAAAAAGCGAGTGGTCGGGGATAACGTGTGGCTCGCCCATGATGCTCGGCCGAGCGAAGGGATTCTTGCGGGACTTCAGCCTCGAAAACTGCATTATGAGGTCTTACCTTCGGAAGAGGTCGTCGGCCGCGCGATGTTTGAAGAGATTGAAGCTGCTGCAAATTCTCGGTTGGGATCGCTGGTTGTAATAATCCTCGGTGGCCGCGGCGCACAAGCCCTGCATAAGCTGCTTGGAGACTTCGCGAAAACGAATGAGAAGGATTCCCTGCTTCGGAGACTTCATATCTTTACTCAAGATGCGCTGGCCCCGTTGCGAATGAACAATGCTTTGAGTTTTGTGCGCGACTTCGAGCGGCTGCTCGGAGAACCGTTCTTTAAAAAGGTCCTGAGCTTTAACACGATCAAAACCGATGCAGACGATCTTGAGTCGGAATTGACCAGGTACGTAGACCGGCTCGAGTCCCTGGGTGGTATTGATTTGTTCTTCCTTGGACTTGGACCTGAAGCTGGTGGCGCTTCGCATCTCGCTTATATCAAGCCTGGTTCAGGAGCGGGCGTTAACGATGTCGCGGGTATGATTGGGATATCACCGACAATTCTTGAACACCACATTACGAAATTCAAAGCGGGTGGCACTCAGATCTCCGCAGAAGACGAAGTCGAGTGTAGGGCAGCGAAGCATATTCTTACGTTAGGTCCAGCAGCGATAATTGGGGCGCGCAGAATTGTCCAATCGATTGTCGATGCTTCCACTGCCCCTGCAAAGAGAGAAAGCTATCGCCGTTTGCTTGAAAGTGAAATCGCTTCAGATCCGGCGGCTCGTGAACGGCAACTCGATGAAAACCCGGGTCTCTGGTTGCGGTTACATAACAATGTGCGTTCCCTGATCCTGGCTGACGTTTTAGAAATCTAGTTCTCAGAAAAGATCATGTCGAGTATCGAAATACCCCAGACGGTTGCCATAAGTGATTACGCAATAATTGTGGACGCTGCTGATAACGTCGCGGTAGTCAAGAAATCAACTTTCGTCGATTTGGAAGTTGTGTTGCCTGACGGAAAAATTGTGCAGCTACGTAATGCCGTTCCTCCAGGTCATCGATTTGCCACCAGAGCGATTCCTGCTGGTGAGTTTGTTTTGCAGTTCGGACAACCAATTGGCACGTCGCTTGGCATTGAAGCGGGTGAACAGATTACTCACGCGAACATGACTAACGAAGTTCCTATCGTTCGCGATTTGCCGGAAACCCTGCACACACCGCCTCCCGACTACATTTCAGTCGATGATCGCGCCACGTTCATGGGCTATCGACGCCCAGACGGTCGAGTCGGCACGCGCAATTTCCTGCTGATTGTTCCGACCAGCATGTGCGCGAGTCACGAGGCATCACAGATCTCCACGATTGCTGAATACACGATCTACAACAGGCAGAAGTACCCAAACGTCGACGGTGTTGTTGCGATTCCGCACAACAAAGGCTGCGGCTGTCAGGATGGATCAACGATCGATGTCATGCTGCGTACGTTATCGAATTATGCAGACCATCCAAATGTTGGCGGTGTTATTTTGATCGACCTGGGTTGTGAAAAGACAAACCTGGCCCAAGTCGAACGATATCTGTTGAAGCGTGAAAAGTCTTTTGACAAACCCGTCGCGAAGATTGGCATTCAGGAAATCGGTGGCACTGAAGCCGCGATTCAACAGGGTCTTCGAGAAGTCGAAGCCATGCTGTCCGAAGTCAACAAAACGGCCCGGGAAGAAGTTTCAGTTAGCGAATTGGTTCTGGGAGTTAAGTGTGGCGGATCGGATGGTTTCTCAGGTATTTCGGCGAATCCATCGCTCGGGCGTGCTGCTGATTGGCTGGTGCGTTCAGGTGGAACAGTGTTGATTACTGAAGTGCCGGAGTTTTGTGGCGCTGAACATTTACTGGCGAATCGCGCGAAAGATGTCGAAACAGGGCGAGCGGTTTATCGGATGGTGGATTGGTACAAAGAGTACGCGTCGAAGTTTGGCGCAGTTTTGAATAACAATCCGAGCCCCGGCAACATCGCGGGTGGTTTACTCAACATCACCATCAAGTCACTCGGCGCAGTTGCGAAAGCTGGTACCACGCGAGTCGAAGGCGTGGTTGAGTATGCCGAGACGCCAAAGAACCGTGGCGTGAACTTGATGCAGGGCCCAGGTTACGACCAGGAGTCAACTCCGGGGCTTGTTGCTGCTGGAGCAACCGTGGTCGTCTTTACAACTGGCCGCGGAACTACGATTGGTAATGCGATTGCGCCGGTGATCAAGTTGGCTTCCAACACTCCGGTGTTCGAGCGAATGGCTAACGACCTTGATTTGTCGGCGGGCGGCGTAATCGACGGAACTGAAACGATCGATGAGGTAGGCAAGCGCGTGTTCGACAGGATTTGTGAAGTGGCGGGCGGCGAACAGGCAAAGGCAGAAAAACATAAGCATCGTGAATTTCAATTCTGGGCTGAGCAAACGGTTTCGTTGTAACATGAGCCACAGATTCACACAGATAAACACAGATCAGATTTAATTCAGGATTGTCGTTGGGCTCAATCTGATCTGTGTTTATCTGTGTAGATCTGTGGCTCAACTAATAAAATCGAAGGGGCAAGTCATGAAACGAAAAGCGTCAGCAGTGTGGCAAGGCGGACTCAAAGACGGTAAAGGAACAATTTCGACTGACAGTGGAGTTTTGGCGAACACGCAGTATTCATTCAGCACTCGCTTCGAAGATGGCAAAGGCACTAATCCGGAGGAGTTGATTGCAGCAGCGCACGCAGGCTGTTTCTCAATGGCGCTATCCGGACAACTGGGGAATGCAGGTTTGACTGCCGACAGTATCAACACGACGGCTGCAGTCACGCTCGAGAAGACTGATGCCGGGTTCACGATTACAAAGGTCCACCTGGACGTTATCGCAAAGATACCGGGGGCAAGTGAGGAAGCATTTCAAACTGCCGCCGGCAATGCGAAAGCCGGTTGCCCAATCTCTCGTCTCTTAAAAGCTGACATCACAATGGAGGCAAAGCTGCAGAGCTAGCGGAATACGTCGTATAGGTCAAGTAAGTCTATAGCATCGGCTAATCTGAAATTTTAAATCGGCGCCTGGCACCACAATCGACACGTCGGAGCATCCACATTGTCCGCAGAATTACTCACCCAGTCAGTGATCGGCGAAGGATCGGCTGATACCGACCTCAACCACGAACAGTTGTCAGCAATCGTCGAGCAGGCACTCGAGATCATAGAGCCAGGCGAAAGAATCCTCGCGATCATTCCTGATAAGACACGCGATGACAACACCGATATCCTGTTTCCCATAAGCTCACGAATTCTCGATCAACTCTCAGTCAAATGCTTCGACGCATTAGTTGCACAAGGTACGCATCCTCCGATGTCTCCCGAGCAGAAGATTTTCAAATTGGGACTTGATCAATTCACCGGAACTGTATTCGACCACCGCTGGGATCGGCCGGAGGATCTAATCACGCTGGGTGAACTAACGGCCGATCAAGTCACCGATCTCACCGCCGGATTGATTACCAAAGCAGTACCCGTCACCTTGAACAAGTTGCTGGCGCCAGGCATTTACGACACGGTACTTGTGTTTGGCGCGACGGTGCCGCATGAAGTCGCCGGGTTCGCAGGAGGCGCGAAATATTTTTTCCCCGGAGTCGCTGGCCCGGAGTTAACGCACATGACTCACTGGCTTGGAGCGCTCGCAGGTATCGAAACGATTATCGGCGAGGTCGAGACACCGACTCGGCGCCTGATTGAAGCGGCGACAGCACTCGTTCCTGCGAAGATCATTTCATTGAACACAGTAGTTTCCCGCAACGACGAGGGCCGCCTTATAACGTATGCACTCTTTGCCGGCGAAATACGCGAAGCATTTCGGAAAGCTGCTGCAGTAAGTGGGCAGGTTCACATTAAGTACACAGGCCGAAAGTACAAGCGAGTCGTGGCTCTGCTCGATCCTCACTATGACGAACTATGGGTCGGTGGTAAGGCCAGTTATAAACTCGGAGCAATAATCGAAGACGCGGGTGAATTGATCATTTATGCGCCACACTTAACAAGGATCTCCGAAACCCATGGCGCGCTAATAGAAAAATATGGTTATGCGCCTCTCGAGGTTGTGCGGGATATGTTGGGCGCGTCGAAGGAACTCCAGGAAAATCTCTGTATTGCTGCGCATCTGGCGCACGTTTCTTATGCCGGTCGGATCGATGAAGATGGGAAAGTCGTTCCTCGATACAAGATCACGATGGCCACCGGCATTGATGAAGACACATGCAAACGCGTAAATCTTGGTTTTATTAAACATGCAGAACTCTCGATCGATGAGTTGCGAAGCGAGCCGGATACGCTTGTAGTGGAAAATGCTGGTCGTGATCTGTACAAAGTGTAGATGTACGACAGACTGTTAGCCTGTCGTGTATCGTGCGCTGTAATTCCGAGTACATCTCAGCACGCGGCGACAGGCTGACAGCCTTTCGTACAGTTAGCGCAAGATGATCGCAATGAAACTAACTTTTTAAACCAAAACTTTTCTGCACGTCTCACTGTATATTTGTGTCAGAGGTGTTGAGCAATTATTTCGAGACTCGATCGAGTCTCCGGCTTTCATCATTACGCTTTACCAAGCGGCACCTCCTTTTACTAGATGGTCCTAGCCATCATTGGGATTACAGCTTCTGCAAGGAAGCTCCGGCTACTCTCGTAGCATTTGCTTGAAAAACTAGAAAGTTGCTTCCGACCAAAATTCGAGGTCGAAGTCTGTTTACACAAGCGTAGAAGGAAAACCCAAAAACTCTAATTTTGAACTCTACTGCATAGGTGCGGTGTGCGGTACGCTCAACCACGAAAACTAAAAACAAAGCGCGGTCAGAAGAAGGCTGAACAAAATGCCTGGTGTCTTACTTGTCATCAGCCTATGGCGAGGCATGGAAAAAATTTCACCTGCTCGAGTTGTCACGTCGCGACTCGAATTCAGTTAACTTCTGGTCAAAGCCGCCGAACATTTGCGGACAGGTCTCACGATCCGAAGGTCTTAAATCCGTTTTGTTTTACATGTCGCATCCGAATGCACCGCTTCTCACGCAGCTCAATTGGGAAACCACATTCGTACCGCTGCAGGCAATGCAAAGGCATGACTGCGTCGCACAAAGATGCATCGAAGAGCTATCAACGAGAAAGGGAAATCCTGCAGTTGCTGAAGGCTGGATATCTCGATAAACAGATCGTCACGAAGATGAAATGTCACCACCGGACAGTTGCGCGCTTACGTTTGCAAGTGGAGGACGCTCGGACATGTGAATGCGGCCAATTGTTTTATCACACCACCAGGTGTCATCGTCGCCCTGGCTGGCAGACGCTCGCGCGTGAGCGCCGCACGCCGTTTGACGATTTGCTCGTGAGGATTAATCGACGCGTACCTTCTTCATTGCCGGAGGAGATGCGAGCGGATATTTGTCAGGAGATGTTGTTGCAGATGATGCAGTTTATAGAACGTGTGCTGGCAAACGTTCCTGTATTCATTAAGGAATACAAGAAGGATTACCCTTTTCAGTATCACTCTTACGATGCAAAGCCGAAGTTGTTGGAACGGATTGCGGGGTGAGTGTAGGGCGATTTCAGATTTAAGATTTGGTCAGTGATCGGTGGCCAGTGGAATTAGGTCCTATAGGTCAAATAGGTCCTATACTGTTTAGCACTGACAACGGACATGTCTACGCGACCAGCGCTCGTGGGCTGTCAATAAGTTGGGTCGTCGGTGGGGTGCGCCAATTCTTGAAATCACATGCCGTGATCAACTCTTCGGCGGTCCTCACGTTGACCGGGGTTGAGAAAAGGAAGCCTTGCCCTTTTTCGCATTCGAGCTTTCGCAGCAGCGCTAATTGATCTTCTGTCTCAACTCCTTCTGCAACTACATCCATCCCAAGATTCTGGGCCAGAGCGACAATAGTTCTTACTATTGCGATGTTCTCTTCATTCTCCATCATTTGATGAACGAACGAGCGATCGATCTTCAAAGTGTCGATTGGGAATCGTTGCAGGTAACTCAAACTTGAATACCCGGTTCCAAAATCATCGATGCTGAGTTGAACTCCGAGTTCTCGCAGCCGGGTCAGGAGTTCAACCGCAACGTCAATATTCTCGGTGAATACGGATTCGGTTATCTCGAGTTTCAGACAGCGCGGCGGCAGTTTCGATTCTTCCAGCGCATGCGCAATGTGTTCGACAAGGTCTGGCTGATTAAACTGCTTGACAGAGAGATTGACGCTAACAAACAGTGGAGCGTCTCCCTGGTGAAGGTTCTGCCAGGCTTTTGCCTGCCGGCACGCAGTCTCCAAAACGCTTTGACCGATCTTCAGTATTTGTCCACTCTCCTCAGCCACAGGAATAAAATCCTTTGGTGGAATCAGGCCAAACTCGGGATGACGCCAACGTACGAGCACTTCAAAGCCGACAAGCAGTCGGGTCTCGAGCGAAACAATCGGTTGATAATCTACAAACAACTCATCGCGCTCACATGCATGCCTCAAATCCGTTTCCATTTTTAGTCGACTCATCACCTGGCCCCGCATGTCTCTTCCAAACACTTCATATCGCGCTTTACCACGCTCCTTTGCATGGTGCATCGCCGTCTCAGCATCGCGAAGTATGTCCGAGATCTGTTCACCGTGCCCCGGACCAAGGGCAATGCCAATACTCATGGTGACATAAACTTCCTGGCCGAACAGGTTGAAAGAAATGGCAAGCGCCTGCTGTATTCTCGTCGCAACTGAGCATGCTTCGTCTTCGCCACTCACGTCGTCGAGCAATACAGCAAACTCATCTCCGGCCACTCGGCTCAGCACATCGCCCTGGCGCATGCAGGTTTGAATGCGTTGAGCGATTTGCAGTAAGAGCTGATCGCCACTTGAGTTACCAAGGCTGTCGTTGACCAGTTTGAAGCGATCAACGTCGAGCAGAAGAACAGCAAAATTTTGGTCTTTGTTTGTTTTTCTGCCTAGACGAAGTTTCAACAGGTCATTGAATCTCGCGCGGTTTGGTAGTGTGGTAAGCGCATCCTGCGTAAGTTTCTCTTCGGCTTTTTTACGGTCGCTAATGTCCTGCACCTGGAAGAAGAGACGCTGTGTGCCGCTTTCCGAGTCTTTCAATAACGAAACGTGCCAGAGTACCCAAACGGTGCGACCGTCCTGGTGAATATATCTCTTCTCCTGTTCGTGACTTTGTATAAAGCCTTCGAGCACTCGTTGGATATACGACTGGACCTGCTTCAGGTCGTCGGCATGAGTTAGCTTTTGGAAAGTCGTAGCGCGCAGTTCCTGTTCGGAATAGCCAATGAGCTTGCAAAGAGCTTCATTTGGTTGCAGCCAACTTCCATCCGCGGAAACTACAGCCATACCGATCGCTGCATTATCGAAGGTGCCGTGGCTGCCGCTGTACAACTCTGGATTTGCGGAGAGAGCAAAGGGAATGGGACCGCGCTCGAGTTGTGAGGTGGAGGAGAAGGCTGCTCCGTTCATCTGTTGAAGCTGATTTCTCTCGGATTCACGACGCTTCTTCATTCGCTTCTGTTCGTACATCGCCTGGTCGGCCTGTTCCAGAAGTTCTTCGAAGCAGGTCATGCGTTGAGGCTCAAGGGCGGCAACTCCGATACTGAACGACAGCTTGTACCGGCAGACTCCGCTTGCGTTGTAAGCTTTCAAATTTTCAGTCAAACGACGAATCGCTTCATCTTTATTTGCGTTGAGATCTGTCACAACGACGGTAAATTCGTCTCCGCCGAGTCGCGCGACAATATCTGAACCTCTGAAGCTGCGGTTGAGAATCGTAGCAGTATTAATTAGTGCATTGTCGCCTTCCTGATGGCCAAATTCGTCATTGATTCGTTTCATTCCATCGAGGTCAATAAAGAGCAGGAGCAGTTTCTCTTTTTGCCGTCGAGCGAAATTGAAGTAAGGCGCTGCCTGTCGTAACAGTCCGCGTCTATTGAACAGACCCGTCAAATCATCTTTCAGAGAACTGTCGCGTAACTTCTCCTCAGCTTTCTTTCGTTCTGTGATGTCGCGGACAACTTGCACCAGCCCCCCGCCATCGACACTGGAGATCGAGATCTCCAACGGAATGGATGAACCATTTAGTTTCAGGCCCATTGCTTCGCCACGCCACGAGCCATCGCGCCAAACCGCTGGCATGATCTCTTCCTTCAGGCGAACCTGTTCCTCTTCAAAGAAGAACGTTTCCCAGCTCGTACCGAATAGTTTTTGCGGATCGCTATAACCAAAAATCTTCGCATAAGAGTCGTTCAAGTAAATGCAGTCGCCCGAGTGATCGACGATGGCCATGCCATCCATCGAGGCTTTCATAGCGGCTGCCTGTTGTGCCAGAGATCCAGCTGCCCGTTTGCGTTCAGTAATGTCGCGGGCTACCACTGATGCTCCGGTTATTCGCTTTCGATCCATGATCGGACAGATAGTCAACGATACATCGATTGGCACTCGGCCTTTCTTGAGGTGAGTAATCTCATGCTGACTAACAATCTCGCCGTGTGTGACCTTTTCAAATAGCAGGTGCGCTTCCTGGCCCTTCCGATTATCGAAAAGCATCGAGATCTGCGAGCCGAGCGCTTCCTTGGTTGTGTAACCGTAGATGGCTCGAGCTCCTGAATTCCAACTCATGATTACGCCGTCAGGTGTGACTCCGATAATCGCGTCGCGCGAAACATCGACGATGCGTTGCAGATACGACAGTTCTCCCTCAACTCCGTCTAATTGAGAGGAGGTTCGAGACCAACGCTTCCAAAGGATCACCGTGACTGTGAGTTCGGAGATGACGAGCACCGTAAAGAGTATGTTCCAGTAAGAGTCGAGTAATGAGGAGCGCGTTGCACCCAGCACGATGGCGAGCGGGATGATCGCGCTTGGAAGCAGCCAGGCTGTGCGTTTGATTGGCGGAAACGATGGGAGTTTGTCCGGGAACATTGTCGCGTGTTTTTGACCCGTGAAGTAGGTCTACCTTTCGAGGCCTCTTGATTTCCTTCGGGCGATGACCTGATCGCCCCGGCGCACATCGGCGCTGGTCGAGACAAAGGCTACTTACGTGCCAAGTTCAGAACTCAAAAAACTGGCGGTAATCGGTCCTGGCGAGGTAGTTAATCTGTCAACCTAACTGATCGACAAAGCAGTCTGACAGAACGAGAAGCAATTTGATTTGCCGAGAACAGAGTAATGTCCGAATCTGAGTACGACAGGCTGTTAGCCTGTCGCGGTTTCCATTGATTCCACCTATTTTTAAGACGTAACAATGATAGGCTAACAATCTTTCATATAGCTCCATGGTCGATTCTTACCTGAAGTGGAGCAGAAATGATGAATAAAGGTTTGGGAGTACTCCAAAGATACAAGCTCGGTCTGCTCTTAATTCTTTTTCCTGCTGTTCTGGCAGTTGGACAAGAACGTGAAGACATTCTTGTCGCCAAAGTCTATAAGGGCTCGCAGGGTCGAACCATGCCGTACCGACTCTACGTGCCTCAAAACGACGATAAGCGGAAACGTTATCCGCTTGTGCTCTATCTTCATGGCGGGGGTGGCCGTGGTGACGACAACCGGAGACAGATAGAAGGAGGCAATGGCTACCTCGTCGATCTGTTGATCGGGGGTTTCCAGGTTAAGAATCCCTCGATCGTTGTGGTCCCTCAGTCGCCTGGAGAAGGTTGGGTGCGCGATGACTCGATTACTGCCACGAGTTATCTCAGTTTAGTGTTGGAACTTATCAGGGAACTGGAGCGCTCGTATAGCATCGACACTCACCGGCGTTATGTGTTGGGACAATCAATGGGAGGCTTCGGCACCTTTGCAATCATAACTATGCAGCCGAATATGTTCGCCGCTGCGGTTTCAGTATGCGCTGGAGGCGACGAGTCGAAGGCCGCAAAGATTGCAGCCATTCCGATTTGGGCTTTCCATGGTGAGTTGGACCAGAGCGTGAACGTCGCGAGGTCACGAAACATGATTGCGGCATTGACGAAAGCAGGTGGGAAGCCCAGGTACACTGAATACAAGGGTGAAGGACATCAGATTTGGGTAAAGGTTGTGAAAGAACCGGAGTTATTGTCCTGGATGTTCAGTCAAAAACGGAAGTAGCACTTTTGGTCTGTGCAGGCAAGGCTGCTTTCTCCTCGAGGGCACGGAACTGAGGATCCGAAGTTGAATCACTATTTTAGCTTTCGCCCGCCTTCGGGGCTCTTAAATTGAAACCGCCGCGTTCCTGGGGCACACGCCCAAGGCTCCAGGCTCACGCCTGCTTCGCAGATTAAGAAACGACCTTCTTATGAGATTCGACTGCGGTTCAGATTTGTGAGGCAAATCTCTCCAAATCGATTGCTGAAGGCGCGGCGGCGAAGTATAAAGGTGCATCACCAACCGATTTGTCCAGGACTCTGGGAACACAATCTGTTAGACCGCCGAGAGGGTCTAATGAAAACAAACAAATTTCTGCGCCGGCATAGCCTTCGACTCCCGATCCTTCTCTTGCCTCTGGCCGTCGCTTTGTACCTAACGATTAACGCTGCAGGTTACAGAACTGTCGCACTTCAAACGTCGACGAACGTTACTCAGCAACCTCTCGAACAAGGGCGATCCGTGGCGCGAGAGATAGCCGAAAGCCAGGTACATTCCTATCGAATGAACGTGAAGACAGGAGAGTTTATTCACGTTGTTGTCCGCAAGCTTGGTGTCAACGTGGCGGCCACATTCTTCGGACCTGACGGCCAGCAGTTGCTTGAGGCCAACTCTCCGCAAAGCACTCAGGAAGTGGAATGGATTACTTATCGCTCGCCGACAACTGGCGAGTACCGTATAGAAGTGCGAACAGTTGATAAAGGAACGCCCGCTGGTAATTACGAAATAAACATTGAGGAGCAGCGGACATCTTCTGCGGAAGATGACCTTCGTTTGTCTGCGGAGACTTTGTTCAATGAGGCCACGCGGCTCTTTCGAGAGAAAAACTATCGCAATGCTCTGGAGAGCTACCAACAGACCCTCGCTAAGTATCGGCAGTCAGGCAGACGTTTTGAGGAGGCCGTAACACTTAATTGCATTGCCCGGTCAAGCGCAGCGCTTTCGGATTATCAAACGGCAATAGAACGTTACAAAGATGCGCTGACAATTTACCGCACACTAAAGGATGTGCAAGGTGAAGGAATGACCCTGAATGGGTTGGGAGGAGCTTATTTCAACGTCGCTCAATATGACGACGCAATTGCCAATCTGGAACAGGCAGCGCAGGCGCGTCGAACTGTTGGCTATCACGAAGGCGAAGCACTGTCACTCCGGAACATTGGAACCGTCCACGGTGCATCAGGACGTCAAGAAACGGCCATCGAGTACTTTCAACGGGCTCTCGCAATCTTCAAGGACGTAAAAGATCGTGTCGAGGAAGGAAGAACAGTTAACAGCATCGGTCTCGCATACAACTTCCTCAGCCAGTACGACAAGGCGGTTGAATACTATGAGCAAGCGCTAACAATCAGCCGCGATCTAAAAGATCGATTGGGAGAGGCTCGCTCTCTTGGCAATCTAGGTAAGGCCTACTACGACTCAAGCCGTTTCGATCAGGCAATACAACAATCGTCACAAGCCCTCGACATCTTCAGGGAGTTAAAAGATCGAGCTGCACAAGGCGTCGCGCTGAACAACATCGGCCTCGACTACAACGCCCAGGGCCGGTACGACAAAGCCATAGAGGACTTCGAGCAGGCCCTCACAATTAGCCGCGAGATAAAGGATCAGCAAAACGAGGGTCGTGTACTTAACAATATCGGAAACGCCTACTATTTGTTGGGTCGATACGACAAAGCAATCGAATCCTACCAACAGGCTCTTGATCTCAGAAGAAGAATCCACGATCGAAGAGGCGAGGGGCTCACTCTCGGCAATCTGGCAAAAGTCTACAATTTACAACGGCAACCGGAGAAGTCGATTGAGTATCAGGAGCAGGCTTTGGCAATCAAAAGAGAGGTCAAGGATCGCGCAGGGGAGGGACACACGTTAAATGATCTAGCTAACGCTTATCGAGAGCTGGGCCAATACGAAAAGGCTCTACGCAGTTACGAGCAGGCACTGGAAATCAGTCGAGAGGTCAAAGATAGAGTCGTCGAGGAGGATGCGTTATGGGCACTGGGTACCACGTACTACTCGTTGACCAGATACGAGAAAGCAGTCGATTACTTTCAGCAGTCGCTGACGATCAGTCGTGATCTGAAAGACAAGCCTAGCGAGGCGCGAGCTCTCAGTGATCTGATGGTTGTCTTGGGAAAACAGAACGAGAAACCTGTTGCCATCTTCTACGGCAAGCAAGCAGTCAACATCATTCAGGAAATACGTGCCAACATCAAAACCCTTGAGAAGGAGTCTCAGCAGAGTTACTTGAAGTCGCACGAAGACATCTACCGCAAGCTCGCAGACCTGCTGATTTCTCAAGGTCGGCTCGCGGAGGCAGAGAAGGTCCTCGAATTACTCAAGGAGGAAGAATTTAACCGGATCTTACATCGGGGTATTCGACTATCCGATCCCAGCCTCAGCTATACGAAGTCGGAAGCTGAAGCGACGAACATCAACGATCAACTCGCACAGCTCGCGAGTGAGCGTGGCCAATTGCTCGCAAAAGTCGCGAACCAGACAGCCACCGAAGAAGATCGAAAAAGACTCGACCAGATCGAGTTCAGGATCACTGAGGCCAACAAGAGAATTAAGATGACACTCGCTGAAGTCGCCAAAGCGGTTCCAGAGGATCGCATGATGATCCAGCAGTCTCAGTCGATGATGCAGACACTTCGCAAACTCGGAGAGGGTGCCGCTGCCCTCTACACTGTGGTAGCGAACGACAGAGGTTGGGTGATATTGACGACCCCGGACTTCCGACGCGCATATCCAATTGATACAACCGACCTCAACAAACTGGTGAGCGATTTTCGATTGACGCTGAGGTCTGATAAGTACGACCCGGTACCACTTGCACAGAAACTCTACCGCGCACTGTTCCTTCAAACGAGCGATGCCGGAACCACACTTGCCGCCGATCTAAAAGCTTACAAGGCGAAAACACTGATGTGGTCGCTCGACGGCGTTTTGCGTTACGTTCCGATTGCTGCTCTTCACGACGGTAAAGGGTATCTAGTCGAGAGGTATCCGACTCTTGTCTTCACGACTGCAAGCCTGGCCCGCCTGCTCGATTCTTCTGATGAAAAGTGGCGAGCCCTTGGACTCGGAGTATCGAAGGAACACAACGAATTTCCTGCTCTGAGTGCTGTGCCGAGGGAGTTGCACTCGATTATCCGTGAAACGGGAGCCACGCGTTCGTTGGGAGTCCTGCCTGGGACGATTTGGCTGGACGAAAAATTCACCAGGCAATCAATGATGCAAGGTCTTCGTGAGGGCTATCCCGTCGTGCATATAGCTAGTCATTTTCGATTCTTCCCCGAGCGTGAGGAAACATCGTTTCTGCTGCTTGGAGATGGCACCAATCTGAGTCTCGCAGAGTTGCAGGACTCACCAGGAATTTTCGAGAGAGTAGAGTTGTTGACGCTATCGGCTTGCGACACTGCCACCTCGGGAGCCAACGGTAAAGAGATGGAAGGGCTCGCATTTGTCGCACAGGATCTCGGAGCAAAGGCGGTGGTCGCGAGTCTCTGGCCGGTAGCTGATGTTGGTACAGAGGTGTTGATGCGTGAGTTCTATCAACTGAGGGAAGCAAGACCGCAGTGGTCAAAGTCCGAGGCCCTACGGCAGGCGCAACTCGCTCTGTTGAAGGGAGACGATACGCGTAGCAAGCAGGAGTCTGAAGCAGGAAGAGGTATCAGACTGGCGAAGGCGAACGAGAATGAAAAAGAAGAAGCAGGGATAAAAACGTATCGGCGCGATCCGAAAGCGCCATTCGCGCATCCGCATTACTGGGCTCCGTTCATACTCATCGGGAATTGGAAATAGAGTGGTGTGATCTGATCTGTTATCGCGGCTAACTTGAGGTAAAGGTTTGGTGCCGGAGGTCGGACTCGAACCGACATGAGGAGTGAACCTCGCTAGATTTTGAGTCTAGTGCGTATACCAATTTCGCCACTCCGGCGTGCGGGGCTGACATTTTACGGACTGTGTGGAGTGAAGGCAACTGAGTTTGAACTTGTCCTCTGTAGTTGGTCTCGATGCTTTGTTTTAGTTAATCAGTCGACGAAGCACCAAGCCACCCAGCACAATGCACCAGAAATAACTTACGAACTCGAGAATTAATCCCTCTTTTGTACAAAACCTCTAACGCCCGCCCTTTCGACCCTCACAAAGTGCCATTCAACCCCAATTATTTATTCACTTAAGGCACGTGTAAAAACATGTTTGCCACTGGCTGTGGAAATCGTCTAGAATGCGTTTGGGTTTACTAAGCTGGAGTTTTAGACCCTCCTCATCGCCCTACGCGGTAATTGAACATAGAAAGTCCGAGCTGCCCCATTCTGTTTCCAGGAGACAACAGATGCTGAACAACGTGTCCCCCCGAATCTTGATCGTTGATGATGAGCGAGAGATTACTGAGATCCTCGCGGACTTGCTGGGCGAGCATTACAACTGTCAAACGGCCGGATCAGCTGAACAAGCTTTGTCAGAATTACGCAAGGCGGAATTTGAACTCGTCATCAGCGACATCACCATGCCGGGCATGAGTGGCCTGGATATGATTCCTCATGTCAAGCATATGTGTCCCAATACAGTCGTTGTCATGATTAGCGGAATGCAGACAGTCGAGAGCGCAATTGGAGCTCTTCGGCTTGGCGCGTTCGATTACCTGATGAAGCCTTTCGATTTGCGACAGGTTGAGGCCGTCGTCAAACGTGCACTCGAACATCACGACCTGATTGTTGCCAAGCAACGGTACGAGAATCATCTCGAAGAACTTGTTGAGCAGCGCACGGCTGAACTCGATCGTACATTAGACTCGCTTGAAGATGCGTATCGAGCAACCCTGAGAGCCTTAACGACTGCGCTTGAAACCCGCGATCAGGAAACTCATGGACACTCAGAACGCGTGGTCAGTTATAGTCTGCGCCTCGGTCGCGAATACGGATTGAATCGTGAACAAATGAAGGCGCTCGAATTCGGCTCATTGCTTCATGACATCGGCAAGATCGGCGTGCCTGATTCGATTCTTCGTAAACCGTCAAAGTTAACCGAGGAAGAGTGGGTACGGATGCGCGAACACCCGCTGCACGGTCAACAGATCTTGCGAGGGATTGAGTTCCTGCAGGGCGCAGCGCGAGTAGTTGCTCAACACCACGAAAAGTGGGATGGCACTGGTTATCCACTTGGATTGCAGGAAGAGGACATTGATGTGAACGCTCGCATCTTTGCTGTTGCGGATGCTTTCGACGCGATTACAAGCGATCGAGTCTATCGCCGTGGAAAATCTTATGAAGCCGCGGCTCAGGAATTAGACGATTGGTCAGGTCGCCAATTCGATCCTAAAGTCGTCGAAGCTTTTCACAGAGTCCCTAAAGAAGATTGGGAAGAGTTGCACCGGTTATCTTTGCTGCCGAAGCATGATCAATTTGACGTTCGTCGAATGGTCCAGATGGTTGAATCCCACCAGGAAGTCGCTGTCCGCTAAGAGCTGAGCGCGTTCCTCCTCCGTCGCCCCGTCGAACAGAAGTCATAATCCGCTAACACACGAAAGCTCTTCAGTCGGAGCGCGTCCGTCCTCGGCCGCCCCCGTCGAACAGCAGCCAGCGAATTGGAAACGATTAACGCTCCCCAACTCACAATCGTTCGATCGGCAGTGGATATTACTTACTGGTAACTTCTGATCGACGGGGGCGGCCGAGGACGGCCGCGCTCCGACAGAA
>DASYPT010000009.1:0-32229 GCA_036006355.1 Pyrinomonadaceae bacterium | reverse complement strand
TCTTCAAGTTGCCGGCCACGAAATAGCTCGCACGAATCATTGAAGATAGCCCGCAACAGGGCCGAGGGTGTAAAGCCTGGGGCCGCATTCGCCCCAGGCGACTCGCCCTCATTGTTTGCAGCTCTATACCTGGTGGTGCCCAATCTGGATTCGGCCCAGCAGAATTAGAACGGCGAGCGAAGCGACCGATTGACCTCACCCAACCTGAGATCTACGAATACACAGGTCAATCGGTCGCTTCGCTCGCCGTTCTAATTCGAGGTCCGATTTCAAATTAGGGGCATAACCCTCGATGTGGTGAAGTTCACTCACTCATCTTTTTTCAGTACAATCCAGCCCTTCGAATCGTGCGGCAGAATCAGTAGTCACCCGACTAACACCGCTGGCTCCTGCTACTGAATCATTCAACAACCAGTTCTTAAAGCGATATTGCAGCTCCTTTCGGAGCGGAGGCCTTCATGACTAACACCAGACTTCTTATTGCATCGTTACTTTGCGTGATCGCAATTGGACTCACAATATCGACGTCGACTCCACGTGCATCAGCAGGCAGCACAACACACGATCCAACATGGTGGGATAAGTATCAATTCATTCTCAACAACGGGGCCGATTCTTCACCGGGATCTACTTCATCGGTGACCTTCGGTAATAACGTTGATATGTCTAATGAATGTGGCCCACAAAGTGAAACATTTATCACCATCAACACAAGCAAGCCGCGAACATTGGCCGGCGGCTCAAATGAAATCTTTCGGTTGCCGATGCGCGGCTACTTCTCCAGCGACGGCGGTTCCACCTGGGGCGGCGTTGATTTACCACTACCTCCATCAAAGACAAAAAGCGGTCTAGACTTCGGCTCCGATCCATCACTAACCTTTGACTCAAGTAATAATTTATTCTACGGCTATATCGTCGTTTATTTTGGCGCAGGCACCGGTGTCAACGGGAGCGAAATGGCCGTCGCACACTCCACTGACGGCGGCAAGACTTATCCGACCGCAACGTTCTTTGATTTTCAAGACGGGTCAAACCACTTCAACGACAAACCGATGATTACGGCTGATGCGAATGTTAATAGCCCGTTCCGAGACAATGTCTATATCGCCTGGGATGCGGCGTCAGGTGGCTCGATCGGTGGAGGCGTGCGATTCGCTCGATCTACGGATCACGGCGCCACATTCACATCGCTGCGCATCGACGATCCAAATGGTCCAGGCCAATCAATTGGTGCGTCACCCGCTGTTGGCCCGAACGGCGAAGTATACGTCGCGTGGAATGACTTCAAAGCGAACGCGATCGTATTCAACCGATCGTTCGATGGCGGACAAACATGGGACATACCCAAAACGATTTCCACCAAGACAATTCCGTTCGACATTGCCATTCCCGCTGAGTCGTTTAGAGCAGCGCTGGTTTACCCGTCACTCGATGTCGATCGTTCCACTAGTCCACATCGAGGTCGAATTTACTGTAGCTGGATGGATCTGACGCCGGCAAAAGTTACAGACATCTTTCTTTCTTATTCAGACAATCAAGGCGTTACGTGGTCTTCTCCGATCCGCGTCGGCGATCAGACATCCATACCTGTTGACCGCTTCAACCACTGGATGTCAGTCGACGCCGTAACAGGAGATGTGAATGTGGCTTTCTACGACACACGGAATGACACGACTGGGTTCCGATATCAGACTGACTACTATCTTTCCAGATCTACAGATGGCGGCAGTTCGTTTCCAGGCGCCGATATCCGCGTGAGCAATACAAGCTCAAACGAGCATGACTGCAACGGGTTGTTTCCGTGTCTCGGAATTAATTATGGTAATCAACAAGGAGACTATGAAGGTCTTGTCTCGTTTGGTGGATACTCCTATCCAATTTGGACTGATAGTCGACGTCAACTCGACCCATCGACCGGCTGTCAGCGACCGTATTTGATGGAGGAAGTGTTTACGGCGAAGATTAGATAAGGCTCGGACCTGAACAGGTCAGTGTCATAGGGCGAAGCCTCAAATCTGCTGCGGCAGATGACGCTTCGCACCAACAGCGCCGTATCACAGTGCCCTAACAAACGCTGCGATCGAAATCAGCAACACCAGCAAACCACAAAAGCCAGCAATCATTCGCCCCAAGTGCGCGGACGCCCTTACGACAGTTGTACGCCGCCGCGCTGAGATACCCAGGTTTCGCTCTCGTAGCCACGCCATATATTCGTCGCATTGCATTTCATCACGCCGACGGGTAACCGGCTCGTTGAAGCGGTTGATGAATGGATTATGAAGGGAATAAGCGGCTCTCATGTCGATGCTCCTTCGTTGTTAATTAGGAGAGGTTCCGGGTTGAATCACGGAAGAGCAACGAGTATGCCGAGAGCCGATTCTACTGATATTTGCGAATTACCTTGGCGGGTTAATTTGGTAACTCTACGATTCCGTTAGTTACATATACGAAGTGGGGCGTAGAGCTGGGAGCGCTGGCGGCGAGCCGGCGCTTCCAGCATCGCGGACTCACTGCTTATCGTATAGGGTTACGTTCGTGACCTTCTTGCCTTGAGCGTTGGTTGCTGTGGTGGTAACTGTGCGGGATTTTCCGTCGCCCGATATCACGATGCGACCTGTCAGAGTAACCTTTCCATTCTTCTTGCCCTTCAGTGCAAGCGTTCGACTGTTGATTTGGGTGTAAGAACGTGTGTCAGAGTTTGCGTCACCGGTGACTGGATAGTCTTTCCCATCAAACTTACCAGTCCATTCATTGTGCGACGGATTACCGTTCTCATCGACTCCATCCACCGTGACTTTGATTTGATCACCCTCCGCTGCGTAGATGACCGTGTTATTTCTTGCCTTACCACTCAGCTTTGATTTCGCCTCATTCAACTTCCACGTACCCATGTGCGGACTGTCAGCGAACGCCATTGCTGTCGCGACAAAAACGAGGGAGATTGTTAATGCAATCGCTTTTGCTCTCATATCAGCCTCCAATTAGTCAGGATTTTTGGTTTGGAAAAGACAGGCGGAAGGGATTCCCCTGCTTCTATCTCCGTTTACTTACTTGATGTGCGATTCGGATTGATTTGCCCGGCATTCTATTCGCTGGCGAGGCTACTGGCAATGGGAAATAAGGATGAAGGCGGAAGGAAAAGCAGGCAGGGTCACTTCATCCTTCATCCTTCATCCTTCGGACGTGGTGCACACCTCCAGCGGAAACTCCACCAAACGCGAGGCGGTGGAGCCTTTAGCGGCATTGGCTGGCGTGGAGGTGTGCGACCTGACGTTCGCAACGAGTGTGCCGCCTCTTTTCAGGGCGATTCCACAAATTCAGAGGTAAGCGGATGTTCGCCTCCGCGCAGATGACGCAAAACGAAGCAAGTATGAAGGCGGAACGCGGATGGATGAGTTTGTACCTGGTGCTTGGTTTGTGCTTAGGGCTTTGGGTTTCTTTTTTGACAAGGGACAGACTCCAGGAACCATGTGCAAAGCACGAAGCTCTTTCATCCTTCATCCTTCTGCCTTCATCCTTCTCCTGCCACCTTGCCATCCTCGTTTCGAAGGATTAATCTAGCCGCCGTAAATCACCGCGGCCACGATCCCGATAACGAGTCGCAGCGTCTCCCCAAACATGCTTGTCTTTAACGACTCTCCCGAAGGGTTCTCCTCTTTCAGTCCGCTATCGCAGTTTGTCCGAGTAACCAACCCGTAACAACGGCCGTGACTCTAACAGCTTGCGTGAGGCGAACTGAACCGCATGCGCAGCGGCAAAACTATCGGATCGTAAACTCGCGATGCTTAGGGCAAGGTACAACTTCAATCAGAACGGACTGCGGGGCCATTCATCTTCGAAGGGAGTGACGACAATGAAAGTATTCTGTCATGAACACAAACGCGGCTTCTTCGCGCCACGACAAAGCCCAATCAAGTGCGAAAATCGAGGCCATGTACTCGGCGAACTTGACTTTGCAGGACAACATAGCGAAGACGAGTCCTCCTTCCATTTCCAGTGGGAGTACTGCTGCAACTGTGAACACTTTTCTGTCGTTAACTTTGAAGACAGCGGGTTGCAACGCTGTCCTGTTTGCACTCGGCGCAGTTCGACTCTTTACCTTTGCGATCGTTGTTACACCATCAGTTTCGAATCCAATACTCCTCTCGAAACAAAGAATTTTACATTGACCTCGGAAGGTGTCCCATCTCCGTGCTGCCCAGGATGTTTGCATCCCGCCGCTTCAGATTTACGCGAACATTCCTGTGACGACGCACAGGTCTCGTTCGTGACGGCACTGAATACTTGTCCAATCTGCAACGAAAGGCTCGATATTCGGCCAGCGTTTCCTGCTACGATCGCTCAATACCTGAAGAGGACAAAGGCAGCAAACAAAACGTTCGTTACGTTCGACTATGAATGTGGACTGTTCGTTCCTATTGAAGACGGCGAGTTTGTTCTGATCAGAAATAACGATGAGACGAACAAAACTTTTGTGTTACCGCGAGCGTCGCGACTCAACTCGTTAAGAGACTTCTACGAACTTTATCAGGACTACTATCACTGTGCGGCTCCAGCATCGGGAGAAGTCACTATTTCGGAACCGGCTGTAGTTGTGCCGATGGGTGAGGGTTGGAAGTTGCTCGCGCCAGGTGTCTTTGTCGTTGTAGACGACCAGCCAAAGAGAAAGGCACCGGTTCCTGCGCCGCAGCCAATCGTACCGGTTCCTACCGCGCAGCCAAAGACACTGGTTCCTACGGCGCAGCCAAAGACATCGGCTCCTACGGCGCAGCCAAAGCCCCCGGTTCCTGCGGCGCAACCAAAGACATCGGTTCCTGCGGCGCAGCCAAAGACATCGGTTCCTACGGCGCAGCCAAAGCCCCCGGTTCTTGCACCGCAGCCCGATATCTCCATGCGTCAGCCGAGTGTGGAGACCGATGGCTCTTCATTTGATCGCAAAGCTCAAACGTCAACTGACGCGACATATTGCACATACTGCGACACGTTGATCGATGCGAAGTACGCGTTTTGTTGGAAGTGCGGCTCAGCGCGAAGTGAGAGCGTCAAAGCAAAGCGGCGTGACACCCAGGAGACAAGTTCGGCCGCAGAGCTGAGGCCATCGCGATCCAGGTTGATCGTGCAAGCAATGGAAGAAGATGAAGAGGAGTCACAAACCGTTCAGCATGAGAAGCGCGCTTCACTGTTAGAGCGCCGCGAGCTGAACGGACACGATTGGCTGACGCAGTCTCAACGTGACCCTTCTCTTTCTCAAAGAAGATCTGTGCTGAAGTTGTTCCTCATTGCTGTAGTTGGCCTCCTGGTACTTTCGCTGGCGGTTCTAGGCATACTAGCAACGCGTTCAAGCTCGTCACCCCAGACCGCTGAAGTGACACCGCAATCGAGTGCTCCAAATGCGGCTCCAGCGCAACCAGCCGCAGCACCAGTTGCCAGCGTCGAACTGAAACCAGTACTGCTTAAAGCGTCTTCAGTCGAAGTTCCAGAGCTTGCATTAGCGCAACTGCGACAAATGCGGGATCACTCAAAAATGTTAAGAAGTCTCTCTGAAACGGAAACGAAATACTCGAGCGACTACCGGTTTCCATACGAACGTGCACGTGTCGTGGTAATGGATCATAAGAAGAACTTCCAGGAAGACGCATTTGCAGCCCTGGCGCGGGCAGCTCAGAAAGCGATTAACAGTGGAAAATCGAGTGAGATGCTCCAAAGTCTGAACAGAGACGGCGACGGTGATTTTCAGAAACTGTCGCACGGTCGTGAATGGTCACAGCTACAAAGAGCACTCAAGAGCCGGAATGCGAGTGGGTTGAGTGCGAATGAAGGACTCTAGTTCTTCGCGAGTTGTTTCCGTCGAATAGAAGTCACCCTCCCCAACACGCGAAAGCTCTTCAGTCGGACCGCGACCGTCCTCGACCGCCCCCGTCGAACAGAAGTCCCAACCGGTAACACACAAAAGCTCTTCAGTCGGAGCGCGGTCGTCCTCGGCCGCCCCCGTCGAACACACGTCTCCACTTGCGAAGCGTTGTGAGTTGGGATTGCTTCGTTTCCAGTTTGCCAGGGTACTGTTCGACCCGGGCGGCCGAGGACGACCGCGCTCCGACAGAAGAGCTTTCGTGTGTTAAGGGACGGGCCTCTGATCTTCGGGTTCCATGACTCTCCTTGTTCGCTTCGCCGTTCTGCCCGATACTTCCCACCTACTCCAAAATAGGTTGTGCGATCATGGATCCGCTCTGGGAAGTTGACGACCAATTTGCACGGCTCGCCGAATTGACGAGTCACGAACAAGATCTGAAAGAGTCACCACTGCGTCGCGATGTGCGTTCACTGGGAATGCTGCTGGGCGACGTTCTCAAAGAACAGGTTGGTAACGAATTGTTTAGCGCCGTCGAGGAGCTTAGACAACTATTAATTGAGCAGCGCGAGACTAGTCAGAATCCGGAGGCAATTGGATCATCGAGATCTGTTTCGGCAGCGACCGTCGGTCACGATTCCGACCTCATGCATCGCGCCCAGCAAATCGTCTCGCGGCTCAGCATCGAACAAGCGCATCAAATGACGAAGGCGTTTGCTATCTACTTCGAACTAACCAACCTGGCCGAGACCAATCATCGAAAACGTCGTCGTCGTGCTGCACAAAGTTCAGCAGAGTTGATTGCTCAACCGGGATCGTTCCTGGGTACGCTTCGTCGCATGCGCGAAGCGGGAATCACTGATGAGGCGGCACGAGGGTGGCTGTCACAGATCGAAGTCACCCTGGTCTTCACTGCTCACCCCACTGAGATCGCGAGACGCACAGTCCTCTTCAAAAGACAAAGTATCGCGCATCAACTCGAAGAGTTGGATCGCTTGCCGCTTTCGAAGCGCGATGCCGCCCAGCACGAACAGGCAATCATTACTGAAATCACTTCTCTCTGGCAGACAGATGAAGTTCGCCGCCGTAGACCAACAGTAAAAGACGAGATTCGGATGGGTCTCGATTATTACCCCACCGTTTTGTTTGACACTCTGCCAAGATTCTACGAAGGACTTGCACTCGATTTTCGTGAAGCCTATGGCTGCAACTTAACTGCTCGAGATCTGCCACCTGTTCTGTTCTTCGGTTCCTGGATTGGTGGAGATCGGGATGGCAATCCGTCCGTGACGCCTGAATGCACGCGCGACGCGTTACAAATTTCGACACAGTTAATTCTCGACTACTACCTGGAACGTCTCGACGACCTGATCTGGCGTCTTACTCCATCAACCTTGCAGGTTGACGCTTCGCCAAACGTTGTCGCGGCTTTGGAGCATTACGCCGAAACTATTTCTGCGCCGGATCTCAATCCCGATCGGCACGCTCCTAATGAGATCTATCGGCGATTTCTCGACTTTGTCCTGGTTCGTTTAGGTGCAAGCAGCTCGTTTGCCTACGCCAACGCTCGGGAGTTTGAAAATGACTTGCGTCTAATTCGAGACAGTTTGACAGAACACAACGGCGAGAGAATCGCGCGCAGTTTGATCGATCCTCTAATCGCGCAGGTGCGGACATTCGGCTTCCATCTGCACACGTTGGATATTCGTGAGCACGCCCGTGCTCATCGCCGCGCGTTCAACGAACTTTCACAAGTCTCTTCAAATGGTGAGGCTGATAAAGACGGTTTTCGCTTGCCGGCGCCAGTTTCAACCGAGACGAAACTCCTGCTCGATTCGCTCCGCGCGATTAAGGACTTGAAGCAAACTTTTCCACCTGAAGCAATTCGCAATTATGTGATTAGCGGGGCGAAATCACCGGCTGACGTTTCAAATTTGCTCTGGCTGGCACAGCTAGCGGGTGTTCAGGTCGAAGCGTCGGAGAATAGAAACGATCCAGGAGTAATGCCCGTGCCACTCTTCGAATCAATCGAGGATCTGCGCAATTGCCCTGAGATTTGTCGAGCACTCTGGACCAATCCAGAGTACGCACGTTTACTTGATTCGTGGGGACGTAGTCAGGAAGTCATGCTTGGCTACTCTGATTCGAACAAAGACGGAGGAATGCTTACCAGCACGTGGGAAATCTTTAAGGCCCATCGTGCACTGCATGAAGTTGCACGCGAGTGCAGTGTCGAGTTGAGATTGTTCCATGGACGTGGTGGAACAGTGGGACGCGGCGGTGGTCCGACACATCACGCGATTATCGCGCAACCTGCCGGTGCATTTACTGGACGAATACGAATCACTGAACAGGGTGAGGTGATGAACTGGAAGTACTCAGATTCTATACTTGCCGAACGCAATCTTGAATTGGTAATTGCTGCATCATTAGAGGCTCTATCCAGACCAGGCGGCGCTTACCAACCCGATCAACAAACTGAAGGTGCAATAGAGCTCATCTCTGCCGATGCCTTTGCTTACTATCGCAAGAACATAGCTGAGAACGACGATGTTCTCAGCTTTTTCGAAGAAGCGACTCCAGTCAATGAACTTGAATACGCGCGCATTGGTTCAAGGCCGGCACGACGCAGCTCGCAAAAGGGACTTGATGATCTGCGAGCGATCCCATGGGTGTTTGGCTGGATGCAAAGCCGCTTTGTATTGCCGGCCTGGTTCGGTGTCGGATATGCACTTGAACGTTTTGCTCGATCTAACGTTGAAAATAAGAAACTGTTGCAAACGCTGATCGATCAGTTTCCGCTGTTTCACGATTTGATTGACAACGTCGAGCTGGGAATGGCCAAGGCAGATTTGTCGATTGCGCGACAGTACGCGAGCCTCGTGTCAGACACTGCAACGAGTGAAAGAGTGTTCCAGTTGATTACGGAAGAGTTTGAACGAACGAAGGAAATTGTGTTGGAGTTGACTGGGCAGTCGAGGTTGTTGGAGAAGAATCCCGTGCTCGCGCGCTCAATTCGTCTGCGAAACCCCTACGTCGACCCGTTGAGTTTGATTCAGATCGAACTCTTGAGACGAAAGCGCGCCGGAGAAGAAAGCGACGAATTGAACTACGCGCTGGCTGCGACGATTAATGGGATCGCGGCGGGATTGAGAAACACGGGATAGCAATGAGTCGGGAGCGATAGGTCCTATAAGTCGAATAGATCCTATCTTAATGTCATCCCCGCTTCCAGTTTGTTGCCGGAATGATCTTGTCCCTTTCCCGATTCCACCCTTTTAGATCCAGATGAAACGTTCCGTCCTGGAATTCCACAGAGTCGATCACCTGCTGGCGATCATCCTGCCTGCGAGCGATATCGATGTTGAATATCAGCCGCATAGTCTTGCCGTGATACTTAATCGTCACCTCGCCTAAGTGCATGGTGCAGGTTGCTGCATTCGCGAAAAGCAGCGCCGGCATCCTGCTTCCCTTTTCAAAATCAGCATCCTCATGCCAGTAGTACGTGAGTTTGTCGGGCTTCACGGAGATCTCGTTCGCTCCCGTTGTTGCATCACCGATGGTCTTCGGAAGCTGTGATGCTATCGACGCCAGATCAGCAGTGCTCACTACCTTTCCGCGTTCGTCGCGAACAATGTAGAAAACTGATGCAGGATTGCACGATTGAGCAAATGCCGATTTGTACATGACTAGAACGAAGAGAGTGAGCCAGAGGATTTTTCGCATGGATTGTTACCTCACTTGTTAACGCGTGTTTGGTCCCGGGCAAGTGTCATTTGCCAAGCTTCGCCTCAAAAGTCCAGTTTCATTGGATTCGGCTTTGCCAGCTGTTGTGAGGCATGGCTCTGCCCTGCCGCACACGAGCTTAGATTTCAATTGGGCTACGCCCCCCTGGAAACACATCGAGGCGAAGCCCAAAACCAATTATCGCTCGCACACGGCAGGGCAGAGCCCTGCCTCACAACAGCTGGAAAAGCCGAATCCAATGATATCGAACACTCTTTACTGTTGACAGTAAATACTGTCGCAATGTATTCTTCGCCGGCCATGAAGCATCCGGTGGAGAGTGAACGAGGAAAGAAGTACGTGGGATTGCCGGAATTTGCCCGAGTTTCTGAGCAGGTGCTTTCAGAACTCGGCATCGAGCAGAAGCGAGGCACGGTCTCTTTGGTGCCCGACGAACGCACCATTCGCTACTACCTTGCTGAAGGATTAATCCAACCGGCCGATGAAAAACAAGGGACGGCTTCGGTCTTTTCCTACAAACACCTTCTTCAGCTCGTGGCTGTGAAGAAACTGCAGGCGGAACACTTGCCGATCAGAAAGATCCGCGAGTTGGTCACCGATAAGGATGAACAACAGCTTGAGAGCCTGCTGGGTGTGAACGCCTCAGCTCGAAAGGGAACCGACGATAAGGAAGCGAAACGTTATCTCGAGTCCCTCCTGGCGCCGTCAATGTCATTTGGTGGAATCCAGAGTGCGCCTCAGGAAACTGCCCCATTAAGTCCCGCCGCTGAAGCACCTCGAAGGGATTCTTCAGTTTCGTGGCAACGCGTGGAGATCGAGCCCGGGTTGGAATTGCATATTCGCTCCGATTACAAGCCTGCAGTCGCCGCCAGGACAAAAGGCTTAACAGAACGAATCCGGACGGCAATCAGTCGTTATTGGCGTGAAAGGCAATAGGTTCCGTGGTCATGGAGAATCGGTCGTATAGGTCGCACAGGTCCTATTCTGCAGACCTGGCCTGAAATTGAAGGGAGAATTTGAGATGACGCAGCAATACCCGAAGATTGAATTTTTCACAACGCGCGAAAAGTTGTTGGCGGGACGAGAACAAACGATAGATGTGCTCATTCGAATCACACCGCCTGATCTCGATCTCGAAAACACCAAGCGTACACCTTTGAATCTAAGCCTTGTTCTCGACCGGTCCGGATCGATGGCCGGCGACAAGATGGTTCGCGCGCGCGAAGCTGCGATGTATTGCGTCGATCAAATGCTTCCAACCGATCGACTAAGTGTCGTGGTCTTCGATGACAGAATCGATACTCTCTTCCCGAGCGAACCAGTTGCGAATAAGAAGTCAATGAAGGATCTCATTTGTCGCATCGATGCGCGGGGATCGACGGCACTTCATGAAGCGTGGGTTCGGGGAGGTCTGACGATCAGCGATCTTTTGCTGGAGCGCGGAATCAATCGTGTACTTCTGATCACTGATGGACAGGCCAACGTTGGAATTACAAGTACAGATGAAATCGTCACGCAATCGCTGGCATTGTTTCAACGTGGAATCAGCACTTCAACAATTGGAATCGGCGCTGACTTCAACGAAGACTTGTTGTTACCGATGGCGCAGTCTGGCGGCGGTAACGCGTGGCACGTGGTTGAGCCCCAAGACATGCAACGTATTTTCCAGGTCGAGCTGGACGGTCTTGTAGCGCAGTTTGCACACACCGTTTCCCTATCCTTGATTCCGTCTGATGGAATTCGGATAGCCGACGTTCTTAACGATTTCGAATTAACTGAAACGGGACGCTATAGACTGCCAAATCTGCAAGCAGGTCCTGCACTGGATATCGTTGTCCAGTTGAAGATGGGGGCTCAGGCTGTCGGTTCGACTTTGCGGCTTTTGGATCTGCGAATGGGCTTTACACCGCAGGATCAGAATACAGCGGACGTGGTGAAGTCTGCATTTAGTGTTGAGTTTGTAGAGTCAAACGAAGATTTAGCTGCCAACCACGAAGTTGTGAAGGCGGTGCAGTTCTTAATGAATGCACGTGCCCGACGGGAAGCGATGGAGCGTATCGATCGTGGCGACTTTGCAGGCGCGCAGGAGGTGCTTGGCCAATCGATCGCAGCAACACAAGCGGTGTGTGCGCCTTTCGCAAGCATGGAAGCAGTGGTCGAAGAATGCGCGTCTCTGGAGGAAGTTGCCAAGTTCCTTGACAACCGCAACCAGGACGGAATGAGTCGTAAGAAACTAGCTTACGCTGCTTATAGCCGGCGAACCGGGAAGATCAGTTAGAGGTCAGTCGTCAGTAGTCAGTAGTCAGTTGGATAGGACCTATATGACTCATTGGGCCTATTCAACTGGCCACTGATCGATTGAGCAAAGAACTTGAAGGTGCTATAACTCCCACCAAAATTCTCACATTGGAGATCGTTATGAACTACAACACCTCACATGCTTTGCAATTACTCCGTCTGGCTACCGCAATCCCCAACGCTACTTTTCGTGAAGACCAGGAAGAGGCAGTTCGACACGTTGTGGAAGGACGAGGTCGTTTATTGGTCGTTCAGAAGACTGGCTGGGGTAAAAGTCTTGTCTACTTCATCGCAACGAAAATACTGCGCGACGCAGGATCTGGTCCGGCAATTCTCATCTCACCATTGTTGGCGTTGATGCGCAATCAGATTAGTGCCGCCACTCGCTTGGGAGTTCGGGCTGAGACGATCAATTCTGACAATGAAACGGAGTGGTTAGAAATTGAAAACAAGATTCGACGAAATGAAATCGATATTCTCTTGATTTCACCAGAGCGACTTGCCAATGAACGTTTCCGGCATGAAGTTCTTTCGACGATCTCGGCACGCATATCCTTGTTGGTGATCGATGAAGCCCACTGCATTTCTGACTGGGGTCACGATTTCCGACCACACTACAGATTGATTGAGCGTATTGTTCGCACACTCCCTTCGAATTTGCGACTGCTTGGGACAACAGCCACCGCAAACAACCGCGTGATGGAAGATCTGAAGTCCGTTCTTGGATCAGGTTTAACGATTCTGCGTGGGGATCTTAACCGTCCATCTTTGATTTTACAGACTCTGCGCTTACCAGATCAGGCTGAACGTCTCGCCTGGCTGGCCGAACAACTTCCAAAATTAACCGGCAGTGGGATTGTCTATACCCTGACGAAAAGAGATGCTGTTCAGGTTAGTGAATGGCTCAAATCCAACGGGCTAAATGTAGAGCCGTACACTGGTGAGACAGGAGAGCAACGTCCCGAACTTGAACAAAAGCTACTGGACAATCGCGTTAAAGCACTAATCGCAACGACCGCGCTAGGAATGGGATTCGACAAACCCGATCTTGCATTTGTAATCCATTACCAGGCTCCGGGATCCGTGGTGGCGTACTATCAACAAGTCGGCCGCGCAGGTCGGGCCATCGATGCAGCTCATGGAGTTTTGTTGAGTGGCGAAGAAGATGCCGACATTACTTATTATTTTATCGAGAGTGCATTTCCGACGCGCGACGAAGTCAAAGATGTAATCGCTGCGATCGAAGCTTATCCGGACGGTCTGAGCGTTCCTGAGCTACTGTCCAAGATCAATCTGAGCAAGGGACGAATTGAAAAGACGATTCAGTTACTTTCGCTGGAAGCTCCGTCACCAATTGTAAAAGCCAAGGCGAAGTGGCAATTAACTCCAACGCGGCTGAGTGATCAGTTTTGGCAGCGAGCCCAACGGCTGACTGAATTGCGACGTGCCGAGCAAAAACAGATGCAGGCGTATGTTCAGCTACAATCTGGGCACATGGAGTTTTTGATTAAGGCGCTCGACGGTGATCCTTCCCCGATGAATTCAACATACCCACCTCCGTTGTCGACCACCATTGATGAATCCCTGCTACACAAGGCGATTTCTTTCCTTCGCCGATCGAATTTGCCTATCGAACCAAGGCGACAGTGGCCAACGGGAGGTATGCCGGTTTATGACTTGAGAGGCAACATTCCGCTCGAGCTCCGACCCGAGGAGGGAAGAGCACTCTCCATTTGGCGCGACGCGGGGTGGGGGAAATTGGTCGCGGAAGGTAAATATGTTCATGGCCGTTTTGCTGACGAGTTAGTGGAGGCATGCAGGCTTCTACTCGAACGCTGGAACCCGCAACCGAAACCAGTCTGGGTTACGTGCATTCCCTCAGTACGTCATCCAACGCTTGTTCCTGATTTCGCACGAAGACTCGCAGCAAAACTCGGTCTACGTTTCAATCCCGTGCTTACAAAGACTGAAGAGCGACCAGAACAAAAGACGATGGCGAATGCCACGCAACAGGCGCGGAATGTCGACGGTTCTTTGGCGCTTACTGCTTTGAGTCTACCTGCTGGTTCGGTGTTGTTAATCGATGATATGGTGGATTCGCGTTGGACAATGACGGTAGGCGCGTGGCTTCTGCGCAAATACGGTTCGGGTGAAGTTTTTCCTCTTGCTCTCGCGTTAACAAGTCGCGGGTGATTTGGCTATGACTCTTTCGTTCTCCGCCAACACACAGGCGGCTCTTCTATTGACTGCGCCATTAATTGATGGTGCAACTGAATCGCATCCGAGTCTTTTGAGTCCAACAGAATACCGTAAGGTCTGCTCACTCCTCTCAAGATTCGATATGCAGCCGTCCGATCTAGTTCAGCGCTCGTCTGCGGAGTTACCTGAACAATTGAAAGCGTTGGTTGATGATTCGCGTCTGCGGGCTCTTCTCGATCGTGGGTTTCAACTAACGCAGGCATTGGAACGCTGGCAGGCGCGCGCCATCTGGGTAACCGGCCATACCGAGGAAACATATCCCGGACGGATTAGCACTAGACTACCCGATCACGCGCCGCCGGTGATGTATGGGTGTGGTGATCGCCGTCTACTCGAGCTCGGAGGTTTAGCAGTTGTCGGATCACGTGCAGTAGACGACTGGCTGACCCAATATACTGAAGATGTTGGTCGGCTTGCAGCACAAGCGAAGATGTCAATCATCTCTGGCGGCGCGCGTGGCATCGATCAGGCTTCCATGCGTGGGGCATTAGACGCGGGCGGCAGCACTGTAGGCGTACTGTCTGACAGTCTTGAACGCGCGGCACTCAACCGGGAGCATCGCGAGTTCATTCTCAACGGTCAGCTGACACTTGTCTCACCGTACGATCCTTCAGCAGGGTTTAATATCGGCCATGCAATGCAACGTAACAAGTTGATCTATGCACTCTCGGATGCGGCTCTGGTTATGAACTCGGATTTTGAAAAGGGTGGGACCTGGGCAGGTGCAATCGAACAATTGGATAAGTTTAGACTGGTTCCCGTCTATGTAAGAAGTAAGGGTGATGTGGGAAAAGGATTAGAGGCTCTTCGTCAACATGGCGCTATTCCCTGGCCCGAACCGACTCGAGCGGACGATCTTCTGCAACTGATCGAAAAACAGAGTGCTGAACCAGGTTCTCCCGCTGAACAACTTTCTCTGCTTTGAGCAATCAGCTTGTCTCACCGGAAATGTCCGATATACGTCTGTCTTGTCGTGTCGTGACAAAAGCGCCCGTCGATTTCAAACATCGCTCGTGTTTGTCACGACAGACAAGACAGACGCATATCGGACATTTCCGGCGATCAGCCCTTGAAAGTTTTTCCATTTCTGGACTAGAGTCACTAACACAGCGCGTCCGCGTCTCGACACATTTCTAATTTGGGATTCACCCCAACCGAGCGTAATCCATGACTAAAGAAAGAAGAAAACCAGATACTTTTCTTAAGTGCCTGCTGGAAGCCAACGTCGACGGCATTATCGCGTTCGATATGGATTGCCGGTATACCCTCTGGAATCGAGCGATGGAAGAGTTTTCCGGCGTCAAGCGCGAAGATGTGTTGGGCAGATCTGCGTTTGAACTCTTCGACTGTCTGAAGGAAACGGGTGAAGACAAATACTATCTGGCTGCAATTGCCGGAAAGACAGTTGTCGCTGAGGCTCGTCCCTACAATATTCCGGAAACAGGCAGATCCGGTTTCTTCGACGGTTACTACTCTCCCAGACACGATGAAAACGGCTCGGTTATCGGTGGCGTTGCCATTATTCGTGACGTAACAGATCGCAAGCGTGCTGAAGCGACGGCAATGGAAGCTCACCGTCTCGCATTTCACGTGGAGAACACTCCGCTGGCTGTCATCGAGTGGGATCACGAGTTTCGAGTTTTGCGGTGGTCACCTGCAGCTGAACGACTCTTCGGATGGGTTGGCGCTGAAGTGCTGGGCAAACGATTCAGTGATTGGAATTTTGTTGTGCCCGAGGATATTGAGGCCGTCAATGAAGTTGGTAAACGACAAAATGAGGGTGAAGAGCATCACGGGATTTTACGTAATCGGAATTACACCAAGCTGGGGTCAGTCGTTAATTGTGAATGGTATAACTCCGCACTTTATGATGAACGCGGCAAACTGATTTCAGTTCTCTCGCTCGTTTTGGATATCACTGTAGCGACCCGAATCGAGGAGGCTCTCAGGAAATCTGAAGCTCAATATCGACTCTTATTCGAATCGAACCCGCAAGCAATGTGGGTTTATGATCTTGAGACCCGAAGATTTCTTGCAGTCAACAATGCCGCCATTCAGCGCTACGGATATTCGCGAGCAGAGTTTTTAAGTATGACTATTGAGGACATTCGTCCCCCGCAAGAGGTCCAGGTCCTCAGGAAGTATCTTGAAAATACGAATCCTCACTTTAATCAAGCCGGCGAATGGCGACATCAGACGAAAGACGGAACCATAATCACGGTCGAGATCACCTCCAACCGGCTCGACTTCGAAGGCCGTCGTGCAGTGTTTGTCCTCGCAAACGACATCACCGAAAGAAAGAAAGCCGAGAAGGCGTTACGCAACAGTGAAGACCGCTACAGGGATCTCGTGGACAATAGCCATGAGCTGATCTGTACTCACGATCTGGAGGGACGCGTTATTTCAGTTAATCCCTGGGCCTCCAGAGTTCTCGGCTACCCGCAGGAATCGTTGTTAGGCATGAATATTCGCGACGGTTTGCTGCCGGAGTATCGAGACGACTTCGACAAATATCTCGAGAAGGTTAAGACCGAAGGCTCGGCCAAAGGGGTTATGAAAGTACGAACTGCCAGTGGCGAGGTGCGACTATGGGAATACTACAACACGCTCCGAACGCAGGGAGTCGAGACTCCTATCGTACGTGGCATGGCGCACGATGCGACTGAACGCCGGCAAGCACTCGAGCGTGAAAAGGAAGCGCGGATCGAAGCTGAAGAAGCGAACCGCGTAAAAGATGAGTTCCTCTCCACACTGTCGCACGAGTTGCGAACTCCGCTGACCGCGATAATGGGTTGGTCAAACTTATTACTACATGGCGAAGTGGATGAAACCAGACAACAACAAGCGATCGAGACGATCGCCAGAAATGCGAACTCTCAATGTCAACTCATCGACGATCTGCTGGAAGTATCACGCATTATCACAGGGAAACTTCGACTCGATTTCGTCGGATGCGAACTGCAACCGGTGATTCAGGCTGCGGCCGAGAGTCTTCGGCCCACCGCTGACGCCAAGGGTGTGAAACTATACGTTACGTTGGCCCAAAATCTCGGGATGGTGATGGGAGATCGCGAACGTCTGCAGCAGGTTGTTTGGAATCTAGTGTCCAACGCTGTCAAGTTCACACCAGCCGGTGGTGAAGTAAACGTCCGTCTGAATCGAATCAACTCCCATCTGGAGATTGCGGTTAGCGATACCGGCGCCGGTGTTCATCCTGATTTCCTACCTCACGTGTTCGATCGTTTTCGACAAGCAGATGGATCAACTACGCGAGCGCACGGTGGTCTCGGCCTGGGCTTAGCCATCGTTAGGCACCTCGTAGAACTTCACGGAGGGGTAGCCGTCGCGGACAGCGCAGGTGTTGGAAAGGGTGCCACTTTCACGGTCAGATTCCCGTTGATGTTGCCCGTTGAACCTTCGGTTCATGTGGACGTAGATAAGAATCGCCGGCTCGCAGTAGCAGAACAACCTTGCGTTGTGCTTGATGGCCTGCGGGTCTTGATCGTCGATGATGAAGAAGATGCGCGTGAACTCGTGAGTGTAATGTTGACTAAATCTGGCGCAGCGATGAAATGCGCGTCGTCTTCGACTGAGGCTATGGAGATCATAGAAAGCTGGAGACCTGATGTTTTGATCGCTGATATTGGAATGCCGGTGGAGGATGGTTACGGACTCATCAAACGCGTGCGTGCACTACCTCGCGAATCTGGCGGCCAAACGCCCGCGCTGGCATTGACCGCGTATGCGCGAACCGAAGATCGCGTACGAGCGCTGTCAGCCGGCTACCAGGTTCATTTATCGAAGCCGGTTGATCGTGTGGAACTTGCTGCTGTAGTCGCCAGTCTAGCCGAGAGATAACGCGCGTGCTGGCCGTTTCATTTTCCATATATCATTTGACATGTTTCAGTTTTCATTTTTCAAAACTAACAAAGCTGTTGTCCTGTGACCTCAACAGTCGCCTTCAGAAATGAAAACTGAAAAATGTAAATGATATGTGGAAAATGAATTTTTTAAAGCCCCTCCCCTAGAGCATCGCGATTATTCGTAGGGGTCCGCCGCTCCCGCCTTTAATCTTCATTGGTAGTGCGATGACAGTAAAACCTTTCACCGGCAGCTGATCGAGATTGGCTACGTTCTCGAATGCCGGAACATTCTTTTCAAACAGAGCTCGATGACTCTCAAACAAAGTTGATTGACCGCGATCGATGCTGGCGGTATCAAGGCCAATGGCCTTGATCGATCGGTTCGTTGTTAACCAACGAGCTGCCGCCGGATCCAAACCAGGAAAGTGAAGTTTCGCTACAGCAGCTGCGCCACGTTCGTCGGTCCCAAGATATTTTTTCCGGTCGGGGTAATACCTCCCAAAGCCTGTTCTTAATAGAACGATGCTGCCTGCCCCAATTCGCCCGTTTCGCCTTTCCCAATTCTGAATGTCAGCGGTGCTAATCAGATAATCAGGGTCCTTTGTGCACTGAGCAGTTACGTCAACAACTAACCCAGGGCCGGTCAACTGTTCCAACGGTATTTGATCTACGCTATTCCGACCTTTGGCAAAGTGCACCGGCGCATCAAGGTGAGTCCCGCCGTGTTCAGCAGCTGAGAACCGGTAGGCCGAATAGAAATAACCTTTGTCTGTGACGCCTTCGAAGTCTGTTTCCAATTTGAAAGTTTCGGCTGTGGGCCAATAGACGGAGTCGCTATCGAAGGGATAAGTCAAGTCAACAATTCGTCGTGATGGCTTGGCGTAAAGTGCCGAGACAAAAAGTATCGAAATCAGAAACAGGGCGCAGTATCTCATCGAAGTCTCCTTAGGGTGGTTAGACTATCCGCAGATTACACAGATTACGCAGATTTGAATAATGAAAATATGTGAACCTCAAGGTGCAACAGAGAATCGGTGTAACAAACCGTCAACTTCTTGCTTTTCTAACGAGAACGTACCAACTTGAACCAAGAGCAGTTCTGCACGAAGGCATTTTTCTCTGTGTGGCTCTGTGTCTCTGTGCTTCTGTGGTGAAGAAAGGCACGTAATCACCACGGAGACACAAAGACACAGAGCTACACAGAAAAGAATCGCTGCTTGCAGACTCGTATGGAAAGGTCAGTTCAGCATCCATCAGGAACTGGTTGCAGCTCCAGCGCATGAGTTAATTTTCGATTGCAGTTACAATTAGCCACAACCAAAAACTAAGGAGCCACTAATGGAACTCGGAATGATCGGACTCGGCCGTATGGGCGCCAATATGGTCCGACGGCTGTTGAAACATGAACATCAATGCATTGTTTACGATCGCAGTGTGGAAGCAGTGCAGGCACTAGTCAAAGAAGGCGCCGTCGGATCGACATCGCTAAAGGAATTTGTATCGCAACTAAAAACGCCGCGTGCAATCTGGTTAATGATTCCGGCGGCGCTCGTGGACGCCACCCTAACCGAACTTTCAGCAATCATTGACTCTGGCGACATCATTATCGACGGAGGTAATTCATACTACATCGACGACATCCGACGAGCCGGCGATCTTAAGAACAAGGGCATTCATTACGTCGACGTAGGAACCAGTGGGGGAGTGTGGGGATTCGAACGGGGTTACTGTCAAATGATTGGCGGCGAAACTGAAGTCGTTACTCATCTAAATCCAATCTTCAAAGCCCTTGCTCCGGGCCAGGAATCAGTGGCTGCGACCCCTGGTAGTAATAAAACGGGCACTGCCCAGGATGGTTATCTCCATTGTGGACCAGCGGGAGCAGGGCACTTCGTCAAGATGGTGCACAACGGAATTGAGTATGGCCTGATGGCTGCTTACGCCGAAGGTCTTAACGTCTTGCATCATGCAAATGTCGGCAAGCTCGATCACGCAAAAGATGCTGAGACTACGCCGCTCCGTTATCCTGAACACTACAAATACGATTTCAATCTCGCGGACATTACTGAATTGTGGCGTCGAGGTAGTGTGGTGGCATCGTGGTTGTTAGACCTGACTGCCATCGCTTTTGCGGAACAACCGGATCTCGAGGACTTCTCCGGAAAGGTTTCCGATTCAGGTGAAGGTCGATGGACGATTACCGCAGGTATTGAAGAAGGAGTGCCTGTGCCCGTGCTTAGCGCTGCTTTATTTGCTCGATTCAGTTCGCGTGGTGAAGCAGACTTTGCGAACAAGATTTTATCGGCAATGCGCAAGCAGTTTGGCGGACATGTCGAAAAGAAATAGGCATCCGCAGATTACACAGATTCAAGTCATTGCCGATTTCCGATTGCCAATTGCCGATTTGCCGAGTTAGGGATGGTAATTAAAACGGAAGTCGGCAATTGGCAATCGGAAATCGGAAATAACTTGAATCTGCGGAAAAAGAAGGAAGGCAAAAGTGTCAGCAATAATAGAAGCAGAACCACTCCCGTTAGAACACCCACAACTGCCGAAGGGTGATCCATGTGTCATAGTCATCTTTGGAGCAACTGGAGATCTCACTCGACGTAAACTCATGCCCGCACTCTTCCGCTTGATGTGCGAAGGGTGTCTGGACGATGTGCACATTCTCTGTGTCGGTCGTAGTCCTGTTAGCGATCAGGAGTTTCGCAAGTCGATTCGCGATTCCTTGAATCCTTCAAACAAAGTCGAACACTGCAGTGATGAAGAATGGGACAGGCTCACTGAACGTATCTCATACTTTCAGGGTGAACTGGACAATGACGATACTTATTCAGGAATCGCTTCGCGTCTGGACGAACTGGTTAAGGCCGGCGCGAGCCCAAATAGCTTGTTCTACTTCTCCACACCGCCTTCACTCTCGCCAAAGATTGTTGAGGGGTTGGGGAGAGCCGGACTCGCAAAACGCGAAAACGGGTGGAGTCGAATCGTCGTTGAAAAACCGTTTGGACGTGACCTGGAGTCGGCGAAGAAACTTAACGCGGAGATTGCGACCGTATTCCAGGAAGATCAGGTCTACCGCATCGACCATTATCTAGGCAAGGACACTGTTCAGAACATACTCGTGTTTCGCTTTGGCAACTCCATGTTTGAGCCGATTTGGAATCGAAACTACGTTGAGTATGTCGAGATTACTGCAGCGGAAACACTGGGTGTTGGTTCGCGCGCGAGTTATTACGAAGAAGCGGGCGCGTTGCGCGACATGGTTGCCAATCACCTTCTCCAACTGCTGACACTTACTGCAATGGAACCCCCAGTTGCGTTTGACGCGGACAACGTCCGGGAAGAAAAGGTGCAGGTTCTCCGTTCGATTCGACGGTTGAAACCGGAAGAAGTAGACCAAAAAACGGTTCGTGCGCAGTACGGGTCGGGCGTCATCGATGGTGAGCCGGTAAAGGGATACAAAGAGGAAGACAACATCAAGCCAAACTCGACTACCGAAACGTTCGTCGGGATCGAATTTCAAATTTCAAACTGGCGCTGGGCAGGCGTGCCGTTCTACGTCCGTACCGGTAAACGACTCGGCCGGAACCTGACAGAGATTGCAGTCCGTCTCAAGCGCACTCCACAAGCTTTGTTCGCCCGCACGCCGGACGAACAGCTTGACCCCAACGTGATCGTTTTACGCATTCAGCCGAATGAGGGAATAACTGTAAGCATTGGCGCCAAGCAGCCTGGCTTCGAGATGGGTACAAAGACTGTACACATGGATTTTTGTTATCAGAGTGGATTTGGGGTACGCTCGCCGGACGCATACGAGACGTTGCTTCTTGATGTTATGCAAGGCGATGCAACTTTGTTTACGCGGCGCGATGAAGTCGAAGCCCAGTGGCGATTAATTGCACCAATTGAAGAAGCCTGGGCCCAGGAAGGTAAAACCACCTTAGCTACTTACCCTGCCGGTAGCGATGGTCCAGCCGAAGCAGATTCCTTGTTGGCAAAGAGCGGAAATCGGTGGAGAAGATTGCAGGATGCGAAGGCTGGGTGCGATTAGGCTGATGTGGTGACTCTCGACGTGTAATCAAAAAAGAATCCCCGGGGGAGTTCGGCACGTAGCAAAGAACACTTGTCGTAGAATGAACTTGAACCATCGCCTCGGCATTGCCTCAAAATTTTTCGTCTCATTCTCCCCAACCTTTAGGTTGGGGTTAAGCGTCGTCTAGAAAGAATTCGGAACCATTTTAATGGTTTTCGTGGGCCGCGACGCCTCGTATCTACCTGCCTTCAAAGATGCTTGCTTAAGAGTCCGACTTCGCGTGGATTTAGATCCTTTTTTAACTGGTCACAAAAGCAGACGGGAAAACCATTGAAATGGTTCGGAATTCCAATGACGCTGAACCCCAACCTAAAGGTTGGGGAGAATGAGATGAAGACTTTTGAGGCAAAGCTCATAGCCTCACTGTCGTGCTGGGACTCGCCGTTTGGGCAAGTTACCCCTTCTGTGCAGGGCCAAACCTCACCAGAAAAATCAGGACACTAGTCTAACTGTCATACCGCCGCGCCTTCCCATCTCGGAAACAGCTAAGAATGCGTTGCTCGGAAACTCATCAAAAGCTAAAGAGGGCAACATGACATCCAAGTCTCTCGCAACTTTTCTGGCCTGTATCTTGATCCTGACAACCGCTACCATCAGCGAATGTCAGACTAAAAATCCAGACCAACTGACGAAGCAGACCAACTCTTCAGATTGGCAAGGCCTGCAGAATCTAAAGCGGGGCAAAAAGATTTTCATCGAGTACAAGAGCAACGTTGGTGGCAGCCTGGAATGCAAGTTTGTACGTGTCGTCGGCTCCCTGCTCACAGTGTCCGATGGAAATTCTCAGGCGACAATAGATCAACGTGACATACAAAGAATCTACAGATTGAAAGGCAGATGGTCGCGCAGTACCATGGTCAAAATCGGCGCGGGCATCGGTATGATTGTGGGTACTTTTGTAGGCGCTGGCAGAGGTCTTAGCCTTGAGCAAGAACGTGGCCATATCGGTTCGGAGCAAGATGAGGTTCCAGCTATTGCCGGCTTCGTAATCGGCGCGGCCGCTGGCGCCGGTTTAGGCGCGCTGGTCGGCGGCAAGCGAAAAGGGAAACTCCTGTACGACGCGAAATAGGGCTGACAAAATCGTCTTGAAGCCTAACGTAGAAATTCTTCCAGATCCCTTAGCGCTCGCAAACCGGGCGGCTCAGTTGATCTTCACACAAGCGATATCAATAAATAATCGCTTCACGATTGCTCTGTCTGGCGGCTCAACTCCGAAGCGTTTGTATGAGTTAATGGCGGACCCCAATGCGGAATATCGCAAACACTTGCCCTGGCAGAGAATGCATTTCTTTTGGAGCGACGAACGACCAGTTGGTCCTGGCGATTCGGAGAGCAACTATCGAATGGCAAACGAAGCGATGCTCTCTCGTGTTGCGATTCCCGAGGGTAACGTTCACCGGATATTAGGTGAGAAATCGAGCGCGCAAGACGCTGCCGATGCATATGAGTCGGAGCTCAGGAGTTTCTTTGGACTCGCGAATGACGAACTACCGCGTTTAGATCTCGTGCTGCTCGGTATGGGTGCAGATGGCCACACCGCATCAATCTTCCCCGGTTCCGAAGTACTGCAGGAAAGAGAGAGACTTGTCGCTGCGCCCTGGGTGGAGAAGCTTCATACTTATCGGATAACGATGACGCTTCCGGTATTGAATAATGCGACTAACGTTCTGTTTCTCGTGAGTGGAGAGGACAAGGCAGCAATGCTCAACGAGCTCATCAATGGCGAGCCCGGAAAGTTCCCAGCACAAGCCATCAACCCAAATAGTGGTTCACTAACCTGGTTGTTAGATGAAGCAGCCGCCAGCAAACTTCACAATTAAATGGCAGATCGCAAATCGGTTTTTATCTGAGATCTGAGATCATCTTTGTGCTATCGCCTGACCCTGAGCGATCAACAACTCTTCGAAGTCTTCGCTCGAAAGCGCCTTGCTAAATAAGAATCCCTGCACCACGTCACATTCGAGCTCCGCAAGTGATTCTAATTGTTCGCGGGTTTCGACGCCCTCCGCAACCACAGTTAAGTCGAGTGCATGTCCGAGAGTGATGATAGCTCTGACGATAGCAGTGTCGTGTGGATCTTTGCAGAGATCGCTTACAAAGGAACGATCAATCTTCAACGTATCAATAGGAAATCGTTTCAGATAATTCAACGAGGAATAGCCCGTCCCAAAGTCGTCAATCGCAACTTTGATTCCCATCATCTTCAGCTCAAGTAACTTCTCGATCGCTTTGTCCGGATCCTTCATGATCGAGCTTTCGGTGATCTCCAACTCGAGCCAACCTGGATCCAGATTCGTTTCCTTCAGTATTTCTTCGACACTGGAAATAAAACCTGGCTGCTGGAACTGACGCGCAGAAAAGTTTACTGCTAACCTCATCGGAACCAGTGCTGCGTCTTGCCACGCTTTGTTTTGCAGACACGCCGTCCGAAAAACCCAATCACCGAGGGGAATGATCAAACCGCTGTCTTCCGCCAGGGAAATGAACTCCGTCGGATAGAGCAATCCCAAATTCGGATGCTGCCACCGAACCAGGGCTTCCATTCCCACGAGATGAAAGTCGACGCTGCTAACTTGCGGCTGATACTGAACAAAAAACTCACGCCTTTCCAGACCCGGCCGCAAATTGCTTTCGAGTACTAACTGTCTTAGAGCGCGCGTGGTTCTTCCTGCGGTGTAAAACTCATAGTTGTTGCCGCCCTGTTCCTTTGCACGATCGAGCGCGGCACCTGCACTCTTTAGCAGTGTAGCGGTGTCTCGCCCGTCGTGTGGATAGAGGCTAATACCGATGCTGTTTGAAACAAAGATCTCCTGGTCATCAAACAGGAATGCTTGATTCAACGCCTGCCTGATCGCATTTGCGGTCGTCGCAGCATCTTGTGCGCGGGAAATCTGAGTCAGCAAGACCGCAAACTCATCTCCACCAAACCGCGCAACGGTATCGCAGTCACGCACGCAACTTGTCAGACGTTGTGCCACCGATTGCAAAAGTAGATCGCCCGCGAGATAACCGAGAGAATCGTTAACAGTCTTGAATCGATCCAGATTCAGCAACATCACCGCCTGCATTTGATTGCTACGGTGAGAGAGTGCGATCGCCTGCTTCAAACGATCCTTGAAGAGCGACTGGTTGGGGAGATCCGTGAGTGCATCGTGGTAGGCCAGGTGATTCAGACTACCTTGCCACTGTTTGTTACGCGAAAGGTCGATTACAAAACAACTGATCTCATTGCCGCTAAGCGCAGCACCAAACAACACGGGAACGCGCGATCCGTCACTGCGTGTGAATTCCTTTTCGAAGGGGGTGCAAGTGCCGAAGGCGAAGAGTTTCTCGAAGGCATCGTCATCTAACCGGTGATGCTCGGGAGGCGTTAGATCACAAAGGCGCTGAGGAAGCTCATCTCGCGAATAGCCGACTGCGGACAAGAACGTTTCGTCAGCAAACTCAATAGTGCCCTCAGCGTCGGTCACAACGAAGCCAATCAAATTCGACTCGACTATTCGTCGCACGCCGGCGTTTACTCGATGAGCAGAGAGTTCTCGCGATGTCACGTCAAAATGCGCGGTCGAAAGTTTCATCGGTCAGCACCAAACAGAGTTGCTTAACTGAAGAATGGGAGGTGGTTTTTACTGAAATGTGAGCAGGACAAGGAGGTTGGCCGTCAACCCAACAGCTAGGCTAACAGAGAAGTGTGAGATTTTTCAACGAGTTTTTACACCTAAGATCTCAGATCTTAGATTTAGCCCCTGTAACAAGCCCCATCTAGGAATCTGAGCCCTAAAATCCCACAATCTGGTATCTGGGATCTGAGATCTGAGATCTACCGTGCAGCACTACTTGTCTGCATTGCCGCACCCGCCGGAAGCTTCTCTGTCAGATATCGCGTCAACAAACCGTACAAATGCCTGGAGGTACCGGGCCCTTCGTAAATCCCGTGCGAACGATTTGGATACGCCATCATTGAAAACTGCTTGTTTGCCGCCACCAGTGCGTTGATTAAAGCCTCCGTGCCCTGGTAATGGACGTTGTCGTCGCCCGTTCCATGCACGACAAGTAAGCTTCCCTTCAACTGACCCGCAAATGTGACTGGCGAACTCTGTTTCCATTCTTCCGGGTGGTCTTGCGGTAAGCCGCAATAGCGTTCCTGATAGATGCTGTCGTAGTAGTGAATGTCAGGAACAGGAGCCACAGACATCCCGACCGAGTAGATATCGGGATAACGAAACATTGCATTCAAAGTTGACGACCCTCCACCACTCCATCCCCAAATTCCGATGCGCGTGGAATCGACGAACGGCCATTTCGCAATCACCCTGGCGGCGGCCGCTTGATCACCTGAATTTACGATTCCCATTTTGCGGTAAATGATCTTGCGCCACGCGCGACCTTTCGGAGCTGGAGTTCCGCGATTATCAACACTCATGATGATGTAGCCTTGTTGTGCCAGCATCTGATGCCATATGCGAGTGAGCCCTCCCCAGTTATCCAGAACGGTTTGTCCCCACGGTTCACCATAAACATAAAACAAAACCGGGTAGCGCTTTTGACTATCGAAGTCTCGCGGCTTGATCATCCAGCCGTCCAGCTGCACGCCCTCACCTATGTCGACTTTGAAGAACTCGGTTGCGCTTGGTTTCAACTTCGCCAGGCGATCCTGAACCTCGTGATTATCAATTAGTGTGCGAACCAGCGCATGCTGCGGCAACCGCACGACATCTGTAACGCTGACATGATTGAAAGTTGAGTAAGAATGAATCGCCACATCTCCACGAGGTGAGATGTTGTAACCATTGGTGCCCGGATTTGTCTGCGGCGTCAGCCGCTCTTCTTTGCCTGAACCGTCAATACGAACCCGGTATAGATATCGTTGTGTTGCGTTATCGGGAGAAGCGATGAAGTAGATGAAGCCGTTTCGCGCATCGACTTGTTCGACGCTGATCACATCGAAGTTTCCTGGGGTGACCACTTTGACATCACGACCATCACGCGAGACGGAATAGATGTGTCGCCAGCCGTCACGTTCACTTGTCCACAGGAAACGCTTGCCATTATCAATCCATTCAACATCGCCGCGGCCCAACCCGGTTTTGTCCCAATCGATATCGCCCCACGCGACATCAACCCATGTGTCATCTTTTTCCGTCAGCACTGGACGCACTTTGCCGGTTCGCGCATCACCGAGCATGACTATGTTGGTATTCTGCAAGCGATTCAACTGTTGGATTACAACTTCATCCGAGTTCGCAGCCCATTCCATACGAGGCAAGTAGTTATTTCGAGGATCACCTGCGATATCAAACCACCGAGTTGGACCGCCTTCCGCTGAGATCACTCCGAGGCGAGCTGCCGAATTTGTTTCTCCGGCTTTCGGATATGGGAACGAGGTAATAATCGGATAGAGGGCTGCCGTATCGTTGATCAGCTTCATCTCTTTCACACCTTCAGAGTTCAGCTGCCAATACGCAATCTGTTTGCTATCTGGACTCCAGCGAAAGCCGTCTCGACAAAACAACTCTTCTTCGTAGACCCAGTCGAATGTGCCGTTGATGGTGTAGCGATTACCATCGGTTGTGATCTGATTTATCTTCGAGTTTGCGTTGAGATCTTCGATGAAGATATTGTTATCTCGAACATAACCAACTCGAGTTCCATCAGGTGAGAACTTCGCAAACATCAGACTCGAAGGCGGCGCGTCTTTCCCACCAAGTTTGTGGAGTGATCCTGTTTTTAAATCCAACACCCAATAATCGCCGCGGGTGTTACTCCGCCAAACGCGCGCGGTGTTTGTAAAGATGAGGACCTTTTGTTCGTCGGAGGTGAAATAGAATTCATCAATTCCCAGCGGTACGCCTCCAGTTGGAGTGAGTTTTTCTGCGGCAACCTTAATGGTTCGATCGCCGGTAAGCGCGTCGTAACGAACTATGTCAACGGCATCCTTCTTTGTTGGTGAAGGTTCGAGCGCGAGATAACCAGAACCATCACTTTGCCACTGCACCGGCCCTAGCGAACGCGTGCGATATGTAAAGATCGAATCCAGCGTTAGTAAGGAAGGATCCTGTTGAGCAAGTGCAGGGACAAGGAGAAGGAGAAGGATTGGGATTAGTAGAATTCTATGTCTCATATTTTTTGAACCGCTTAAGATGATTGGGAGCGCATGGATAATACTGTGTGAATCCGGGATTGAGAAATGCGCTTACACCACCAGGCTTTAGCCGGTGGTCCTTCAACTTCGTAGCTAGAAACGGCACTTGCACACCTCGGGACACCAGCAGGCTTTAGCCGGTGGTTCTTCAACTTCACAGCTACGCCAAGAACTCCCCTGAAGCCTCTGGGACACCACCAGGCTTTAGCCGGTGGTGTCTCACTTTTTCACTAAAGAAGAAATCGCAGAGACCAACTGACTTTGTTCGATTGGTTTTGCAATATGCTGTTGGTAACCTGAGGCAAGTGATCGTTCGCGATCTTTCCGAGTGGCATAACCAGTTAAAGCAATTGCCGGCGTGAGCCCTCCCGCTTTTTCGGACAGTGCCCGTATCTTCTGGATTAAATCGTAGCCATCTTCGCCCGGCATTCCGATGTCGCTAATAACGACATCCGGCAACTTCTCGCAGAACAAACTAAAGGCATCTTTGGCGGAGGCTGCCGAACTCACCTGTGCACCGTGTTGCTTGAGCATCGTCCCAAGTAATTTTCTGGAATCCGCGTCGTCTTCAACAACGAGTACGTGAACGCCATCCAATCTAACTTTGTGCCCCTTCAAACTCCTGCGACGTTCTACCTCTTTTCGCCTTTCCTCGGCTCGAGCTGGATCGCGCCGTTCCTGAGCCATGGGCAGATCCACAGTAAACGTCGAACCGGATCCTACGCCGCTGCTTTCCGCGCTCACATTTCCACCATGTAACTCGACAAGGTGCCTGACGACCGCGAGTCCCAATCCAAGTCCGCCTTGTCGGCGTGAAATCGAACCTTCAGCTTGCCGGAATCTATCAAACACGTATGGAAGAAACTCAGCTGAAATACCTTCACCGGTGTCACTCACTTTCAGCCGCACAATCCCTTCAACGCACTCGAGAAGTATCTGCACACCACCACCACGCGGGGTAAACTTGATCGCGTTTGAAAGCAGATTCCAGATAACCTGACGCAGCCGGTTGGCGTCTCCCCGCACTAGACATGCAGAAGAAAATTCCGTTCTTAGTTCGAGGCCTTTTGCATCCGCTGTAGGCCGCAACGCGTCAAGTGCGGCTTCGACGATCGGCACAAGATTCAATGGATTCAGTTCGAGTCGAAGATTGCCGGTGATGATTCGGGAGACATCAAGCAAGTCATCTATCAACCGGGCTTGTGAACGTGCGTTTCGCTCGATTGTTTCAATTGCCCTCTCAGCACTTGGCCCTTCCACTTCGCCGTTCCGAATCATCGACGCCCAACCCAGAATGGACGTCAGTGGAGTTCTGAGTTCGTGCGAGAGCGTGGCTAAAAACTCATCCTTCAAACGATCGGCCTCTTCCGCATGTCTTCTCGCATCTCGTTCACGAACCAACAATGCTGCGCGTTCTTCTTCTGCCGCCTTACGAGGCGTGACATTGAGTACAAGCGAGAGCACCGAAACGAGTTTGCCGAAATCGTCATGAAGTACGGAGTTGTACCATTCGCAATGTATGACTGATCCGTCTTTGCGGTAGTTGCGATTCGAGAGAACCCCTTGAACTTCGACGCCCTGACGCTGGCGAAAAGTCACCGATTCGACGGCATTCAAATCTTCCGGAAAAACAAATTTCCACTCATCAACATGCTTCCCGAGAACTTCTTCAGCCTTCCAACCAAACAGCGCCTCGGCTGATTCCGACCAGCGCGAGACGCGAAAATCGCTATCCCATTCGACAACCGCCAGTGGTGAATTTTCGAGATGAGAAGTAAGCCTTTGATATGCGCTTCCAGTTTCCAGGTCCGCATGTTTACAACTCGCAGGACGGACAATGCCCATGCCGCCAACTATCTCGTCGTCTTTATCAACCAAAGGATAATAATGAGTCTCACTTTGGGCTGATGCGACGCTGGAGAGCGAACTTCGTCCGCAGATTGCTCTTTCACCTGTTAACGCACCATGGAAGAAAGAGTCTTCTCCTGTTTTTATCAACGAAGGGAACAACTCGAGTGCATTGCGTCCGATGACATTTGTACGCCGCAGTCCGGTGATCTCCTCCATGCCCTTATTCCAAACGGTGAAGCGGCTGTTTCGGTCAAACGCAAAGATGCCTTCCACAGCGGCATCGAGGAGTTGAGTCAGAAGATGTAAGGATACGTCGGCCAAGATTAATTGTCGGGAAAAAGATTGTAACGGAAAACGCGCGGGGTCGTCAGGGGGTCAGTGGTCAGTAGTCCGTGATCTGTAGGTCCGATAGGTCATATAGGTCCTCTTAGCGGCCCACACTGCCCTCATGCGATGCTGTTATCATAACGGTCGTATGCGCAGGTTTGGCAAAATTGTCCTCGCAATTATCGCCCTCACGGTAGTCGTACTCACAGTCACCGCCGCCAGAATCTACAGGTACAGCAGTGTTGCAGTTGATAAGCAGGCCGATGCAGCGGTAGTGCTCGGCGCGGCAGTTTGGAGTCAGAATGTCTCGCCGGTTTTTCGTGAACGCATAAATCACGCGGTGGATCTTTATCGGAAGGGCAAGGTGCGAAAACTCATCTTCACGGGTGGCCAGGGAAATTCAAATGAGCCGACCGAAGCGGCCGCTGCCAGCAGCTACGCCCAGGCCAACGGGATCCCTATCCAGGACATCTTAGTCGAACAGAAGTCGCATACGACCTTTGAGAATATCGTCAATGCCAAGCAGCTTGCCGATGCAAATAGTCTTAAGACAGTCCTGATCGTAAGCGATCCCATGCACATGAAACGTGCAATGACAATGGCGAGAGACGTCGGTCTAATTGCTTATCCATCACCGACTCCAACAACCAGATATGTTGGCTGGAGAACGCAAATGTCAGAACTCGCGCGAGAGACGTTCTACTATCTTGGCTACCTAATCGCACGCTGACGGTAGGCGCGAAATGCGAATCGCAACTCTACTCACATTCTTGTTACTCCTTGCGATCGGCTGCCACTCGAACCGAGGTAGTGTTAAATCGATCGTCGTTCGACCGCGTCCGGCTGAGATCGCCGTGAGCGTCTCTTTCCCGGAGTCTTTTAGTGCTGCGACGTTTTCCAAATCAGACTTCGACCAGCACATCAAGGAACTTAAGAAGCGAGTACCGAGTTCAGAGTTCTCAATTGTCGTTCAGCCACCATTCGTCGTCATTGGGGATGAGCCGCCGGACGTGGTTGCGCAACACGCCGAGGAGACAATCAAGTGGGCTGTGGAAAAGCTCAAACGGGATTTCTTCCCAAAAGATCCCGAAGAGATTTTGGACATCTGGTTGTTTAAGGATGCGCATTCTTACGAAAAGTACACGGAGTCGATATTCAACGACAAACCATCAACTCCGTATGGCTATTACTCGCGCGGCCACAAAGCCCTAATCATGAACATTGCCACTGGCGGCGGGACGCTCGTTCATGAGCTTGTGCATCCCTTCGTCGAGGCAAATTTTCCCAGCTGTCCGCCGTGGCTCAATGAAGGCCTCGGCTCTCTGTACGAAGCGTGCGGCGAACAGGACGGACACATTCACGGTTTTGTAAACTGGCGTCTACCCGGACTGCAGCAGGCGATTAAGGCCGGGACCGTTCCCTCGTTCAAGACATTGACTTCCCTGGATTCAGGTGATTTTTATTCAGACGGGCGAGGAGTTAATTACGCACAGGCACGTTATCTCTGTTATTACCTTCAGGACCGAGGACTACTCATCAAGTTCTATCGACAGTTTCATGCACAACAGGTAAACGATCCTACCGGTTATAAAACTTTGGCCAGCATTCTCGGCAATCCCAACATGGATGTCTTCAAGAGGCAATGGGAGAGGTATGTGACGGATTTGCATGAGGAGTTCCGGTTGAGGCCGGCAGAGTAGCAATGTCCGATATGCTTTAGCTTGTCGTGACGCAACCAACTAAGCCCTCAGTTTTTAAACGCTGAATATGTGATGCTTGGTTGGTTGCGTCACGA
>DASYPT010000008.1:0-43945 GCA_036006355.1 Pyrinomonadaceae bacterium | reverse complement strand
GATCCGCTTTTCGACAGTGTCCGCTCGGATGCGCGATATGCAGACCTGATACGTCGCATCGGATTGTCTTGATATTCCTCGTTTTTCCTAAACCTTCCCCACTATTGAGCCGCTTTCCGCGGTTTGAGTCTTATCTCTATCGGGGCAAGAGTAAAGTTGAGAGTTTACGCCTCACGGGTTCTTCTTCATTCCATTCAAAGCTCACGATGGCGCGGCTAAATGCGTCTATCAACCGCCTAAGCAGATGGGTTCGACACGTTCAGCCAGGAGGCCACAGCGGTTTCGCAAGTTTCTTGTTCCATCGGTGCCAGTCGGCCGCCAATTCCCTGACTTTCTCCGGATATGCCGCCGCAAGATCCTTTGTTTCTCCGATATCTTCTGCGAGATTGTAGAGTTCCGCACTCGATAGGTCGTTAAATGTGTAAGGATTGGCCTCTTTCAACGGACCCTCCGTCGTCTTCACCAGCTTCCAGTCGCCTTTGCGGATTGCCATGTGCTCGCCGAGACGCCAATACAGAGTTTCATGCGGTCGGCCCGATTTTTTGCCGGTGAGAAATGGAAGCAGATTAACGCCATCGAATCGCGATTGCGATTGCACACCAGCTGCTGCTAGCGCTGTGGGCAGGATATCGAGTTGAATGATTGGGCGCGCGTCAATCTTGCCCTCGCCGAGATGCCCTTTCCAACGAATGATGAACGCGACTCGGATACCGCCTTCCCAAGTCTGACGTTTCGAGCCTCGGAGCGGCGCATTGCTTGAGCCATTGATCGTGGTCCCTGCCATGGTCGGCCCGCCGTTGTCATTGAAGAAGACAATCAGCGTATTCTCTTCGAGCCCTTCCGCCCGCAGCGCCGCAAGCGTTTTTCCGATGCCATCGTCCATCGCCGATAGCATCGCAGCATAGGTGCGTCGTTGCCTGTTCTCAATGTGACCGAATCGCGCCAGGTATTTGTCGGTCGCTTCCATCGGCGTGTGCACGGCGTTGAACGCCAGGTAGAGGAAGAAAGGCTGCGACTTCTCTCGCTTGATGAAGTCAACGGCACGGTCGCTCAACGCGTCAGTTAGATACGGCGTTTGCCCGACGACGTTTCTGCCGTCAAGGAGAGGATTGCGACTCGCAGTCCCGGGGTCAAGGTATGAATGCGAAGGGCCGAGGAATCCGAAGAACTCATCGAAGCCGCGCGACAATGGATGAAATTTGTCACCGAATCCAAGATGCCATTTGCCAACCAGCGCCGTTCGGTAACCAGCAGCCTTAAAACGATCTGCCATAGTGGTTTCCGTGAGAGGTAGACCGAAATCACTATAGTCTAGAGACATATCAAGGTTGAACTCATGGCCGAACCGCTGGGGATAACGACCCGTTAACAGCCCTGCTCTAGTGGGACTGCAGTATGGGCCGCTGACATACGCGTCGGTAAAGCGGATTCCAGCCTTGGCCAACGCATCGATGTTTGGCGTAGGGATGTCTTTGCTGCCGTGGATGCCAATGTCCCCATATCCCATGTCGTCGGTGACGATGACAAGGATGTTCGGCGGCCTATGCTGCGCCTCGGCCATCGAGCAACTAAACCACAGAAGGCTGAATAAAATGGTGGTAACTGCGAGCATCCGTGGAACTGGTTTCATCGCTATCCTCTCTTCGATGGAATTAAAGAAACGGGGTACGCCATGTTCAATCACGCGTGGTAAGAGGTAGTCCAAGGCGCCCTAGCAGATCCTTGTAACGGCTGTCTGCGCGTAGATTATCGAAGTGAAGTTCAATTGGTGTCCAAATCAATAGTCCCGAATGCGCTTTGTATGCCGTTTCCAACCATAGAAAGGCATTGTTCATATCTTCCAAACGAGCATAATTTCGGGCAATGCTATAAGAATGTCCGTGCCATTGCCCCTCATTTTTCCAACGAGCAAGCGACAGATCGAGCTGCATTCGCAAATAGCCTCTCCAACCTGAAACTCTAAATGCGCCTTCTAGCGCCTTCATGTCTTCGGCGTGGGTATTGCCGGATGGATGTCCTCGTAAGAACTCTTCAACGGCCTCCGGATACATCTGTTTGTATTCAAACGCATAACCCATGTTCTGGTGCGCCAGCGTGTAATGTGGATCTATTTCAAGCGTCTTTCGAAACTGGGCAATAGCTTCATCCGGCCGCCTGGCCAACAGCAGTAAGTGAGCGACCATGTGATTGATCGGGAGCGAGAGGGGATCAAGCTCCAACCCTTTGTTCACCTGGGCGAGGGCGTGATCGAACTGTCCCCACACTGTCGCCAAATAAACACTATAAACATGGCGCACCGGTGCATAGCGAGGGTTCAGTTCAATGGCCTTCTTGAAATAATTCTGCGCCTCGTTCCATTGCCACTCAAAGACGCACGTGACGAAGGCTAACGATGCATAAGCTTCAGCGAGAGAGTCATCAATTTCCAGTGCTTTGAGAGCTGCCGTTTTCGCCTTGGGCTTCGCTTCCTGCGGAGGCATGCGCCCAAAAAAATATCCGAGCCAGTTATAGCAATCCGCGATGCCCGCGTATGCGAGTGCATAGGTAGGGTCTGCATCGACGGCCTGCCAAAAATATCCAAGAGCACGTTGCAAATCTGCTGAAGTGCGTTTATTCCAGTAATACCTTCCGCGCAAGTACGTGTGATACGCCTCGATATTTTCGGTGTATCGACGGCTTAGGAGCTTTTGTTCTGCGCTGCTTAGTCTCGACCCCAAGACCTCGGATATTTCCCTGGCAATCTCTTCCTGGATCTCCAGGATGTCTCTGGTTGTTTTATCGAACTGCGTACCCCAAAGCTGCGCACCGTCTGCGGTGTCCACCAACTCGGTGCGGATGATTAACTTATTCTCGAGTTGTAAGACCCGGCCGACGAGCACTGCTCTGACATCAAGCTCGGAACCGATCTTCTGCGTATCAAGTGTTCTGGTTTTGTAACGAGCGACACTGCTGCTGGACATTACTTTTAGATGTCGCAGTTGTGAAAGATTGTTGATGATGGTTTCAGTAATCCCATCACTCAGGTATTCCGCATTCGGATCACCGCTGGCATTAATGAAAGGGAGAACAGCTAGAGAATTGATCAGTCGTTTGTGTGGAAGCGCCTCTTTAATCACAACTTCCTGACCCGCAACCTTCGTCGCTTGCACCTGGACCTGCCGGACCTCCGCGATAAAACGATAGCCTCGACGTGGCACCGTCTCAATAAAGTTGTAATTGTCGAAAGCCTTTCGCAGAGCAAAGATGTTGCCCGTTAAATTGTTCTCCTCGACACAGGTGTTGGGCCACACCTCCTGCATAAGCTTCTCTTTATCGATCACGTGCCCGCTGTTACGCACGAGCGCTAATAGCGTTTCGTACACCTTTGGTTTGAGTGATACAGGCTTTCCGTTAAGGAAGAGAACACGCTCTTCCAGATCCAAATAAAAGGGACCGAATTCGTAGGCCAGCCTTGGCTCGTGACTCATGAGAGTAGGACGTACCTGCTAATAAATAATCAATAACTAGTTAAGGACTTGCGACCGGCACCGGGCTATTGTCTCAGCCTGATCTTAGATTTGAAACCGTGAATTCAGCAACAAAAAGGGATGAAGACGGCCCGAAAGAAACGGTATGAGAGATGAAAGGCAACGTCGAAAGACCGCTGGTCTTCATCATCAACAGACCCGCTGTCTCTGAGCAAAAGAACTGCTCCAAGTGCACTGAGAGCAGCGGCATGATTACACCCGATGAAGCCGCAGCCCTTACTGGAGTTAGCACTCGCGTGATCTATCGCAGGCTGGAAGAGGGAGAGATTCACTTCATTGAGACCGCCAGAGGAGAGCTCTTTGTCTGCGTCAAGACACTGGTCGCAAACATGAACAATTTGAATACTTAATAAATGAAAGGTGAACAGAGATGAAGAGAAGCTACTACAGATTAGTCGGCGCGCTTGTGTTAATGGGACTACTTCTAACTACGCCCATGACCCGCGCGCGATCGAACAACTGTCAAGGGATCAATGGCCACATAGAAGGACAGGTTATAGGACCATCGCCGCTTTGTGGCGGTGCTCTCACCGAATTTGGACCATTTACAGATAGTGAGGGCAATATCCTCGGAAACTTCTTGGCCTGCGCGACTGGTTCAGAACTAGAAGGCAACGGAGCACAGAAGTTACAACTGGTACATACCTACACGACTAATGAAGGCGACACATTCACCACTTCAGACGACATTGTGCTATCGCCAATTGATCCGCCATTGTACGGCGTGAACAATCATGCACTCGTTACCGGTGGAACTGGAAGTTATGAGAACGCATCTGGGTTCATCGAGGATCACGGCACGTTTAGCTCTGAAACCGGGGAGGTGTCCGTCGATTACCACGGTCGGATCTGTACTCCTTAGCTGCCCGTTGATTCGTGAGGACTAATACGAGTTGCAGTTAAGTCTAATAATCAGTTGGTTCGGGGTTCAAATCCCTGCGAGATGTCGAGTGAGCGTTAGGCTTGCGACGTTCGAAGCTTCCACCCTTATTTTGGATTGATGATGATTACTGAATCAATATGTCCCTGTGCGTCATCTTCGGTGGCGGAGTTGTTCGGATCGATTAGCGCTACACCGTCTATAAGGAACCTGTAAGTATACTTGCCGGGCGCCAAATCAAGTCTACAGACCCATCCATCAGCTTCTTTCGCGCAGTAGTCCTTAGTCTGGATCCAGTTGTTGAACGATCCGTAAATAGCGACGGCCTCAGCGTCCGTGTGCCCCGCCAACTTAAAAGTTGTATTGCCGACACTCGGTACTGGAGGCGGCATCTTCTTCACTGGAATATCTCCCAGATCGCTATGAAGAGTTAGACCAGTGACGTTGCCTTTTTCATCCTTGATGAAAGTGAGACGGATATCTGGGATCTCGCTGTCGGAGAACCTCGACTCCGATTCCGCTATGACCCGGCGCGCCGTCAGATTCGAAGGCTTGACCCAAAGAGAATCATTCTTAACACTTACATAGATCACAAAATCGTGCGTGAACTGCGGGTCCAGTTGATATCTGCCCACGTAACTTTTCAACAGAGCGGCGGGCACTTTTACTTCAGCAGTGGCGAGCGCTTTTCGTGGCATTGAGCGTGCGCTCGAGGGTATCTTCCCCGTAGATATCTTCGGCTCAGGTTTGATACCGACGAGTGCTATCAGGTGACTCGCCAGCGTTCCACGCCAATTGAACAGTCCGTGGTTCCCATTAAATTCTGTGTAATGGACCGAGTATCCTTTGCTCTGGAGGGTGTCTCTCAAATTACGGTTAGTCGCGAGAAATGTCGGATCTATCAAATTAGCAGGGGGCGCATTGGGTTGCTGTAGCATGAGATCGCGCCACCACCACGTCCCTTCCAACAGTCCGGCCTCGAATGAGAAGCGCAAAGGCAGACGTGGGCTGGCGGCGAACTGGCGTTTCAGCCACTCCCACTCCTTTTCGCCATCGGGCTTCCACTTAAAATCACCCGACTGGGAAAGCACGTTGCCGAAAACCTCCGAGTGCTTAAGCCCTACGCAGACCGCCTGCAGTCCGCCCAAGCTCGTCCCGCCGATGATTGTCTGCTCAGGACGGTCGGTCGCGTGGTAGTTAGCGCGTGCCCACGGAACAATTTCCTGGGCCAGGAAGTCCGCGTATTCTGAATTGCATGCCAACTCGCGGAAGCGATGAGGGTTCTCCACCATCACGGCGACCAGCGGAGGGATCAAACCCGCGGCGATCAAGTTATCGAGAGTAGTTGCAACCCGCGCCGTGTTCACGTTAAGACCGCCGTCTGAAAGTACCAGCAAACCGTAAGACTTCTTACCGGCAACGTAGCCGTGCGGAGTGTAAATCCAAATTGGCCGTTCGTTGCCGAGGAGTTTGCTCGTGAATTTTTCGCGCTGCACACGTCCTGCAGGGATCGTGGATCGCGCGACGTTCCAGATTTGCGGCTCGGCGGAGGGCAGTTCCACCGCCGAGAAGGAATTCACTTCATAAGGGTTGAACTCGTTCCAACGCTCGGTGAACTGGAGGGGATTGAGCGGGTCGTTCCGGACTGCACCCGCAAACTGCGTGACACCTCGCCACTCTTTCGGGTCGGGAAGGTTCGTCGCGAATTGATAGATAAAGCGCGCGCCCTTCTGAAGCCGAAAGGTTTTGTACCACAAGTCAGTGTCGAGCAACCGCGCCATCGACTTACTGACGTCCCCTAAGCGAAAGACGAAAACATTCCTCGTCTCTTCCCCGCCTCGCCAAAGCATCGTGATGAGCATGTCGTCGCTCCCTGCAACAGGCTCAATTATCGGGGCGCCCCGTTCGCTAATTTCCTTCCAGAACTTATCAAGCGCACTCCGATCACCTGAAGCAAGCCGATCCCGTAGGGCAAGCAAACGCGGACTCGATAGCTGGTCGTTGAGCGTTCCGGTTTTCTCCTGATCTAAGGCGCGCAATGTTGCAGATACGCGTACATTTGTTGTTAGACTCGCAGTCATAACAAAGAGCATAAACACACGTGTAACGATCCGAGATGCATAACGAACTCGCATAGTCGGCCCCTTTCAGTAGCTAGTTAGCGATGGTGCTGTCTTTTTTTTCGGGTATGGGTTTGTTCAAGAGCCAGTCATCGAATCAATCAAGCCTTGAACATTCGCTCAACCGGTGTGCGCCCCTGTTCATCATAAGCCGTGATTTTTGCGGAGGCCGATATATCACTCGTCAAACTCCGATTGACGCTGAACCTCTCGCTTGGGGCGGCGAGCGCGCCGCTCACACATTCGCGGTCGGAGCTCCGTTGTAACTTGGCGCGGCGAACGACGATGAATAGGTAAGCCAAAACAGCAATGGCGATTAACTGGCGCATGACACCAGTGAAGTTGTGATGTGGCACGTTGACCGCCCACAACGCGGCGAGGCCAGCTATAACAGCGATGCTAATGTGCAACACCATTTTCAAAGGTAAGGAATCGAAGGGAAAGCCTCGCCGGAGTTCACAGCAGCTGTTCTTGACTCGCTCGAAGTCCCCGAAACTTTGCACTGCCGCAATCTTTGCGTCATCCGCCTTCATTCCAGCCTCGATGTTTGCTCTGGTCCGCATTTCAATATGGAACCTCAATTCTGTCTCAACTTCACGGGTAACTTCATCGGGATGCCGGCGCGCGTTAATGAAACTTAGTGTGGCTTTGATCCAGGACATCACTCATCCTCCTCAGCTCGCGCGCAGGGCCTTCATGGTTGCGCCTGCTAGTCGCTCCCAATTCTCCTCCTCGAGAATTAATTGTTTACGACCCGACCGCGTCAACTTGTAGAACTTCGCGCGCTGATTGTTGTCTGAGAGGTCCCATTCCGATTCGATCCACCCGCGCCGTTCAAGCCGGTAAAGTCCCGGATACAGCGAACCCTCCTCGATCTTCAGCGCGTCGTCGGAGATTTGTGCAATTCGTTGACCGATTCCGTAGCCATGCAAAGCGCCAAGCGAAAGCGCTTTCAGAATCAGCATGTCCAGCGTTCCCTGAAGTAAGCCCGCTTTTGATTTACTCACCGCGCGTACCTCCTAGATGTTCTAGGGCTTCACGATAGCATGGACTACTTAGATTGTCTAGGGAGTTAAGGGGATAGGACTGGAGTTAACGGTGAAATCGAACCGAAGAGGAGATTCGAAAGCAGTGCTGGCTTACATTTACACTACTCCACACTGAAAAACATAAACACGGATCATGGATTGGGATCCGTGTTTATCGGTGAAGCCCGGCCAGTTTTTTGATAGCCACTGATTAGGGCAGACCGAATCTCTGGCGGTATTCAGTCGAGTAGATGAAGCCAAAGATCATGTGGCGATAATTATTCGGATCCGCTGTCAAGGTGTTCACCCAGTTTTGATATCCGATCAGATCCGGATCGCGACGCAGATAGCCAAAGTATTCCATCGTCACAAACGCAGGAACGATGTACTTGTCGAACACCACCTGACTTTCAACCACATTCCGCAGCACGTCGGCTCGGCTCATGGTGCCGCCCTGTAATGCATCAATCAGCGTTTGCTTATTTGGCAACGTCACCTGCGCGTTGCTCTCCAGCGCGTTGACGTATTGCGAAGCCGTCATCGTCATGGGAAAGAGCGTCAGAAAATCCGAACGTTGCACAAACGCGTTTGCGTAAGCGACTTTTGCAACTTCTTCCTGAGCAGGTGAGTTCGATCCGCCAACCTGGGCCAATGCAGGAGTGAACTCCGCGTAAGTCGCCGACGAACGAACCGCACCGATTGAACGGTTGATACCAACGTAACCGAATCTCAACAGCCAATACCCTCGTCCTTGAAACTCATTCGACTGCACGAAGCCCGCCGAGACGTGCACGCGATCGCAGTATGGATTGTCGAATTCACCAAATCCATCACTCGGGCAACCGGTGAGCGTTGCCATCCAGTTTGCAAAACCATTCGAGTCCGGCTCGCGCCCAAGAAAATCAAGAAATTGCTGACGGATGAAGAAGTCAGGACAGTCGATTGGATTTGCGGTGGCACACGCCTGTGATGATGATGCAATTGTAACGTCTTGCATTTGGACTGTGTAAGGACCAGAACCCTGAGCATCGTTATGCACCCCGTCAACAAAGAGGTGAAGAGGAACATTCAAAGGTAGATACTGCATTGTCTGGCTGTTCAGTGTTGCAACCCCATTATCATCTGACCACCTGGTAAACCACCACAATACGTTTGACGAGAAATTTCCCGTGCCCGCAGGACACGATCCACTGGACTGACCATCGATTACGATGTAAATCATGGGGCGGTAAGTGTTCGAGGTTGCAGAGACTTTTATCTGGGGATTTGACCCGAGCCCTGTCGCCGTGAAGGTGTAGATATGATCTGGGCCTGAAGCTTCGTAGACATAGTAGTACCCGTAAAAAGAGTTAATTGTGTTGTTTGCACTGGTCGTATTTCCAGCATCTGTATAGGGTGCCGCAGCCGTGTAGGTTCCTCCTGGAATGATGCGGCCCGGACAGTCGTCGTTTCCACTGAGCGCAGCCAGTATGCTGAAGCTGTCTCTTTGATGTGGTAGTCGAAACGCACTTTGTCGTTTCAATAGTGCCGGAGGACTAGCGATGGGCCTTTGCTTTCGGGGCAGTCTTCTGTTCTGTTCGGCGACGCTCGGTTCTATCTTGGTCGGACCGTCCGGGAGTGGGAGTGCCTCGGGAATATTCGAGACAACCATGGCCGGGACCGCTGCAATCATCGAATAGTATCCAAATCGATTCCGCGACTGCTTTGGTCTGGTGCTTACGAGTTCCTGGTCGGAAACCAGCGCGCTGCTAGTTCGGTTCGCTATTTCTTCTCTCATTGTCTTTCACCTCCAACTACAAACCTATGCGACCGAAATCGGTCGACGGAAAATACCTAGCCAGTCGCCGGACTTGGTCCTTTTGCCGATCGGTCAGACCCGATCTCCCCCGCCCCGCCACTCCCTTGTTGAAGCGGTTCTTTCTGCCATTGGATTCGACTTCCCGAAGACATTGCTCCACCCCTCCTCGCGATGCTCCGAGCCCATAAAAGCCCAGGATCTTCAAAACAGCTGAACACTTGTCAGCGATAAACTCTTCGTAACTCAGCCAATGCACTTCCAGGCGCTGCTGCTTTTCTGCAAGGTCCCACGAACCGACGAACTGGAAATACCAGGGAATTACATTCTCAATCAGCAGGTCGATTTTTGTTTCTTCGTCTAACCTGGGCCAGTCAGCTCGGAAATACGAGGTCTTAAATGCTCCGCCGTTATAGAAATCCAGCAGGCTCATTACTGAATCAAAGATATTGCGCACCAGCACCACCGGCCGGATGCCAAAGGCCTGCATCAGGTGAACGTTTGCATCCGAGGCCCGGCAGTGCTGCTGTGTCACCGTATTTGAATCAGCGTTCTCGCACAGTGTGGGAAGGTAGATCTCATGTTCGGTTTGGCCCGCTGCATAAACTGCAAACAGATCGCGATACCCAGTCAGTCTGAGGAGAAGATTTTTCAGGAAGGTAGACGCGCTTTTTGGTACGCAAGCGATGAATAAGTGCCGTCCCAGCTGTCCCGGTGTTAGCTCGGTCGTAAAATCTGAAAGCCGGGCCCGTCCCCCGGTGGCTGCCAGGGCGTTTGTAAAATTCACATAAGCGCCGGGACTCGCATAAACGGAGATCGCTTTGCGACAGCACATTAGACTTGCTTCGTACAGACCGCTTTGAAACAAAATGACGGCCAGGTTTTGGAATACACCCGCGAATCTGCGCAGGAACATTGCATCCTCACTCATCCGGCCGCTGATCTCCAGACTCAAGGACGCATTAACAAAATCCACTGCAGTTGAGGTGTCGTGGTTTTCCAGTAGTTGCTGAATCAGCAGCTTGTAACTTAGGAGCAGATCGTGAACCAGGTGATCGTAAAGCGGCTGGTCCACAGTCATTTTTTGCAGCGCGCTTTGGAAGAACGTCACTGCCATGTCGGCGCTGCCGCGGGTTAGCGACTGCACTCCAAGTTCGACCTCCTGCTCCAAAATGCTGTAGAGGTTTCGCCCGTCATCCGGCACATCAATCGTTTGGACCGATGCTGGCATGGATTGTGAGTTTGAATGCCGTAATGCCTGCATTGTCTTTCACCTTTGGATTTTGCCAGGACACTTTGACTAACTGGCAAGGTCTACTATTTTGTCACCTTGGTTGAAAGGCTCAAGCGAATCATTGCTCTGGCGAGGAGACGTTGAGCCACTTTTAAGGACTGACCGGAGTGGTTCTGGGCATCCGGTGGTCGAAACTCTACAAGAGTAAGGGAATCAGCGTGCCATCCATTTCGAAATTCGACGCGCACCGCTAAGTCACGTAGAAAGAGCAAGCCGAAGTTTTTGGTGCCACCGGTCGACAGCAAAAGTGTGACGGATTTGCGACACAAACTATCCGAAAGGCTAGCCTTTCTGACCGCCGGAATCACTTTTCAAACCTCCGAAATGGTTCAGTATCAAACGTCCCAACGGTTCGAGAATGCCTTTCAGCTGAGGGCGGTGAGTGGGAAGTATTCTCATGGCCCAAAGCAACGCGATTTAGTGAAGCCGCGGCCAGTTTTTATAGCCACTGGTTATGTCGGACCGAATCTCTGGCGGTATTCAGTCGAATAGATGAAGCCAAAGATCTTTTGTATGAGTTCTCATAATCCTCACGTCAGTGATAAACGCGAGAAGGGCAGTAGAAACCTCTAGTAGTCTTAGAAAAATTTACAAGGTCAAAGTGTTCAGTTTGATTGTAGCGACTTCACCTTTACTTTTCTTACGGATGCTCGTACCTTCCGCACCGAAATCACCACATCTCTGCGCACGAGGATCCAAAGCTGACAACTATGTTCCCTCATTCGCGATTCGCTCGCCTGTTCTCACTGCTGGCCTTCATATATGCCTCGCAGTTGGTCGCTCAAACAGTTAAGCAACCCTCACTCAAGACCATCGTCGTACGCACGAGTGAAGGTACTGAACTCGGCTTTGATCTTTCTCAGGACGGGCGGTCCATCGTGTTCGACTTGCTCGGTCAACTCTGGCTGCTTCCAGCGCAAGGCGGCAGAGCACGTCCCATCACCGACGCAGTACGCGATGCGGCCGAAGACCTGGATCCTTCTTTTGCGCCTGATGGACGCTCAGTGTTGTTTCGTGGTGAGCGCGGCGGACGCACAGGCCTGTGGCTGCTAAGTCTTGATGCTGGTCCACCGCGCCAACTAACACAACTGCCCAATCCGGATGGGTTCGATGGATCGGCTGCGTGGTCGCCGGATGGTCGTCACGTCGCGTTCGTACACGCAGTGCCGCCCGATGCGAACGGAAGCAGGTGGCGCACCGCCATCATGTTGCTTGATGTAGCCTCCGGCAATGTGCATGAGCTTTCCGTCACGGGCATTCCGAATGCACAACTAAGCGACCCTGCCTGGGTGCAAGGAAGCCGACAGATCGCGTTGGTATCGCGAATGAAACCGGGCGGACAGAGTGGCGGTCGGATTTGGATAGTCGATTCTACCGGAGGCGTTGCGAAACCTGTCACTGCAGAGTCCGTGCAAGCGAAAGCTCCTACCTCTACGAGCGATGGCCACCGGATGGCTTACTTTGCACCGGACTCAAATGCCCGAACTCAGGTGTGGGTGCAGGAGCTCGATGGCCATGGCAACGTACAAGGGTCTCCGATCATGGTGACTAATCATAAGGACGTCACCGCCACTCGCATCCGTTGGTATCGAGATGGCGACGCGTTGTTGTATTCGGCAGACGGCCGCTTATGGAAGGTCGCTGCTTCCGGAGGGCAACCCACAGAGATTCGATTCAGCGCTGAACTTTCAATTAAACGTTCTCTGCGTTCGTTGCCGCCGGCTCGATTTCCTGAACCCGGTGTCCAGTCGCCGGCCAGAGGCTTCATGGGCTTAGCTCTCTCTCCGGACTCGCACAAAATCGCAGCGCTTATGCTAGGCAAGCTCTGGATGATTACTGTGGGCGGGAGTTCACGCGCGATTGCGAATGTTCCGTTCGATGCGAATTCAATTGCGTGGTCGCCGGATGCCGCGGAGGTCGCTTGGAGCGCCGGGGTGCCGGCGCAGGCGGATCTGTTTGCGACTAATCTGACCACCGGCGTCACGCGGCAAGTAACCGCGCTGCCGGGTCGTGAAACGAATCCCGCATATTCTCCCGACGGCCGCTATCTCGCGTTCGTATACGTGAAGCAGGACGAAGCCACTTTACGTGTAGTTGACGCACGGACCAGCAACGTAACGGATGCAACGCAGACGCAAAACCTTGGATCGGTAAATCAGGAATCTTCGAGTCCGCCGCAATGGAGTCCGGAGTCGGACGGGCTGTTGGTCTCGGGCGTGTCAGCTTCAAACCAGCAAGCTACTTTTGTTCCGCTATCCGGCGCGCCGCAGACAGTGAAACGTTTCCCGGATGGACCAATCTTTCTGCAGTGGACCCAGCAGAACACGATTGTTTTTGTGCGGCATGATCGGCTGTGGCAAGCAGCTTTCGATCACACCGGGATGCTCGCCGATCCGCAGCCGATTGGAAAAGACGCGGTGCTCTACGCCTCTGCTTCACTCGACGGTGCGCTGCTCTTCGTCTCCACTGGAGGATTGCGTTTGCGCTCAGCGAAAGGTGAGGAGCGAAGTTTGGGTTGGCCCATCTCTTATACGCCGTCAGTCGCGGAACCGATGTTGATCCGGAACGTTCGGATCATCGACGGCACGGGCGGACCGATAACGCCCGCTCGGGACATTCTCATCGAGCGCGGACGAATCGTCAGGATCGCTGCGTCGCGCAGCATTCCTGCGGGGAATGCCCGAGTGATCGATGGCGAAGGCCGCATCGTCATGCCCGGTCTCATGGATCTGCATGCTCACACCTATCGTCCCGACCTGCTTCCAGGTTTCCTTTATTTCGGCGTGACTACTGTGCGCGACCAGGGATCTTCGATGGCGCCACTGGTCTCGTATGCGGACGACACAGCCGCCGGAGTGCTACCTGGCCCGCGAGTCGGTTACGGCGGCTTTCAGTTCTATAGCGATTACTCCTTCGATAGTGAGCAATGGCAAGGTATCGAGCCTGAATCAGATCCAGAGCACATCAAGCGAGCCGTGGATCTGGCGGAAGCTTTCGGCGCGCAGCACATTAAAACGCGGACGTTCCGGCGCTGGGACATCAATGCCCGCATGATCGAAGAGGCTCATCGCCGCGGTATGCGAGCGACGGGGCATTGCTCGCACCTGCTGCCGTTGGTTGCTGCGGGCATGGATGCGAAAGAGCATATTGGCTCCTGCGAACCGCGGGGCGACACCTATATGTATGACGACTTGATCCAGTTGTTCCGGGCAGCCGGTATCGGCGTGGTACCCACGGTCACATATTTTAGCTTTGCGGTCCGGCTCAATGAGCATCCGACGCTTCTCGATGAAGATGCGGAGCTGGCCCCGTTTCTTCCGGCGCGTGACAACTTCGAATGGATGTTCAAGCTCAGTGGCGAGAACCGGCAATGGTGGGCGCAGGAGGCGGCGCGCGCACGTGAAACCACTGCCAAATTGTGGCGTGCCGGAATAACTCTCGGCACTGGTACCGACATCTGGCAGATCCCAATCGGCATACACATGGAACTGGAGCAGATGGTGGCGGCGGGATTAACTCCGCTGCAGGCGATTCATTCCGGCACAGGTAGCGCCGCGCGTATCCTCGGCGCCGACAAAGATCTTGGGACGGTAGAAGTGGGAAAGTGGGCCGATCTGATCATTCTCGATGCCGATCCGCTCGCAGACATTCGCAATACGCGGCGGATCTGGCAGGTGGTGCACAACGGCAGTCTGGTTGATCGTGCAGCGATACTCAAGGCAGTTAAACCACGATAGCGACGCTCGGCGGTACGCGAAATCCAATCACGGTTTCAATTCCATCAACCAGATGTTTCCTGTCGACTACGAGTATTCGCGGGATGATTCGCTTACCGGAGGGATCCCAATCCGGATATCGTACAAATGCATTGAGCTTCTTTGGTCCTTCGTCGAGCGCGAAACCCAGTGAACCGTGGGTTAATGACTTCCCGCAAGGAGTGTCGCTGGCAAGAACATCGGAAACGTCGTCACCGTTCTAAAACCAAGCGATTCGTATATCGAACGAGCCATCGGAGTCGCGTGTAATAACGTCCGCCGCAATCCTGACGCTTTCTGGGCTTGCTCTACAGAGTAACTTGTAATTCGTTTGGCCAAACCACGTTTGCGAAAATCAGGACGAGTCGCAACCAGCGCAACATATAAACAATTAGAGCGAACATAAGTTGTTGATGTGACGACTGGGGTCTCGTTCAGAAAACCAACGTATCCGAAACATCCCTCGTCCCACAAAGCGGCATGATCGAGTGCTTCACGCGCCACTTCTTCCGGTACTTCATATCCCGCAGCGTTTAGGTCAGCCACAGCACGGCGCAACTCCTGAGAATCAATCTTGCGATATTCAAGATCTCCACCGGAATTATCAGGGGAACATTCTTCCGCTACCATTCCGTATGCTTGCGAGATTTGAATCCAGCCGTGTTTGTTGAATTGATCTTTGCCGTCAGACAACCAGTCGTCGCAAGCGATCAACATTCCCGGCTGTTGCCTGGTCGCTACAAAATCATCTATTCGCCTCAAGGTGTCTTCTAAATCATCCACCGTCGTATGAGGTTTATTGAGGAAAACCACATTGACAATAGGCCACTGAACACCTGCCCAGGTCGCAATAAAACCTGGCTGCTCGACTACTTCACCGCCAGCTCCTCGCGCGTACTTACTCCAGACATCCTTGAACAAGGAATTCGATTCTTCTATTTCGTTCATTTGGGAGATCACCTCTTATTTTGTTTCAGTCTCAACCACTCAAGCATTCTCTCTCCGCGTGGACTACCGAGTCCTGTGCACGCGTCCCAACCGCGTTTTGCCTGATAGCCAGTTTTACGAGTTGGTCCATTGAATCCCTCGACAATATCACAAAGAGCATCCCTCATCTCGGCCGTCATCGCATACACCGTCGGAGTAAACAACCCTGACTTAGTTCCTAATGCTTCGTTAAATCTTGCTATAAGTGCGGCCCAGAGAGGCGCGACGGCGCTCGTGCCACCCATTGACATGCGAGTGTTGTCTGCTTCTATTAGATATCCGGTAGAAGACGATGCGTTCGCTGCCACGTCAGGAATGCCACGTCGTTTGTGTTGGTTCTTCTGATATGACGGTCTGCTAAACAACTCGCTGTATCCACCGCCCGAGGCCAATCTATATTGACGCCACTGGTTCCATACCGTTTCTTTTCTCTTCCCGTGTCGTTTGACTTCGAGCTGCGTACCGCCGCAAGCCAAAACATGAGGACTTGTCGCAGGAAAACAGACTGTAAAGGACTGACCTGGCGTCTCGTGAACGCCGTTGTCTCCTGATGAGCAACAGATCGTAATGCCACGATGAGCAGCCAACTGGAACAGGTCGTCAATTTCCTTTAACGCGTTTGGACTCCAATCTTGCTCGGCCTGTCCCCAGCTGATGGATATCACTGATAGATCGTGACGCTCATCGAGAATCGCAGCTTGAAGCGTCCGCAACCAACCTTGCTCGGTATTCTCGCCGAAATAAACAACGATAGTTGCGTCGCGTGCCAAACTTCCAGCCACTTCGATATCGAGGTAGACCTCCGTATCCGGATTCAGTGTTCCTTTCTTGCCGCGCGGTCGATTTGCACCTGGCGCAATTTCTCGAACAAAAATTCTTGGAAGAGCTGTCGCGACCGATGCGAAGTACGACTTCAATGCAGAGGGACGAAAACCACCTCCAAATTCCAATAGCCCGATCGATTGGCCGCGCCCTGTCGTGCTGGTTGGAAACTTATACAAGTCCGCAAAGTCGCTTGGACGACGTGTCCTGCTGGTGACGGGCGGTGGCGATATCACGGCTGCCACCATTTTCTTAGTGATGCCTCGCCGTCCTGCTGGATGGCCGTCGAGACCAAACACACCAGTAACGACTCGCGCGAGATAGGCAGGTAGGGTTGGTTCCTCCTCATGCCCGTGATACGGGGCGTCGAATCTGTCTTCAGCGTAAAGCGAAAGTGTGATGCCGAAGGCACGGTTGATATTAGCGACAGTGCCGCACAACTCAATTAACGCCGGCTGCACGTCTTTGCATTCCAGATGGTATTCACGCGCAAAGCGGCGAACAGCAGTCTCATCTTTCTGCCGATGCGAGAATCGCTGAATGGCTTGAGCGACCGATAGATACTTTTTCCTTTGGAATGGGGTTGCGAAACGTCCGAGAGTCGACTCCGGATTGGCTTTGCGACGCAGCGCGAGGGTTACACAGACGACCTGGTGTTTGCGAAGAGGAGCAATGCGATTGCGGTGACCCGTAACGACCCTTTGCGTTCCGTGCAGGGGCAGGCGTTTTTTATCCACGACGTTAGTATAGGCTGGATTCTGACATCTAAGTGCCTAAGTTTTCTCTGCGTTCTTTGCGTTCTCTGCGGTTAATCGGGCCAGAATGTAAAACCGCAGAGACCTAGAGAACGCAGAGATAGCGCAGAGATGTCAATTTAGGACACAACTGGTCTCATCTTGACTTCGATCAATCCAACGTTCATGATACGCGGCATCCAAAGCCCAATTCCCCGGAGAACGACAATATGACTAATATTGAGCGACTTACCGACGCTGGTGTTTGCCCTGCTAGCCAGAAGTTTACCGAAGAGGAAAAGGAAGCCATCGAATCTCTGAGCAAGCACGAAGTTGACGCGATAATTTCCAGCAAAGACAAGCTCGGAGAAGATTTCATTCAAAAACATGTACCCCATGGGTTGATGTTTTAGATCCGTAGTTTGATGGTACAGCTGGCAAAGCCGTCTACGAACAGCCGTCTTATCCGCACCAAGATTTCCCTGTTTAGTGCCGGTCTCGATAAGGCCGCATATGAGTTCTGGATGCATCCGGAATTCGCGGTCGTCTATCCGGAATACCTCCATCAGAGTCACTCGATAATTCGCGCGAGCGTTCCACTGATGGAGGCTACGCTTCAAATGTGCCGATCGAAACAGCACGCCAGTGATCCCGTGCTGCAGAGATTCGCCGAGTATCTCTCGCATCACATCGTCGAGGAATCCGGACACGACGAGTGGATATTGAACGACGCCGAAGCGATTGGAATAAATCGGCAATCGCTCCTGAAACGAATACCTAAGAACACTGCTAAGGAAATGGTGGGTTCGCAGTATTACTGGATTCATCACTACCATCCGGTAGCGATGCTCGGATACATCGCTGTGATGGAAGGTACGCCGCCGACCACTGAATTCATTGAAGAGGTCGCTCGTCGAACTCAACTTCCGGAGGAAGCGTTTAGTAGTTTTCTCCTGCACGCCAAAGTCGATCCGCGTCACCGAGCCGATCTCGACTGTTTGCTTGATCTTCTTCCATTAACCGAAGAACATCATGTCTTGATAGGATTATCCGCGTTAGAAACAATCAACTATTTGAAGACAGTGTTGTTAGACGTCAACAACTCCCACCTGTGTTAGCATTTTTCAGTCGGTAAAATACATTCTCGCAAATGTGACGAACCACTAATGGTCGAATCGAATGAGGACATAACTCAGGTGCTTGCGGTACCGAATGTTGGTCGCTTCACCGACCTTACGCGCATCGGCGAAGGTGGTATGGGCGTCCTCTACAAAGCCTTCGATCCGAAGCTGAAAAGGTCGATCGCCCTTAAGTTCTTGCACAAACCTACAACCCTCGATCCTGACAGTGAAACGAGATTTTTAAACGAGGCTCGCGCCGCTGCCGCTTTGGATCATCCGAACGTCTGCACCGTCTACGACATCGGATCGGTTGGTGACGAGTTGTATATCGCAATGGCTTTCATCGAAGGACAGAGTTTGAAGCAAAAAATTGAAAAGGCTCTGTTAACTTTCGAAGAGGCGGTGGAGATCGGGATACAAGTCGCGTTGGGACTTCGTGAAGCCCATTCGGCGGCAATCATCCACCGCGATATCAAACCATCGAATATTTTGGTGGGGCGTGGAGGTGTGATCAAGATTGTTGATTTTGGACTCGCCCTGTTACCGACGGACGAGAGAGTTACGCGCGAGAATCGATCAATCGGAACGCCAGCGTATATGTCTCCCGAGCAGGTCGGAGGCCAGGGTGTAGATCACCGAACTGATCTATGGTCACTAGGTGTGACTCTTTACGAAGCAGTGTCAGGCACATTGCCGTTCAGTCCGCAATCCATACCCGTATTACTCCGAGCAATTCTGTTGGATGAAATCGATTGGACACAGGCTCGAAAGAATAATGCTCTCTCGCGGCTTGAGCCGGTTCTGCGTCGCTTGATGACGAAAGATCGAGACCGCCGATATTCATCTGCCGACGAAGTCTTATCCGATCTGAAAGCGTTGAGTGTTTCAGTATCAACCGCGACCGCATCCCTAATGGACCAGTCGTGCATTGCGGTGTTGCCGTTTGTCAATCTCAACCGTGAGGAAAAGACAGAGTACTTTAGTGACGGCTTAACGGATGAACTAATTAACGCACTCGCACAATTTGAAGGTCTGCGAGTTGTTTCGCGAAGTTCTGCTTTTGCCTTCAAAGGCCAGTCGGTGAGCATCAAGACGATTGGCGAGCAGTTAAAAGTGCCTACTGTTCTCGAAGGTAGCGTCCGCAGCGTCGGCAATCGTTTGCGAGTTACAGTTCAACTTACAAACGTAGCTGACGGATTCAACGTGTGGTCAGAGCGGTTCGACCGCGAACTTAAGGATATCTTTGAACTACAGGATGAGATCACACTTGGAATCGTAGAGAAGCTCAAAGTTAAGCTTACTCCTAATCGCACTACTTCTCCGGACGTGACCTCTACGGCCCGACTTCAAGCACACGACGCCTATCTCGAAGGGAAGTACAACTGGAACCGGCAGACCGAGGAGGGGTTTCACAAGGCCATCCTTGGTTTTGAAAAGGCCACGCAAATTGATCCTTCGTACGGCGCCGCTCACGCGGGACTTGCGGACGCTTATACCTTCCTTGGTTTCCACGGACTCGCGCCATCGTTGGAGATATTTTCGAAGGCACGAGCAGCGGCCGCCAAAGCTTTAGAGTTGGATCCAAAACTTCCTGACGCGAATATTTCGATGGGTTACGTCAAGCTGTATCACGATTGGGATTGTCGAGCAGCGGAGTTCTTTTTGCGTCGTGCGGTCGAATTAAATCCGAGCAGCGCAAAAGCGCTTTATTCGCTGATGTTGTGTTTGGTCCAAACAAGTCGGTTCGACGAAGGCCGCGATGCTCTTGAAAAAGCATTACTGCTCGATCCGTTTAATATGATGTATCAAACGTCGGCTGGCTGGTTGGAATATTACGCAAAGCGTCCGCGCGTAGCCGTTGAAAGACTTGAGCAGGCTCTCAAGATTGATAAAACCTACCCTGAACTATGGGTTGCACTGGCGGCTGCTTATGAGCAATTGGGACTATTCAAAGACAGCATCGAATATGCAGAAAAGGCTGCTTCCATTTACGGAAAGCATCCGCTGGTACATGCATTTCTCGGGTCAGCCTACGCAACAGCAGGAGAATATGAGAAGGCACTGAGCGTTTTGTCGCGGTTAGATGAATTATCGGCTACGCAATTTGTACCTTCTGTTTGTCGGGCTATTGTCTATATGGCTTTGCAGGACACGGAAGCAGCTTTCACGCATTTGCAAGCCGCAGCGAAAAATCGGGATGCATTTCTATGTTGGCTCAACGTATTGCCGTTGGGCGAGACGCTGCGTTCCGATCCACGCTTTGAAGAATTAATTTCCCAAATCGGTCTCGATCAATCATCTGCACATGATAAGACTCAACCACTTCCTTCGAAATATTAGCGGTTCATTCACTCATTAAATGATTCGTGTGTGATCGACCCCAGAATACGAATGATTTTTCAAATCTATCGTCTGTGAGCCGAATAGCCGGACTGCCCTCATCAACTGGAAGCGCGTAAAGCTCGCCGTATGGCTGCGGTGCAAATTGATTGGTCCGCGCACTTCCCTGGCGAGAACACGGATCTGGGAACAATAGAGGTGGGGAAGTGGGCCGATCTGATCATTCTTGATGCCGACCCGCGCGCCGATATTCGCGGCACGCGGCGGATCTGGAAGGTGGTGCACAACGGCAGTCTGGTTGATCGTGCAGCGATACTCAATGCAGTAAAACCACGATAGCCGCTTATGGGAGCACCAGTTATGTAGTAAACGGAGCGACGTTTACACTTTGTGAGTTTGTCTTTTTGGATTGAAGTACCCATGCGTCTACGGATCATTCTCGTTGGACTGTTTCTCGCTCTGATGTTCCTACATTTCGGAGTGCACAGCTATCACGACGTATCACTCTCATTGAGGTCAAGTTCTTCGGGATGGACCTTGAGCCCGGTGGACGGACGCGTGCGCCTGGTTCAGGGAGCCTCCTCGCCTGACACGTCGCTGCTGAGAGATGGTGACGAGATCATTGCGCTCAATGGCCAGCAGATGACAAACGAGGTGCAACTCAGTATTGCCCTGGATAAGACGTTCGAGCATCTTTCGCCGGGAGGATCCTACACTCTCGCTGTTCGGCGTGCCGGGCAAACGCAGCAGTTTATGTTGAGGAGTGCACCGCGACCTCTCTGGGCCAAGATAGTCGCAATCATAGGTTGGCTGTGTCTGGCCGTTTTCCCTTTGACCGGATTGATTGTCTTCTGGCTGAGGCCGGATAACAAGCAAGCAACGCTCCTCTCACTGATGCTGGCTACTTGTTGGCAGTGGGGTCCCTCACCATATGAACTGATGACCGTCATCTTTTTCGGCCATCCCCCATGGCTGGTCGCTGTGCTAATCCTGGCTCTGGTGATGGGAAGAGCTTTTGCACCTATCTTTTTACATTTCTTCCTCGTTTTTCCGCAGCCTTCCCCACTATTGAGCCGATTCCCGCGATTTGAGTTTTATCTCTATCTTCCTTTCCTGCTGCTTGGCGTGCCTTTTAGCGCAACTGAGCTGATCGCACGAGCGAACAATCCGGATCATGGATTTGAAGGGTGGAGTCTTATCACCTTCGCCCGATTCGCAGGCCTCCTATTCTTGCTGTACCTGGTTGGCGGATTGGTTTCCCTGGTTGTCAACTACGTGAAAGCAGATCGGTTGGCCAAACGCAAATTGCGCGTTGTGCTGGTGGGTACACTCGCAGGCTTATTGCCATTCCTTCTTCTGATCCTGATCTTGATCGTCTTCAACCCCTCATTAAATCGTGTACTGATGTTTGCCTTCGCCGGCACGGGCTTCCTATTTCCGTTGATTCCCATTTCGTTTGCCTATGCCATCGTGCGTCATCAGGTGATACCTGTCGGACTGATAATTCGCCGAGGCATTCAATACCTGCTTGCGAGGAACGGGCTGCGAATCCTCATCGCCATGCCAGTCGCTGGTCTGCTTTTGACCATCATCGCCAACCGTCATCGTCCGCTTGACGAGATTCTGTTCCGCAATTCCTTCTACTTTTACCTGCTTGCTGCTGCTGCCATCGCAATAGGCCTGGTCTTTCGCAAGCGTCTAAGCGCTGCGATTGATCGCAAGTTCTTTCGCGAGCAGTACAATCAGGACCAGGTCCTCCGCGAATTGATCGACGAGGTCAGAAGGGCAGATTCGGTAAATGATTTGTCGCGCCTGGTCAGTCAACGTGTCGATGCGGCACTACATCCACAGCGGCTGTATCTGTTCTATCGCGAGTTCGAGCATCGCGATCTAAGCCTGGGCTACTCCTCCGGCGGCTCTGGCGAGCAGATGTGTATTCCTGAGGAATTTGAACTACTGCGCTTCATCGAGTATCAAGGTGGCGCCCTGGATTTCCCTTTCCCCCAAAAGACCAATCTCCCACAAAAAGAAAAAGAATGGCTATCCCAATTGGGAACCAAACTGATCGTGCCGATCACAGGTACCGATAAGCGTCTGGCGGGACTGTTCCTTCTGGGAGAAAAGAAATCGGAAGTACCGTACACCGCCAGCGATCGTCAATTATTAGAAGCGCTCGCGGATCAGATCGCCGTGGTCTATGAAAACGTTCGTCTCAAAGAGCGCGTTGATCGCGACAGGCGGATCAAACACGAAGTGCTGGCGCGCATTGAAGAGCGACAGATCAACCTGCTTAAGGAGTGTCCGAGCTGTGGCGCTTGCTTTGACGGTTCTCAGGAGTTCTGCATCCATGATCGAAGTGAGCTAACTCTTTCGTTGCCGGTTGAAAGAACGATCGAAGGAAGATATCGACTCGACAAGCTCCTGGGCCGGGGCGGCATGGGTGCTGTTTATCAGGCTGCAGATCTGCGCTTGCATCGCAATGTCGCTGTGAAGATTCTCGGCAGCAGCTTCTTTGGCGATGCCCAGGCGCTACGTCGCTTTGAACACGAAGCACAGGCCTCCGCGCGTCTCATTCATCCAAACATCATTACTGTCCATGATTATGGTGTGCTGAATACGGCCGGCGCTTATTTGGTGATGGAGCTCGTTGCCGGTCAAACGCTGAGGTCGATTCTCCAACGTGACGGACGCGTTCCGGCGACGCTAGCGGCTGATTGGCTCGAGCAGATACTGGCCGCCGTGGGCGTTGCTCACACAGCCGGAGTGATTCATCGGGATCTAAAACCTGACAATATCTTCATCACCGATGGAGATAAAGGGCAGAAGGTCGTGAAGGTTCTCGACTTTGGCCTGGCAAAAATCAAACAACTCGACGGAAGCGATTCGGCCAGCCCGACAGCAGTGCCGTTCACCACCCCCGGCGCAGTGATGGGCACCTTAGGTTATATGCCGCCCGAGCAATTGATGGGTGGAGTGATTAACGAGCGCAGCGATCTGTTCTCACTAGGTGTGATCACGGTAGAGATGTTGACCGGGCAGTGCCCGTTTCAGGGCAAGACATATCATGAGCAGCTCGCGGCTATTATCAATCAGCCGTTTGCATTCGAAAACAAACGAGCCGAAGCCGGCGCGCTGAATAAGGCGTTGCAAAAGTCACTCGCGAAAGAAGCAAATGATCGCTTTGCTTCGGCAACAGAGATGCAAGAACAGCTTGTTTCAGCTATTCGTCGATATGCGGAAGCAGGTGGAAATGCAAACACCGGATATCAATGACGAGACCTGCTCTTCAACGACTAGTTAACGAACGCCGACGCCCAGCAAGGTCGCTATCGTTAAGAATCGAAGAAAGCTTCTAGCTTTTGGATCCGATGGCGTGATTATGGCGCGATTACGTGCTCGGACGTAGCAAGATTTAACTCACTCTGACGGCTGAACTATTCGGTATGTAGTGAGACATCTCGTTTGGTCCAAGTACGCGGACACTTGAATACCTGACTTCAAGGCATTTTGAACGGCGGCTCTCACTTAAATTGCGCGCTCCTCACCATTGCGTCAAACGTCGGTTGAAAGCGACTGAAGTCTGCTTCAGGCGCTGCAAAAATCATATAGATGAGCGAGCCATCGCGCATCGAAACCGTAACCAGCCAGTCTCGCTCTGGCCGTGCCTCACCGTTGACGTCTGTGAAAGGCGAAGGTGAACGTAAAAACGTGGAGCGGCCCTCGAATCCGCCGACTGTGATGGGTTGCGCTTTGGACGTAGGTTGCAGTTCGTTGTTTTGCTGTAATTGCTGGATAAGCTGGGCTGTCATGTCGTCAATGCTTGTGCGTTGGCCACGAGGTGCTGGAGCGCCGTTGAGAAGTACTCCGTACCCCACACTACCGTTGGAGAGTCCGGCTTGCGGAGCGATAGTGACGAATTGCCCTTGCTGTTCCGGTAAGGTGACTGGCCAGTTTTCAGGATGCAGGATCTTCATTGGGCCAAGGTCCGCGTTCACCATGCGCCGGCTTGGCAGAACGTTCTCGACAGCGACAGCATTTGACGACGTACTCGCAGCGGCTGACTCGCGAGTGCGAAACGTACTCCCACCACTAGAGTTTAGGCTCGCACCGTTCCTCTGATTCAGTGCAGCCCATTGACCTGACTTCGCTCCTTGCGCAATTTCCTGAGCACTGTAAGCCTTCAAACCCATTGCATGCTGGCGGAGTTTTTCGAAAGTCACACTTTCAGATACATAGTTCTGTTGAGGCCAGCCTCCGATCTGTTTTTGAATCGCCTGCTGACGGTTGGCGGGATTTGGGTGAGAGCTGAGAAATTGAGGCGGCGCAGATCCTCCCTGCGATCCCAACGTCTGAAAGAAATCAGCCATCGCCTGCGGGTTGTAGCCCGCCTTGTAGAGAATCACAGCGCCAACTGCATCGGCCTGCGATTCGTCGCCCCGAGAGTACTTCATCATGACACCCTCGGCGCCCATTTTAATTCCCATTTGCGCAACTTGTCCGACGAGTCCTCCTCCTCCTACTCCTCCGAGAACGGACGAGGCAATTCCAGCAATCATGCTGGTTGTCTGTGCCTTGCTGGCCTGCTTCGCTGAGTGCTGCATGTACACGTGTGACATTTCGTGTGCCATGACGCCAGCCAACTCAGATTCATTTTTGGCAGCTGTGAGGGTACCGATGTTGATAAACATTTGTCCGCCTGGCAGCGCGAAGGCGTTGATCTCTTTTTGTGGAACGACATGAAATTCGAACGGCCAGGAGTACTCCTGCGGAATTGTCGCCACAAGTTTCTGGCCGAGCTGTCGAACGTATTGTGTTTCGGGACTGTTATCGGGCAGGACCGGCATTTGCTGGTAAACCTGACCGGCGACCTCCATTCCGAGAGCCTGCTGATTCTCTTTGGACATGGAAGTCTTTCCCGGATTGGGAAACGTGGGACCCGCACTCTGAGCCCAGGCTTGCGTTGCCAACAGGAAAATGAGGAAGCTCAACAGTAGCCTTGCACGTTTGGTTTTCATGTCGAATGCGGTTCCTTCCCCAGAGATCAGGATGCATTCTTTTTCTACACCGCATACCCATTCGGAAATCCTCGTATTTTTGACAGGGGAATGACTCGGAGGTGAATTCGGCGAAGTACGAGGCCTATGACCTGTTGAAGTGTGAAAGATAATTGGACACCTTAGCTCCTAAAATCATCTGCGTGGCGCTATCTTGCGCATCGCGATTGTCATCCCAGCAACCAAACCAAAATAATTTACTGGCTCGGGGTTCGAACCCCGGCGGCACCAGAATCGCAAAAGGTCTCTTAGATCAAATTTCCGCACCCTGAACCCAAGGTCTTAAACGTCTAGTCTCTCGAGTCTGAATGGAGATAGAATCTACCCAGACTCAAAAAGCCCACTTGGAATTTCCCCCGAAAACAGGTGATATGTCTATCGCTAAAAACACCCGATTTGGTCCATACGAGATCATCGCGCCTGTTGGCGCGGGTGGAATGGGCGAAGTCTATCGAGCGCGCGACACACGGCTGGGTCGTGATGTCGCAGTCAAGGTTCTCCCATCTTCTTACTCGGATAATAAGGAACGATTGCACCGCTTTGAGCAGGAGGCTTGTGCTGCGGGTGCGCTGAATCATCCGAACATTCTCTCAATCTACGACATCGGCACTCATAATGGCTCACCTTATGTAGTTTCAGAACTGCTTGAGGGCCAGACGCTGCGCGAGCGGCTTAACGGCAGCGTTCTGCCTTCGCGCAAAGCCATAGATTACGCTCGGCAGATCGCGCACGGACTGGCGGCTGCGCATGAAAAAGGAATTCTGCATCGCGATCTGAAGCCCGAGAATCTCTTTCTCACTAAAGACGAACGAGTCAAAATTCTGGACTTTGGCCTGGCAAAGCTAATCGGACCTGCTGATGCTCAGGCGCAAACGGAGATCCCCACGCGACGCATCGATACCAATCCTGGTGTGGTGATGGGAACAGTTGGTTATATGTCGCCTGAGCAGTTGCAAGGGAAGGCCGCAGATCATCGTTCAGACATCTTTTCGTTTGGAGCGATTCTTTACGAGATGCTTTCGGGCCGACGAGCCTTCCATGGCCAGTCAGCGGCCGAAACGATGAGCGCGATCCTGAAAGAAGATCCCGCCGATCTATCAGAGACAAATAAGAACGTTGCCCCGGCGCTCGAACGCGTCGTGCATCACTGTCTTGAGAAGAATCGTGAGGCGCGCTTCCATTCGGCGAGCGATCTGGCATTTGCTCTTGAGGCTCTGTCCGGCGGCACCAGTATTTCTGATCAAACGGCAACGGCAATAGCTCCCACATGGGAACGACCAAAGAGACGTGAGCGTCTCTTGTGGATCGTGGGCACTGGCCTCCTGGGTCTTGCACTACTAGCAGCGCTGCCTTTCGTGATTGCCTATTTCCGACGCGCACCGATGGCCGAACAACACGCTACGCGTTTCTTAATGTTTCCGCCGGAGAAGTCAGTTTTGATTGGAGGCGGCCAGCACATTTCGCCTGATGGCCTGCGCCTGGTCTACGTTGCTGTTGGTGTTGACGGCAAACGTCTTCTTTGGACTCGTGCACTTGATTCCCTTACTTCCCAGCCGCTGCCGGGAACTGAGGACGCGGCGAACCCATTCTGGTCGCCAGACAGTCGCTTTGTCGGATTTTTCGCCGCCGGATCAAAGCTCAAGAAAATCGAAGTCACCGGTGGTCCTACGCAAACTCTGGCAGATGCGCAGGGAAGTTTGGGTGGCACATGGAACCACGACGGGGTAATTGTCTTTGCCAAAGCCCCTGAAGGCATCCTTTATCGCGTGTCCGCAACAGGAGGGACGCCAACTCCCATTACGACCCTTGACGAATCACGCAAGGAAACGGCCCATCTGTGGCCTTACTTCTTGCCAGACGGTCGGCATTTCTTGTACCTCGCCCGGAGTGTGCAAAGAGAGAACACCGGTATTTATGTCGGCGCGCTGGATTCAAAAGAGCAGAAGCTCTTAGTAAACGCTGACTCAAGCCCCGTCTATGCGCAGCCCGGGTTTTTGCTTTTCGTGCGCGAGCGAACGCTGATGGCCCAACATTTTGACGCAGACAGGCTTCAACTTAGTGGCGAGCCTTTTTCTGTCGTTGAACAGTCAGGCTACAATCCAGCGAATGGGCGAGCGTACTTTTCGAGCTCACAAACGGGTGTACTCGTCTTCCTCAACAGCGACTCTCCCGGGACCCAGCTGGCGTGGGTTGATCGCGGAGGTAAACAGCTTGCGACAATCGGCACAACCGCTGTGGACAACGGGCTGCGGCTGTCACCCGATGGTAAGCGACTTGCGGTCAGTCGCCTCGATCCGCAGGTTGGCTCAGCCGACATTTGGTTGATCGATCTCGCGCGCAATACGCCCTCGCGATTCACTTTCGACTCGGCTAATGATACGGCCCCGGTGTGGTCACCTGATGGCAGCCGCATTGCCTTTGCGTCGAACCGCGATACCGTTCCCCACATCTATCAAAAACCGTCAAACGGTACAGGCAACGACGAACTACTTTTCAAGGCTTCCGACCCGACAGGTCCGCACGATTGGTCTCCAGATGGAAGATTTATTCTCTTCGGTGTGCTGTCTCCCAAAACGAACGTCGATCTTTGGCTCTTACCTCTATTTGGCGATCAAAAGCCGGCGCCATTTCTCCAGACGGAGTTTACGGAGAATCAGGTTCGGTTTTCTCCGGACGGCCGCTGGGTCGCATACACTTCAAATGAATCGGGACCGTACCAAGTCTACGTTCAGAGCTTCCCAACATCCGGCGGTAAGTGGCAGGTATCCACTGGAGGCGGAGCACAACCACAGTGGCGCCACGATGGTAAAGAATTGTTCTATCTTTCTCCCGATAGAAAGATCATGGCGGTAGAAGTTAATGGCGCCGGACCGACCTTCATCCCCGGCGTTCCCAAGCCACTTTTCGAGGCGCGTTTCAGTACTCTCTTCCCAGGCCCTCCGGGAGGCACTTACTACGCCGTCGCCAGCGATGGCCAACGTTTTATCGTTAATACCCTTACCGGAGACTCCGCGCTGCCGCTCACCGTCGTACTGAATTGGACCGCAGGGTTGAAGCGATGATGGTTCCCGGCACAATACCAATGGAATTTGGCCAAGGCTTCGGGTGGAGTGAAGATGGCGCGACGGCGTGTTTGAGAGGTAGCGAGATGTAAATAACTTTGACGGCTGCGGATTCGTTGAATACTGACTACACCCTCGGTTGGTCCAACTTCATCAATGCCCCTCAACAGGTCTCATAATCTGTTGGTTTCGGGGTTCGAATCCGGGCGGGGCACCAATAGAATCACTGGGTTCCAGGTGGCTGCGGTTTCAGACGAATTTGAAAGACCTTTGGCCAGAGCTTGCCGGTCACAAACAATCTGCGGCCAGCAGCGTCGTAGGCAATCCCGTTCAATGCCGGATGCAAAGGCTCCGAGGATGGCTGCGGGACGAGCGGTTTGAGTCCTGCGAGATCGATCCAACCGGTGACTTGTCCAGAGTCCGGTTGAATAATCGCGATTCGATCTTGTCTCTGAACGTTGGCGTAGATCTTGCCGTCGACAAACTCCAGCTCATTCAGAGATTCGACAGGCTCGTTTCCGTCGAAAACTGCGAGGCGGCCGAGCTCCACGAAAGTCTCAGGATCCAGAAATCGCAGTTCCGCGGAGCCGTCGCTCATGATGAGCCGGTTTTCGTCATGAGTGAGGCCCCATCCGTCACCTGGATATTCGAAAATCGACCGGGGTTCGAAGGATGCAATGTCGTAGATCACGCCGATTTGGTTTCCGAAGTGTCGCTTGATGTCCTCCAGGAATTTACGCAGGTGCCAGGGGGGCGCATTCCCTCGCCTTCTAGGAGTCAACTGGAGCAGGCTGCCGTGCCACTCGGTCAAGCCTTCGCCGAAGTCGGCGGGATTCACTGCGCGCTGTTGAATGATCTCACCAGTCTCCAGCCGAACCTTTCGCAGTGACGATCGTCCGGTGATGCCGGTGCTTTCATAAAGGAATCCGTTAATATAGATCAGGCCTTGCGTGTAGGCCTCCGTATCGTGTGGGTACTCGCCAACGATCTCGTATCCGAAAACGCTGCCCACAGCCTGAGTTTTGCGTACGGCGACGGGCGTGGGCGACAACGTTGTAGAGCGGCGGCGTTTCAGAAGGATGACTGAAATGGTTGCCAGTGCCAGCAATCCGATGACGATTATCCCGATTCGCTTCACGCTCATTTCGATTTAACCGGGGTCGCTGAGATTATTTAATGGAGAGCGCCACTTGGTTACTAAGTACCCCACGCAAACCGATCTTGACGAACACTTCCCCGGACCCCCGGAGTTCGTCCGGCAGTTTAACGGTAACTCCTTTTATCCAATTGAAGTTCGGAACTTCCTCGACTGTTTCAACAGGCAGCACTTGGACTTTATGCTGAGAATCTTCAACTTGGACAGTGATAGCAGAAAGATCTTCTCCATTTTTCAATTCCAAGTTGTAGCCAAAAAGCGTCACACGCGTGCGCTGATCTGAACTAAAAAAGTTCTGCGGCGACGTTACTGAGAACGGTTCGCGCATCAGCGTGACGGAATCCACAGCCGACGCTCTGCCGGTAATATCATCGGCGAGCAAGACCGGCGGAGGTGGGCTCACAGGTGTTAGAGTTACCGCAATCCGTTGGTAGTAGAGAGCCGTCAATCCTTCAAACCCCGAATCCGTCCCTATCAGAAGCCACAACTCTCCTTTCGCGTTGGCATTGACGAGAGACGTATGTTGATGCGTCCTTTGAATCGATACGTATGAGTTCTGGCCTGAGCCGCACGGTATTCCGTTCGCAATAGTTCCCGTAGGCGAAGCTGCGATGTTGCCTTGGTTTGGGTCTTTACCGACATTCATCCTCAACCAACTGATCAGCGGACTGGAATCGAAAAGTGCGATCGGCTCGGCGGGAGAAGCACCAGCTTTTAGAGTCACGGCTGGTGAACCTCCAACTCCGACACATCCACTCTGCACGCTGGAGGCGAAAACCAGCGTATAAGTGATTTGGTATGTCTGACCGGCGACGATGCCGTCATCAGAATTGAGGCGGCGTTTAATAAACATGAACAGATCGTCGGAATGATTATTACCCTGAATATAGAAGCCGGTTCCGTTGACCCCTAGTTCGGGCGGCAGAGTTCTCACTTCAGCTAGCAACTGATAGAAACCGTTTTTATCCGTGGTGGGTGGGTAGTCAGCGAAACCTGCTTGCCATCCCAGCGCACCATTGCGGAAATCGAAACTGACAGAAATTGTCGTGGGAGTTCCCTGGGCGAAACAGGAGATGGTGAAACTGATGAACACCGCTAAGGTAACGGTCAGACGCCCGAATACAAAAAGCGTTTGGCGCGAATCGAAAACATTTCTGGGGCTCAAAAGGCTCATGAGTCAAATCTAAGAGAACCGCGAACGATTAGGGTTCTTTCCGAAGTAATGAATAGGATTTTTTCCGAAGTGAAGTCAGGTGGTCAAGTTGAGAAGCACCAGGCGGGGGCGAGGTTTCAAATCGAGCGCCCGGGTGTTATGAAATGAACAGATAGTATATATGGCGCGATAAAGTGTTCGGATGCGGCAGATGTAACGGCTGCTCATTCGTTAGATACCGTTACATCTTGCTTGGTCCAACTTCATCAGTGCCCAGAAAATTCTCAATGCTTGGGTCACGGTTCGAATCCCTGCGGGGGCACCAATGAAGTTTCGTTCAATCTTACATTTGCGTTTTGTGACTTCTCGATAAAGCACTCTCAATCGATCGAGGTTCACTCCCATACGAGCATCGCTGAACACAACTCCTTTGCTCAACCATCCTGAATGAGCGCTTTTCAACTCAGAAAAGACAACTTCCCCTGCGACTTCACAGGTAACCAGGAAGGAAACCATTTCAGATTACCTGTACCTGCTAAACTCAGTCGTCGTTTCTCCCAACAATGCGTGAGAAAATAATGGCCTTCGCATTTGACTGGAAACTGCCGATCCAGAGCACGCCGTTTTCGTTCACTCCGAACTGCTGACTGACCACTCCCGATTGAAACGGAAGGCTCCTTAACACGTTCCCACCGATGACGTCACCGGTTCGCACCACCAACTGCAAATCCTCTTCAGACGTGCCGACCCAGATCCCCATGTTATTGGAGGAATCAACGCCACCCACACCGTTGGTCAGCCTCGCCATAAAAGCTACGCGGCCGTCGTTTAGGAGTCTAATGTCGGCGCCGAACGATGCGAACGTGCCTGTCGTCCCCGGCGCGTTCATCCCAGTGAACGCAAGCGTTGTAGTGCCGCCAGCGCTGTGACGGAAGATGCCGAATTTGAGGCCTGGAAATTGTGCCTGGAAGGCGACCTCACCGCGGTCGTTGATTCTGGCGATTCCAGGAAAAAAGGTCCCATAGTTACCACCTCTCGGAGCTGGTTGTCCCTCGACTGCGATCGGGACTACGTCCGTACCGTCGCCTACGAACAAACCGATATGGCTCGCGCTGTTCGTCAACAAGCAGAGTGCGGCGACCTGACCGTGGGAGTTGATTGCTGGAGTGCCAACGTCCTGGATGATGGCTCCCCCGGGTACAATTTGATTAGTGACGAACACGGGCGTGAGGTCACCGCCCTCGCCCCGGAATATGCCGTTGTCGGCAGACCCACCCGTCATCTCAGACTTGAATGCCACCTGTCCGCGATCGTTCATAACAGGGTTGAAGAGGGCCGTGAACGTGCCTCCCGTCGGGGGAGCGACATCATCGCGGGCGATGGTGACTGTTTCCGTTCCGTCGGTACGGAAGATTGCCTGGGTGGCGGTCGTGCCGCTTAAGAATGCGAGGTAAGAGATCACGCCGTGGTCGTTCACGGCACGTGTTCCGCCTAACGGAGATTGCGTGCCGCCGCCGGGCGCTTGATCTCCATCCCTCACGAGGGGAACGATCGTTTTCCCGTCACTCTTGAAGGTGTCGGTATCGTTAACATCGAATACGACGTCGCCATTGGGCGTGATGAACGGATTGAAGACAGTCGCGAAGCTCGCGGCCGCTGGATCCGGATTGCCTGCGAGAGCAATCGTGGAGGTCGTCTTACCGTCTCCCACAAACACACCGGACGTGTCCAGTGATCCGCTAAGGAAGGCATCGAAGGCGACCTGATGTTGTGCGTTCACCGTGGCGTTGAAAAAGAGCGGAGTGTAGGTGCCGCCGTTAGGAGCCGCGCCGCCCGATGCTGCAATGATTGTGTGGCGTATCTCAACCTGTGCCACTGCAGCTGACGACACCTGAGCAAAGGGCATAATAATGAGTGCCAATAAGAGTAGAACAACTGTGTAAAAGTAAGCTCTTTTCATAGTCTTTTCTCCTGGTCTTAAAGGTTCACACGCGTCATGGGCTCAATGCGGTCGAGCCAACACAAACGCTAATACTCAGAGTGACTACCTTTTATTCCCGACAGCGAAGACTATGTGCATCACGGCATGAAGTATTTGATCATCCTTACTAAAAGAAAGGAGCGTTCGAGCCCGGCGTTCAAGTACCTTCATCGAGTGATGTAGTGAACCGCGAGTTCATCTGAAACCTGCTCCCCATCCAACTCGTTTAATTACCGGGTGCCACCTAACCGATCCTGGTCAAGAGTTGGCGTGTTGTATGCGGCTCTGTTCCGAGGGAGGACTGTGTCATGTTGATGGCAGATACGATGTCGATCTTTTTTGTGATTCTGGGAATGCTCCTGGCTTTCTCGGGACTCTGGTTAATGTGTCGCGGTCTTTGGCCCCATACTGTTGAAACCGCGGCACAACGTTGCGCAAAGCACATCTGGCCCTACTTCCTTGCCGGAATTCCCTTGACACTCGTAATGATTGTTTTGACCAAAGTACTTTTTGTGCTTGGACCAGTGGGAAAGATCGCCGGTGTCGGTGTGGTCTGCGTTTATATGCTTCAGGCACATACTGGTGTCTCAGGTTTAGTAACCGCGATTGGTCGAAGACTTCCTTCACCGCTGGACGAACACAGCCCGTGGCGCGCAACTCTCCGCGGCGGAATTGCTTTGGAACTGACTTATCTACTTCCGATTCTGGGTTGGTTTGTAGTTCTGCCTGCTTCGATCATTATCGGCACAGGCGCGATCAATGTCGCTCTACTCTCCAGATTGCGAATTCAAACGAATAGGCAACCTTCACTGGTTCAGAACCCTGTGCACCAAACAACCGATTGAAGCTGACTCAAGGTCATGGACTCACGACGCCGAGCATTGGTAAAGACACTTGGTTTGGTCGGTGCGGCGCTCCCCTTCACTGGTTGCGAGCGTTTGATCAGCAGCGTTACCCAGGAGTTGGGAGAGTCTATTCCTGACAGCTTGAGTCTTGCCGACACGTCCGAAATCGATCCTTCATTTCATCTTTTGTCACGTGCTGCTTATGGTCCGTGGCCGGGCGATCTCGACCGGGTGCTAGCGATAGGCTCCGAAAAATGGATCGAGGAACAACTAAGTCCTGAAACCATCGACGACACTGCATGTGATCTGCGCGCTCGACGCTTCGAAACAATCTGGCATGAACCGGGAACATGTTATGAGTACAAAAAACCTGTGTTGCGGGAAGAGATCACCCGACATACTTTGTTGCGCGCGCTCTACAGCAAACGACAGTTGCTTGAGGTGATGGTTGGATTCTGGACCGATCATCTGAACATAAATCTGGAGAAAGGCGACTGTATCTATCTCAAGCCTTCAGACGATCGTTTGGTGATTCGCGCTCACGCGCTGGGAAAATTCAAGGAGTTGATTCGAGCTTCTGCCACGTCGCCCGCGATGCTCGTGTATCTCGATGGCAAAGAGAATCAGAAGAAAGAACCGTCAGACGTGCCGAACGAAAACTACGCGCGCGAGTTATTAGAACTACACACACTCGGAGTCGATGGTGGTTACACGCAAGCGGATGTCTATGAAGCGGCGCGCAGCCTAACCGGTTGGAGGCTACGAACAGGCTGGAGAAAAGGAACTGTCTATTTCGATCCAGGCATGCACGATGATGGAGAGAAGCATGTGCTTGGCCAATCGATTCCGGCGGGCGGCGGAATCACAGATGTAGATCAACTGGTCGAGATTGCGTGCAACCATCCTTCTACAGCACATCACATCGCCACCAAACTCGTTCGGAGGTTTGTATCGGAAGATCCTCCAGCTTCACTGGTAAACCGATTAGCGGGCGTCTTCACTGCAACGGACGGTGATATCAAATCGCTGCTACGAGTCGTTTTTACATCAGACGAATTCAAATTAGCTAAAGGTCTAAAGTTCAAGCGTCCTTTTCAATACATTGTCAGCTGCTTGCGCGCTCTTGGCGCAGACACGCATGCACATCAACCTTTGATCGAATACCTGCTGCGCATGGGCCAGGGTCCATTTCAATATCCAACTCCGGATGGCTACCCCGATCGAACTTCTCCGTGGTTGGGCACCATGCTGTGGCGATGGAATTTTGCGTTTAGTGCAGCTTCAAATCGACTTCCCACCGTCGCCGTTCCGTTGGATCAACTGGCGCAAGCTGTCGGAGGGTTTCGGTCCGAGAAGTTAATGCCATATTTCGTCGGCCGCAAAGGATCGGATGCCGAGCTGAAGGCGGTCGCTGAGTACCAGACAACTAATCTTGACGATGCGGAGCTGGTTGCACTGGCACTCGCGTCACCCGCATTTCAGAGGTGCTGAACGATGCGAAAACAGACGGGCGAGAGAGCGAGTGGGCGAGTGGGAGACGGGGCGAGGGGGCAAAAGGGCGAGTTCGCCCAGTCGCCCTCTCTCCCACTCGCCCAGTCGCTCTCTCGCCCCGTCTCCCACTCGCCCACTCGGCCCTCTCATCCACTCGCCCTCTCACCTCCTCGCCCACTCTGCATACTTCGGCGGCTCGGAATTGAAAGCACATGAGTAATACATCGCGTCGCTCTTTTGTTCGCAAACTACTGCTCGCGCCCGAAACCGCTTTGCCGCCGGTTGGTGAACGCACACTGGTTTGCGTCTTCCTGCGTGGAGCTGCCGACACGCTAAACATGGTCATTCCCCAGGGAGACGACGAGTATTACAGGTTGCGTCCGACGATTGGAATCCATCCGCAAGCCGAATTAAGACTTGATGATTTCTACGGTTTGCATCCTAACCTTGCCGCGTTGTTGCCGGCATTCAATGAACATCGACTAGGGATCGTGCAAGCAGTGGGTACCGATAATCCCACCGGCTCTCATTTCGAAGCACAGGACCAAATGGAGCACGGTGAATCGTATGGACACGTGATCGGCGGAGGGTGGCTTGGTCGTTATCTCCGCACGAGGGCCGTTGATATGACGCCTCTTTCCGCCGTAACAATCAGATCTTCGATTCCTGAATCGCTGCGTGGTGCTCCAACGGCGAGCGCTATCGAAACCATAGAGGAACTTCAAATAAAAATACCGAGCGGCAATACAGGCGCAGTGTCATCGGTATTGTCGTCGTTGTACGGCGCCGAAGTTGGAATGATTGGACAAGCAGGAAAGGCAACTTTGGATCTTTTGCAACGCGTGGAGTCGGTCCGCGGCGCAGCATACGCACCAGAAAATGGCGCAAGCTATCTCGACGATGCCTTTTCGCAGGGACTGAAAGAGGTCGCTCGATTAATTAAGGCACGAGTCGGTTTGGAGGTTGCTTGTGTGGACCTTGGTGGTTGGGACACACATTTCTTTCAAGGCAACACTTCTGGTTTGCAAGCAGATTTGATCCGTCAGCTCGCTGGTGGCCTCGCTGCTTTTGACAAGGATCTTGGCGCACAGCGTGATCGTGTAGTGACTCTCGTCATGACAGAATTTGGAAGACGCACTTACGAGAATAGCTCGCTCGGCACGGATCATGGTCGGGGCTTCGCAATGTTTGCGTTGGGTGGTTCGGTCAGAGGCGGAAAAGTTCACGGCCAGTGGCCGGGCCTTCTTGAAGAATCGTCTTCACAAACAGACTCGCTGAATCCTGTGGGACCGAGTGGATTGAAAATTCTGATCGACTACCGATCAGTGCTGGCGGAAGTGTTGACGAAGTTTCTCGGCCATCGAAACGTGAACCAAGTGTTCCCAAATTTCCATCCCGAAGCTGTGGGTCTCATTTCGTAATCAGGCACACAGATCGCCACAATAAGAGAATCATGACGACTACTATTTACGTTGATGTGCTTGGCTGGTTAGGCTCCGTTGCAGTTGTTACAGCTTACTCCCTAATCTCGCTGCAGAAATTGCGAAGCGACTCAAAAATCTATCAATGGCTAAACCTCGTCGGTAGTGTAGGTTTAGCGGTTAACACTGCATACTTTCATGCTTATCCGTCCACTGTTGTAAACGTGGTGTGGTTATTGATCGCCTGCTCGGCACTCGTTCGTATTTGGCGGAACCAGAGCGCGAGGTCGGTGTCTCCGTAAATCTTCCTGCTGGGAGCGGGCCTCATGAATCAGAGATGGTTCTGCTCAATACGAAATCCCTGCCGTATTAGTGCGATGTAACCTCGATCGATGCCGCAGCGGAGTTGCCCGCCTGATCGAATGCCTGCGCCTGAAGTTGATAACGTTTGTTCGGCGGACTGGGTACCTTCCAGTTGCAACTATATGGTGCACTTGTGTCCGTACACTGCAAAGCTCCGTTAACTGAAAACTCAACTCGCGCAACACCTGACGCATCGCTGGCTGATGCCTGAATCGTCACGCTTGCTTTTCTTCCAACAATCGAGCCATCTGATGGATTGTCGATAGAGACAGTCGGAGGGGTGGTGTCTCCTGTCGGAAAACCAATTCTGTTTATTGAGCCGCTGCCTCGAGCGAGGTAGTAAAGAAATCCGTCGGCTGAAACCTTCAGATCGACCGGAGAAGAGATGCCGGTCGCGAAGTCTGTTACAACATTTCCATTTGATGGATCGAGTCGTCTTATCCAACCTCCGCAGAAATCAGCAAAGAAATAGTTACCGACAAAGTTGCTCGGAAACTGGGTGACCTGAGGATTGTAGAATGCGCCGCCGGTAATTGCGCACGTTTGACCATCGTGTGCGTATTCAAAAATCGGGTCTCGGAAACTACTATTAGGAGGATTACAGAAGCCCTCACAATTGGGCCAGCCATAATTAGAACCGGCAATACCGTCGTTTATTTCCTCCCATGTATTTTCTCCGACATCGTTGATAAACATGCGGCCGGCGCCAGGCTGAAATGAAAACGTAAACGGGTTTCGCAGGCCTAACACCCAGATCGCCCGGTTGTCTCCTGTCGTCTGATTGAAGAATGGATTATCCGCTGGGATGCTGCCAGTGGAAGAGATGCGCAACACCTTACCCAGACGAGTTGATAATGACTGTGAGTTGGTACCGTTGGCGTTGTCCCCAACCGCAACATACAGATTGCCGTCAGGTCCAAAATGAATTGCGCCGCCGTTGTGGTTTGTCGCAGTACTGAGATTATTTAGATCCATTACAACAGTTTCAGTACCTGCCATAGCAACATCCCCGGAAGCAGTAAAGCGACTAATGCGGTTATGCGTCGTAGGAGTAGTGGCCGTGTAGTAAACGTAAACTAATTGATTGGAAACGAAATTTGGATCAAGCGCCACGCCGAGCAAGCCGCGTTCACCGGACGAATCCACTGTAACCGTTAAAAAAGGAGCTGCCAAAAGAGTTCCGTTCTTAAATACGCGCAGATTCCCGCCTTGCTCACAAACGAAGATACGACCATCCGGCGCTAAAGCCATTGCAGTTGGATTGGTCAATCTTGCGACCACCAACGAATCAGTAAATCCTGGAGGCACTGAAGCAGCAGATGCGATTCCGCCACTTAGTGCAAGCACTGATAGGACGACGCCTGAAACTGTCCACAACGAAAGCTTTCCCAACTTTAGTGAATTCCTTGATCTCATAGAAACCTCCACACCAGAACAGTGCTGCTACTGCTGGGCGGCCAAATTAGTGTCGGGAAATTAGAGGAGGTATTAGAAGGCGCAAAACTTACGACTTGTGTATTTCGAAAGTTTTACGATTTCGGAAGGATTCGTTGCAGGCGCCGGAGCGTGGGCAAATCTCGCCCCAGTATCATTGGGTCAGTATCGGCTCTAAGGATCTCGCCCCCTATAACGACCGACATGTATCTGAGAAGCGAAGAGAGGAAGCGGTTGCTTCGTCGAAATTTCATGGCAACGAATTTGCGACTGAGTCAATCCTAGCTATGTCTTCCTTGTATGGAATTTGTGCGGGAGACTATTAGTAAGTGACGATCAAGGGTTCGAGGCAATTCACTCCCTTATACTTTTACACGACCGTTGCACTCTGTCTTGGATTCCTTGCCGCTCGTGCCAAGCTTTCCATATCAAACACCGTCATACTACTTGCTGTTGGTCTGTTGAGCTGGGGATTGATTGAGTATGGCTTGCACCGTTTCATTTTCCATTATCACGCGCGCTCTCGCTTAGGGGTAAAGCTTCTTTACCAGGTGCATCTGTCGCATCACGAAGATCCCGAAGCAATCAACAGGCTTTTCGCAAGCTTACTCTTGAGTGCGCCAATCGCCTCGACTTACTGGCTACTTGCGTGGGCTGTAACTGGTTCCTGGGCGGCTGCTTCCTACCTGTTCATCGGCATGGCAGGTGGTTACTTCTATTATGAGTGGCTCCACTTTCAATGCCATCATCGAACGAGCCGATTCAGGTTTTTGAAGTACCTCAGAAAGTATCACCTGCTGCACCACTATAAGACTCCGGAACTGCGTTTCGGTGTCACCTCTCCCCTGTTTGACCTGGCTTTCGGCACGTTCCGTGCGATGCCGAAACGTACCCGCGCTACCACCCAGGGAATTTTCGAGTAGTCGACTAGAAACGCTCGGCGTGTCGGAATGGTTTTCGTGTATTTCGTGTGATTCTTGGATCGTCTCCTCTTCTGCCAGCAAAACGATCCACGAAACAACACGAATCACACGAATTAAGAACGCTCAATGGTTAACGAGTTCTAATCAATTCGAAGACAATTCTGCACTGCTGAAACACACATCTTTTCCATGCACGAGGCAGGTAGGTTCTGGCTCATGTGGCTCAAGCCTCAATGACTGGACCTTCAACAAGGATTGATTCATGAGAGCACTCCGCACCAGTGGTTCCAACTCCGGATCACGCACGCTCTTGCATGAATAGATGCCCACAGGTGTAACACCATGCGCGGAAAAAAGATCGCTCCGGCGTACGATTCTCATCATCAACCCTGCTCCTAACGTTTCACTCGTTGCCAAAGTGATCGGCAATACAAGACGCCCGCCGTCTCGCAGCCGGTCGAGCCACAACGGGTGAGGATGTGTTACACCTGCATTGATTAGCATTGCGTCGCATTCGCCTGGGTCAAACTCACCACCATCTACTGAGTGAACTTGCACGTTACCGTAGTCCCACAGGTTCTCTCGAGCGCGAGCTGCGAGATCAGAATCAATCTCTGTCGCAACTATCGAGCCACCTGGGCCAACTACTTCGGCGATGATGGCAGTGTAGTAACCAACTCCACATCCAAGATGATAGACGCTTAGCCCGGGTTCGAGTTGAAGCGAGTTTATCCACAGGGCGAGAGCACTCGGCTGACCGTTATTGATATCGCGACTTGCATCGATCACGACTACGACGTTGTGATAGAGATGTCGAGGGTCATCCACCGGAACATAAGTAGATCTACCCATTCCAGCTGCGGCCAGCGCTCTTACTTCTGCCGATCCAACCTGCCATGGGCCAGGGCCAATGAACTTCTCGCGCGGCACGCGCGCGAACGCCTCAACAAGCGCCGGCGAGTTCAGGTTCGCGACAAACCGAATCTCGTCGGCATAGAAGCGTCGATAGTCTTCAATGGTTTGAGTCATTATTAATTCCATGCGAGCCCAAGGGCCTACTGAACTATCTCTATCCGCCTTGTGTATTCCGGGATCAACGGCGTCCACCATGCCAGCCATTCTTTCGCCAATTCCGCATCACTGAGTGCTGAGTGGATTCTTGTGCCCTTCTCTCGCACCAGCTGGATAAAATTATAAAGGAGCTGATCATTAAACGTGTCTGAGCGAATATAAAGAGATGTCGCCGTACTCAATCGTGCTGCTGTGTAACCGATGCTTAGGCGGACAAACGAATCATTTGTTCTCAACATCGCAGGCAGTAACGTTGGCAAGTCGTCTGTGGTAAGAATTCTATGCTCAGCAGCGATCTCTAAGCCGCGGGCTGCAAGTTTACGGACATCATCATTTGAGTCGGTAAGAAGACGGTCGAACGCAAGCAGGGCAACGTCTTTCCGTCGCCATCCCAGTATTGACGACAGTATTGTCGTTCTAACATGAGCATCCTCATCGCTTTTGAGCATTTGCTCGTACCTGACAAACAAGGTCTGGTTTTCCTTCGCCAGGGTCCTGCCCATGTGAATGCCCTGCGATCTCAAATTCGGATCTTTCTCATTCAATAAACTTACGACTCTTCTTTCAAGCACCACACGATCGATGAACTGATATGCCATGCCTGTGAGGAAATATGAGATGTAATCATCACTCTTCAGGTCGTCGAGAATCTTCAAATACCCGGTGGACTGATTTGGAGATGACGATGTTGAGAAGTAATAGCAAATCGAGGTGACCACGCCCAACTTGAGCGAAAGTCCCTCCGTCTTCCAGATGCCATGTTCATCATGCAGATCCGGAAAGCCCGCTTTGGCCCACGCTACTAAGTTTTCCAGCGGGGCGTTTGTGCCTGACTCAATCAAATGGGTCATGATGACCTTCGTTGCTTCAGGGCCAACCATCTTTTTATTCAAATACATTTCCAGATCATCAAACCCAGTTGCCTGCTGACCTGCGACGCTGGCGCATATCGAGGCGAGAACGCCCACGATGAACGTGGCTTGACGAATCATATCAATCGCGGTCATAAGCCAAAGTATAAGACTGTGGCGGCCCCCTTGAGAATTTTGGAGCGGCTCAGTAGTGTCTTAGTCTGAGTACGACAGGCTGTTAGCCTGTCGCAGTTTCAGTTGATTACACCTATTTTTTAGATGTAGCCACGACAGGCTAACAGCCTGTCGTACTCAGAAATTTATGCCGCTCCCCGTCGCTCATGGATTACTCGGTGCAAGCGTCGCTGCGGCGCTTCAACCATCGTCAGAACCTCGTTATTGGCGCAACGTCTGGGTAAGCGCGTTTCTCGGTATTTGTCCGGACTTTGATTACGCTCTCAACTGGCTGCGGATCTCAGGTGGCGGTTGGCATCATGGCTTCACACACTCGTTTCTATTTGCCATTTGCCTTGGCTTATTCACTGCTCTCATTTTGCGAGAGGTCAAGATCAGAAGCGTCATCATCTTTGGCAGTGCGGCAGTTTCCCACACGTTGATTGATTACGTAATGACTGAATCGCGTGGAGTGGCACTGTGGTGGCCTTTCACCGATCATCGATACAAGCTCAGATTTCCAAATCCAATCGATTACACGTGGGACGATTCAACGGTTTCGAGGATGGTGACCGACCTACTCAGAATCAGTCTCATCGAGCTTATGGTTTTCGGCGCTATCTTTTTAATGGTGGTATGGATCAAAAGAACGGTGAGCAAACGTGCAGGGGAATATTAAACCCAATGAGAACGCGGGGCTGAACTGTATCGCAACTTCAAACGACTTAGCCCCCTATCAGCACTTGGAGCGTGCTTGGATCGAGTCAGTACCAAGAGGGCGGTAAGTATGATCGACGCGATCACTTTAAGGAGGTAACACCTGAGCAATTTTCGTCGAAAGAGCGTCTGCCAAATCAGAATTGAGTTTCTTGAGAGCAATGCACTCTTCCTCAGCCTGACGGCGGTCACCCAAAATCAGGTAGAGCACGCCCAGGTTGTAATAAGCTTCTGCGTAATCAGCCTTTAACTCAATGGCTCGTTTGTAAGCCGTCAGTGCCTCCTGCTTCTGCTCCAGCAGCTCATAAGTTTGTCCAAGCCAGTTATGGGCCACTGGATCCTGTGGACTCAGCCGCAATGACTGCAGCAGCGCTGTTAACGATTCCTGAAACTTGCCCGTCAGTTTGTAGGCTCGTCCCAGATTGGCCTGAATCAGCGCACTCTGTGGACTGAGACGCGCTGCCTCTTGCAAGACAGTAACGGCATCTTGTGGCTGGCCTGTCAGGATCAGAGCAGTTCCAAGAAAGTTGCGAGCGTCAATATTATCGGGCTGAAGCAGCACAGCTTTTTGAAGTACTTCAACCGCCTTGGCATGTTCACTGGCATGCTCGTAGGTCTTTCCTAAAGAAAGCAGAGCCTCAAAGAAATCGGGTTTCAGACGAACAGCTTCTTCGAACGAATTCGCGGCCGTCGCGTATTCACCCAATTCATAATAGGTTTGACCCAGATCGAAATGGGCCTGAGGCCAGTCAGGTTTGAGACGGACAGCCTCTTTAAAACTGTTCCGGGCATTTGTTTTGTCGCCTACTTGCAAATAAGCCAGTCCAAGCCCGTGATGACTTTCGGCTGAATCCCCTTCGAGACTGATTGCTTGTTTGAACTCCTCGATCGCTTCTTGATATTGACGTCGGCGAAGTGCTTCGACTGCCTTTTCGTGATGTGATGGTGTCTTCTTATCAACGACCGAGGTATTGAGTGTTCGGTTAGATGGAATAGCCGAAGCAATCTGTTGCGCAAAGCTGATTATCGCATCGCGTGGCGCTATTTGGCCGGAGAGAGCATCGCCGCCGCTGATTCGCACGACGAGGTTCTCTTTTTTAAGCAGCAGATCCATTCTGCCTTTCAAGCTTTCGAGGATGTAACACTTGTCACCGATAAGAAGTTGTGTAGGAGGCGGGCGGTTAGCCAGATGAGGTACAAATTCATAGATTTCATAAAACGTCCGCGCCGCATCTTCAGCATTTTGTTCCTCAACCATCCAAACATGAACTTCATTCTTCCGGACCTGCCACCGGTAGCTGATATAGTTGTACTGCGGAAAGCGGCTGGGCCACCTGTCAAGTAAAATCCACTCCGGCAGAGTTCTGGCGATTGCTTGTTCGATCTTATCGAAGGAAGTGAAAGACTGCTGTGCACCTACCGAAAGAGAGCACGCCAGACACATTCCGAACACGACCAAGACTACGATTGTTTGACTTCTCTTTAAAAACATTGGCTCCCTTGTCGTTCTAAGGACGCGAAACGGCAATTCTCTTCAAAAGGACAGTCGCCAAGTCAGAATTGAGACTTTGCAGGGTGTTGTACTCCTGTTCAGCCTGATTGCGATCACCGAGCGCCAGAGATAGCACGCCTAAGTTGTAATGAGCTTCTGCGAAATCAGTCTTTAACTCGATCGCTCGTTTGTAAGCCGTCAGCGCTTCCTGCTTCTGCTCCAACAGCTCATAAGTCTGTCCAAGCCAGTTATGGGCCACTGGATCCTGTGGACTCAGCCGCAATGACTGCAGCAGCGCTGTTAACGATTCCTGAAACTTGCCCGTCAGTTTGTAGGCTCGTCCCAGATTGGCCT
>DASYPT010000007.1:0-45919 GCA_036006355.1 Pyrinomonadaceae bacterium | reverse complement strand
CACAACGATCCGCCCCCATTTCAGGAGAGAATCATGAGCGAGAACAGTCTAACGATTACTGATAACCGCACGGGAAAGCAGTATCAATTGCCGATCCAGAACGGCACCATCAAGGCTATGGACCTTCGTCAAATAAAGGTGACGGATGACGATTTTGGTCTAATGACATACGACCCGGCATTCATGAACACCGCCTCCTGCAAGAGCAAGATAACCTTCATCGACGGCGACAAAGGAATCCTCGAATATCGCGGCTATCCCATTGATCAGTTGGCTGAGAAGAGTACTTATCTCGAGGTAGCTTACCTTTTACTTAACGGAGAACTGCCTACTGAAAGCCAGCTGCAAGCGTGGACCAAAAACATCACATACCACACCTTTATAAATGAAAGCATCAAGAAGGTCATCGATGGATTTCATTACAACGCGCATCCGATGGGGATGTTTGAAGCGACGCTGGGCGCGTTATCGACGTTCTATCCAGATGCTAAAGACATATTCAATGTTGAGTGCCGCTGGAAACAGATCTATCGACTAATCGCAAAGGTGCCGACAATTGCGGCTTTCGCGTTTCGACATCGGATCGGAATGCAGTATTCATATCCCGACAACGATCTCAGTTACGAGGGCAATTTCCTCAACATGATGTTCAAGACGACGGAGCTGAAGTACAAACCGAACCCGGTTCTCGAGCGCGCATTAACCGTCCTTTATATTTTGCACGCCGATCACGAACAGAATTGCAGCACGAACGCGATGCGAAGTATTGGCAGTGCGCACACAGATCCGTTTTCGGCCCTGGCTGGAGCGGCGGCAGCGCTTTATGGTCCATTGCACGGCGGCGCGAATGAAATGGTGCTGCGAATGCTCAATGAGATTGGCTCAATCGACAAAGTTCCTGACTACATCAAGCGGGTAAAAGCCGGCGAGTTTCGATTGATGGGCTTCGGACATCGTGTTTATAAGAACTATGACCCGCGCGCTCGCATAATCAAACAGGTTGCGTACGAAGTTTTTGAAGTCACCGGAAAGGATCCACTGCTGGACATTGCACTGGAGTTGGAGCGAATCGCGCTCGAAGATGAATACTTCGTTAAGCGGAGGCTGTATCCAAACGTAGACTTCTACTCCGGAATCATCTACCAGGCGATGCGTTTTCCGGTTGATATGTTTCCAGTGATGTTTGCAATTCCGCGCACGAGTGGCTGGTTGGCGCAGTGGGTCGAGCTACTAGAGGATGAAGATCAGAAGATTGCGCGACCCAGGCAAATCTACTTGGGCCAGCGAACGAGAGATTATGTGCCGATTGAGAAGCGGGGTCAGTAGTTAGTGGTGATCAGCGGTATAGGACCTATTCCGCTGATTACTGACCACTAACCATCTTCGCCGCAATCTCTTTTAACAGCTTCGCGCAAACTGTTCCGGTGACGTGAAGAGGATCCATGCGTGGATTGAATTCCACAATGTCTGCGCCAACAACCTTTCCTCTGACCCGCTGAATGATATCGATTGCCTGTCGCGTCGAGAGGCCGCCTGGTTCACGATGAGAAACACCGGGAGCGAAGGCTGGATCCAATGCGTCCATGTCGAATGAAATATAAAGTGGTGCATCAAACTCCAGCGTCAAGCCTTCACGAAGGTTCTTCATCTCAATCACTTCGACGCCAAACTTATTCACTTGCTCACGTTGATGGGCATTGAATGTCCTGATACCTACCTGAACGAGCCGCTTCACAAGTTTCTCTTCCATGATTCGCGCGAACGGACTCGCATGTGAAAGACGATTTCCCTGGAAACTGTCGTAGATGTCCGGATGTGCGTCGAAATGGAGAATGTTAAGTGGTTGATACTTTCGCGCGAAAGCCTTGACGATCGGGTAAGTAATCGAGTGATCGCCACCCAGGCATATGGGTGTCAGACCATCATTCAACAAAGTGGCAGTGAAGTTTTCAATCAGCGAGAACATGTCACTGCCGGCGACTGGCTCAATATCACCTGCGTCGAAGAACGTTGATTCGCCTGAAAGATCGGTTCCATTCTCGGAAGTTAGATGCCAGGCTTCTGATCGCAGCGCGGCACGAATTTGAGACGGAGCTTCGGCCGCACCTTTCATAAACGATGAGTTTTCATCATAACGGAAACCGATTAGTGCGAGCTTTGGATGAACGGAGGCGGTTATTTCAGACATATGACTGGTCCTTAAGTAGGCTTAGAACAAAGCTGATCGAAAGGAAGCACAAGTAACGAAGGGCGGTTTACCACGCCAGACTCCTATCACTTTCGATCGGGATCAGCGGGGGTAAACCGCCCTTCCTTACTTGTAATTTCCTAAAGGTTCCCGTTCTTTGCGGGAAGTCTATGTTCAAGGGCGAAATAAAAGATTTGGTGCACCCGGCAGGGCTCGAACCTGCGACCTTCTGATTCGAAGTCAGACGCTCTATCCAACTGAGCTACGAGTGCACGCAGTGATGGTAAATGTAGTTGTGGAAATCGACAAGTGCCCTTGTGCTTGGAGCTTTGTACTTTGTTCTTTGTGCTAAGGTTAAAACGCATACAGCTTAACGAAACCTCAAATAGATCTTCTCTGCGCCTCCTCAGCGCTCTCTGCGTCTTTGCGGTGATCTTAGTGTGATTCGTGTCATTTCGTGGATCGTCTTCGTGCAGGTTTAGATGAGCACCATCCACGCACTGACACGAATCACAGCGAGATCACCGCAGAGACGCAGAGAACGCTGAGGAAGCGCAGAGAGTCAGGAACAAGGTCGAAAATCATTTCCCCTGAAAGTGCTTCCTCACATACTTGACCAGATCTGAAATCTCTGCGGCTGACATCTTGTCCTTAAACGAAGGCATCTCTTCCTCGCCGTTGGTGATCATTTTCGTAATCTGTTCGTCGGTGTGTTTGAGTGCATGGTCAGCCTTCAAGGAAGGAACTTTGATTCGTTTGTTCTCGACTTTGACGAGACCACCTTCGCCAGTTTCACCATGACAACCTTCGCAGTTTTTCTGATAGTTGGCTCGCGCAGTTGCGAATTCATCAACCGGTGACGCGGCGTTAGCTGGCGACGCGGCCGCAGTTGGTCGAGCATTGTTGGTTGGTGACGCGTTTTCTGTGCAGGCGATGATTACCATGCTAAGTGCGACACAAGCCAAGACGGTTGCAAGAAGCTTCATTTAGTATTCTCCTGTAGTTCAATTTTACGATAGGTCCAATAGATCATATAGGTCCTATATCGTAACCCTTACTTCAATCCCACCACCCACTGTGCAATGTCTCGTTTCTCCTGGTCTGTCAACTTTGTTGCGAAAGAGCGCATTGGTGGTTCAAGTCCGTATGCTGTTGGATCGTTAAGAAGCCCGACAATATCATCAACTGTTCGGCGTGGTTTCGAACCGACGCCGATCAGCGGAGGAAATTTCAAAGCTCCCTGGCGCCCACCTTCACCGTGTGCGCCGTGACAGTTTGCGCAAAATGTAATGTATGCCGGAGGGGCGCCTGGCTGGGTTTGTGCAGCGGCTCCTCCGAGATTCAAGACGGTTGCTTCAAAAGGTCTGGCCCGAAATTGCTGCTCCTCAGCTTGCTGTTTTAACAGTTGCTGTCGAGTTCGTGGATCTCTTCGATCACTTAGATATGACGTGGCAGTCATAGTAACAACCCATACCGCCAGCGAAGCGAGGATTACTGTTGCAATCAACCCCTGACGGTGTTGAGAAAAGTGCTTGAGAAATCCAACTCCAAACCATGGAAGGAGCAACAGCACGAACACCACCAAACTAGGAACAACTACACCAACGATCGAGCCCAATCCACCCGGCAAATGCTTTAGTGATTCGTACAGCCAGAGAAACTGGGCGCCGGGCCGTGGCAGGTAATCAGCGTTTACATCGGCGACTGCTGGACCAAGTGGAGCGTGAAACCGTACGGTCCAGATTGCTAATGCAAGGAAAACTACAGCGGCTGCAATCGTGCTGTGGTTAATCAGTACGACCCGCTGAGTTTGTGAGATTAGCCGCAACGCGACGACGATCAAAATGAGAAACGGTATTACAAGCACGTGCAATGCGAAGAATCGCGAGAGGGTTAAAGTCGAGATCTCATTGCCACCTAACAACCACAGCCGTGCGTTGTGGCCTACCAATGGCAGACCAGCCATTAAACCTTCGGCCACCCTCGTGCTGAAAAATGCCCGAGCGTCCCAGGGAAGTGAATAGCCGGTTGCCCCAGCTGCCATAACGAGTGCCAGCAAAATGACTGCAGTAAGCCATTGAACTCGATGACACCTGTATGCCTCGCAAAGTCGCAGACGAATCAAATGGAGAAAAACAAAGAACGGTAACCACTGAGAACCGTAGTGATGTAGCGACCGGATCCAGGAACCCGACGACACGACTTTCTCGATAAAAGATACAGTGGTGTGTGCGTGATCAACTGACGGAACGTAATAGAAGGCGAGCAGCAAGCCAGTCATGAGTTGTACGCAGATCAGCATCAATACCACTGCGCCACTCGCCTGAAGCCATGACATAACGCGACCCATGGAACGTTTCGGTTGGACGTCTGACTGTGAAACCGTCATGATCGCTTGATTCGCTCCGCCGAGTTGTTTTCATAAGATTCATAGAGCACTTGGAGTTTTCCATCTTGTACGCGGGAGGGTAGTGCGTCGAGACCGCGCCGTGCTGGACCAGTTAATCGCGCCCCATCTGAGGCGAAGTAACTCTCGTGACAAGGACATGAAAAACGGTTCGTAGATTTGTCCCACGCGACCTCGCATCCTTCATGAGGGCACACTGCTGAGAGCACTCGGTTTCCGGCCAGTACATAGACCTGATGTTGTTCTCGAGTTACTGCCCAGCCGGTAACAGTATCAGTGGCGATTTTTTTAAGGACAGGCATAGCACCGTTCAATTCCGAAAGAATTCCGACGTCAACCCAATTCTCGTTTGACGTGGATGCGAGCCGAGGACGTAAGAGCCGAAATGCAGCGACACCGACGGAGCTGAGGATCCCGGCGAAAACTGTTAACGGGAACAGAAGCAGAAAACTGCGCCGGTTTCCTGTGCCGGGCTGGGTTTCATTAGACATGGGCAGCAATTCTCTACGTTACCGTGGGCCCTCGCAAGCTGCATAGGACCGATTCGTCTTATAGGACCTATTCGTCTTGCTACTGGTCACTATGACGTTAAACACCCGGTCTTTCTTCCCAAGTTGCAATCGGGTCGGAGACTCGGCAGAATAACTTCGCCTTCGCAACACTTTTCTCTGGGTCTTTCGTTAAAGCTTGAGGTAAACAGAAATGAGCAGCGACAAGGAACAGGCTGGTAACAATCGCGGTGCTCTTCGTCTTGCCACCAATTGCTCAGAGGTTGAAGAGCAGAAAGCAAAACTACCAAGACAATTTGTTAACTTCACCTTTTATCGCGCGCGGCCTGAATGGCGGCTTTTATCGAATGAAGAGAAACAGCGAAGTCGTGAGGAATTTGTCGGAACTGTTGATCAGTTTCGAAAGTGTCTACTCATGCATTCGTATTCAACTATCGGACTGCGTACGAATGTCGATTTCATGATCTGGCGAATCGGTTATGAGCTCGAACCCATTCAGGAGATGACTGCCGCCTTGAATAGAACCGAGATGGCGAAGTACATCGAACCGACGCAGTCGTTCCTGTCGATGACAAAGCGTTCGATGTATATCGACAAAGACAATCCTGAACACGACGAGGATCGTCTGCACATCATTCCCGGCAAATCGCAGTACCTTTTTGTTTATCCGTTTGTGAAAACGCGCGAGTGGTATTCGCGGCCGCCTGAGATGCGGCAGGAAATGATGGATGAACATATCAGGATCGGATCGAAGTACCGGTCTGTGAAACTTCACACGACGTATTCGTTCGGGTTGGATGATCAGGAGTTTGTCGTTGCGTTTGAGACGGACTATCCCGCGGACTTTCTTGATCTTGTTCAGGAACTTAGAGAAACGAAGGCTAGTTCTTATACCTTGCGCGACACTCCAATGTTCACTTGCCGGCAACGTACGTTAGCCGAATGCCTTGAAGCTTTGGGCTGAGCGGATAGTTCAAAGCTGGCGATTCAGAGAGAAACTTGAACCGGGTCAGTACCACCTCGCGGTAGCGGGTGGGTGCGCAGCTTCTTACGGTGATTTTTGGCTGCACACCCACCCGCTACCGCGAGGTGGTACTGACCCGACCAAACTCCGTTGCGAAGACTCTACGACAATACAAGACCTTCCTGGTTTACTGCGCAGATGAGATTTAGAACGGCTCATTACCGAATTCTCGGGAACTTCACACTGAGGATTCATAAGGGGGTTCGTTTTGCTTTCCTCCTCATCACATTATCGATTCCTGCTTACTCACAGCGGAACAACGGCGAATACCTCTGGTATGAGGCGGAGAACATGCGGGGATTTACGACCGGCAAACTCGGTGAGCCTATTCTTAATCCCTCGTACCTCAATCTGTCGCGTGACAAAGCTCCGGGTTGGGGAATGAACGGGCCCGGTGTCTCTGCTGAATGGACGCAAGGTGGTGAGAGTGAGTGGAACTCTGCAGCTGCCAGTGCCGATGAGACCAATGCGAGTATCTATCAGGATTTCGACGTTCCTCGAGAAGGCAAGTACGTTGTGTGGATTCGCTACGCTGATTGGGCAAACAAGACCGAGAACTTTGTTGTTCGTATTGCACAGAATGGACAGCAAGTCTTTGAGCACGAGTTTGGCGCGAAAGACGTCGTGGATCCTCACGACGAAGTCAGCATGTACTGGGGTTGGGCTTTTGCGTGGGATAGCGCCGAAGCGGATTTGAAAAAGGGGCAGGCGCGACTTTCCTTAAACATCACGAAGGCTGCTGACGCTAGACGACACGTTGACTGCTTCTTACTTACAAATGATCTGTCTTTCCGACCACATGATCGTCAAAAGCCGGACTTTGCAGCAATGCGTTATCTGCGAACCTGGTCGAAGTCAGCCAGACCGCTTACGCCTCTACTGAGAAATGAGCCCAGCTCGTTACCGTCGTCATGGCTTAGACCAAAGCTAGCCGGACGAGATTTCTTAATGCCGTGGAACATCGCGAAGGAGTATTGGGCGCAATACGATAACCCTCCGAATGAACGAGTGATGTTTCCTTTCAATGCTGAGCCTGTTGAGCAATTCGTGGCGAAGTACAAGGGCTCTAAAGATGTTCCAATCTTTCAATCAAAACTCGTCGTTCCTGTAATCTACATAAATAATCTGCCCGAGTATTTGAAAGAAGGCAGCGCGTTTCTTCGTTATATTCGAGAGACCAAACTGCCATTTGCAATTCTGATCAATTACGGAGCGGCAAACTTCACTGAACAAGAAGGCCAGGCCGCAACGGCTCTGCTGAGCGGCGAGCTAAAGGATCAGTTCCTGGGTTTCATATCCGGCGAGAGTGTCGGATATGTCTGGGATTACGCGCCTGCCGAGCTCAAAATTTCAGCGGGTCAATCGCGGCGCGAGTTACTCGAGGCCCATCGACAGTTCTACACAAACGCCATCGCGAGAAAATGGCGCAACATGTTTCATGCCGATGTCGGTGCGCTGTGGGACAAGCTGATTCCCGCACAATCGACCTCAAGTACTGCTTTTGCACACGCGCTTACCGATTGGGGCGTGAAGCTGCTGGGAATGGAAACTGCGGCCGTGATGCCGATGACTGCGATGCGCATCGCTTTTACTCGTGGCGCGGCGCGACAGTCTGGCGGCGATTTTTTGTACTACCACGCACCTAATTTTGGTGACACGGCAACAACATTTACAAAAGCTCAAAACTTTGCCGGTCCTGATTATTTCTATCACACACGATATGGCCCCACGATGGGCCCATCGTTGTCGTGGTATCGCAAAAGTTACTACCTCTACTACATGTCCGGCGCTTCGGCGATCTATCTCGAACAGGGACACGATCAGTTCTTTCAACCTGGTCCAGGACAAAATCCTCTTCAGTTGAATCCGCTTGGCCGGATCACTGAAGAGTTCATGAAGTTTGCGGAGCGACATCCAGATCGAGGCAATCCCTATACTCCGATCGCGTTCTTGCTTGATCCTGCCCACGGCTTTGAAATGACAGACTACCCGCAATGGCCTTTTGAGGTGTCGCAAATAAACCGTGGCGATCGCGCGCTTAGAGAACTGTTCGGTGTTGCGTATTTCCCAGGGACAGTTGTTGAAGGTGAACCGGCTATTGCCGATCGCCAACCATTCGTGTCGAGTGTGTTCGGTGATGTGTTTGATGTACTGACGGCGAGTGAGCGAGTGGGCGAGGGGACGATGGGGCGAGGGGGCGAGAAGGCGAGTGGGCGAGAGGGCGAAGCGGCGCACGCACCCACTCTCCCACTCACCCCCTCGCCCTCTCACCCACTCACTCCTTCGCCCCCTCTCCCCCTCGCCTCCTCCGTGCTGTCTTCCTATCGCGCCATCGTCATTGGTGGACGAATCGAATGGTCTGCGGAGTGGTTGCAAAGACTGACGGAATACGTTCGCAATGGCGGCACAGTCGTCCTCAATGCAGCCCAGATCAAGGGAATACCGCAAAGCCTGCTTGGTGTGCGATCAACTAATGAAACTGTTGAGGCTGATGCTGCACGATGTCTTTTGCCAGGTGATGAATCACAAGATCTTAGCGGACAACTGTTCCGTTACGAGAAGGTTGAGCTCAATGGCGCGCAGGCTCTGATTACGAGTCCCGACGGAGCTCCACTTGTGACAACAAACAGATTCGGCAAGGGAAACGTCATCTTTTGCGCCGTTTCCGATCTGTTAGGCGAAGACGAGCGAATCGTTCCACTCGCGGCACACATCCTGGCTCATCTGTTTGTGGATGCAACTCCCGTAAAAGTGTCAGGAGATGTCGAGTATCTGATTAATCGAAACGATTCCGGTTGGGTCGTTACACTCCTAAACAACAATGGTGTGTACAAACCACAGCAGGGTATGGCGCAAATCGATCGGAGTGCTTACGTTAACGTCAGTATCTCCCTTCGCGGACAAGAGATTCATAGTGCAACCGAGTGGACGGAGGACAAAGCGCTCAGTCTGACAGGTAGGGATACCTTGAACCTGCGCATTGCACCAGGCGGGATTGCGGTTGTTGAGTTGAAAATAAAGTGAGACCTTTTGCTATGCGGTTTTGAGCCGAACTTGGATGGAGTCAGTACCACCTCGCGGTAGCGGGTGGGTGCGCAGCTAGTTTTGGCCTCAAGTCAGAGGCTGCGCACCCACCCGGTACCGCGAGATGGTACTGACTCTATCCAAGTTCACTCAAACAATAACCGTAGTTCCATCAAACTTGGTCAAATTGAAACCGATGAACACTTCGTTGTAACACTCGCGCGCCTCCCTAAGAAGATTAATCGCGACCTGTTCACCTAACTTCAGTGACTCGGTACCATCTGATCGCCAGTGAACTCCAGCAGTGTTTCTTCCCAGGGCAACATTTGAAGCAATCTTGTTCAATTCTCCCCCTACAGTTAATTCTCCTGCATCCGGGCCTGCGTAAGAAACAAGTGCGAGACCATCGGGCGTGGGTTCCACTGGATCGAGGCCAATGTCGACAAGTTTCGTGCTCTCGTTGAACCAGCATTTCAAAATCGTCGCGCATGCGCCGGCGACTGTAGCGTGACCTGCACCGTAAGCGGGATGTGTTGGCGACCCTTCCGGAAATGCCATTGGCAACAGTGAGTTTCCACTGGGCATGTATCCACCTAATCGCGATGAGGTGGTCAGGGAGTTCAAAATCTCGGGGTGAACTGGATAACCGGCTCCATGATTAAGAGTTCGATCGACTCGTGCTGCGTGGACTTCGGGACGTAGCCGCCTATGCACGAACCACTTCTGAAACCACACTGATTTCAGTGCCCTGGTCGCTACTTCGCACAGAACCGTTGCGATGTGCGGACCGCCAAAGGTTCCAAAACCCATCTGCGTAGGGTTGTTTGCATAGGGGTTTGCGTTATCGACTGGAGCTCCGGCACCGGCTAAAACGAGAAACGCCTGGAAGTAACCCTGGAAGAGAACATCAACGTGCACCCACTGGCCCATGTCTCGGCCGTTGCGGATGTAACGTCGAATGGGATCGAACATATCGGGGCCTTGACTAATTCCTCGTTGTACAGCAAGCCACGTAGAGAAGTCTGTCATGTAATTGACGTCCGGGAGTGTCGTAGTTATTCGCTGCTCGAGTTTGTTCGCACCGAAGTTGCAGTGTTGATAAAAGTACTGAGAGAGATAGGGGCCGGCTTTGTCGCCCGGAGTCAAACCTCTGAATAGAGTGCCTGTCGTAACCGCGCCGCCATTCTTTGCTCCTTTGAAGTCTGACCCATACAGTGAGAGATCATTAGCGGCAGCATGAGCGATCGGATTCGCTTGATACTGCGAATATGGAACGTCACGCAGCAAAGCCATCCAATAGTTCTCTGAAATTTCGGCGGCTTGTTCGCGACTGGCGAAGGCTGGAGCCGGTGGTTGTACCAGCGCGTGAGCGTCCGAACCTTGCATATCAAAGGCAAGTCCGCATTGCGGATTTGTAAGCTTGCGGTCACCACCCAAAACTATTGCGTCAAAATCAGCAGGCTTGCCGCTATTGATTGCCTGTAACAACGACTGATACGCAGTTAAGACCACTGTACCGTCACCGTTGTGCGGCAAGCCTTTTGAAAAGCTACCTAACTTGTTTGGATAGAGCCTCTCATCGCCGTTATTCGGATGCTGTAAGTTTTGCGGGGTGTTCTGCAACCCGTCCTGCGCCGCTTCACGCCGCAGGTTTGCACAATCGTTCGCTCGCTGATTGGAACCTTGTGACCCGTGAATCTGAGAATCACTACCACGAAACAGTGGTTCCACACCGATGTAACCAGCCGCAATTGAAGCAGCAGTTGCCGCGCCAACCCTGCCGATAAATGTACGTCTATCTGAGTGCGCGATGTTTTTCATAACGAGGGTCCTCCAAATACAAATTCGTTTTTCGCCAAAGTACTGGGGCTTCGCTTATCAAAAATTGAAGAGAGTTCGATCAGAATGGTGAGTCGGGGCTTGACCGCACGGAAAAAAACTTGAAGATCGCTCAACGCGATTCGAGGTTTATCAAGCGTGGCTCATTCTTAACACATTCCGACTTTGAGGAGAAAGCTTTTGCTGATCTGTAGACTGAACGCTTGGGTAGAAATCTTCGCCCCGACCCCGCGAAGGGCTCACTGCCCTTCGCTTCAAGTCACTGGTTGAAGGATTTATGGTATTAGACAGAGGCCGCTGCAATCGCCTGGGAATACGACTAATTGTCGATCCTCGCACGGCGCACCGCCATCTGGACAGCCTGCAAAATAATTGCGGAATTCGTCTGACCCACCGCTTGCAAGCTCAGGACCGTGGTACCTGATGACAAGTGTAATCAGCGCGCCCGCAGGATTGCTCAGCGTGGGATCCGGTCCTTCAAAAAGAATAAAGTTATTGTAAGGACCGTTCACGTTTAGCCTCGCACTGAAGTTGGCAAGTTCAGAAGCGTTGATTGGATGACCAGTTGCGCCGATGACGAGGTCTGGTTCATCGTAAGTACAGAAATACGTTTGACAATCCTCCGGATGATTAAAAACGACCCACCACAACGTGTAAGCGCCGGGGCCTGCGAATGTATGGACGTTAGTCGTGAGACCTGTGGGGTTACGAACGAGTCCAGCTTCAGCTCCTTCTATTACATTGCCGAGTATGAACCCGTCGGGAGTTGTATAGACCGGTACGGTACTCTTGGAAGCACCTTGAGCCGCTACTCTTTGAGGCAAGGACGAGCTGCTGAGGCACATCGCGATGCCAAGCAACATAGCCGTTAAGAACAAAACTCTTAGTCGTGTCATGGTGTTCTCCTATCTTCGATGGTCAGTCGGGTTTTTGACGATCCAGCAACAGTGACTCGCGGCAGATCCAGAAGGCGCCGTTACGCGTGTGAATGCCGTGCGCTATCCCTTCTGATAGGAGGCGCCAGAGACTTAATTCACTCTCGCAACCCAGCAATGCCATCTGGCTCAACGACAGAAAACCAAGAGAGGACAAACAAATCGGACAGGAACCGATTGGTGGCGTTTCGACAATTCTGGTTCGTTCGACAGCTACGATACGAATCGTTCTTCTCTTAGCCATTCCTTGTTGCTAGAATCTGCTCGTATTTCCTGACCATCGTTAGACCTACTTTGCCCAGTAGTCCTGAACTAATCGCGAAATAATCCTGAAATGATCCCGAATCGGGTCATCGACGTATTCGAATCAGCTTTTTAAAGAAGGAGGTAACTGAAGACCGGTGCAATTCAGGCCGAAATACTACCTCGGTCCGTTCGTGGTCGACTCAGAGAAGTACCTGATCACAAAAGAGGAGGAGAGCATTCATCTTCCGGAGCTTCCTTTCCAGGTTCTCCTGCACTTGATTCAGAACCGCGAGCGTTACGTGAGCCGCCAGGAATTACTCGATCGCTTTTGGCAAGGCAACGAGGTTTACGAAGAGACCCTAACCAAGTGCATCAGCACAATTCGTACTCAGTTGGGCGATCCGCCGTCAGCTCCCCTCTATATCGAGACAAGGAAAAAGGTCGGATATCGCTACATTGGTCCTTACGAAGTGTTTACTGCAGCGCCGGAGCTGGCAGTCGGCACGGAAGTGGAGCGCATTCGCGAGGTCTCAATCATAGTAGAAGAGGACGAGCAGGAAGAGTTTCCGGCTAACAACAGTCCCGCATTACCCCCGTATCGCAAATCGTCAGTCCGGAATATTGTTCTGCTGACGTTCGTAGCATCGTTGGTGATTGCCGGAAGCTTCGTCTATTACCGGCGGAATGCGAGTGCTGGTCATCCCGAGGAAGTGCGCTTCAATTCGATTGCGGTGCTACCACTGCGAAATCTAACTGGGAACCAGAACGAGGATTATTTCAGCGACGGGATAACTGAAAGTCTCATTACTTCTCTTTCGCGAATCCCCGGCCTCAGCGTCCAATCTCGAAGTTCCGTGTTCCGGTTCAAAAACAAGGATATCGACTTACAGAGTGTTGGAAATCAGCTAGGTGTCACAGCGGTTCTCGAAGGAACTGTGCGCAAGCTGGATCAGTCAGTCAGAGTTTCAGTCCGACTTGTTAATGTTCGCGATGGCAAAGTGATTTGGGTGAGCAATAGTGAAGAGCGTTCGCTGGGAGATCTCTTCGCATTGCAGGATGAGATAGCTCGTAATGTCGCTTCAGGGTTAAAGCTTAAATTGACTGGTGAGTCCGAAAGGCTGATGGCGCGTCGATACACTGAAAATGTGGAGGCCTATCAGCTCTATCTCCAGGGTAGATATTTTCTGAACAACTGGGCCAGCGACAATGATCTCTTAAAAGGCATTAAGTACTTTGAAGCAGCGATTGCGAAAGATTCAAATTACGCACTTGCGTACACCGGAATCGCCGACGCTTACATCATGATGGCGATAGATTGGGCCGATCCGAATGACGTAATGCCCAAAGCTCAACGTTACGCAGAAAAAGCACTCAGCCTCGACGGCTCACTGGGTGAAGCACACTACTCAAGTGGAGCATTAGCATACTTTTACGAGTGGGACTGGAAGAAGGCGAATCAGGAGTTGGATAGAGCATTGGAGCTGGATGCGAAGTCGATTGAAGCTAACGCCTGCTATCTTCATTCATTAGAGTCGTGGGAAGAACCAGATCGGGCAATGGCGATGATGCGTCGAGTTTTAGATCGGAATCCCTTGTCGTTGGGCGTCACTGCTGAGTTGGGTTGTGCAGCATACTACGCCGGACGTTTTGAACAATCGATCGAATTCGGCCGGCAGATGAATCAGATGGAGCCTGGCAACGGTTTGGCTCACTATAATCTCGCACGTTCGCTCGGTCAGACCCGCAGGTACACAGAAGCACTTCATGAGCTCGAGAAGACCGAGTCCATTTGGGGGCGGTTGCCATCGGTACTTGCAGAACGTGGCTTTGTTTACGCGGCAATGGGAAACTCCGCCGAGGCAAGAAAGATTCTTGCTGAATTGCGAAGCCGATCTTCAAAAGAATTCATCGATCCATATCCTGTCGCTTTCATTTTCGTTGGACTCGGGGAAAAAGACGAGGCTCTCACAACGCTCGAACGCGGGTATGAGTTAAGGTCGGCATGGATGCCCTGGATTAGGGTTGAGCCCAAATTCCAGTCGCTTCATTCCGAACCTCGCTTCTTAACACTGCTGCACAAGCTCAAGCTCGATAGCTCTTCGTGAGCAGTTGAGTCAACTATCCTCGACCGGCTCGCATCTATAGCTACAGTACCACCAGTCTCCCCGGCGAGTTGTCTACCTGACACTCATTTCTATCTGACAAAGGAGTCCATCATGAAGCACGCGTTGCTCTGGGCAGCGATCTGTCTATTCGTCTGCAATCCACTAGTACTTGCTCAAAACACTCGACGTCGTCAACCACTCTCAAGGAAGCCTGCTGTTAGCGAAACTCAAACTGAAACACGCAGTGCCGAGAACTTGCTTCCAATAAGACGCGTCATCCTTTACAGCAACGGTGTCGCTTACATCGAGCGTCGAGGACTGGTGAATAATCATGCCGAGGTCAGTTTGTCGTTTAAACAATCACAAGTTGATGACGTGCTCAAATCGATGGTGGTCCTCGATCTCGGGAAGGGTCGCATCGGTGCGGTCAGTTACAACTCATCGGCGCCACCTTCAAGCAGGCTCTCCGAGATTCCCTTTGCAATTTCAGCAGCTACTGATGGAAACAATGGCGGTGGGTTGGCTGGTGTGCTAAGCCAGTTACAAGGAGCGCGCGTTGTGGTCAGCACTGGCAATCGCACGGTCGCAGGATCGATACTCACGGTCGAAGCCAAACATTCGCAGATTGATGCTTCGAAACCACCGGTCACTACTCATAAGTTAGTCATCGCCTCAGACAACGGAGAAGTATCGGGATTCGATCTCGCAGAAGTGCAGTCGATACAGTTAGCTGACGAAGGTTCGCGACGCGATCTCACGGAGTTTGCGCACGCTGCTGCCTCTGCGCGTCGTCGCGATGCGAAAACGATCGTTGTAACTTCGGATGGCGTCGGTCAGCGGGAAATGGTTGTTAGCTACACAATCGCGGCGCCGATCTGGAAAACAACTTATCGAGTAGTGCTTGATGAGAAGGGAAAACCTTTCTTCCAGGGTTGGGCCATTGTGGACAACATCAGTGAAGAGGATTGGAACGGGATTCAGTTGTCACTCGTTTCAGGGACGCCGGTATCGTTCATTCAACAAATTCAGAATCCGGTTTATCGGTATCGTCCGATTATACCCTTGCAACAAGATCTGAATATGAAACCGCAAACATACGAACCGGGAGAGATCGGAGCTGCGGGTACCGGATCTCTGAACGGAGTTGTGAACGATCCGAACAGCGCGCGGATCCCAGGTGCCAGAGTGGTTGTTACGAATACCACATCGAATCAAAGCTTCGAATTCACAACGAACAGTGAGGGCGCATATTCAGTCAATGATCTCGCTCCTGGCACATACAATTTGAAAATCACTGCTCCGGGTTTCAAAGAGACGCAGGTGACGTCACTTAATGTGAAGCCGGGGTTGCGGACGAATTTCGATGTGAATTTGGAGGTAGGCAGTGTTGAAAACGCAGTAACGATAGATGGAGCGGCGGATGCAATCGTCACGAATGGCCTCACTGCAAAACAACTTCAAAATCTGCCCTTGAATTCACGTGGACAACAACTACATGAACTGTTCGCATTGACGCCAGGCATAACTGGAGGTCTCGTTCGGAACCGCGCGCCTATTTCCCAGATTATGACCGGCGGTCAATCAGGGGTTGAAGCACAAACGAGCGCGAGCGAAGTTGGCGATCTGTTCGAATATAGAATCGAACAACCGGTGACGGTCCAACGTGATCGATCAGCGTTGATTCCCATTCTGCAAACTCGCATGGAAGGCGAACGTGTCTCTATCTTTAACGAGCAGAGTCCATCCAACCGGCCGATGAGCGGGATGTTGCTCAAAAATACTTCGACACTGACTCTCGATGACGGCTCACTAACAGTGATCGATGGTGATGCTTACGCTGGTGAGGCGCTGATGCAGCGGCTAAAACCCTCCGAGGAGCGCTTGATCTCGTTTGCACTCGACCTCGGCACACTCGTGAATACTCAGGAAGAAGAAGACCAGCGTCCGACGTACATGGTGAAAATCCACAATGGAGTTGCTGCTGCCTACTACTTCAACATTCGCAAGAAGACTTACACGATCGTTAATCAGACCGATCAACCCCGAACGGTTTATCTGGAGCACCCGATATCGCAAAGTGACTATTGGGCGTTATCAGATGAAACTCCAAAGCCAGCGGATAAAACAGCGACACATTATCGTTTTCGCGTTAGCGTCGCTGCTCACCAGAAAATTGAATTCCCAGTTGTCGAACGCAAAGAGCAATACGATTCCTTTTCGCTTTCAGATTTCAACCGGGGACAATTGGACTTATTCATTTCTCGTCGATACATCGACGAGCAAACACGCCAGGTGCTCGAGAGGATTATTGACCTGAAAGCGCAGCTGGTCAGAGCTGAGGAACAACTTCAGGAAAACAATCGAGACTCGACAGCGATAGCGCAGGACCAGCAACGTCTGCGTGAAAACATCAAAACACTTACGTCTACAGCTGAGGCGAAGCAGTTGATTGCACGTTATGTTTCCAAGGCTAACGAGCAGGAAAATTCACTGGAGCGGTTGGAATCAGAGCGTAAGAAGATAATGGAGGAACGTACGCGTTTACAAAATGAACTTGCGGCAGCTATTCGTGGAGTTTCTTTGGATCGCAAGATCGATTGATCGAGTGCGGCTCTGCCGCGGTCCTCACGGAAAGCCTAAGCCTTTCCGCAAGGATCGCGGCGAAGCCGCATCAAGAAGAAGGAGTGGCGTAAGCTTAACCATTAGGTTTCTTGCCTTTTCCTTTTCCCCCACCGGGTTGACTCGGCGGCGGTCCACCTTTTTGTTGTTGCTCTGTTCGTTTGCCTCCTCCTTGTCCGTGCCCAGGGTTACCGGGATTTGGACGGGCTTGGGCGGGTGCCGTCGCGGGTTGTTGTTGGCCACGCCCGTTACCCGGATTGCGAGGCTGTTCCATCGCTCTCGGCTGCACCTGCTGGACCGGTTGCGACGGCCGATTGGCTGGCCGACCTCGCTCGTTGCCTAAATTGCGAGGCTGCTCCATCGCTCCAGGTTGCGCCTGTGGGATCGGTTGCGACGGCCGCATGGCACGCCCTCGTTGCTCCCTCATGCGTGGTTCAGCAACTGGCGCTCGATTAACCGGAGCGGACGGTATTCGCATATTGCCAGGCTCTCTTCGCATCGACGGAGTTTGCTGTCGCTCTATTTGAGGTCGGCCACGAGGCTGTGCGGGTTCAGCAACTCGTTCACCGCGAGGTTGCATCAAGCCCCTCGCCGCACGATCCGCCTGAGCGTTTGGCAATGCTTGTGGAGTGTTCTGGATGCGCTGTTGACCCTGGCCAAAGCGTCTACGAGTTGCTTCGTTATTTGGCTGTTGTGCTGGAGGAGCCGGTATCTGAGCCGGCGCCTGTCCAACTTGTCCAGCGCCTCTACCTCGTTCATCGTGCACGTTGAACTTATTATTACGCGATCGGCTGTTCACCTCTTCAACGCGCATTGTCCTCGCCAGATCTTTCCGGAAGGGTGGCGAAACCGGCGTTGTGCTGGTCACCACTGTAGTATCCTGGAGCTTCTTTGCGATTCCCGGAGGCAAGTCGATCTTGCCGCGTCCCCACGCCGAATGAACTACCGCATTGCGCAGTGGCGTGAGAGTCAACGGATCGAGGACTGGCCTTACGTTAGCCAACATCTGTCGATCAGCTCTGCGCTCTCGGCGCCAATCGAAACCACGGTTGAAGTCATCGACGGAAACGACGGAGACTGCATTCGGCACGTATAGGTTTGCCACCTGTTGTTGCACGACCTGCGTTCGCGTCAGGTAGTAGGGTTGCCAATCGTTGTAGTAATAGCGCGGAGCGTACGGGTCTCCGGGGGCGAGAGGTACCCAACCAATGTCATTCTGCGCAAACGGCAGAAATGCCACCAGCGCAGGCGAATAGGATGGATAGGTATTCACGTTATCAGGAACCCAGAACCACTGATTCCCACCATACGCCCAACGGCCATAGTGATAAGGCGCATATCCCCACGGTTCTTCTGAGACCCAGGTTGGCCCATACGGATAATCAGTAAGCCAGTAGCCATCCTGATACGGTGCCCAACTTGAATCAACTCGAGGACACCATACATTGCCGTAACCATTCACGTTTCTCCAATCACCGTAGTAATCGAGATCAGAAATCCCGGGAATGTAAGAGTTCACATACTGGTAGCTCGATGTTCGTCGATATGGATCAAAATAATAGGGGTCATTTAGGTACGCGTCGTAATCGCGATAGCGACCGTCGTAATATCTCGGATATTGATAAGCGTAGTAGTCGTCAACAAGATAACCCGCATTGCGCCGATCAATTTGTGATAGCACAACGTCGGACGCGGATTGACCTAAGAGTGTCAACATTTCACCCTTACTGATTTGGCCGCTTCCTCCCATTCCAACAACCTGTGCCAGACCACTCAATACTGAGACGAGCACGTTTCCATTGTTGATTCCAACGTCGTAAAGACCAGGCTGCTGAAGATCAACAGCTCCATACGGCGTTGCGACTTCGAAGAGATCGCCTGGCTGCAGATAACCAACGTCGAAAACTGCGGACCCGTCACGCAGCGCAAGTTGTGTTCGCCGGTCTGCCAGCGAAAGAATGTCAAGAGACGTGTTCGGGTTTAGTCGCGCGAAGTTTCGCCCTGTAAAGGCAAGACTCGCATGTGCATTTTCACGAGTGTAAATTCGATCTCCCACCGTGAATGGTTGATTGACTGTCGCTGCGAGCCAGTTCTGATCTGTTGGCGCTGTGCTAGCGCCGCTGTTGTTAAGTAAGACTTGTCCATCCACTCTTTGAATACGGGCAGCGTTCGGTAACTCTTTTGCAGATGCTGTCTGTTCGTGTCGTACCCACCAACCGACGCCCACGCCAGCGACTAGAGCAACGATCACCGCGATGATCGTGAGGTGGGGCCAGATCTTGAGCTTGTTGAGATTTGTGTTAGCCATAACTCCTCCCATAGTTCGTTTCAAGGGGCTTCTCGACTCCCATTTTTCAACCAGTAATTTGGCAATCATCATGCCCCCTCGGCGGCTTGAGCTTGGAGGAACTAGGAAGAACAAAGTCGTAATCCGATCACCATCCAATTGTCAGGTTATGACAAGAAAAGGAGGCCAACGTGCTGGGACCGCAGGCGTCCTCGCCTGCCTGCGTTGAATGCATGTACCTGGTTGAGAAGCGACCTGGCGAGGACGCCTCCGGTCGCACAAGGTTACGTATCCCATATCGTCTAGGAGTGGCCTAAATAGGTCCAGGAAAATGGCTTTGTGCGCGTATATCGCTCGCTATTTCGAGTGGAACGGTGCTTGCCAAATTGGAGAGTGTCTCTCGTGTCTCCCCATGACGGTCAATTGGAAGGGAAGGAAATCGAATGAAGGGAAGTGTTGTAAAACGGTTTGCGGTAACCGCAACTCTCACGGCCTCGCTCTTGACCGCGACCGGACTTGCTAGTGCTCAAGGACGTCGCGGCCGTGGAGAAGAGCGCAGCCAGGAGAACCAAACTCAACGTGAGCAGCGCCAACAAGAGCGGCAAGCCTCGCGAGAGTCTCGTCAACAGGCGCAGCAGTCACAACAAGCGGCGCAGCAGTCACAACAAGCGGATCGTCGCAGTCAGAATCAAGCACAACAGCAGCAACGCTGGGAACAACGACGCGACGATCAGCAAAGACGAAATCAAGAGCAACAACAGCGTTGGGAACAGCAGCGCCAGGATCAGCAACGACAGTCGCAGGAACGCGACCAACGCTGGCAGCAGCAGCGACAGCAACAGGAACAGCAGCGTCAGGCGCAAGACCAACAACAGCGTTGGCAACAGCAACGTCAGCAGCAGGACTTACAACGTCGAGCTGAGCAGCAGCGTCGCGACGAACAGCAACGAGTTGATCAGCAAGGCTGGCAACGAGATAACCAGCAAAGGACTGATGAACGCTCGCGTGAACAGGAACGGCTGAGAAATCAGCAGCAGCAACAACAGCAGGAACAGTGGCGACGACAACCTGATCGCGATCGCGATCGTGGAGATTGGAATCGTAATCAGGATCGCAACCAGGATTGGCAACGTCGCTGGCAGCAGGATCAGCAGCGCCGCGTAGAGCGTTATCGTCAGGAAGAGCAAGGTCGACAGAACCTGGCCTGGCAGCGACAGCGCATTCTTGAGCAACAGCGTCGGCTGTCGCAGCTTCGTTTCCAGCAGCGCTACTTAGATCGGCTGCGTCAAGATCAACTGCGCCTGCAGCAATGGCGCTATAACAACGATTACTTCAACAACAACTATCGTTATTATCGCGGCTCATCGTATTACGAAACGAGCCAGTACGGTGCGGAGATGCTCCGGCGAGCAATCAGTGATGGTTATCAGGAAGGGTTCTCCGCCGGGCAGGCTGATCGACAAGATGGCTGGGGCTTCAATGCTCAAGACGCTTATGCCTATCAGGACGCCAGCTACGGTTACGATAGTTACTACGTGGATCTAAACGAGTACCAGTACTACTTCCGCGAAGGTTTTCGTCGCGGTTATGAAGATGGTTACTACGGCCGTTATCAGTATGGTAGCTACTCAAATGGCAATTACAGCATTTTGGGAGCGATCCTGGATAGCATACTTAGGTTCACGATCAACTAACCAAATGTCCGAATATGCGTCTGTCTTGTCGTGACGTAAACAATCAGGCCCTCCGGGTAAACAGGACCACATGAGGTTCTGGTTTCCCGGAGGGCCTTTTTATTAAGTCACGACAAGCTAAAGCATATCGGACATTCAAACTTTACGTTGCAATCGCCTTCTCTGCCTTCGCACGAATGAAGGCGTAGTTCAATGCAGGTAGTGAGTTGAACTTCGCTGCTTTCGTGAACGAATCTTTCGCTTTCGCTGCATCACCCTTTGCCTGGTAGGCCTCGCCCGTCAGGTAAAGAACAGCAGGATTTTGCTGATTGCTCAGAGCAAGCTCACTAATCGCTACGTCGTAGTTCTTCTCTTGCAGAGCTATTCTGCCGGCAAGCTCGTGCCCTTGTTTGATCAAGTTGGAATTCTTCGCCAGGTCAGCGCCTTTACGAAACTCCTCGCTCTCTTTTTTCGCTGTTGCAAGTTCCTTTTGCTCGATCGCAATGCGAGCGAGGTTAAAGTGATGAAACAGCGCAGCGTTGTCCTTGATTTCTTTCGACTGACTTGAGTCGAGTGTCATTTTCAGAGCTTGTTCGTAAGCTTGCTTTGCATCGGCAAACTTGCCCATCTCGAGCAGAACGTTTCCTTTTAATTGCAGATCGCCCGCCATGGCCGGCGTATCGTTTGTCTTTTGACCCAGGTCATATTGTTTTTGCACCTCGGCTAATGCTTGATCCAGTTTGCCGTTGTCAGCGGCGACGACCATTTGACCGAACAATGCCGTGCGACGTTCACCATCGCTGCGCGCCTTATCTGTCATCTTCTGCAACTCGGCGAGAGCTTCAGTTGGTTTGCCTTCGTACGTCAACGCAGCGGCAATTCCAAAATGTGAATTGAGGAAGTTCGAATCGATAGCAAGGGCCTTGTTGTATTGCGTGATTGCTTCGTCGAATCGACCCATCTTCAAAAGCAATTCGGCATACGAATCGTAGGGGTTCGGATCATTTGGGATCAGTTCGATGTATTTCTTGAAAGCGTTTTCTGCCTCGGTATAGTTTTCATCCTGGCGGTACGCGTAGCCGAGAATGTTGAATGCGGTTGAGTAGGTTGGATCGAGATCCGTGGCTTTCTTGTAGTGAGCAATGGCTTGTTTGTAGTCCTGCTGGCCGAAGTAGTATCCACCGAGATTGAAGTGAGCCCGTTCGTCATTCGGATAGGTCGCAACCAGTCGCTCTAATGTTTCTCGTTGCTTGGTTTGATTCCCGTTTGCACCTGCCTCGGTCGCTTGAATCAACATACGCTCGCCGTCAGAGGCTTTCTCGGAAAGAGTTACTGCCTTCTTAAGATGATCGAAGAACTCCTTCGCAGTAGGAGAAACGTTCGCGCGATTGAGTTCAGCCAGCGCAAAATTCGGGTCGAGTGAAATCGCTTTGTCGAAGTGTTGAATTGAGTCAGTGATTCGAAGTTTCTCCTGGAGATCACGCCCAGCCAGATACTCCTTGCGAGCTTCTTCGGACGAGGTGGTAACTGCGATTTTTCCATTTTTATTGCCGGCACTATTAGCTGCAACCGATTCTCCCTGCTGACAACCGGTTAGTACGAGCGTCATCATCGCGAGCAGTGCGAGCAGAGTAAGAGCGAAGAGTTCAGTGTGGCGTCGCATTGTTGAGTACTCCTTATTAGGTAGACCGTGTTGATACAACGCTGGGCGCGAAACCACTGTCGGGCTTCTAACCGAGCGTCTTCTGTTGTAGGGAGACCGCTGTTACTAGCTGGCCCTCAAGCGGCGCGTTTTGCGGGTTGGCCCAAACCTTTTCGGACTTTAGGGACCAAAGTCAGCGCGGAGTAACCGCTCTTACTCTTCGTGATTGCCAGTTGGTGCGCCGAAGAATATCGACGCTACAAAAGAGAGTCAAGAAGTTGTTTAAGTAATACGATTTTTTGGAGAAACAGCAAATTGATGGAGTCGGTTAGTGAGGTCAGTTGTATACGACCTATAGGACGTATTGGACCTATTACCACTCACCACTCTTGCGACTATTTTGTTTGGTGAGCAGGGAATTTCGATGACGATGTATTTCTCTCTCAGCGCTTTTAGCTCGCGTTCCTGGCGTTGAACTTGTTCCTCATAGTCGGCTGGTGGGTTTCCCCAGCAACCGATCAGTTGAACAATCCGTATCTCCCTGCCATTGCGGGTAAACAGCTTTTTGTTTTTGCATCGGGCACTTAACTCGGCGAGTTTCGACGCGACGGTTTTCGGTTTACCCTTTGCGCTTGTCGACCCATCGGATTCCTCGAAAATTTCACTAGTTAACTTAACGCCTTCAGGGAGGCACGAAGCAAAGCGATTAGTTTTTGCTCCACTGACAGGTGTCAGAAGTGTTAGTGCCAGGACGAGTGGTGATAAAAGCATGGCTTGAAGATAATCCATTTCTTGTTCTCTGTGTATCCTTGTCTGCCTTTGGACTGCGACGGCCTGCCGTCGCTTTGTTATGAGAAGACACTCCGATCATAGAGGAAACAGAGTCACGCCATAACAAAGCGGTGGCAGGCCACCGCACTCCAAGGTGAACGCTCGTTGATTTTGAGATACTCTCTTGCCAATGCGTAGATCGCGACTTGTCGCAATCATCCTCTCTTTTATTCTGGTCGTGGCCGCAGGTGTTGTTCTGTACCTGAAACTTCGTAAGCCTCTGCCAACCAAATTCAACTGGAAAGCGCAAGTATTATCAATAGCCGGCAACGGTTCTCCACTTTTCAACGATGCTCCGCAACCCACACAAGCAGGGTTTTCTGATCCTTTCGGTGTTGTGGTTGGAAGCGATGGGACTTTGTACATCTCAGACGCCGGAGACAGTAATCGCATTCGCAAACTGACGCGCGAGGGGACTCTTTTAACGGTCGCGGGAGAGAAAGAAGGATTTGCTGACGGAATTCCCGCGTCATTCAACACTCCTTCAGGACTTGCGCTTGATGACCAGGGCAATCTCTACGTTGCTGATACTGGCAACAACCGGATTCGAAAAGTAACGACGGAAGGTGTTGTATCAACTCTCGCTGGCAATGGATCCGCCGGCTACGTCGACGGCCCGGCGTCGTCGGCAGAATTCAACGGCCCGATCGGTTTAGCTGTTGATTCGCAAAACAGTATCTATGTAACTGATACCTACAACGATCGCATTCGAAAGATAACGCCTGATGGTTTTGTTACAACGGTCGCCGGTTCCGCAGGCCCCGGGTACCGAGATGGGCCGGCAGGTAACTCGCAATTTGATACACCGTGCGGCATTGTCATAAAAGCAGATGGCACGCTAATCGTCGCCGACACGGGTAACGGCAAGTTGCGGCAGATTTCACCAGCACGCGACGTCACTACCCTCGGTGTTAATTTCGATGCGGATCCCAATCGCAATTGGCTGCGAAGTCCAATGGGACTGGCCCTGACCCACGATGGATTTCTCTATGTGACCGAGCACGATCGCGGCACGATCCTTCAGATTGATCCAAACGGTAGAGCCGTTGACCTGGCTGGCGATCACCAGGGCTATAGCGAAGGGTTTGGTCCTGACGCTCGCTTCAATCATCCCACCGGAATTGTGATCGACAACCGCGGCGATTTGGTTGTTGCGGATAGCGCGAACTACTTAATGCGAAGAATTACTCATTCAGATAGTTTGCCGGCAGCGAGTGTGACGACCCAGGCTTTGCCGCGGCTGACAAGAGACACTTTGGGGATTAAGGAGTTGTTGTGGCCACTCGAGCCACAGGATCAACCGCACGAAGTCGCGGCAACGATGGGTGAAGTACGCGGCAGCTTTGACTCGACTGACGCTCGCGATCATTTGCACAGCGGGTTGGATGTTGCGGGTGCTTATGGTGAGACGGTGCGCGTGAGTCGCTGGGAAAGAGTGAGCTCGCCCCTTCCAAATTGGGGATTCGACACATTGTCTGAGGGAATTCGAATCGCCGTTATTTCCTACATTCATATAAATGTGGGCCGTGACAAGGATGGCAACGTATTCAACGACCCGCGCTTTATTGCAGTGAAAAATGAAGCAGGGAAAGTTTTCAGGATTCGTGTTCGCCGCGGTAGCAGCTTTAAACCTGGCGATGCGATTGGGACCGTGAACAAGATGTATCACGTTCACCTAATCGTCGGGCCATCAGGTGGCGAGATCAATCCGCTCGACTTGTCGCCAATTGGTTTCAAGGACACAGTTGCGCCAGTGATCGAGAAGGATGGAATTCAGCTGTATAACGAATCAGGCGAAAGAATGAATGAAATAGATCGTGGGCGACTCATTGTGCGTGGAAAGGTTCACATCGTCGTTGACGCCTTTGATTTGACAGACTTGAACAATAGCCGCCGCCGATTAGGTCTTTACTCGCTTGGTTACCAGCTTCTTAAGGGTGACATGACGCCGGCGCCAGGTTTTGCAGCACCGCACGTCAACATAGTTTTTAATCGCTTGCCGGCAGATGAGAATGCAGCAAAGCTTGCGTACGCATCGGAAAGCGGAATCACGGTTTACGGAAGTAAAACGACTCGGTTCTTATATGAGTTGACCAATACGGTTCGCGACGGACATGCAAGAGCAGGAGTATGGGACACGTCGGAACTGGAGAAAGGCGATTATGTTCTGCGGATTGTCGCGGCCGATTTCACTGGGAATCAAACGCAACGTGACGTGTTAGTGAGTGTGAAGCAATAGGTCGTATAGGTTCTATAAGTCCTATTCGACCTATCCGAGCAGTTAATTCAGTGTTCCCGCCTCACGACACTGGCAGCCACAGCGACAAGCTCTGCCAGTTCCACAGGTTTAGGCACATGCATGTGGTAACCGGCGCGCAATGCGTGCATGCGATCCTCAACACGTGTGTAAGCAGTCAGCGCGATCGCAGGCACCCTGCCACCATTTTCTTTGCCAAGCTTCCTTACTTGTCTAATCAGCTCGTAGCCGTCTTGAATGGGCATTCCGATATCGCTGATCAACACATCCGGCAAATCCTTTTGCAGGCTTTCCAGCGCCTCGGCTGCGGAAGCAGCCAACATCACTCGAGCGCCGCAATACTCAAGTCCTTCTTTCAACAGCTCACGCGTGTCTCGTTCATCGTCAACGACTAGTATCTTCAAGTTATCAAGCCTGTCAGTGCACGCAGCTGTTGGTAACAAGTCTTTCGCGGCCGGGTGTACACGACCGACTGTAGTGTCAACCTGATAGATCGGAGTGATCGGAAGTATCACAGTAAACGTCGCGCCCTTGCCTTCGCCTTCACTCATCGCCTGCACGTTACCACCATGCAACTCGACAAGGTGCCGCACAATCGCGAGACCGAGACCCATGCCTCCGAATTGCCGGCTGGCTTTCTGATCCGCCTGTCTGAAGCGATCAAAGACGTATGGAAGAAATTCGGCCGCAATCCCCTGACCTGTATCACTGACAACTATTTCGATATGTGAGTTCACTCTCTCCAGTCGCACCTGAACACGGCCATCTCTCGGTGTGAACTTGATGGCGTTGGAAAGCAGGTTCCAAACAACCTGCTGCAATCGTCCTGGATCGCCGGGAACGAGAATGGGTGAGGAGTCGATGACCTTTTGGACGTGAACGCCTTTGGCATCCGCCGCAGGTCTGACTGCTTCCACCGCAGCGTCGATGAATGTACCCGGATCAGTCGGGCGAACATCAAGACGCAACTTCCCAGCAACGATCCGCGAGACATCAAGTAAGTCGTCTATCAATTGCGCCTGAGCTCGTGCATTGCGTTCAATTGTATCGAGCGCTTTTGTGTGGTTCTCGCCGGTCAATTGGCCGGTGCGTAGCATTCGCGCCCAACCAAGAATCGCATTTAACGGCGTTCTCAATTCATGTGAGACGGTCGCCAGGAATTCTTCCTTCAACCGGCTAGATTCTTCCGCCTGCTTGTACAAACGCTCGTTTTCTGCGGCCCCATGCTCCGCCTCAGCTCGCGCGCGTTTCGCAGTTTCATACAATCTCGCATTGTCCATCGCGACGGCTGCTTGTGCTGATAGACCAGTTGCAGTCAGTTCGTCACGCTCCGTAAAGAACTCAGGTGCGGAGTGGCCGAGAAAGAGCCCGCCGACAATTTCACCGGAACGCGATACGACCGGGACTGCCAGATAGCTGGTCAAAGGCAAAAGCTCCTTCGGGATGTCGTAAAAGGGTGAACTCGAATCATAACGGCGATCCTGTTTGACATCTGGAACACGCAGGACTCCGTGGCTCTTCAATGAGGCAATAGACTGTTCGCTTGCTGCCGACGTCGCGAAGTTCGTAAATAGCTCTGCAGGCATTCCTGCGACGGTGAGGAGTGTTTGCCGTTCGCCTCGCTCGTTGCGGACGTTATAAAAGAAAGCCCCGAATTCGGCGCCAGTGAGACCGGTAGCTGCATTGGTCACAGCTTGCACCATCTTTTTTAGATTAAGCTCAGCTGAGATAAGACGTCCCACCTCGTTGAGGGTTCGTAATGCTTCAGCCTGCTCGCGTAAAGTGTCTTCAGTTGTTTTGCGGCTCGTTATGTCCTGAACAAAACCCAACATCCCAAGAGGCTTGCGATGTTCGTCGTAAATGCCGCGACCTCTTGCAGAGACCCAAACCTCTGTGTTGTCGGCTCGTATGACACGATATTCAATAGCATAGTCGGTGTGTAGTGCTAAGGCTTCGTCAACTGCTGCTTGTGCGCGTTCACTATCTTCGGGTGGAAGTAATGTAAGCAGTTCGGTCCAGGTTATCCCTTCGCCTGGTGGAACATCGAAGATGTGGGCCGCAGTATCGGACAGTGTCACCTGATCAGTTTTTGCGTCCCAACTCCAGTCGCCAAGATGCGAGGCCGCCAGTGCAAGGTTCAAGCGTGCGGAATACTCATCAAGTGCTTCTCGTGCTCTTCGGCTCTCGCTGATATCGCGCGCGATTTTTGAGGCGCCTATGATTTGTCCACCAGGACCGATGATTGGAGAAACGGTTAAAGAAATGTCTACCAAGCTGCCGTCTTTGCGAACGCGAATCGTCTCGTAGTGCTCTATTCGTTCACCTGTCTTGAGGCGAGCGAGGATAGCGGGCTCCTCGTCCTCATGATCTTTGGGTATCAGGATCGTGATGGATTTTCCAATCACTTCATCCGGGGTGTAGCCGAAAATTCTTTCCGCTCCCTTGTTCCAACTGGTGATAATTCCACCAAGGGTCTTGCTGATGATGGCATCGTCTGCTGACTCAACGAGAGCGGCCAGCCAATAGGGCGCCATCTCCGAGTTCAAGATATCGATTAGTGCCTTGTCGTGGGCGCGTTCAAGGTCTGGACGTTCTGCGGCCATAAGTCTCACGGGCGAGAGTTCGTGAAGGTTCTAAGAGGGAAACAAGGGGATGCGAGGATTATAGCTGTTAAAGGTGGAAGTGACTAATGCGTAGTTGGATGGAGTCATTTTCCATATATCATTTGGCAATTTTTATTTTTCAATTTATGTCGTGTCGAATTAGAACGGTGGGCAAAGCGACCGATTGACCGTGCTTATTTCTGAGGGTTCGGCAAGGTCAATCGGTCGCTTCGCTCACCGTTCTAATTCGCGTGAATCCGAAATGACAACTGAGAAATGTCAAATGGTATATGGAAAATGGCCTCACTCGTATCTCAAAGCTCGCAGTGGATCAATCTTCATCGCACGGCGCGCCGGCAAGTAACACGCTGCTATCGAAACCAGTACCAATAACAACGACATCATCGCAAATGTACCGGCATCAACCGCGGCAACGCCGAATAACAACCCTGACAACAAACGTGTCAAAGCAAATGCAGCTGCGAGACCCAATATCACTCCAATGACGGTGAGTGAGAGTCCCTGTTTGAGGACCAGCAATAAGACTTGTCGCGGCTGTGCGCCGATGGCTAGCCTTAATCCAATCTCTTTTGTGCGCAAAGCCACCGAGTAGTTCATCACACCAAAGATACCAACAGCCGACAACACCGTGGCCAGTGCTGCAAACAATCCCAGCAACAACGTGTTGAAGCGAGCGCGACTAACTGTTTCCGACATCACCTGGTTCATGGTTCTAACATCCGAAACAGGCTGATTAGGATCGAGCGCGCGAATTTCACGCTGAACGGCCGGCGCGAGGGCGGCGGGATCACCATCGGTTCGAATCACGAGGGTCATGAATGAATAAGTGAGATCCGGATGGGTGAAATAGACGTACGGTTCGTAGTCGTCTATCAAACTCTCGTATCGTACGTTGCCGACGACACCAACAATCTCGGTGGGGGTTGGTTTATCAAACATCACAACGTCCACCGTTTTACCAATCGGATCTTCGCCAGGAAAGTACTTGCGGGCGAATACTTCATTAATCAATACAACTCGCTTGGATTGTGTAATTTCACTCGACGAGAAGTTGCGACCTCGGAGAACGGGAATTCCGAAAGCCTCGAAGTATCCGTCATCTGATACTCGCACATTCGTCGAAGGCTCCTGACCTGGAGGTGGTGCAGGTCGTCCGATAACAGTGAAGCCGGTAGCTGAGCCGAGACCACCGTAAAACGGCAAATAGTTCACAATGCCAGCCGCACGAACACCAGGGAGCGCTCGAGTGTGTTCCAGAACCTCACGGAAGAAATTCACAACCTGTGGATCTTGTGAATACTTCGAGTCTGAGAGGCGCAGCACCATCGTGAGCACATTGTCAGCGTTAAAGCCACGATCGATCTGCTGAAGATTTATAAAGCTCTTAACCAACAAACCTGCGCCGGCCAATAACACCACAGCCAACGCAATCTCAGAAACTACAAAGATGCTACGAATTCGCTTGTTACTTGTTTGGCCGCCTTCTCCTCTGCCGCCTTCTTTCAGCGAATCGATCAGATTGAGACGAGTGATGTGTAACGCCGGTGTGAGCCCGAAGAGAACCCCCGTAATGAGAGCTATAAGTAAAGTCCACAGCATGACTGGGATGTTAAGCCCCACGCTGTGCAGATTAACTAAATCACGAGGACTGATCAGCACCAGACCCTTGATGCCTAACCATCCGAAGCCGAGACCGACCATGCTTCCCACGCCGGCGAGCAATAAACTCTCCGTTAGCAGCTGCCGTACGATTCGCACACGCCGAGCACCCAGAGCTGAGCGAAGAGCAATCTCTTTTTCGCGGGAACTGGCCAGTGACAAGAGAAGGTTAGCAACGTTTGCGCACGCTATTAACAAAACGAATCCAACTGCGCCAAGCAAAATCCACAGAGGTCGTCGCACATTCCCGTAAAACTGTTCACGCAACGGCAACGCTTCCGCGCCCCAATTCAGGTTATGTGCCGGATCGTCAGTAGAACGACGAGAGGCGATAGTCTTCATCTCCGAATTCGCTTGTTCCGGGGAAACACCTGGCTTCAGACGTGCGACTCCTCCAAGGAAACGCCCGTAGTTACCCAGCTCTTTGAGAGGCAGAACCGACCAAAGCTCAGCCGGTCGTCCAGTTCCTGATCTCTGTTGAATGTAGAACTGGAAATTTGGCGGCATTACGCCAATAACAGAAATCGGCAAGCCATTGAGTTTGATCTCTTTGCCAATAATGTCTGGCTGGCCGCCAAAACGACGTTGCCACAATCCATAACTGATTATGGTAACTGACCGTTTCTCAGGTTCGTCGTCACCCGGAACAAACGTGCGACCAAGAACAGGTTCAACTCCCAGGGTTTGAAAAAAAGGTGGCGTGACGAGCTGGACAGAGACCTCTTCCGGTTCGAAGTTACCCGTTACATTGATTCTCTGATCGGTGAATGCGGCAAGGCTCTGAAAGCTGGTACTCTGCTCCAACCAACTTCGGAAGTTGGATGGCGATGCACTGTTCTGATGCCGGCCTTCGGGCGATACTTCCCACACAGTCACAATTCTCGAGGCATCGCGATATGGAAGCGGCCGCAGCAGTAGCTCATTTACAACCGAGAAGATTGCGGTATTGGCGCCGATTCCAAGACCGAGCGTTAGAACAGCAATGGTGGTAAAAGTTCTGTGCTTGATCAGAACACGAGCGCCGTATCGGACGTCCTGTGAGAGTGTTTCAAGTAACCCTCCACCTCTTACGTCGTAAGCTGTGTCGCGAATCTTGTTTACATTACCGAACGTGCGTAGCGCTTCCTGTCGAGCTTCATCCGGAGACATTCCCGCGGCGATGTTTGCATCGGTCTGCAGGTCCACATGTAAGCGCATCTCGCGGTCGATGTCATCAATGACTTTTTCTCGTCCTGCCAAAGCGCGCAACCGATCGCGAAGGAGGTTGTATAACTTCATTGCCGATCACCTTAAGTTGCTTGTCGAAGTTTATTGACCGCGAGAACTAATCGGTCCCAACTAGCTTCTTCAACTTCCAGTTGTTTACGACCGCTCCTGGTGAGTTTGTAGAACTTTGCATCTCGACCCGTTTCGTGGACGTCCCATTTCGACGATACCCATCCCTTTTGCTCGATGCGATAGAGTGCCGGATAGAGTGAGCCCTGTTCGACGTGAAGCATTTCGTCTGACAGCTGACGGATTCTTTGAATGATGCCGTAACCGTGAAGCTCTCCATGGCATAGAGCTTTGAGAATGAGCATGTCGAGAGTGCCCTGGAGCAAATCGGCTTTGTGTTGCGCCACTAGCGATACCTCACGAATTCAGTGATACCTAGAATCGCAAAGTATACTAAGCATCGATGCCTAGAATGTCAAAGTGTCAAGATGTGGGCGAGGTGGAGAGGATATTCGTAACGAGTGGTCACGAATCAGAGCAGCGAATCCGTCGCTCCGCTCCCGAGCTGACTGGTTAAATTTCAAGACAGCGTTTCTACCATTTCGTGTGATTCGTGGTATTTCGTGGATCGTACTCTCAGAACTTAAACAAAACGATCCACGAATCACACGAATGACAAAGAATGGGCCGAGCAGCTTGTTATTTTCCTTCGGCGGCTTTCTTGAGTTCTGCGATGTCGAGCTTCTTCATTTTCATCACCGCCTGCATCATCCTCTGTGTTTTCTCTTTGTCTCCACTTTGAAATACCTCGAGAACAACATCAGGAACGATCTGCCAGAAAAGACCGAACTTGTCCTTTAACCAGCCACATTCCACTTTTTGCCCACCTTCCGAAAGTTTCTCCCAGAAGTAATCAACCTCCTCCTGAGTTTTACAGTGAACGACAAGAGAGACCGCTTCCGTGAATTTGAACTGCGGACCACCGTTCAGACCCGTGAATCTTTGACCATCAAGTTCGAAATCTATGGTTAGAACACTTGCCTTAGGTCCCGGAACTCCTTCGACGTGTGGAACCGCGTTGATGATTCTCGAATTCTTGAAAAGCGAGACATAGAAGTTAGCGGCTTCTTCGGCATTGTCATTGAACCAGAGAAACGTAGTGATCTTCTGCGGTGAGGGCGCTGTACGATCAAGTTGCGACTTCGTTCCAACTCCCGTCTGTGCAGGGTTATTTACTGACATCTTCCAAATCTCCTTTGTATTGTATTTCGATTGTTTTTGATTAGGGAGTCCAATCTCCTTCACCAGTTAATCGAATAAGGGGAGTCAACTTCGACAGGATGCGAGATCTTGTTGTGGAAAGTTTGACGGAATCAGTCACAGATCTCACGGATGTCCGACGAACTTTAGTTTGTCGTGCGTTCGCCTCCAAGGTCTCTGATTTATCGAACTGCTTGGATGACACGCACGACAAACTAAAGTTCGTCGGACATCTGGTGAGATCTGTGGCTGATTCGGGCCTTACTTCAGTACAAACCCTCGTCTTTTGACTCGAGCAATACAACTGGTGTCGAGGTCTTTTGCATTGGCTGTTTCGATAAACCGATCGATGAGCCCGTCAATACAATCGAGACCCGCAAGACCAAAAAAACCATGACCGCCATGAGGCACGATTATGTGTTTACTATTTGGCAGATAACGCGCTGCTTCATCGCCGTTCGAAGGCGGGGTGACTGGATCCCACTCGCCCGTCAATATCAAAACCGGAGCTGGACTTTGAACAGGTTTCGAGTAGTCGGCTGGAACTGTTCCTCTTGGCCAGAGACCGCATGCTTCCTTTTGCTGAAGATAGCGATAATCTCCGAGGAAAGTGCCTTCAGCTAATTGGCTGGCGTCCTTCGCCTTAGTCCACGGAAGATCCTCGGCGCAAGTAACTGATAGATACATCCCATTGCTTCCAGTACTCACGAGGTCGTGTCGAAAAGTTAGAGCGGCCTCGGCTAATGGAACATAATTCCCCGCTGCCGCCTGATGAATAAACAACGGCACCTGCGATCCTCCGGCGGTGCTATAGAGCATATAGCGAACTGCTTCGGCGGCAAGATCTCTTGGTAGTTTGACTTTAGCAGTTTGGTCACCCTTATCGTTGAGATTTACTTCAACCTCGATTGGTCCTTTCAGCAGTCGGGCAAGCACCGCTTTCTTTTCTTCACTTAAGTTTGGAAAAGCTTTATGACACGCCTCGTCCGCCGCACACTCCGAAATTAGTCCGTCGAGTGCTCGCTCGTTCCGGCGCGCAAAATCGAAAGGCATGAAATCATCAGTAGGAACCACTCCGTGCAGAGTTATCGTACGAACATGATCGCCGTGTTGCCTCAAGTAGACGAGCGAGGCTCGTGTCCCGTAAGAACCGCCAAGGATGTTTATGCGTTCGTATCCAAGTGCCTGTCTGACATCGTCGAGGTCATCCATCGCAATCGACGTCGTATAAAGTTTAAGGTCGGCTACTTTCTCGAGCTCTTCACGACATTTGCGAACATCGTTCAATGGAAAGAAGTAACCAAAGTAACTCTGCGGGTCTTTCGGATCGAAGAGAGTGCAATTAAGAGGATTCGAACCCCCAGTACCTCGTTGATCTACGAACACAAGATCGCGGTGTTGGCGGATGGTAGCTAACTGTCCAGCAACGCCCGCTGCGTCTTCCACTGCAGACTGGCCCGGTCCACCAGGGATATAGAACAACGGGTCAGGCAAAGGAGAATTGCCTGTCGCCGGCACGACTAAGACTTTTATTTTGATCTTTCTGCCCGTATGGGTCGCGCGATTTTCAAACACTTCGAGAGCACCGCACTTTGCTTTCCCCTGTATGCCCGGGACATCGCATGGTGAGAGTTGAAGTGTAGTTTGGTCTTTGGAGGGCTGTCGGAAGATAGCTACGCTGGTGATGGCGAGAGCAAGAACAATGCTGAGCGGTGTTAGTATTTGTCTCACGGTCTTCCCCTGACTTTGTCGGACGTTTTGAAATTATTTTAAGGTCAGTGATATATAAAATAGATGCAGTTAATACCATAGACAAACTCTTGTCGTACTGACCCGAATGCAACAGCGTATAGGATTGTCCAATGCAGCTGCCTGTTAATCCGCCAATCCTGCCGATGCTCGCAAAGCGCGTCTCCGAGCTACCCACTGCTGGTGAATGGATATTTGAGCCTAAGTGGGATGGGTTTCGTGCTCTCGTGTTTCGCGACGGTGATGAAGTAATGATTCAGAGTCGCGATGAGAAGCCGCTCAATCGTTACTTTCCTGAACTGGTCGACCCGATCAAATCGCAACTACCGAAGCGATGTGTGCTTGATGGTGAAATCGTCCTTGCGAGAGACGGTGGTCTTGATTTTGAGGGCCTCCAACTTCGTCTGCATCCGGCAGCCTCGCGAGTAAAGCTTCTCGCCGAGACGACACCTGCATCCATCGTGTTTTTTGATCTGTTGTGCAAAGGCGATCGAGATCTGCGCGGAGTGGCGTTCGAGAAACGTCGGAGAGAGATGGAATCCATGCTTGCGTCTGCTGAACCGCCTATACACATAACGCCAGCCACGAGAGACAAGGATGTAGCGGCAGATTGGTTTCGTCGTTTTGAAGGAGCGGGTCTTGATGGTGTCGTGGCGAAACCTATTACTGGAACGTACGAGTCGAACAAGCGTGTCATGCTGAAAGTCAAACACGAGCGTGAATGTGACTGCGTCGTAGGGGGCTTTCGTTGGCATAAGAAAGGCGAGGGAACTGCTGTAGGTTCGTTGTTGCTCGGTTTGTTTGACGACGCTGGCGAATTGCATCACGTCGGCGTATGCGCGAGTTTTACTGACAAGAAGCGCGAGGAGTTGGTTAAGTTCCTTTCTCCTTATCGAAAAAACGCTTTAGACAAACATCCATGGAAGGAATGGGCAACCGTAGAGTTTGAGGCTGCGCGGCGAATTCCAGGGGCTCAAAGTCGTTGGAGTCAGGGAAAGGACTTATCCTGGGAACCATTGCGGCCGGAACTGGTGGTTGAAGTGGCTTACGATCACATGCAGGGAAGTCGCTTTCGTCACACGGCGCAGTTTCGTCGATGGAGAACTGATAAGAAGATGAAAGACTGCACGTTTGCGCAGCTCGAAGTTGTGCCGCCGCAGGAACTGCAGGAAATCTTTGGATGAGAATAGGTCCTATAGGTCGAATAGGTCCTATTTCACTTGCGAGAACGTCCACTGATAACTAATCCCGAGAGCTCCGCCCATTTCATCCTTGCCAGTTCCTGTCATTTGTTTCCCATCACCTGAAACTGTTCCTGAATCTTCACCGAGGCTCCAATCCGACCCCGAAAGAACTTTTGTCTGTTTCATGTGTACAGTCTCGCCATTGATCGTCCCCTCAAATGCGACTCGCGTTCCGCCTTGCTCCAGAACTCCCTCAAAGGAATTACCTTTGTAATTCTTAATGGTGAGCGTGGCCGCCTGTTGAAGTGGACCATATGTTCCCGTCCAGGTGCCACTCAGATTACTTGCGATTGTCGTAGCCGGGCCTGCAGTCTGGGGGGTCTCGGTAGTCGGAGGCGGTGCCTGGGATTGTTGGTTCGGCTGAGCAGCACTGTTAGTGCGCAGCCAATCTGAGCCAGATTTGATTCCGATCGCCAAAACAACAAGGCCAATTAACAAAATTCCAGTGCCAACAATCGCAAAGATCCATTTGAAGGCTGAGGACGTCTTCCGAGGAGACGCAACATTAGGAGTTAGAACATCAGACTCAACGCTTCGGTGAAGTGATTTAGCAAATGCAGTTGCGTCAGCTTGTCGTTCTTCACGACGTTTCGCTAATGCCTGAAAGCATGCTGCTGCCAACGGTGTCGGGATGTGCAGTGACGGATCGAAACCGGGAATCGGTTCAGTCAGATGTTTTGTGATTAGTCCGGTTATGTTGCTGGCTCTAAACGGCGGACGTCCAGCAATCATTTCGTAAAGCATAGCGCCGAGGCTGTACACATCGGCCCGCGCATCGAGTTCTTCGCCGCGACATTGTTCTGGTGACATGTAGTAGATGGTCCCCATCATGCTGCCTGTCTCAGTCAGAGGCGAGACATTGTCGTCGCGAATCTTCGCTAACCCGAAGTCAACGACCTTTGCCGTTTCCCGCTCACCATCGCCGGTTGGTGGCGAAATAATCACGTTGTCAGGTTTCAAATCGCGGTGCAGCAAACCTTGCTGATGGGCGATGCCGACGCCCGCGCAGATGTCGCGCATGAAATTGACCGCGCGTTCCGGAGATAAGCGACTTTCTCGTTCAAGCAGGTTTCTTAGAGACTCGCCCCTGACGAGCTCCATCACTATGTAGGCTTCAGGTGGATCGCTTTCGGTTCCATCGCTGAAATCGTGAATGGTTACCACATTCGGATGGCGAATCATCGCGGCTGAACGAGCCTCGCGTCGAAATCGTTCTATTGAGTAGTTGTCTCGAAGTAATTCGTGACTCAAAAGCTTTACTGCCACTTCGTCCCCAATGTGGAGCCGTCGGGCGCGATATACCGTGCCCATCCCTCCTTGTCCCAGACGTTGAACGAGTTGATATTTGGAATCAAGAAGAAGCCCGATCCGTGGATCGTTCTCACTTTGTAGGTCACGAACTTTATTGTTCGGATCAGTTTCCGGTGCGTTCTTTACGGTCGTTTTGAGATCGACCTTGATCGTTGCGACACCACACTTGTTGCAGAAATGTGAATCGTCGGGAAGCGGAGTTTGACAGGTGGGGCAAAGCATTGGTCAATGATCGTTATTATAGGACCTATATGACCTATAGGACCTATTTCTGGGACTCCTTCTTTTTAGCGGCGCGCCATTCTCGCCACTCTCTCGTCGGATCATCATCAGGATCTGGCTTTTCCTGTGCCGGTCGTAACTCCTCAGGAACATTTCGCAAATTCACTCTAATCCTAGTCCACGTAGACGATCTGCCGCGCATCGTGTCGACCAACACATCATCTACCGCGAGCAACTTTGCGACTTTGCGATGCTTGCGTTTCCAACGTTCCAAACCGGCGAGTGCGGCCTTCTTATCCGGAGAGTTCGCGATGACCAGAAGAGGCATTCGCACGCGAGTCTTTTTTGTGTTTGACTTTGCGCGCGACGGCGCCACACGCGAAGCTTCGCCTGCCATCTTGCGAAAGTGCGGAGGCCACGGCGCATCTCCCAGGCCAGACGCTTCATCTTGTTCCGCGAGTTCGAGAAGTTTGTCTATGTCACCGGGATGTGAATCCATGTCGTGATGGGGATCACCAAGCTCAGCAAATCGTTTCGGAACGGTCAACACGTTGAACTGCTCGGGATCGCATTCCGACACTTCAGACCAGAACAATGGCGTGGAAACGCGTGCATCCGGAAGTGGTCGCACCGAGTATGCTGAACACGTTGTGCGATCCTTTGCGTTCTGGTTGTAGTCGAGAAAGACGCCATGCCGTTCTTCCTTCCACCACTTTGACGTGGCGATTTTGGGAAGTCTTCGTTCGATCTCTCTTGAGAGTGCGAGCGCCGCACGACGCACTTCAATAAACGTCCACCTCGGTTGAATGCGAACATTGACATGCATTCCGCGTGAACCGCTCGTCTTGGGCCAGCCACTCAATCCGAGTTCCTGCAGCAGTCTGTTCACCTCCAGCGCGACGACTCGCACGTCGTTCCAGCTAACGCCTGGACCCGGGTCAAGATCTACGCGCAACTCATCCGGACGATCCAAATCATTCGCGCGAACTGGATGTGGATGCAGTTCTATGCAACCTAGATTAACGATCCATGCGAGCCCCGCTGCATCATCGACTACTACTTCGTCAGCCTTACGTCCAGACGGAAATGAAAGGGTGACCGTTCGTAGGAAATCGGGAGTATTTGTGGGTGCCCGCTTTTGATAAAAGGCCTGTCCCTCGGCCCCATCAACGAAGCGCTTCAAGACTATCGGTCGATTGCGTATGCCATTGAGCGCACCTTCGGCAACAGACAGGTAATACTGAACGAGATCGAGTTTGGTGAGTTTGATGCCCGCAGAGAAGTATTGCTTGAGCGGATGCGTGATCCGAACCTCATGGCCATCGATTTTGAGAACTTCGACCGACTCGTCGTTCTTCATAACAAGAAGCTACCCCGGAAGAGATTAATCCACAGATTGCGCAGATTACACCGATTATTTAGACAAGCCTGGATACAGTCAAAGCCTGTCTTAAAAATCTGCGTAATCTGTGTAATCTGCGGATGTTGGATTTAAAGTTGACGGGCCAGTTCCGTAGCTGTCTGAGGGCGCTGATTCGGATCTTTTGATAATGCGCGCGCAATTGCGAGGGAGACTCGACGAGGAACCGAGACTGTTGACGGCAATGGCGGCGGGTCTTCGTACAAATGTTTGTTGATAACTCCAGAGACCGTCTCTGCGGTAAAAGGTCTTTGCCCTGTCAGCATCTCGTAAAGCATCGCGCCAAGACTATAGACGTCCGAACGTGCATCGAGCGTTTCACCAAGGCATTGTTCCGGTGACATGTAATATGGCGTGCCAACAACTGTGCCTGTGTGCGCGTCCGCCAACATCTTCGCTAATCCAAAATCAAGCACTCGGACACTTTCAAAATCATTGTCCTCATCCGGAGCGACAACGATAATGTTTTCAGGCTTAAGGTCTCGATGAATGACGCCCTGGCGGTGCGCAGATCCTACGCCCGAGCAAATTCCACGCATGAGTCTCAGCGCACGTTCAGGAGAAAACCGCTTCTCAGACTCTAATAGATCGCGAAGCGGCGTTCCCTTCACAAACTCCATAACTATGAAAGCAGGAGCAGTCTCTTCACCCGTTTCGCCAAAGTCGTGAATTGTGATGACGTTTGGGTGATGCAGCATCGCAGCGGCGCGCGCCTCTCGTCGAAAGCGTGCCAGTGCGCCATCGTTAGTAATGAACTTGCGCAAAAGAATTTTTACCGCGACTTCGTCTCCGATATGGACGCGACGAGCACGATAAACCACGCTCATCCCGCCCTCCCCCAACTTGGCGGTCAACTGATATTTACCATCGATCAAATGACCGATAAGCGGATCAGGATTCTTCAAACGAATGGTGGGAAGGGATGCAGAGTGAAGGTGCTCATAATATGGATGTTCACCACTGGGTAAGACGAGTGGCATGCCACACTCAGAGCAGAACATCGCCTCCTGATTAAGAAATAACTCGCATTGCCGGCAGAAGGGAAGTTTCGAGCGAAGTTCGAGGAGCATTTCCTCGAGCTTGTCTTCGATCGTTACCAGTCCATCTTCAGCAGTGGACGACGTGTTGAGTTTTCCGTCTATATCGAACAGGTAATAGGCCGGTATCGCCTGCTCGTTGTTTTCGAAATCCTTGCAGAGTTTGAGGTCGTTATCTAACGCGCACGGCTCGGTGAGATTGAATCTTTTTAAAGCGTCGCGGATCGCAGCCGCTTCCTTTTCTGCCTGAGAATTTGGAACGTGCACGCCAATAACACGCAGACCTTCACGCCTCCATTGATCCCGGAGCTCAGCGATCTGTGACAGGTTGGCTTTGGCAGTTTCGGAGTTGATCGACCAAAAGTGAATGAGTATGGGATGGCCCTTGATATCTCGAGGATTTGGGGTTCCGTTAAGCCACGCTGTAGCTCCCGCAAGGGACGGGAGAGGTGAATCGACCTTCATCAGTGAAGGCATATTAACACGTGCTTGAGCCATGGAGGTGTTCATTGAAACTGACTTGTCGGGAGTTCGCAAGTCGAAATGTTCGACGAACTTTAGTTTGTCGTGCGTGACCTCAAGGCCCTCTTTTCCCTGTCGCGCCTTTCACGGAGCACGACAAACTAAAGTTCGTCGGACATTTGGCTATAAGTCCAAGTCGTGCGAATTGGCGGTGGTTGCAAGAGAGTCTGCATCACAACGCAGTACTGCTCAGTCTTTTCCTGCAATGCGCTCAACTGCTCGCGTGTGGCGGTCGGGGCTTTGATATCAAAGGTTGTACGAATGTCCTCGAAACCAACGGCGACGCTTTTTGAGATTCCAAGCGTGCCGCTCAGATCCAGTTCACCTTCGACGCTAACTCGAATGTCTTCTACTTCAATTCCCATCGCGGTCGCAACTAACTGGCAAGTAAGTTGAGCGCATGCCGCGAGGGCGCCAAGTAACAGGTCACCGGAGCAAGCAGCTGTCCCAGCGCCACCAACCCCGCTGTGGGCCTGTGCTTCCAGAAGTTTCTGTCCGACTTCGACAGAACAGGCAATGGGCAGATCACCTTGCCCGCCGGTGGCCTTCAAGGTGATCCGCGAGCTCGAAGGATCGCTGCGATATTTGTCTTTCAACGGTTTCTGAATTGATCGCAGGTCCATGATTCAGGCTAGTCGTCGGCGGTAGTCGGGTCGATTATCGTTTTCACTTTCGCGACATGGTTTGCCGGAAAACCGCCAAGTCGCGCATGTTCGTGAACCAACTCTTCATTATCCGCAACATAAACACAGTAGAGTTTGTTATCAGTGACATAACTCTGCACCCATTGAATCTGTGGACCCATTTCATTAAGAACATTGCACGACCGTTGAGACAGTGCTTTCAGCTCTGTGGGAGACAACTTGCTCGCTCCCGGTACAACTCGTTCGATAACGTATTTCGGCACGGTTTTTTCTCCTATACAAGATTTAAAACTTCAGATTTAAGCGCCCCTCAATTCTTAATTACCTAAAGCTGAAATCTTAACCTCCTGATTAGCTCAATTCTGCAAGCGCCTGTTTGAACTCCGGGTCATTACGAATCAGGTCAAAAGCATTGTCTGTCTTAGCCCAATGTGCAACGGTTCTAAAGCCATTCGCATACGCACGACGAAGTGAAATCTGGGCTGCTTCTGTTTCACCCAATAGAGCATAGGCACAAGCACAGTTATAAACTGCAAGACCGTCTCCTGGCTCCAACTCGAATACGCGTCGCAACGTCGCGTGCGCCTCTTGTGTCCCGCCAAATCGGGCATAAGCCTCTGCAAGTCTGCTCATCACCGTTATATCCTCGAGACTTGCTTCAAGTTTCTTCGATGTTACCTCGATAACTTTCAACGCTGCTTGCTCAGCTTGATCCAGGTTTCCAAGTTTCTTATGCACACCGGCCAGGAATCTCCAGGAGTCTTCATTAAAGGGTTTTAGCTCGGCAGCGCGGCTGTAATGCTTCAACGCACTTTGGAGATCTCCGGATAGCTCAGCAATCATTCCCAATCGCACATAGCCGCGATAGAACTGCGAATGTTGTTTGAGAATCTCCTCAAGTGCTTTTTTCGATTCGGCAAACCTGCGGTGATGGAAGTAGACCATCGCGATTCCAAATTGCGCCTCGATCGATGAAGGGTCGAGCGTAAGCGTTTTCTGGTTCATGGCGATCGCTTTCGTGAGCCATGCTGAGTTGCCGTCGTACCACTCATACATGTGCGAAAACGCCTCTGCCAGGGCCGCGTACGCAGCTGCGAACGTTTGATCGAGCGCTATGGCGTCTTCAAACATTTGAATTGCGCGCTCAGTGTTTTTCTTACCCTTCAAGTGGAGAAGCTCGCGCCCCTGAAGATAAAAGTCGTACGCCCGCAAGTCGTCAGTTGGTTTTTTAGCCAATAATTGTTTTTCAGAGTCACTCAAGGAGATCTTGAGGGCTGCGACGATCTTTTCAGAAACTTCATTTTGCAAATCAAAGATATCTTCAACCATTCGATCAAACCGCTCAGCCCAGAGGTGGTAACCGTTGCGCACGTCGCTCAGCTGAGTTGTAATTCGAATTCTGTTTCCAGCCGTGCGGACACTGCCGCTGAGGATGTAATTCACGCGAAGTGTTTCACCAACGTGTCTGACATTGACCTCTTTGTTCCGAAACGGCAGAACATCAGTACGTGAAACCACTTTCAGACCATTGATCTTTGAAAGGTCGGTGATTATGTCTTCTGTCATCCCTGCACAGAAATAATCACTGTCGTTTTCAGAGTTGAGACTTTCAAAATAGAGGACCGCGATGGACTTCTCAGGAACCGCTGATGTTGATGGCTCAGAAAACCTGATCGAAATTTCCTTTTTCGACTGAACGTCGAGTTCGCTCTTCAGGTCTTTCAGATCGATAAGGAAGTCTTTTGCGCTTTGATAACGCTCTTCTCGATCCTTCCGCATGGCCCGAAGGATAATTCGTTCTAACTCGCGAGGAGCGCTACCTGATTGACTTGTGAATGACGCAGGTTCGGACGTGAGAATACTCGAGAGCACATCCACGTTAGTCCCGCCGACGAACGGAGTTCGTCCCGTAACCATTTCGTAAAGAACACACCCAAGACTCCAAATATCCGTACGCGCATCGACTTCAAGTCCGCGCGCCTGTTCAGGCGACATGTATCGCGCCGTACCCAACACCATCCCGGGTTGCGTCTGAAGAGGTTGAGTCTCTGCATCGCAATCGACTGCCGGAGGTTCAGAATCGCGCGCAAGCTTGGCAAGTCCGAAATCAAGGACTTTGACAATACCGTCGCTACGCAACATCACATTCTCAGGTTTTATGTCGCGGTGGACGATGCCAAGTGTATGAGTCGCGCAAAGAGCGTTGGCTACTTGAATGCCTACTTCTATTGCGTCCGAGGGAGTTAGAGGAGCGCGACGAATACGATCGCGCAGCGTCTCACCCTCGATAAATTCGGTTGCGATGAATTGCTCCGAGTCGATCTCATCGATCTCGTAGATTGTGAGAATGTTTGGGTGGTTTAGAGCTGACGCCGCCTTTGCTTCCTGTATAAAGCGCCGCACACGATCTTGATCTGTTAGATCATTTGACAGAACTTTCAGAGCAACTTTGCGATCTAGTTTTGTATCCTGGGCGAGATAAACCTCACCCATTCCACCAGCGCCAAGTTGGGAGCAGATTTCATAGCGGCCGATTGTTTTCCGGGCGGCAAACGACAAGGGTCAGTTGGGGGAGGTTCTCTCAAAATGCGGTCATTGTAGATTAGTTGGCTTTGTCACGCCATTGCCGGCAAAACGCCAGCTAATCGAAGCTTTACATCAGATACGCGTAAAAACTGCTTCGAAAGGACTACCAAAGAATAAAAATAGGGCGGCCCAAAAAGCGGACCGCCCAAAGTAGGTGGGTCTGACTGTTCGTAATTAGAAGTCTACCCTGATAGCGAACTGAAATGCTCTCGGAATTCCCGGAGCAAATGAGCCTGAGCCCAATCCATACCGATTGCTCCGATTTCCGGGAGTAGTCCCATTGATCGATCCAGCGGAACCATCCAGAAACGCCGTTAAGCGGTTACCTGGAGGATCATAGTTGCCAAAATTGAAGAGATTAAAAATCTCCACCATCGGTTGAATCTTCACTCGTTCGCGTATGGTGATGATCTTGGAAATACGAACATCAGTATTAAGGAACCAGTCCAGTCCAACCTGGTTTGACGGTGCAAGATCGATCGGCACACCATTGCCCCACGTAGCGCCTAGTGCCTGGAGTTGGTCGGCAGTAAAGAGACCGGCAGATATGAGCGCCCGACCTGCTGGTGTCAAATTGGTGAGCTGGCTATTGAAAGCGCCAATGAGCCCATTCAATTGTTGTGGGGTTTTTACGTCGCGACCAAACGCTCCGCGGTTAGTGCCAGGAAGCGGATCTTCAGTGATACCGTCTCCATCGAGGTCGCTCATGAAGATCTCCGCCGCTCCGCAATCCTGACACGAAAGGAATGCCGATTGCGCTAGCGGTGAAGCGATTCGGGTTGTTGTATTGACGTTTATGTTCCACGGAAGGTTTGACAAAAAACCGACGCTAATCTGATGCGTACGGTCTAAACCTGCTGGTCCATAAAACTTAGTAGGTCCGTCGTTGAAAGCTGAGCCCGAAAGGAAGTCCTGGTCACCCCCGGTGGATTGGAATCGTGAGAGGGTATAGTTCATAGTGCCAGTGACATCTTTGAGAAAGTGCCAGTTTTTAACCAACCGTCCACGTAAATCGACAGTCAGCGCACTGTAACGGGAAAGACCGAGCGGCTGAATGGTTCCCATTGTGCGGAAATTCGGGTTCACGCCGCGGAAGGCAAATCCATCCAAAGCGCTCCCAGCGCCTAAACCAAAGTCGGCGTAATTTGCAATAGTGGCACCAGCCGCGATTGCACAGTTGATTGCAGCAGCACTGACAACCGCGGGACAGCCGACGTCGTCGTTTGCCGCAATGATTGCGTCGCGAGCAATTCCAACGTCGAGCGTGTTGGCAGCGCCAATCCGATTGAGGTCGGTCGTTTGATTAAAGTGAACGCCACGGTTGTGGAGGAAGTCCACTGACAAGACCAGACCGGGTTTCAATTCTCGTTGGATACCAAGATTGACCATGATCCCGTACGGTCTCTTGTATTTGTTAAAGATCAAACTTCCTTCAGTGTCGAGAATTTGATCAAAGAGAGGGGGAACACCCGCTGGTGGCCAGCTTGCAGAAAGCGGTGCGGTAACCGCTTGAAGTACGCTTTGCATTTGTTGTGCAGGCCCTATAGCATTTCGGAGCGGTCCGGCAAAAAGATTAACACCACCAGGTCCGCATTGGCCCACCGTCGTTCTAAAACTCGCTGCGTTGAACATACATGCGCCAGTTGCTGGGTTTAACAGAAGTGGAGAGCCTGCATTTAACACAGGAGTGTCGTTCCCTAACCCTGGTGGAAGGTTGATCACACGATCGAACAGAATGTTGTTAATAATGTTGCCATCGTAGAAGATTCCACCGCCACCGCGTATCACGGTTTTTCCATTACCTTTGACGTCCCATGCGAAACCAAGCTGTGGGGCGAAGTTGTTTACATCGTTGTTGATGAAGCCTCCCAGGACGGGACTGAATTGTGCGAGCGTGTCAGTGCGTTTGAGGTCACTATCTGCCAAAGCACTGTCGTAGTCGTACCGCACTCCCAGAGTGAGCGTCCAGTTGGGTCTAAGTTTCCAGGAATCGGTGAAATAGACTCCGATACGATGGTTAGTCGTACCACCGTTTGAAAATCCCAGCGCGGGTCGTTCGCTAAAAGCTCCCAATCCGTTGCCAACGACAATCTGGTCGAGTGGGTAGTTCAAAGGATCCCCAGCACCTCCGTGATTGTTTGCGAAGGTGGTGTTGGCCCCATTTTTCGTGCTCCGAATACGAGGAGCCAGGCCAAAGAAATTAGCAAAGACAGCCTCCTCGATGTGGTTATAGGAAAACCCAAAGCGGAATGTGTGGTTGCCGTGACTTAGACTTCCATCGTATTTGCCTTGAAGATTGTCCTGAAATGTTTGTTGGGGTGCTAAGAGGTCAGGCCCAATATCCTGGACAGCATTGCGGACGCGGACGAGGATCGGTGCTCCCGCCGGATCGAGCGTCTCTGGAGTTCCTGCGGCCGAATTCGCGTCCACAATGAAATTATTGAAATTCAAATAGCTGAACCGTGCCGAGTGGGTCCATTTAGTAGTTGTAAGGTCGAGTCCCGCAACGTGCGTATTGGTGTTGTTGAGGTTGCCGAAGGCACTGAGATCCGTACCGCCAAAACCGGTTACTCCAAAATTGTAGTTGTGGTTGAAGCGATAGAATGCACTCAGACGATCGTTTATTTTCCAATCGAGGCGGCCACCGGCAAGCCTCTCGTCAAGTGGCACTCCGAAGGCCTGTGTGAACTGAGGAAAGCTTGGGATACTGGTGAATTGCTGGCCGTCCTGGTTGTTGTTCTCAAACTCAGCGTGCCAGAAGAACTTATTCTTGACAATGTAACCACCTGCGCGCCCACCGAGTATTTGTCGATCGAAAGACGGCTTCTCAGTAGTCGGTT
>DASYPT010000006.1:0-40997 GCA_036006355.1 Pyrinomonadaceae bacterium | reverse complement strand
CAGCTTTGGAGTGCGACGGCCTGCCGTCGCTTTGTTATTTCGGTCTGAATCAAATCGACTACTTTTCGTTTTCATCTTTTCGTTGTAACAAAGCGGCGGCAGGCGCCGCACTCCAAAGTCAATCAAGTTTTCGCCAGGTGTCGCAGCTATCAACATCGCACTCGTGCGGGTAGTATGCTTGCACAATTCGATCGGCTGCATCCTGCGCTTCCATCAGTGTCCAACGATAGAACTCGATCGGATTACGACGCTCACCTTTTGGTTCTCGAATCTGAATAAAGAACCGGTGATTATCAGGCGTTGCCAGAGCTTTAATCGTGGCGTCCAGGTGAAAGCGTTGCCAATGACTCATAATTAAGCTCTTGTTGTTGAAGGAAACCGATTACTATATTAACGATAAACACCGGGAGTTAACTCTAATTGCGAACGGTCATCCCTATCATCGTGAGTTATCTCTTAGGCTCGATACCTGTCGGCTACCTGATTGTAAACGCCAGGACCGGAGGTGACATTCGCAAAACTGGTTCCGGCGGAACCGGCGCGACGAATGTATCACGACGCGCAGGAAAAGGTGCCGGCATTCTGACCTTAGTGCTCGACGCCTTAAAAGGATCTGCTGCTGTAATCATCGCGACGATCATGCTGCGTGATACTAATCATGCCTCGTGGTGGATCGGAATTGCGGGAATCGTGGCGATCCTTGGACACATCTTCCCAGTTTGGCTGGGATTTCGCGGAGGGAAAGGTGTCGCAACCGGTGTGGGAGTTTTTCTGGTTCTGACACCGGTAGCAGTGCTGCTTTCCGGCTTATTGTTTCTGATCGTCGTCGTTTTTACGCGTTATGTTTCGCTTGGCTCGATGATCGGTGCTCTTAGCGTGCCGGCATTAGTTTGGCTCCTGAATTACGGCCCTCCGCTCGTCTTTACAACCCTCTTCGGCGCCGCATTGATCGTCTACGCGCATCGACAGAATATCCAACGTTTACTGACAGGCACGGAGAACAAATTTCGGTGATATCGACACGTCGAATTGCAGTTGTTGGTGCGGGAAGCTGGGGCACGGCTATGGCCGTTATCTCTGCAAGAGCTGGTCACGACGTTAGAGTGTGGTCACGCGATCGCAACATCGTCGAGTCAATCAACACGCTGCAGTTGAATCCAAAACATCTCTCGACAATTACTCTTCCCGATGAAGTCATTGCCACAAATGAATTCGCAGATGCACTGGACGGGTCGACTCTCGTTTTGTTGGCAGTTCCTTCGCACGCTGCGAGAGAGGTTTTGACGTCGATGAAACCCCACATGTCAGACTCTTCAATTATCGTTAGTCTCACAAAAGGAATGGAGATTGAAACCGGGCTCAGAATCTCCGAACTCGTGTGCCAACTATTTGGCGAAGCCTTCAAAAACAGATTTGTCTGTCTTTCAGGACCATCATTCGCTAAGGAAGTTGTGCAGGATCATCCAACGGCAATCGTGGCAGCCAGTAGCGACCAGGTCGCCGCACATGAAGCGCAAACCGCACTGAGTTTCAGGAATCTGCGTATCTACACGAACGCGGATGTTGTTGGGACGGAACTCTGCGGTTCAATCAAAAACGTCATGGCCATAGCTGCTGGTATGACTGCTGGCCTGGGCCTTGGCTCGAACAGTGTCGCGGCATTGATTACACGTGGTCTGGCTGAGATGACCCGTCTGGTGCTGAAGTGCGGAGGACAGCTGGAAACGATGGTAGGTCTGGCTGGTTTGGGAGATCTGGTGTTGACGTGTACAGGAGGTCTATCTCGGAACCGATATGTCGGCGAAGAACTGGGAAAGGGCAGACGGCTCGTTGAGATAACCGGGACCATGAATGAAGTAGCCGAGGGAATCAAAACCAGTCGTGCGGTAAAACAACTGGCCGAGGACTTGGGTGTAGAGATGCCGATCACGGATGAAGTTGTTGCGGTGCTTTACGAAGGCAAGTCACCGCGTGCGGCAGTGACTGAATTGATGAGCCGACCGCTTCGAGCTGAATCCTAACTATTTAAGATTTCAGAATTTAGATTTAAGATCGGCTGCGTTTGTTCGACGAACTTTAGTTTGTCGTGCTGGAAGTCAACGGCTCAGTTTCCTCAAGCGCCGCTTGATTCACGCACGACAAACTAAAGTTCGTCGAACAAATACAGCCAATCTTAAATCTAAAATCTGAAATCTTAAATTCTAAATCCCCAGAGGAGCCCATTCGCATGTCCAATTCGATTCTGCGTCGCATACCGGTCTTGCTGTGTCTCGCACTCGCCCTTCTCGTAGCCGCTCAGCTGAATAACGCTCTCGCTCAACAGACTCAAGCACCAACTGATCCGCTCAAACCTTTGCAATGGCGAAGTATTGGTCCTTATCGGGGTGGCCGAGCCGATGCCGTCACCGGCGTTGTTTCACAACCGATGGTCTTCTACTACGGTGCGACTGGTGGCGGTGTTTGGAAAACAACCGACGGTGGAATCAATTGGGAAGTAGTTTCGGATGCATCAGTTTTTGGCACTGGATCGGTCGGAGCGATCGCACTCTCAGATTCTGATCCAAACACGATTTATGTCGGCATGGGCGAGCCCGCGATTCGAGGCAATACATCACATGGCGACGGAGTTTACAAATCAACTGACGCTGGTAAGACGTGGAAACGCGTCGGACTGGAAGACTCCCGACAGATCTCTCGGATTCGTGTTCATCCAAAAAATCCGGACATCGTCTACGTTGCTGCGCAAGGTCACGTGTGGGGGCCGAACGAAACTCGCGGCGTCTATCGTTCAAAAGATGGCGGCAAGACCTGGGAAAGAGTTCTGTACAAAGGCAACAAGGCTGGCGCCTGCGACCTGGTTATGGACCCAACGAACCCAAGCGTTCTTTACGCTGGACTTTGGGAGGTGTATCGAAAACCCTGGACACTCGAAAGCGGTGGGCCCACAAGTGGCATCTTCAAATCAACTGATGGCGGCGATACATGGACTGACATCACGCATAATCCAGGTTTGCCAAAGGGAACGATCGGTATTAGTGGCATCACAGTTTCGCCGGCAAATCCAGATCGCGTCTGGGCAATCGTTGAAGCCGAAGATGGTGGCGTGTTCCGATCAGAGAATGGCGGTCGAACCTGGTCAAAGGTAAATGAGGAGCGTCGTCTTCGGCAGCGCGCGTGGTATTACACTCGAATCTACGCCGATACGAAGAGTGCCGATACAGTTTACGTTCTGAATACAGGCTTCTATCGTTCAAACGACGGTGGTCGCACGTTCACTCCGATAGCCGTTCCGCACGGCGACAACCATGATCTCTGGATTGCTCCGGATGATCCTAACCGAATGATCAATAGCAACGACGGGGGATCAAACGTTTCTTTTAACGGTGGTCGTAGTTGGACCGAACAAGATCAACCAACAGCCCAGTTCTATCGTGTGACACTGGATAATGACTTTCCATACCACGTCTATGGCGCGCAGCAAGACAACTCGACTGTGAGGATTGCAAGCCGCACGAACGAAGGGGGCATAACAACGAGCGATTGGTACGACGTCGGAGGTGGCGAATCTGGTTGGATTGCTCCGTCACCAAAAGACTCCGAAATTATTTTCGCGGGATCATATGGTGGGCTGACTACGCGTTACGATCATCGCACGGGTCAACTCCGCGACATAAATCCATACCCAAATAATCCGATGGGCGCGGGAGCAGATGTTCTGAAGTACCGCTTTCAATGGAACTTTCCAATCGTCTTTTCCCCGCATGATCCAAACACGATGTATCTCGGATCAAATGTTCTGTTCAAAACAACCAATGAAGGACAGAGTTGGGAAATCATCAGTCCCGATCTGACTCGAAACGACAAATCCAAACAGGGATCTTCAGGTGGCCCAATTACCAAAGACAACACAAGCATCGAGTATTACGACACGATCTTCACAGTAATGGAGTCGCCTGTACAAGCTGGAACGATTTGGGTTGGAACTGACGATGGTCTGGTTCAACTCTCGCGAGATGGCGGAAAGAACTGGTCGAACGTTACCCCTCCGACAAGCATGATGCCTGAATGGATTCAAATCAACTCGATTGAAGCATCACCGAATGATCCGGCGACTGCTTACGTTGCTGCGACCATGTACAAGTTTGACGACAACCGTCCTTACCTCTATCGCACGAACGACTACGGAAAGACCTGGAAAAAGATCGTGAACGGAATCCCGGAAACAACGTTCACGCGAGTTATCCGTGAAGATCCAAATAAGCGGGGACTGCTATATGCGGGCACGGAAACAGGCATATATCTTTCATTTGATAATGGCGAACGATGGCAACCCATGCAGTTCAATCTTCCAGTTGTACCGATCACAGATCTCGCAATTCACAAACGCGAAAATGAGTTAGTCGCAGCAACGCAAGGCAGATCTTTTTGGATCTTCGATGACCTTCCGTTGATTCACCAGATAATGGACGCTGGTGGCTTCGGCGTCGCAAGTGAGACACAACTCTTTAAACCGAAGGACAGCTATCGAATGCCGGGAGGTGGTGGTTTTCCATTAGGCCCAACAGCGACGGTCGGCAAAAACCCGGCAAGCGGAGTAATCGTCTACTATTCGCTGAAGACCAAACCAACGTCAGATGTGCAACTCGAGTTTTTCGACTCGACAGGCAAGTCTATTCGAAAGTTCACGGGAAAAATTCAACGCACAGGTACAACTAATCAGCAGAGCCAGGCCGCTCCACCACCACCACCTGATGAAGGAGGTTTCGGCGGCGGCGCAGCCCCAACCGTATCGATGGACGTCGGATTAAACAGGTTCATTTGGGACACTCGCTATTCCGAAGCCGTGAGATTTCCTGGAATGATTTTGTGGGCAGGTGAAACGCGTGGGCCAAAAATTGCGCCAGGCAATTATCAGGTGAAGCTGACGGTTGACGGCAAGACCCTCAGCCAGAGTTTTGAAGTGAAGCCTGATCCTCGTTTGACTGCGACTCCGGCTGATTATGCCAGGCAGGTGGAGCTGTCATTGAAGATTCGCGATAAGCTGACCGAGACGAACAACGCTATCATTCAGATCAGAGACGTCCGAAAACAAGTCGAGGATTTGTTGAAGCGAGTTACAGGTCAACCGAGTTTCAAGGTAATAAACGACGCCGGCACTGCCCTGAATAAGAAGTTAACGACGATTGAAGAGTCTCTCTACCAAACCAAAAACCAAAGCAGTCAGGATCCGCTGAACTTTCCGATTCGACTGAACAACAAACTTGCGGCCCTCGGAGGCGTCGTCGGAGGACCCGAATCGGCACCGACAGCACAATCGTACGCAGTCTATGACGAGCTTGCCGGGCAAATTGATGCGGAGCTTCAGAAGCTTTCGCAAATCATGAAGACTGACGTCCCGGCGTTCAACCAATTGGTCAAGGATCAAAACATTCCGGCAGTCGTGGTGAAAACCTCGACTGATAATCCATAAAGTTTCAGCCACAGATCGTCACAGATCCAGAACACACTGGATGTAAGATCTGTGTCATCCGTTAAAATCTGTGGCTAATGCTATGAAACCCGAAGTCATCAAAGTTCCAACAAAGCCGTTCGAAGGTCAGCGTCCTGGTACATCAGGGTTGCGCAAGAAGACTCGCGTCTTCATGCAACCAAACTATCTCGAAAACGCTGTGCAATCTATTTTTAACGTTATCCGCGAGACCGCTGGAGACTTCGGTCAGCACGTGTTGGTGATCGGTGGAGATGGTCGCTACTACAATCACGAAGCAATAAAAATAATCATCAACATGGCAGTCGCAAACGGCTTTGGAAAGTTGCTGGTTGCTCGCGGAGGATTGATGTCGACGCCCGCAGTTTCTGCTGTCATCAGACGCCGCGGCGCCCTGGGAGGATTGATTCTATCAGCAAGTCACAACGCGGGCGGCATCGATGAAGACTTTGGGATCAAATACAACATTCACAACGGCGGCCCGGCACCCGAATCAGTTACCGAAGCCGTTTATGAACAGACTCAAAAGATCACTGAGTACATAACTATCTCCGATGCAAACGTCGACATTGACCGTGAAGGCTCAACTCGAATCGGTCAGACTCAAATAGACGTAATCAATTCGCTGAAGGATTATTGCGAACTGATGGAAGAGTTGTTTGACTTCGAATCCATTCGCCGGCTCTTCGCGAGCGGATTTCGGATGACGTTCGACGCAATGCACGCGATCACTGGTCCGTATGCGCATCATCTTCTGGAAGAGCGATTGGGAGCAGCACCAGGGACAGTTATCAAGGGAACTCCCCTTCCAGACTTTGGTGGACACCACCCGGATCCAAATCTCGTTTACGCCGCAGATCTCGTCGATAGATTAGCTGACGACAATGGACCTGACTTTGGCGCCGCTTGTGACGGCGACGGAGATCGCAACCTGATCCTCGGACGAAGATTTTTTGTCTCGCCAGGTGATTCACTTGCCTTGGTCGCGGAGCATGCGAAAGACGCAATTCCCGCGTTTCGCGAGGGGCTGGCGGGTGTTGCGAGGTCGATGCCTACGTCAACGGCTGCGGATCGGGTTGCGCAGGAATTGGGTATCAGGTTCTACGAAACGCCGACCGGTTGGAAATTCTTTGGCAGTCTGCTGGATGCCGGGTTATGCACAATCTGTGGTGAGGAAAGTTTCGGAACAGGGTCGAATCATGTTCGCGAGAAGGATGGCGTTTGGGCTGTGCTTGCATGGTTGTCGATTCTTGCGTACACGGGGAAATCAGTCGAGCAAGTGGTGCGGGAACATTGGCGCCGCTTTGGTCGCAGTTACTATCAACGTCATGATTTCGAGGGAATCGATACTGATGCGGCTGGAAAAATGATTGGAGCATTGCGCGAAAAGATCCCAAGTTTGACTGGGAGCAACTTTGGAGGCAGTCAAATCAAAACTGCGGATGAGTTCAGCTACACCGATCCAGTAGATGGCAGTACAGCGACAAAACAAGGAATTCGTCTTTTATTGTCTGACGGTTCCCGCGTTGTTGTTCGCCTTTCCGGTACCGGAACTTCCGGCGCAACCCTGAGGCTTTATGTTGAGCGATACATTAATGATGCCGGAGTCAGCGACGTAAATGAGGTTCTTGCGCCGCTGTTAACGGAAGCGAAACAGTTGCTGCAGCTGCACGAGTTCACCGGACGTGATAAGCCTAATGTGATTACCTAGGACGGTCAGCATAGGACCTATATGACCTATTTGACCTATTTATTGCAGCTACATTAGAAGTCGTACGCAAACCCAACTTGCGCGCCAACCCTCGGGCTCGCCGCAAACTTTCCAGCCAGAAGACCAAACGACAGCGTCAACTTCTTTGTCAGCGCATAATTACCACCAAACTGAGAGGTCAGTTGTCCTCGATCTAAAGCAAAGCTATTAGTCACTGCTCCGAACACTTCCACTCCGAGTTGCAAACGAGGAGTGATTTCTCTAACGATTGAACCGTTTCCCGTGAAAACCTGACCGCGCTGAGTTTCAATACCGATAAGACCAGTGGAGTTGTTACCGCTGAATAAGACGCCACCATTCAAGCGGCCTTTCGTCCTTTTTGTTAGCGATTTCTGAATAACGCCGTAAAGCCAGTAGTCGACGAGTCCTGATCCAAGTTGTTTCTGAGTATTGCCCGTCGGGGCTTCAACATAAAACACCAAAGCCAACGCCGGTCTCTTTGAACCTTCGCGTTCTAAAAGAAAGTTGTACTTCAATCCAAACTGCGTATCTCCGATTCCCGAGACGTCGCGAGGTGAGATTATCCGAGAGTCGATCAGACTCAGCCACGGTGCATTCACATCTAATTCCAGTTTATCGGTAATTCCATAATTCAAGGTGAACACGAGGGTGTTCTGACGTTTCGCCGGATATGCCGATTTCTGTAGCACGTCGTGCTCGTTATAGATCTCCAGATGGAACTTGCCTTTTGGTGTGGTGTCACTATCGTCCGTATAGAACGGAAGTTGGCCCAAACCATTGGTCTTGACTGTGAGTAGGAGAAGGATTGAACAGAAGAAAATTCGTGTCCGATATGCTTTAGCTTGTCGTGACATAACCGACACTAACGATCGTAGAAATCGGAGGTATTTTTTTGGCACGTCACGACAAGCAGCATATCGGACATGAGACTATTAAATTACCCAGGTAGCGATCATTCCGGCAGCTGCGAGAAAGAGAATTGCGGTTGCCGCCCAACCGATGAAATTGGTGAATCCATTGTTAACTCTGTGGCCCATTACCCGTTTGTTGTTTGAAACAAGCATGATGACCAGAAGCAGCGGCGGAGCAATTACGCCATTGATAACCGCGGTCCAGAACAACGCCTGAATCGGATTCACACCAATGAAGTTAATCAGCACTCCTACGAGAGTAGCGATTGCAATTACGAGGTAGAACGCCTTCGCTTTTCGTGGCTTCTCATTCAGACCATATTTGAATCCCACAGTCTCAGCGACGGCGTAAGCAGCTGAACTTGTCAAAACCGGAACCGCCAAAAAGCCGGAACCGATAATACCAAGTGCAAAGAGCACTGCTGCCGCCCGGCCTGCGACGGGTCTCAAAGCTTCGGCCGCCTCATTCGCGGACTCTATCGTCGTCTTTCCCGTGGCGTGCAACGTCGAAGCCGCGGCCAGAATAACAAAATAGAAAACCACGTTGCAGAAGATCATTCCCGCGACCGTATCCCACTTTACAGTCTTCAGCTCTTCGTCCGTTGCGCCTTTTCGGTCGTGCACTCGCTTCCGGCCCATATCGATTTCTTCTTCCACCTCTTCACTTGCCTGCCAGAAGAAAAGATAGGGCGAAATTGTCGTGCCCAGAATTGCGACGAGAGTAGTTATATATTGACTGTCGTAGCGCACTGTTGGAATGAATGTAGATTTTAGTACGACGCCCCACTGTCTCGTGGCCAGCAGGGCAGCTCCGATGTAAGCAAATAATGTAAGAGTCAACCATTTGAAGGTTCGACAAATAAGTCTGTACGAACCCCAGACCTGAACTACGAGGATGACGAGCGCAATTGGAAAGACCAGCGCCAGGATTGGCAGCGGCACAAAAATATTGATTGCCGCAGCAATGGCAGCGATGTCAGTACCTGCGTTGATGGTATTGGCGATGATCAGACCGATAACCGCAGGATAAAGCCACGCGCGTGAATAATGATGCTTGAGGACTCCCGCAAGGCCTCTACCGCTGACCATACCAATCTTGCCGCAGATGTACTGGACCACAACCATTAACGGAAGCGTCAACGTTGCTGTCCAGAGTGTCGCCAAACCAAGCGACGCACCGGCCATCGAGTACGTGCCAATTCCTGAGGGATCATCGTCAGATGCGCCAGTGATCAGTCCGGGACCCAGAATTCGAAAAGCTCGCTTGATCGGATTTGTTTCATCTGGCTGGGCATGAGGATCTTTCATGGTGGTCAGTTGTCAGTAGTCAGTAGTCAGTTGAAAGGGGTTTTAGGTCTTCGGTTTAAGGTCTTCGGTTTTAGGTCTTTGGTCTTAGGCGTTGGTTTTTGATTCGATCTGGGTAGGCGAAGACCTAAGACCAAAGACCAAAAACCACCGACCACTGACCACTGACCACTGACGATCATTCACTTCCCTTTCCCCGCTTTGATGTGCAATGACATCACCACCTCATCACGAATTAGATTGTCCGCAGCGCCCGCATAGTTGATGCCGAAGTCTTTCCGGTTTATTGAAAACGTACTCTCAACATTAATCGCTTCTGGTGTAACACTAATTGTCGCCGGAAAACCTATTGATTTCGTAATGCCATGTAGTTGGAAATTTCCTGTAATCGTATGCGAAGCACCCTTATCACCACCCGGCTTGATCTCGGTCGAGGTAAAGATCGCTTGCGGGAACTTGCCGACGTCGAAGAAGTCAGGCGTCTTGAGATGCTGGGTTAACTGGTCAGTGTCAGTTTTTACAGAGGCCATGGTTATCGTCAAGTTTACTCGACTCTTTTCTGGCTGACCTGCGTAATCAATGCCGCCGGAGAAATCCTGGAATTCACCGTGATGACTACCAGTAACTTTCGACGCTACAAACTCAATCTTAGAGTTCTGCGGATTCACTGCATACTTCTCCCCTAACGCGGGAGATTGCGGACTTCCTGAGGATGCTTCACTAGTAACCGCTTTTGTTTTGTCGGCGGCTGGATTTGAACAAGCTACGAGCAATAAACCGGACAACATCAACATCAACAACGTTCCTAAACGCATTATCGAATTCCTCCTGTTGCTATTATCAAGGCTTTACTGAATTTGGCTTAGCCGCCTGTTGTGCCATCGCCCAAACAAGCGCGGATCATTTGCACCTTTGAGTCAGCACAGGCCCAAGCTTTCCCGAGACGGGAGCCAGACTCGCCCTGTAGATTCGCCAACCTTTCTGCTCCGGATCATCTTCAGCTCGCACGTTTGACTTGCGCATAACATAACATCCTGCGAATACCCGTTCCTCACCGTTCATTTGCGTACTGATAATGATGCTTGCGATATTCGCGTATGAACTGCCGGCGGCGCCTTCAATCCGTGGCGATGGCTCAAGCAGTATCCGCACCCTCGTGGTATCGCCAAATCCTCGACGGAATTGTTCGAGAGTTTGCGAAGGAGTTTCCCAGTAGCTTAAAGCCCTTCGAAGTAGTCCGGTATTAATAGACCGGTAGTAATCGTTGAGCGCAGAAACGGGATCGCCGGAATTAAGGTTCGCTGTCTCATCATTTATTCTCTTGAATTCCACGACTCTTTGACCGCCGTCATAGTAAATGGATAACTGTTTTGAGGTCAGACGAAACCTACCGGCATTTTGCAAGGCAAGAAAGAATTTGATCTCCTCCAGCCGGAGTTGTACATCCGAGCAGGGCTCTTTTGGTTTGCTGATTTGAGGAAAGGAGATGCGATCGCCCCTGACCTGGTAACTGCCCGTATACTCGTTGCACGCCGCAAAACCACTAACATGGCCATCCTCTTCAAACCTTAACGTACCAACACCCTGAGAGAACGAGACAGACTCCCATTGCGTGCCTTCCAACACCGCCTGGTCCGTGGAGAGTCCTCGTCTTGTTTGGGGATTTACGATGGTTACGGTCGAGACGCAAGTGAAAGTCACCATGAGTAAGAGTATTCGAGGATTCATAGTAATCTTCTTTCTTGAGAGTTAGGCCAAGAGCTTATCCGCGAAAGCACGAATGTACAAAGCATCTTAATCACATATGCCCGTTATTCAGACCTTCAGGCTACAATCACATTGATGATTTTTGATGTTGCAGTCATTGGAGCCGGAGTATTCGGTTCCTGGATCGCGTACCAGCTAAAACGTGCGGGCGCGGATGTAGTTCTCGTCGATGCTTATGGGCCGGGAAATAGTCGGGCCAGCTCCGGCGGAGAGTCTCGAATTATCCGAATGGGCTACGGTCCGGATGAGATTTACACTCATTCGGCCGTTCGCTCGTTTGCGCTCTGGCGAGAGTTCTTCGAACGCATCGAGCCCTCGCCCCCCTTATTCCACAAGACCGGTGTACTTTGGGTCGCACGAAGTAAAGACCCTTATTGCGAAGCGACACTAAATGTTCTACATGGCGCTGGAGTAAGCATCGAGCGATTGCAGATCGGAGAGTTAAGAAATCGATATCCCCAGTTTCACTTCGATGATCAGACTTGGGGCATTCTCGAGCACGACAGCGGTGCCGTTATGGCTCGACGCGCGGTGCAGGCCCTCGCACACCAGACGGCTTTGGATGGAACCACGATTATCAACGAGGCGGTTCTGACTCCTGACTCCGACGCCCATCCAAACTCGATCATTACGAGCAAAGGCAATCGAATATTAGCCGGCAAGTTTGTCTTCGCATGTGGACCCTGGTTACCGAAGATCTTTCCGAAAACTCTTCAGGGTTACATTCACGTAACACGCCAGGAGGTGTTTTTCTTTGGAACGCCGGGAGGCGACGCGCGCTTCTCGCCTCAACTCATGCCAGTCTGGATTGACTTCAACGATCTTATCTACGCACTTCCGAGCCTCGAGAACAGAGGGTTCAAACTCGCCATTGACGCGCATGGTCCGGAATTCGATCCCGATACTGGCGATAGGTTGGTGACAGACTCGAACTTGCTGGCAGTCCGCGAATACTTAAAGCGACGTGTACCGGCATTGTCCGATGCACCCATTACAGAAACGCGCATCTGTCAGTACGAAAACACTTCAAATGGGGACTTCCTGATAGATCGTCATCCGGATTTTGATAACGTGTGGCTCGTAGGTGGCGGCTCAGGTCATGGATTCAAACACGGACCAGCTGTTGCCGAGTACGTTGTGAAGATGCTTTCGGGTGATGGTAAGGTGGAAACACGATTCGAGCTGGCAAGCAAAAGACGCGAACAGCAGAGAGCGGTCTATTGAACGGTATTCGGCCAAGCTTTGACAAAGTTTAGGATCAAGATATTCTCCTCCTCGATTACCATTCAGAGGACCCTGAGCAGCAATCATGCAAACGCACGATGAAATCGAGAAGTTTGCCGGACAACGAATCCTGGCCATGGATCCTCGTTCGGAGAAGCCATCACGTGCGTGTCCTGGCTGCTCGTCCAGTAAAGCACGGAAGCTTGGTACGAAAAACGAACTTGAGATCGTCTCGTGCATTCAGTGTCGGACTCTCTATTGCCCTTACTCGCCCTGGTACAACAGTGAGATGTACTACGGCGACTACTACACTCATCACGGAATAGATGAACCGCCACTCGTTGCGAGACGTCTAACTGAGATCACTGCAGCTTTTTCACGTTATCGCCAAACAAATCGGCTGCTCGACGTTGGTTGTGGCGCAGGCTCTTTGCTCCAGGCAGCACGTGCTCATGGCTGGGACGCGCAGGGAATAGACGTTTCCGCTTCCGCAGTCTCCCACGTTCGAAAGCTGGGATTTGAAGTATTTCACGGCGAACTAAGCAAGGCTGAGCTGTCAAACGGACATTTTGATGTCATTACTGCCGTAGAAATTCTCGAACATCTCTTTGATCCGGTTGCAGCGGTAAATGAAATACATCGGTTACTACGACCTGGCGGTTTGTTCTGGTTGACAACTCCGAATTGTCGTAGTCTTGCTGCACGTCTGATGGGACTTGGATGGAGAGTAGTTTCACCACCCGAGCATCTTCAGTTATTTTCGGTGGCAGGCCTGCGAACACTTTTATTCCGGGCAGGTTTTACTGAAGTGCAGTTGAAGACCAGCGGTGGCAATCCACTCGATTTGTGCCGCTCGCTGAAAAAACGGGACAAGGCGGTTCAAACCCCGCAGGAAAACTTCGACTCAGTAGCACGGAATTATCGGCTTAACGAAGCAATGACCAAGAGTAATACGCGACGTGCGCTGAAGAGCGCAGCGAACGGTCTCTTGAATCTTAGCAGGCTTGGTGATTCGCTAAAGGCTTTCGCAATCCGCTAGAACTAAACTTTAGCTTGTCGTGACATAAACTCGGCATTCATCAAGGATGATAGCGCGTGAGGGTGACGCCAGAACAAACTGAAACATACCGGACATGCCCCATCCCGAACTCTCAATCGTCATCGTAAACTGGAATACCGGGGCGCTCTTACGATGCTGCGTCGAGTCAATCGCAACGTCGAACATCCCAATTCAGTTTGAAGTTATTGTTATCGACAACGCCTCCCATGACGAGAGTCTGGCTTTGATTCACGAGAGTTCGTTTGCTCAATCCTTAATGGCGAAACAACAACTAAGAATAGTTCAAAACTCAGAAAACCTCGGATTCGGTCGCGCGAATAATCAAGCGTTCTCACTTAGCCAATCGCCCTTCGTATTTCTGCTAAATCCTGACGCTCAAGTTGAACCAGATGCCATAGGAAAGTTACTTCAGACAATCCGAAGCAACGATCGCGTCGGCGCGTGTGGACCAAGGATTCTGAATGCCGATGGTTCAACGCAAACAAGTGTTTACTTCAGTCCACCCAGTCCGTGGCATACCTTTTTTTGGCAGTTGAAGCTTTATCACATACTTCCAGGCAAACTGCGCGGAGAGCTTCTGCTGGGCAGGCACTGGACTCACAACCGCCGCCGTGATGTACCGATGTTGATTGGCGCAGCAGTTCTCGTACGGCGCGAGGTAATTGATCAGGTGGGTGGATTTGACGAACAGTTCGAAATGTACAGCGAAGATCACGAGTGGTGTTGGAGAATGCGTAAGGCGGGCTGGCGAGTTGTATTCGACCCCTCAGCGACCATAACTCATCATGGCGGCGTCAGCGCCACAAGACGTTGGTCTAACGAAGAGAAGCTGCGCGTGAAACTTGATTCGGGGTTCAAATTCGAACAGCTAGCGCTGTCACGACTGAAGCTAATCGCCAATCAGGTAGCAAACTGTATCGTGGTCTCAGCACAAATTGCAGCACGCAAAATAATCGGTAGCGAAATTGGTGACTTGCGCCTGATCAAAAAAATCCACACTGAACACTTAAAACGGGCACTTAAACGTGAACACCGCGGCGAGCCGTCGTCTGATCCGGCGCACCGCGGTGTCTCGGCTTGAAATACGTTTACGGTTTGGCTGAGTGATAATCCTCGAGCAGTTTCTGAGCACGTATGCTGGGACTGATTAAGGCGAGTTTTTGTGACCAATCATAACCGCTGAAAACGCCGACCACTTCCGCCTTCGAATTGTAAACAGGACTCCCTGAGAACCCGTCACGACTATCGATCTTCACCGACCAGTATTCCTGGTTTCCCAACATGTAGTTGCCATAGAAGGACCCGTGACTGATGACTTTATCACCGTGCGGTCTCGCGATCAGTACGAGCTTGTCATCTTTGGTTGGTGATGTTTGAAACGTTGGAGGCTTGGCATCCTTGGAGTTACGACACATCTCCAGCAACGCGAGATCAGATTCCTTGTCAACCTTGATTACTTTCGCTCGACACCCTTCGATGTAAACTTTGACGTTCAGTTCATCTTCAGGTCGAAATCCCAGCATGATCTTTTTCGTGCCGCTTAGATTACCGGAAATCACGTGATACGCCGTCATTACCAGTCCATTGCCTACAAGGAATCCTGTCGCGTAGCCATTCGGTCCCACATCAAAAAGTACCGACATGGCATGTTCGAGTGCATTTTGATCTTTCTTTGTGAATTCGAGTTCCAGCGACAGTGTGTAGCGCTCCTGCTGCTTCAGCATCCTTGACGCTTTTGTGTCAGCAACGCAAAGAGGAGTGAGCAGAAGAGTCACGAGGGCCATACTGGTAAGGCAAGCTAGCTTACGTTTCATCGGGGCCTCCGTTCTTTCAAGTATCCCTTAGTCGGGGCGAATCGGCTGATTCGTCCGTCGAGAAGAGTCAAACAGCGATAAATAAACCGTGGGGCGGGCTTAAGAAAACAGGATCTACGGCGCTTGGATTATGAACTGGGAAAAAGGACTGGAGCATTTTAGGGTCATGCCCCTCCCAGCGCAATAGTTTTGCGAATGCGAGGCGGATATTCTGCGCGAGGTATCGCAGTGATATTTCGAAACGGCGAATTTTATTTCGCAGAAGCTCCGAGCTGTTTAGGCTCAGTGAGACGACCGTAGTCCGGGTGAATGTAGACCAGCCGCCCACCGACGATCGTTGCAACGGCTGCTCCTTGCATATTTCGACCGTGAAATGGTGTATTTCGACTTTTGGATCGAGACCTGTTGACGTCAAACACCCACTGAAACTGTGAATCCAGAATAGTGATGTCCGCATGAGCGCCAGCTTTGAGCGAGCCACGGTCGGCCAGATTGAAAATACGAGCAGGGTTCGTGGAACACATCTCCACTACTCGTGGTAAAGCCAACACTCCCCGCTGAACCAAATCAAAAGCAAGGCCCACCGCAGTTTCCAGACCAACTATTCCAAAGGGTGCCTGGTCGAATTCAAGAGCCTTCTCGTCGAAATGGTGCGGCGCATGGTCGGTTGCAATCGCATCGATTGTACCGTCCTTCATTCCTTCTAAAATCGCTTCCAGATGGTCCTGGCTACGCAAAGGAGGACTCATTTTTGTGTGAGTGTCGTAGTCAGCGACTGCTTCATCTGTGAGAGTCCAGTGATGTGGCGTTACTTCGCAGGTAACTTGCAGTCCTTCATTCTTCGCGGTACGGACGGCGGCAAGGGCACCGCGAGTCGATATGTGGGCGATATGAACCTTTGAGCCTGTTAATTGCGCCAGGACACAATCGCGAACTGCGTCAACTTCTTCAGCCGCAGCCGGCATTCCGCGCAAACCCAGGATAAGCGACCAGCGGCCTTCGTGCATTACTCCACCGGCGCTCAATGATCCATCCTGACAATGATCGACGACGGTTAAGTCAAATCCACGTGCATACTCCATGGCACGTCGCATCATCCCCGCGGTGGGAACCGCACGCCCATCATCAGAAACTGCGACGATGCCCGCATTCTTCATCTCTCCCATTTCGGCGAGCTCTTTGCCGGCACTACCTTTTGTAACGGCTCCAATAGGAAAGACGTTCGCAAGTCCTGCAAGTTGTCCCTGCTCGATCATGAAACGAGTGACGGCTGGATTGTCGTTAATCGGATCAGTGTTTGGCATTGTGCAGACGCTCGTCCAGCCACCCGCCACCGCCGCTGCCGTTCCCGATGCGATTGTCTCCTTGTATTCCTGACCGGGTTCGCGCAGGTGCGTGTGTAAATCAATAAAACCGGGGGCGACGATAAGACCGGTGGCGTCCAATATCTGCACATCGTCGGGCGTCGATTCAGATCGCTCCAGCAGTCCAACAATACGACCATCTTCAACCAACACATTCCTGCCGGCATTGATCTGCTGCGCCGGATCAATCACGTATCCATTTGCAATCAGCAACCTCATGCTTTGCCCACCTTGCGATCTCGTTTCTGTTTTTTTATTGGCTGACTCTCTTCGGATTCCGTGTGCGCCCCAGCCAGCAGATAAAGAACAGCCATGCGCACAGCAACTCCGTTGGTGACTTGATCCAGAATCAACGATCGGCTGCCGTCAGCGATTTCGGAGGAGAGTTCAACTCCGCGATTCATTGGGCCTGGATGCATGACAATCGCGTCAGGTGCAGCACGCTCGAGATGGCGTGTGCTCAAACCGTAGTGCACTGCGTACTCGCGCATCGAAGGAAAGAACGCCGCGTCCTGACGTTCACGTTGAATGCGCAGAATCATGACGACGTCCGCACCCTCAATCGCATCCTGCATTGTCTTCTCAACTCGTAAGCCTTCTTCTACCAGCGTGGCAAACTCTTGAGGCACGAGCGTGCCCGGACCGCTGACGCTTACAGTCGCGCCCAGTTTAGTTAATAAATAAAGATTGGAACGCGCGACACGCGAGTGCAGAATGTCGCCGAGTATTGCCACTTTCAAGCCCTGGATCTTTCCCTTGAACTCACGGATTGTTAACGCATCAAGTAAAGCCTGAGTCGGATGTTCGTGAGAGCCATCGCCGGCGTTCACGATTGGAGCGTTACATATTTTGGCGAGATGCTGCGGCGCTCCAGCCATTGAGTGCCGGATGACGATGCAATCGGGAGACATAGCCTCAAGATTGCGAGCTGTGTCCAGTAGCGTTTCGCCCTTAGTCACACTCGAGGTTGATACGCTGACATTGACAGCATCCGCAGACAAACGTTTGGCAGCGATCTCGAATGAAGTTCGGGTTCGAGTAGATGGCTCGAAGAAAAGATTGATAACAGTGCGACCACGAAGTGCCGGGACCTTCTTGATCTCTCTCTTTGAGACATCGCGAAAGGTTTCCGCGGTGTCGAGTAGGTGATTGATCTCACCTGCGGAAAGCTCACGAATGCCGAGTAAGTGGCGACGGTTGAAAGTTTGGGTTGACATGGTTCGTTCCAGTTTAAATAGGTCCTATAGGTCAAATAGGTCCTATTTCTCAGCCCGATCTTCTGTTCTTCTCAAAAAAAAAGCGGCCAGTTGGCCGCTTCATTCACGCCGTCTCTGACGGCCGCTCTACAATTACCACACCCTCTTCTTCATCAAAATCCTGTAGCATCACCTTTATGATTTCGCTCTTCTTTGTAGGAACAAGTTTGCCAATGTAATCGGCTTGTATCGGGAGTTCTCGATGCTCCTTGCCGCGATCGATCAGCACTGCAAGCTGCACGCGGCGTGGTCGTCCGAAGTCGATCAGCTGGTCAAGTGCAGCTCGAATCGTACGGCCGGTATATAGAACGTCATCAATCAAAACGATATTGCGATTCTCGATGTCGCCAGGAAGTTCCGTTCTGTTGACTACCGGCTTTGCGCCGACTGTGGAAAGATCGTCGCGGTAAAGCGTGATATCGAGAACACCAACGGGCGGACGAGAGCCTTCAAGATCTGCAATCTTGTCAGCCATTCGTTCGGCAAGAGGAACACCTCGTCGTCTTATTCCGACAAGAAAAAGATCTCCAGCGCCGTGATTCTCTTCGACGATTTCGGAGGACAGACGAGCGAGTGCGCGATTGATTCGCGGCCCGTCCATGATGCGCGCTTTTTCGAGGAAATCCATGCGGCGGGATACTAACAAGAAGGGCGTTGAGGTGACAAGTTGCGCGTTTGGTCTTCGGTTTTTGGTCTTTGGTATTTTGATTCTGTGAGTTGAAAGGAGTCGAAGACCAAAGACCAAAGGCCAAAGACCACTCTTGTCACTAAATTCGATGTCTGTTATTTTCCAAGATGACTTCGGATGGTGTATCGCTCACTAGTGCGCCCGATCCTTTTTCATCTCCCGCCGGAGACAGCTCACCATTTGGCATTGAAGTCTCTTTCACTCATCAAACCCATCAACTCAATTGTCGCAAATAGTTGCAAACCAACTCGCGCATTAGCAGTCAAACTGTTCGGCCTGACCTTCTCGAATCCGGTTGGCCTTGCTGCTGGTTTCGACAAAGACGGCGTGGCACTCACTGAACTGGCAGCGCTTGGCTTCGGACACATCGAAGCGGGAACGGTCACTTATCACGCTCAGCCAGGTAATCCGAAACCAAGACTGTTTCGTTTACCTAAGGATCAAGCGCTCATCAATCGCGCCGGTTTCAACAATCAAGGCGCAGCATCGCTTGTCGAGCACGTTCGCAGTAATCGTCCAAACTGCGTGCTAGGTGTTAGCATCGGCAAGAGCAAAATCACTCCAATGGAGAGTGCGATAGACGATTATCTCGCCAGCTTCGATTTGGTTTATGAAGTCGCGGACTATATCGCTGTGAACGTGAGTTCACCAAATACACCGCACCTTCGAGAGTTGCAGCAAGCCGAACAATTGCATGGCTTGTTAACAGCTCTGCAAAATCGAAACCGTGACCTGCAACTCAGAAATAAACGAAGTCGCCCCATGCCGTTGCTCGTCAAGCTATCTCCCGATCTGAGGACCCCGGAACTCGAGATGATTATAGAAGTCGTCCAGGAACTGAAAATCGATGGAGTCATCGCCACAAACACTACAATCGGTCGCCGCAATCTTCAGTCCTCAATGCAGAATATCAATGCATGTGGTGAGGGAGGTCTGAGTGGAAAACCCCTGGCAAGTCGATCAACCGAAATGGTCGCAGACTTGTTCAGACTGACACGAGGCAAATTACCAATCATAGGTGTCGGAGGTATTTTTACGGCGGCGGATGCATGGGAGAAGATTGCAGCGGGAGCGAGTCTGGTTCAACTTTATACAGGCTTCATATATCAGGGACCATGCGTGGCAAAAGCAATTAACGACGGCCTGGCAATGTTGATTGACCAGGCTGGCTTTGAAAATCTTGAAGCAGCAGTAGGTCACAAAGTAAAGCTTCAATAGAGAAGAACAAAAATGAATGCAAAAGATAAATTGATCGTGGCTCTCGACGTGGTTGACATCGATCGTGCCAATCAACTTGTGAAGACGTTGAAGGGCGAAGTAGGGATGTTCAAAGTGGGGTCAATGCTTTTTGCCACCGCAGGACCGCAGTTTGTTAAGACCGTGGTCGCCGAGGGCAACCAGGTGTTTCTCGATCTCAAACTTCACGACATTCCATTTCAAATCGGTGGCGCCGCGGGAGTGATCGGGCAGCTCGGCGTTTCGCTGTTCACCTTACATGCAAGCGGTGGCACTGAGATGATCCGCCGGGCGGTACACGATGTAGCGGAAGGCGCTTTGAAAGCCAACAAGGAGCGTCCGAAGGTCCTCGCCGTTAGTATCTTGACCAGCTTGGACGCAAACTCACTTGCAGAAATTGGAGTCCGCGGCACTCCAACTGAAGCGGTCGCGCGGCTTGTAAGGTTAGCTGAAGTTGCTGGAGTGGATGGTGTGGTTTGTTCACCGCAGGAGGCCGCCGCCGTTCGTTCCTTTGCAAGATCCGGTTTCCTAATCGTGACACCAGGAGTCCGTCCCCTTTCTGATTCAAAAACAGCAAATGAAGATCAAAAAAGAGTAGACACACCCACCGCCGCCGTAAAAGCGGGAGCTGACTATATGGTTGTGGGACGACCGATCACAGCAGCTCCGAAGCCAGTGGACGTAGCACGCCAAATCATTGCGGAGATAAAGGCAGCTAACAATGATGCGGAACAAGCTGGGGCTGTGAACGTGTAAACTGTCAGCAGTTAGGCATATTGCCCTGCTGCACGTTTTAAAACTATGATGCGACGGTGAATCTCAGTTTGAAGCTTCGGGTCATTCTTAACCTAACAATCCTCCTTTTCGCGCTCTCACTTCCTGTCTTTGCTCAAGAGAACAACGGCGCCCAATCCGTTCCCTTCTCCGACGCGCCCTACAAAATCGGAGAGCACCTGACATACGACGTGTCGTTTTCAAACTTTCTTTCAGTCGCACATGTTGATATGCAGGTCGTGTCTCACGGCTTATACGCTGGTCGTGATTCGTTGCAGTTGAGAGCTCACGCGGAAACAACTGGTGTCGTGAACGTGGCCCTGTTTTCCATTAACAACGACTACATAACATACATCGATCCAACGACCGGTCTTCCTTTTCATAGCCAGGAAACCGTTCGAGATGGGACTCACTCAAATGATTCCAGTCTTGATTTAAACCAACCTGCGGGAACCGATGCAATTCCACCGAAACAGAGATCATTTCCCGGAACGTACGACTTTTTGTCCGCTTTCTACCGCATTCGCGCGTTGCCTCTTTCGGCGGGTTCCGTTTACACCCTTAGCGTGCGAGGCGAGTCGCAAAACTACGAGGTGGAGATCAAAGTAGCAGGCGCTGAGGTTGTAAAGACAAACGTTGGTTCTTTCCCGAGTATCGCAACGCAGGTCAAGGTTAGTGGAAATTCACGGTTCAAGAACGCAAGAGTCTATTTTAGTGACGACGAACGGCACGTTCCGGTTTTGATCACAGCACGAATAAGTACCGGAGAATTGAGAATCGAACTCGCAGGCTCCGAGATTATTAAACCTGCGCCTGTGGCAAGTGCGTCGCCGACTCCGCCCGTTGTAGTCGCGACGCCGACGCCTACTCCGAAGCCAAACCCATCACCGGTTCAACCAGTTGGTCCCATTGATTGGCCGTTCGCGATCGGCGAACAACTTAATTACCAGGTCTTCCTCGGCAACAGTAATGTGCCGGTCGGCATTGCGACGTTTCAAATAAAAGGCCGGTCCCGTTATTTTGATCGCGATGGTTTGTACTTAACCGTCACAGCAAAAACGACTGACGCGGCAGCTCGTCTCTTTGTCGCGAATGACATGATCGAGAGTTACGTTGATCCCAGGTCTCTGCTTCCCTACCGCACCGTTATGAATCGTGTGGAAGGAAAGCGCCGGCTGAATCAGATACTAACAACAAACCAGGATTACGGGACGGTTATGACCGACAAGGGACAAAAGATCGAGATACCAATCGGCACGCATGACTATGTGTCGCTCTTCTATGTCGCCAGAACGTTCAACCTCGCCCCGCCAAAAAGGAACGCGCTCTCAGTATTAGTTGAGAACAAGCCGAAGACATTGTTTATTGGTTCACTGCGACGCGAAACGATTGAGTTAGGTCAACAGAAGGTGCCTGCTATTGCCCTGTCCCTCACAACCGATGATCCAGAACCAGATAAGTTTCAGTTTCGAGTTTGGATCAGTAATGATCGTCGACGCTTACCACTTCGGATGACGTGCCAGACGGAATTGGGTCCATTACGAGCGGATCTCGCCATAGTTCCCAGCACACCTCAGTAGGTGTCCGATATGCTTTAGCTTGTCGTGGCGCAACCGAGCCCGAACGATCAAATTCTCTTGATAACTCGGGGTCTGGTTGGTTGCGTCACGACAAGCTGAAGCATATCGGACATCTTCTCCTGAAATTGAAATCTATTTTCAACTAGGCTATACTCCGGGCCGCGTCCGAAGTGACGCAGCAAATCATGCTCAATTCATTCATCATCGTTCTTCGGGAAGGTTTCGAATCGTTTCTCCTCGTCGCGATCATCCTCTCGTATCTACGCAAAGCCGGACAAAAGTGGCTCACATCGGCCGTCTATGCGGCCATCGCCCTCGGATTGACCATCAGTTTCGCGCTTGCCTACGTCCTTAATAACGGCATCTCCGATTCGACTCTCGAACATACTTTCGGCGCAACGATCGGAGGTTATGTCGCGCAATTCTTTGCCAACGAAGCCCTGCGAGAGGCAGTACTGGGCGTGGTTGCAATCGTGATGGTCGGGACGCTCGTGATCCACATGTGGCGCACCGGACCAAAGATTCAGCAGAAAATGCGCGAACGCCTGTCGGCGGTCTCTTCCAGAAGTTCACGAATAGCAGCAGTTGCCGGCGTGTTCCTTTTCACCTTCCTCATGATTACACGAGAAGGCATGGAAACCGCGCTCATGCTTATCCAGATTCGTGATCCGCGGCTCATCAATGGAGCTCTTCTTGGCGTGTTGGCGGCTGGCGGTTTTGCCTGGTGCTGGGCGCGCTTTGGTCACCTCATGAACGTCAAACGATTCTTCCAGGTGACAGGAATATTTCTTCTGCTCTTTATGGTCCAGGTTGCCATTTATTCTTTCCATGAATTTGCAGAGGCGGGTCTGCTCCCAAACAGCGAGGTTCTTCACGCGGCAACTGAGAAGTTTTCTCCCGACGGTCTCTACGGTAAATGGTTTTCTCCGTTGATGGTTGGTGTATGTGGACTCTGGTTGTTTGGAGCGTGGCTACTCGACCGCGTGAGGGAGAGCCGGGTGGAGGGAATCTCAAAGTTGCAAGGCGCCCGATAACCAGTATAGGACCTATTCGACCTATGGGACCTATGAAAGTTTTTTGACCAATTCCCGCTTCAACAACTTCCCTGTTGGTCCTTTCGGAATGTCTTTAACCAATCGAACTGTCTTCGGGCACTTGTAGTCAGCTAAACGACCCTTACAAAATTCGATCAACTGCTCCTCAGAGACTTCACTTCCCTCACGCAAAACAACGAAGGCCGCCACTTCTTCGCCATACAACTCGTCCGGCATACCAACAACTGCGGCTGCTGCTACAGATGGGTGTTGGTACAGCACCTCATCGATTTCGCGCGGATAAATGTTCTCGCCGCCACGAATTATCATGTCTGACTTGCGATCGACGATGTAGTAAAAACCGTCCTGATCTCGATAGCCGACATCACCGGTGTGAAACCAACCTTTGCGAAAGGCGTTCTTAGTAGCCTCAGGATTTTTGTAATAACCCTTCAAAATGTTTTCACCGCGCAATACGATTTCGCCTAAGCATCCAGTGGGGACATCGTTGTCATTGTCATCGACAACACGCATTTCATTTCCTATCGGTAAACCACACGATCCTGCTCGCCGTCGCTGATCCGGGGGATTGAAAGTTGAACGACATGTCGATTCCGAAAGTCCGTAGCCCTCGACGACCAGACAACCAAACATCTCCTCAAACCGCTTGATTGTCTCAGCGGGAACCGGCGCAGAACCGCACATCGCGAAACGAAGTTGTTTTGTTTTCAGATCTGCCGGCACACCTTCCGGATACGTAGTCAGCAACATCGACAACATCGTCGCCACGGAACCAAAAGAAGTGATCTGATAATCTGAAACTATTTGCCAGAAGCGTGATGCGGAAAACTTTGGACTGACTACCGTCGAACCACCTGCGTACAGTGCTGACATCGTAGTTACTGAGACAGCGTTCATGTGAAATAGTGGCATTACGGTTAACAACCGATCTTCAGGTCCAAATCCCAGCCACTCACTGATCTGTCGAGCGTTCGCGATAACATTCCGGTGCGTAAGCAAACAACCTTTTGGTTTCCCGGTTGTACCAGAGGTGTAGATGATGATTGCTTCGTCATCAGGCTGTATTTCGATCGGTTGGCTATCTTTTAACGTAACGTCCTGCGTTGCGTCAGCTTCGCGATCAAAAACGATGATATTGGATAATTGCGGAAGCTCTTGCCGCACTGAATCTATCGTCGGAATGAAAGACGAGTTCACAAGTAAGGCTTTTGCTTCGGAATTTGAAATTACGTAAGCGGTCTCCCGCGCCTTGAGTAACGAGTTAATGGGACCTGCCAGAGCGCCGAGCTCCCAGCATGCAAAATAGGCGATGATGTATTCAACACCATTCGGCATCAGCAAGCTGACAACGTCGCCTTTCTTGATTCCCTTCTGCGCTAACAGAGAAGCCGTGCGTGCCACCGCTTCTCCGAATTTCTTGTACGTGTATTTCCTCCCATCTGATTGCGAGAAGAGGAAAACCTTGTCAGGTGATGCCGCAATTCGCGCACGAAGAAGCTGGGGAATATTTTGGAAATCTGCGGTCATGACAGGTCGGATGAGCCCTATACTACTCGGTCTTGCTCAGCAATCTGAAATCTTCAGTTAAAGTGCTATAGTTGCGCCACACTTAAGAACATCTCTGCGCCTGTGCGATCTCTCTGGTCTCTGCGGTTGAAGCGTTCGAAAAGATACCGCAGAGGTCGCAGAGTGAGCGCGGAGAAAAGTTCACAACCTGGGTAAATTATCATGACCACGTATCAGAACTTTATTAATGGCAAGTGGATTACTTCGGAATCAGCTAAATCTGTACAAAACATTAATCCTGGAAACATTGACGATGTCATTGGCAACACCCCACTCGCGACTCGAGCCGAAGCGCGTCTCGCCGTCGAGTCAGCTGCAGAGGCGTTTCGTAGTTGGCGCTCGACTCCGGCGCCCACTCGCGGACGAATCGTAGGTAAGGCTGCACGACTGTTTGAGGACAATAAAGAAGAGTTGGCCCAAATTCTGACACGCGAAGAAGGCAAGACCATCGCTGAAGCTCGTGGCGAATTGCAGCGCTCGATCAATGTCGCCGAATTCTGTGCGGGAGAAGCGCGACGATTAACCGGCGAAACAATTCCTTCAGAATTACCGCTGAACTTTGCGTACACAATCAAACAGCCACTTGGTGTCGTCGCCTGTGTTACTCCATGGAATTTTCCGGTTGCTATTCCAGTCTGGAAGATTGCTCCCGCCTTAGTCGCGGGCAATACAGTTGTCTTCAAACCGGCAACAATCACACCTGGCACAGCGGTTCGCATCACAGAGATTTTTCAGGAGGCTGGAATTCCGGCGGGTGTTTTGAACCTTATCATCGGCTCCGGTTCTGAAGCAGGTGATGAAATCATCAATCACCTTGCCGTCAAAGCTATCTCCTTCACTGGGTCAAACGGAGTGGGGATTCGACTTTACGAACAGGCGTCTCGACGAGGCGCCAAGGTACAGTGCGAAATGGGCGGCAAGAATCCGGTCGTGATTCTTGAAGACGCAGACATGGATCTAGCTGTCGAGTCGACGGCACAAGGAGCATTTGGCTCTTCAGGACAAAGATGCACGGCAACCAGTCGCGCGGTAGTAATCAACGACGTTGCAGATGAATTCGTTGACCGAATTGCGAAACGCGCGAAATCCATGCGACTTGGCGCCGGTAGCGATCCAAACACCGAGATGGGTCCAAGTGTTGATGAAAGCCAATTCAATACGGTTCTCAAGTACATTGACGTTGGTCGAGAAGACGGGGCGACGCTCGTGTGCGGTGGTTCTCGAGCCACGAGCAACGGACTGGACAAAGGTTACTTCGTTCACCCAACAGTTTTCGATCACGTAACTCCCGATATGCGGATTGCTCGTGAAGAAATATTCGGTCCAGTGCTGTCAGTACTGCGTGTCAGGGATTTCGAACACGCGATGGAGGTGGCCAACGATTGCGAATACGGCTTGTCGTCATCCATCTTCACTAACGATGCTGCGCGTATCTTCCGATTTGTTGACGAGATCGAAACCGGCATGACGCACATCAACTCACCAACCACTGGCGGCGAGGCACACATCCCATTCGGTGGGACTAAAGGCACAGGCATCGGGGATCGCGAGCAAGGCTCAACCGCACTGGACTTCTATACTGAACTGAAGGTGGTCTATGTCGATTACACCGGCCGAAAACGCGAAGGAAATCTCTATTAAGAGCAGAGTGTTTGGGCTACTGTCTCTGCTCAGCTTGCTGGGTGCATTCAGCGTCGCTCACGGACAACCGGCGCAAAGCGTCTACACCAGCGTGGCAGCTCGGAACTGTCGTGAGATCAAGTCGAAAGCTGACGCAGAGGGTGACTATGTGGGGCGATGCGGCGGAGTAAGCGGTTACACGTTGGTTCTTGCAGAAGGTGATTTGCGGCAAAACCTGACGGTGGTTACACCCCAAAAGAAAGAGCATTCGCTTGAACTGTGGACCGTTGTCAGTTCGCAGTTTTCAAATATCGGCAATACCGTTGAATGGAGAATTGTAAAGCGAAAGCCAGCCGCTTTGATTCTTCGTTACAACGTGAATCACGATTCTGAAAAACCAGAGAAGCAAACTTCTTACCTTGTCGTGACCAAAATCACTGACGACGAGATCTGTGTCACAGACAAAGTACCGCCGGGAGCAAAAGCTAACGCGGAAGCACGCCGCCTGGCTGATGAAGCGGTAACTAAGCCCTGCTTGAAACCTCAACAGTGAGCAAATACGAACACCAATGAAAACCCTAATCAAAAACGGACGAATCATCACTGCTGTTGACGACTATCGTGCAGATATTCTGATCGAAGACGAACGTGTTTCTGTAATCGGCGCGAAACTCGACATGGAGGCCGACACTGTCATCGACGCCACGAACAAGCTCGTCATTCCCGGTGGCATCGATCCCCATACTCACATGGAGCTTCCCTTCGGTGGGACTGAGTCGTCTGATGACTTTCGTACGGGAACGATCGCCGCAGCCCATGGTGGTACAACGAGCATCATTGACTTTGCCGTACAGTACAAGGGCCAATCATTGATCGAAGGTATCGACAATTGGCACAAGAAGGCAGAGGGCAAGACTGCAATCGATTACGGGTTCCACCTAATCACCACTGAACTGGAAGACAAGCAAATCGAGGAACTGTTCACCGCAATGGATGAAGGCGTGTCCAGTTTCAAGATGTTCATGGCTTATCCCGGGGTTTTCCTCGTGGACGACGCGACAATCTTCCGCGCAATGTCCGCGGCTGGTTCTCGTGGCGGCCTGATCTGCATGCACGCAGAGAACGGGATCGTTATCAACGAGATTATCAAGCGCGCATTAGAGAAGGGTCACACGGCGCCGAAGTATCACGCGCTAACTCGGCCCACTGTTGCTGAAGCAGAAGGTGTACACCGTGCAATCGCCATTGCCGAGATGGCGGAGTCTCCTGTTTATATTGTCCACCTATCGTGTGCGGATGCTTTGAATCAGGTCAGACAGGCGCGTGACCGTGGCATACCTGCATTCGCAGAAACATGTCCGCAGTACCTGTTCCTTTCTATCGATGATTACGGTGAAGACTTCAATGGCGCCAGGTATGTAATGACGCCGCCCCTGCGCGAAAAGTCAAACCAGACAGAACTCTGGAAGGGTCTAAAGATGGATGACCTTCAGGTCATCTCCACCGACCACTGTCCGTTCTGTATGAAAGAACAGAAAGAACTGGGCCTTGGAGACTTCACGAAGATTCCCAACGGCGCTCCGGGTGTGGAGAATCGAGTGCCGCTGATCTACAACGGTGGGGTAATTGAGAATCGCATTAGTTTGAATCGCTTTGTTGAGTTGACGTCTACGGCAGCTGCTAAGATGTTTGGTCTGTTTCCAAAGAAAGGCACCATAGCAGTTGGCTCCGATGCAGACATTGTGATCTTCGACGGTGACAAAGAACAGACTCTAAGCGTGAAGACTCAACACATGAACTGCGACTACAACGCCTACGAGGGAAAGAAAATCAAAGGTGTCGTCGAGACGGTCCTTTCACGAGGTAAGGTCGTTGTCGATCAGGGCAACTTCAAAGGAAAGTCAGGAGATGGAAAGTTTCTGAAGCGCGGCACCTGCGTTGGGATCTAGGCGACAAATTCACACAGACAATACAGATCTAGATTCTTTCAAATGGACCGCCGGCTCCTCATTTCGTTTTGTGTTCATCTGTGTAAATCGGCTCACTGTCTTAAAATCAACTCCCACTCAAGCCTCTTAACTAATCAAACCGTACGATAGCGAAACAGATCAACGATTCGTTCAAAATGAATCTGGTAGCTAACTCCCTTCTTTTGAAGCGCTCGGCTTCGTATTGTTCATTTCTCATTGTGAGGAATGAGGTTTGCCGAGTAGCAGTGTCAGGTTACAAGGTCGAATTAACTGACATGCGATTTCTTCAAGTTGGAGGAGATGGATGAGAAGACTGCTCGCTTTCGTAATTCTTTTGACGTTACTGGTTGTCGGAGGCACTTTGGTCTCGGCAGAAGGCCAGAGACGTCGTCATCGATCCAAGTTCGGACGTAAAGCGCGGACAGCGGCAATCATCGGCGGGGGCGCTGGAGTCGGCGCACTCGCTGCCGGCAAGAAGGGCGCGGCAATTGGTGCGGGAGGCGCTGGTCTCTACGCATTCAACAGACGCGCTGCACGTCGTCATTTCCACGGTAGCACACGAACGGCGGGAACTGTGGTAAGCGGAACAGCTTTGGGCTCAGGTGTCGGCGCCGCAGCAGGAGGTAGACGAGCAGCGGCGATTGGTGCGGCAGTTGGCGCGGGTGGTTCGTACGTCTATACACGGCGACATCGTAGACACCGAACACGGTACTAGGAAACTGAAGTAGAGCGAACGTTCAATTTAAGAGGGAGATACAAGCATGGCATACGATGAAGAACAAGCAAGACGAAGCCGCGTGGTCGTTGAGACACCCACGGAGAAGCGCGAGGTTGTCAGTTCTCAAACAGTTCGTACACCAGATAGCAGCGGGATCTCTGCTGGCATGGTAGGTGTTCTTGTGGTAGTGGCGATTGCTTTGATCACAATGCTCGTGTTGTTTTGGATGAGTAGTCAGCCAGCGAGTGATCAAAACGCTAACATGGTGGCCCAGCAACCGCAGCAGCAGCCGATAATTCAACAGGCGCCGGCTCAACAGCCACCAGTGATTATTCAGCAACCAGCGCCGGCTACTCAACCTGCGCCGATCATAATTTCGCCACCAGCTGGAGGATCAACTGAGTCTTCGGCAGCGAACAACGACGCGACTATTCAGCTAAATATCGATAAGCAACTGACCGACGATCCGAAGTTCTCAAGCCTCGGAATTACAGCGACGGTAATGAACGGAAAAGTCACTCTACTGGGCACTGTGAAAACCGAAAGCTCCAAGAGTGACGTAGAGAGGATGGTCCGAAGAACCAAAGGAGTGAAGGACGTCGACAATCAGATCTCAGTGATCCCTGGTTAGCGGTGCACGCAAAGCGCACTGGTGGGACGAATACGCCGCGCCTGTTGGTCAGCGCGGCGTTTTTGTTGCAGGGTAGCAGTGTCCGATATGCTTTAGCTTGTCGTGTGATACCAAACACGAAAGTTGATTGCTGTGCTGCGATTCGATCGTTGGTGTTTGGGATCACACGACAAGCTAAAGCATATCGGACATTACCTAATAACTCTCGGTGTGTTCGCGCAGCCATTCATCTACCTCTTCCTGTGTGGGCTGCCGTCCCAGTTCTGAGCTGAGTCTCTCGCGAACAAAATTCTGCTCTTCACTCGCGACGCTCGACAGGTCAGACTTGATTTCATCACTTTCAGAGCTCATGGATTTTCACTTCCCCAGCGTTAAGAGACGTTTCTACGACAAGTGTGCTTTCTTCACAAGCGAGAACTAACCGTCTTGAGTCGTCGTGTATAAAAAACTCAACTGTTTGAATTGGAGAACTCAACGCAGCAACACTAACAGCCCGGAGCTCAGCATTATCGACTCCCATCGTGATTACATCAACATCCTGTCGTATTTGTTCCTTTAAGGCGCTGTCAGCCGACAATTCACTTACAGCTTGAGATTGCGGCACCAACCCCATCTCGCCATCGAGGTAGATGTTCCAGATAAATCCAATATCGAGGAGCAAGTAAGCCGTTTCGTCCCAGGTGAAGTAGCCGAGCACGCTCGCCCCTAGAACATGCGCGATCACGTGGTCCTGATGAGTGTTGGTGTCAGCCGGCTCCCAATCAGACATTAACCTTCGTACCCCATCAAACTCTTTGACTTTATCGCAGCAACGCATGCACAAATTAGTGATCCCAAGCCACCTACAACTACCGAGAGCGGGGCGCCGATTAATGCTGCCAGAGCTCCTGCTTCAAGTTCGCCGAGTTGTGGCCCACCCATGAAGAACATCATATTGATTGCCGTCATACGTCCGCGAATATGATTTGGCGTAACAAGTTGACGAATTGTCTGACGAAGAACCGTGCTAACAGTATCGGCTGCACCTGTGGCAGCCAGCATTAACAAAGAGAACCAGAAGACCCTGGATACGCCAAACGCTGCGGTCGCCACGCCGAAAATTGCAACAGCAACAACAACCAGGCGGCCCTCTCGTCGGAACGTACCGATGCGGGCCATGACAAGTGCGGTTATCACTGAACCGATTGCTGGTGCGGCAGCGAGAAATCCATAACCGCGCGCGTCAACATGGAGCCTCTCGCGCGCAAAAATCGGCAGTAACATCGTTGCCGAAGCGAAGAAGGTAGCAGCAAAATCGAGTGTCATCGTTTGAACAATTATTGGCGTGCGCCAGACAAACTGAAGTCCTTCTTTCAGAGCAGTGAAACTTAAAGCATCTCTGCGTCCGACTTGTAGATCAGGACTACCAGTCACACGCATCGCCAGTAAGGCAGCAATCACGGCCAGAAATGACGCCGCATTGATCGCGTAGATAATCGCAGGCCCGCTTCCTGCCAGAACAAAACCCGCCAAAGCCGGGCCTCCGATCGTCGCAATATTGAACACAACTAGTCCGAGACTGACGGCGTTTGGAAAATCCGCCGCAGGCACAAGCGAAGGCATTAATGATTGGCGAGCTGGAATATCAAACGCAGTTGCTGCAGACGCGAAAGCGCTGAGTACATAGATAGGCCAGACACTTTTCAGGCCCATGATTGTCGCCACCGCTAATAACGCTGCAGTTGCAAGCATCACACTCTGAGTAGCAATCATCAGCCGCTTCCGATTCACAGCATCAGCAACAACTCCGCCAACGAGTGAACAGACTATAATGGGCGCTCCTCGAAAAAGTCCGACAAGACCTAATGCCAACGCTGATTTGGTGAGCAGGTACACGTGCCAGTTGATGGCAACTGACTGCATTTGTGATCCTGTCACCGAAACGATCTGACCCAACCAGAGGAGTCGAAAGTCACGATGTTTTAGAGCAGTAAAAGAAGAACGCCTGGTTGGTGTTAGTTTCGGTTCAGCGACCGTTGCGGAAGAATCGGGCATCGATTGATAAGTTACATGGTGGAGAACATGGACTCAACTTGGGTAGTGGTTGCTAGTGATAGGAGCAGGAGCAGGAGCAGGGCGGGAGCAGGGGCAGGAGCAGGGGCAGGAGCAGGAGCAGGGGCAGGAGCACGCGCAAGACTCGGATCGCTCGAAAAAGAACTTGACACCTTCATAAGTGTCGGTAGCCTTTGCTGCTCCTGCTCCTGCTCCTGCTCCTGCTCCTGCTCACGGCTTGTGTGATATAAAAGTGCTTTCTGAAGCGACAAAGTTTTATTTGATAAGCCACGTTCGGAGTTTCCGGCGCATCTGATCGCTCGACAAGTCCATAACCTAAGGCTTTTGCGTATCAACTCGCGCTGACGGCCTAACCAAACGAAAGGTAAAGCGTTCCTATGAAGACAACCGTTTCACGGCTAATTGCCTCGTCGCTAATTTTACTTTCCGCGATCTCACCGATTTGGGCCACGTGTGGCGGCGGAGGCGGCGGTGGGACCGGAGGTACCGGCGGCGGCAACAGCGGCGCTGGTCCAGCGCCCGTTGTCTACAACGTTCCATGGAAGCCATGGACGGTCACGGCAGCACCACCAAAGGGCCTCGTCCTCTACTGGTTTCCCGCTAGTACTAACGAGTGGAATAATTCGAGCCTTCGAGGGTCTCGCATTCTAACGCTCTATTCTGGACAGTGCGTTTCGATGACGGTAGCTGACGCACGCGAACCGGAGTTACAAAAGCTTCTCGGAGATTCCAAGCCACCAGTTGCAGTGCTGGCTGGTCAGGATGGTTCACCCATCAGCAAAGTTGAAAACACCGGTGGCAAGCTAAAAGTTGAACAGGTCGAGAAGGCACTTGACTCAGAAATGAAACAACGAGAATCCGCACTCGATGAGAAGTTGAAAGCGGGGAAAGAGAAAGCTAAGGGCGGGGATAATACGGCTGCGATTGCAGAGCTCAAACCCGTTGCTGAAGAGAAGTGTCTCTTTCCGAAGAAAGCAAAAGAAGCCTCCAAAGAGTTGAAGAAACTTGGTGTCGAAGACGTTGGAAGCTTACCGTCCTTTACTCCAGTGTTCACGCCACGCGAAAGCGCTCGCATCGAGCGGGTAATGCGTACGGGTTTGATCGCTGAGATTCGCGAGAACTACCTCTCAGCTGAAAAATTGTACTCGCAAGCGCATCGAATGGATCCAGCCGATCCAACTCCGCTGCGTTATTTAGGTGAACTTTACCGGCATCACCTCGGTGATTGGGACAAAGCAAAGGTTGTCTTCAACCAGATTCTCGACATGCCTGCTGATGCGATTGCGCGAGCTGTTGCGCTCCATGGCCTTGGCAAGATCACGATTCACGAAGGCGAGTTCAAGAAGGGTTTGTCGTTGATGGAGCAATCTGTCGCGGAGTTTCCGATAGCAATTGCATATCGGAACCTGGCCGTGTATTGGAACTCTGAAGGCGATCTCGAGAAGGGCAATTTCTACACGCAGAAAGCCTTTGAACTCGAACCGAAAGATCCATACAACCTGGTATTCGCTGCAGTGTTCATGGCAGCGTCGGGACACGGCGATGAAGCGTTGAAAATCGCGCAGGCGAATCGAAACCTGTTACCCGCGTCGTACAACCTCGCGGCAATCTACGCGCAAACCGGTCACAAGCAGGAAGCACTTGCTCTTTTAAAGCGTCACTTCTTCCGTTACGAACGCTATCAGGCAGTGCGATCGAAAGAGATGATGGAAGCGAGAGTTGATGCGGTGTTTGACTCACTGCGTCAGGACTCCTCGTTCCTTGCTCTGACGAGTGGCGCTGATGGCCGGCTACAAATGCCGATGCGCGACGTGAAGGGCATGCAACAACAGCGATAGGCCCGTGAAATAAAGTACCACCTCGCGGTAGCGGGTGGGTGCGCAGCCAACTCCCGATCGTCAAACCAGGCTGTGCACCCACCCGCTACTGACTTCCTCCTTCGACCGACGATCAAGCCGGTGTTGAGATCTACATCCTCGGAATCGCGGAGTCCGGGAAACTCAGGTCGATAAGTTTTCTCTGTGTTACTCTGCGTCTCCGTGTGTCTGTGGTAGGTTATCGTACTTTCTTCACCAGAGAGGCACGGAGACAAAGAGCCAAAGAGAAGACCCGAATGGTCAAAACATTCCCCATTCTTGTCATCGTCATAATTTCGGTCTATGGACAAAACACAAATCCACGTGACCCACGTTATCCGTCACACTGGTGGACGCCAGTATCGGAAGTCGGCAAACCGGATTGGGAAATTCTTCCACAGGCTGCGGGACCGGGCGAAGTGATTCTGTCAAAACGAAACGAGCTTGGGTTGTTATCAAACTTTGCCGCGACTCCCTTCAGCTATCACGGTCAGCGTTACGCAAGTCTCGAGGGATTCTGGCAAATGATGCTTTATCCCGAGGGGCCAAATGATCCGCGTGCAAAGTTTCCCGGCATCTCGTGGAAACACACTCGCGCTGAAGTTGCGCAGATGACCTCATTTGAAGCGAAGACAGCAGGCACGTTGGCCGAAGAGAACATGAAGCAAATGGGAATCAACTGGGCGACTTTCGAGGGCAAGCGTTTCGCATATCGCTCTCCCACACCTTCGTTACATTACAAACTGATTGTTGAAGCTTCGTGGGCAAAGCTTCGTCAGAATCCCGAAGTGAAAAGAGTGCTGCAGTCTACCGGAGACTTGGTTTTGAAACCTGATCACTACGAAGAACAGAATGCTCCACCCGAATGGCGTTATTATGAGATCTGGATGCAAATTCGAAAATCGTTAATCGTGAATCGTAAATCGTGAATCGTGAATCGCACCAGACTGTAGCTACGATTAACGATTCACCATTCACGATTTACGATTCACGATTTACGATTTACGATTCACGATTCACGATTGGAGAACGACCAACTTGGCAAACGCGCCGGCGTTACCTGAACAAATTCACAGTTATCGTATCTGGCAAATAATCACTGCTTCGGCGGTCGGAACAATGATCGAGTGGTACGACTTCTATATTTTTGGAAGTCTCGCCACGACAATCTCACCCCTGTTCTATCCAAGCGGCAACGACACGCTGGCTTTGATTGCATATCTTTCTACATTCGCCGTTGGTTTTGTGGTCCGCCCGTTTGGAGCATTGTTCTTTGGTCGTATCGGAGACATTGTCGGACGCAAGTACGCCTTCCTTGTCACCTTGCTCATCATGGGCGGCGCGACCGCGTCGATAGGATTTCTACCAACGTACGCATCCATCGGAATCGCCGCGCCAGTTTTTCTGTTGGTGATTAGGATTTTGCAGGGACTCGCACTTGGAGGTGAGTATGGTGGAGCTGCGGTGTATGTGGCCGAACACGTTCCCGACGAAAAACGCGGGTTCTATACAAGCTTCATCCAGATAACTGCGACGCTTGGACTCTTTCTTTCACTGATCGTCATTCTATTTGTCCAGACATTGATGAGTCCGCATGCATTTGCGAGTTGGGGTTGGCGTATTCCCTTTCTGATTTCATTGCTGCTCGTCGGCGTCTCACTCTACATGCGATTGCGAATGAAAGAGTCGCCAATCTTTTCGCAAATAAAAGGCGCCGGTATGACATCGGCACAGCCTTTGAAAGACGCGTTCACTCATTGGGAGAACCTTAGGCTTGTTTTGATTTCACTGTTTGGGGCGACTGCAGGCCAGGGAGTCGTTTGGTATACCGGTCAATTTTACGCGCTCTTCCATCTGCAAACGATACTCAAAGTGAACGGCCGCTCAGCAAACTACATCGTTGCGATCGCGTTGCTAATGGGTATGCCTCTGTTTGTATTCTTCGGAGCGCTTTCTGATCGCATTGGTCGGAAGCGAATCATGTTGTTCGGATGTTTGCTGGCGGCGATTTCCTACTTGCCGATTTATCACGCGATGCAACGAGTCGCTGGATCGAACGTTACTACTGCAGTCTCGCAGAAAAACGTTGTAACTGGCGCCATCACGCTTACCCCGCAGACGCTGGTGAATGGTATCGCTCAACCAGCGAAAGAGGTCCTGCCGTATTCGAGCTTTGCTAGTTTCATAGGTAACTCAACGGCCTGGCAGCTAATCCTTCTCGTGTTCGTTCAGGTGCTTTTCGTAACTATGGTGTACGGACCAATCGCAGCCTATCTTGTTGAAGCATTTCCGGCGCGAATTAGATATACAGCGCTATCGCTGCCATATCACATTGGCAATGGAGTGTTCGGAGGACTGTTGCCGCTGATCGGGTTATCTGTCATTGCGCAAACGGGAAACATTTATGCCGGGTTGTATTATCCGATCGTAGTTGCAAGCCTTACGTTTGTGGTTGGGTCGCTGCTATTGAAGGAAACAAAGCACACGTTGATCTGGGATGAAGTAAGCCACCGATGAACACAGATCACACAGATCATGCCTGAAGGATTGGGGATCACGTTTTCCGATGCTCAGAAACGATCTGTGTTCGTCTGTGGTATCTGTGGCTAATTTGGTTTCCGTGCACTCGGATCGCCAGTTGGTGGTGGCGCGTGATCTTCCTTAGCGGGAGGTCCAAGCAATTGAGTAAAGATCGGCTTGAGAGCGTTCGCCCATATCTGGTAGGCCTTAAGATCCAGATGTAGTTTGTCTGGAACAGTCATGCCATCAAACAACTTGCCGTCTTTGTCGGCGAGTTCGTCGTTGATATTCACGAAGCGAATCTTCCTGCCATCAGCAAACCTGGCAATCGATGCGTTTATCTGATTGATGATTGGCATCACTGCCATGTTGTCATTACGCGGAAAGATACCCATCAAGACAATCGTTGCTTTGGGAGCCTTTTGCCCGCATAAATCCAGAATGGCCTTGATGCCGCGCGTAATGTCAGCGACCCGCGGGTCGTCATCACCCTGAGGAGATTTGTTTCCTACGTTGTTCGTGCCAGCCAGCAGGACAATGATCCTGGGATTGACGTTATCAAGCTCGCCGTTGTGCAAGCGCCAGAGAATGTTCTGAGTGGTGTCACCTCCCCAACCGAAGTCGGCAGCATTCCAACCGAAAAAATTCTGACGCCAATTTGCCAGGAAATGTTTGTACTGCTCGTCGCTCGTTCCCCAACGTCGCGTAATTGAATCGCCCAGGAAGTAAATCTTGATGTGACCTTTACGTGCCTTTTCGAGGAGTTCCTGATGCGCGATCATCGAGTTCTGATCGGACCTTGGAGACGGTTGGTCAGCTGGCACATGGTTTTGAGTAGCGCTGGTAGCAACCCCCAAAAATAACAAAACAGCATACAAAAAAAGGCGTAACGTCATGAAGCGATTTATAACAAGTCTGCTCAGTCTTGGCGACGAAAAAGAAATAGTTAGACACCACCGGGCTTCAGCCGGTGGTACTTCAACTTTATAGCTACACATAGCTTCTGACACCACCGCGCTTTAGCCGGTGGTACTTCAACTTCATAGCTACACACCGCGCAGCCTCCCGCTTAGCTTGTGACGCCACCGGGCTTTAGCCGGTGGTACTTCAACTTTATAGCTACACACGACGCAGCCTCCCGCTTACCTTCGGACACGTTTGTTGGGGGCGCGTATCTAGCTAAGGAATTGAATTACCACCGGCTAAAGCCCGGTGGTGTTCTCGCAAATTTAGATTTAGTGCGGCACACCCATCACTGCCTGAATAAGTGAGGCTAGTTCAGTTGCTTCAACTGGTTTTGGGACGAACATTTGATAACCCGCCGCCAAAGCTCGCATGCGATCTTCAACTCTGACGTACCCGGTTAAAGCAATTGCGGGAATGGTGCCACCCTCATCAGCGCTCAGTCTTCTCACCTCGCTGATGAAAGTGTAACCGTCCTCCTCAGGCATTCCGATATCACACACAATCACATCCGGTTTCCAGGTGGCCAATAACTCGAGACCTTCTCTTACCGACGAGGCTGTCAACACATCTGCGCCGAATTGTTCGAGGACCGCTCGGATCAACTGGCGAGCATCCACTGCGTCGTCGATCGCAAGAACCTTGAATTGTGACAAGTTGGGAATCTCGGCTGCCGCTGCACTCGTACTCAATAATTCGCGCTTTTCCGTAGAGGACTTAAGTAGAGCATCTCTGAAGCCAACGGCAGCAACCGGCAACCGCACATTGAAAGTTGCGCCCAGCCCCTCTCCAGGACTGGACACCTCAATTGTTCCACCGTGCAACTCCACCAAATGACGTGAAATTGCAAGTCCGAGCCCAAGCCCTCCGTGCTTTCGCGTGATGGAGGAATCAGCTTGCTGGAAACGATCAAAAACAAACGGCAGGAACTCCTCGCGAATACCCTGACCATTGTCGTGAACGACAATCTCGGTCGCTGATTCGTCACGTCTGATCCCAATCTTTATCACGCCGCCTTTCTCTGTGAATTTGACGCTGTTGGAAAGTAGATTCCAAATAATTTGCTGCAGCCGCGCTTCATCAGCCCGAAGTTGATCAGCCAAAGGGTCGATAGTCATTTCCAACCGAATCTGCTTTGCTTCAGCAGCCGGCCGCAACGACTCAATCACGGATTTAACAATTGGACTTATCTCGATTAGCTTGATATCAAGCTGCATCTTTCCAGAGATAATCCGCGACACGTCAAGCAGATCTTCGATGAGTTGTGCCTGAAATCTGGCGTTGCGTTCTATCGATGCGATTCCGCTTTTCAGCATGTCAGGCGGAACTTCACGATGTCTTAGCATTGTTCCCCAACCAAGGATTGCATTCAGTGGTGTTCGTAATTCATGTGAGACTGTGGCAAGGAATTCATCTTTGAGCTTACTAGCAGCCTGAGCTTCAGTACGAAGTTGTTGTTCACGCACAAGTAGTCTTTCACGTTCTTGCTCAAGAACCTTTTGCTGAGTAATGTCTCGAGCGATCTTTGACGCTCCGATTATTTCTCCCGCACGATTCTTTATTGGAGAAACGGTTAATGAAATTGGAATGCGTCTGCCGTCCTTTGTGACACGTATCGTCTCAAAGTGTTCGATGCGTTCGCCGCGACGTAGTGTTTGAAGGATCGATTGTTCCTCGCTGAGTCGGTCCGGCGGCACGATAATGGTAATCGACTGGCCTAGTACTTCCTCCTCCGAATAGCCAAACAGTTTTTCGGCGCCTTCATTCCAGGAGCGAATGATGCCATCCAGAGACTTGCTCACGATCGCATCGTCAGAAGATTGAACGATCTCAGCAAGCAGAGCTTGTGCTCGATCGGCTCTACGCCTCTCAGAGACGTCGCGAAATATCAAAACCGCGCCAAGGATTTTGCCGTCAACATCTCTGATTGGCGCGCCACTGTCGTCGATTGGAATCTCGTTACCGTCTTTGGTTACCAGAACCGTGTGATTTGCAAGTCCAATAATTACTCCGGCACTCATGGCTTTTAGGGCGGGGTTTTCGACAACTTCATGAGTTTGCTCATTCATTATCCGGAACACTTCATGAACAGGTCTTCCTACTGCTTCGCTATCCCATCCCGTAATTGACTGTGCAATCGAATTGAGAAAAGTGATTTTGCCCTCGACATCTGTAGCGATAACGCCGTCGCCAATACTTGAAAGAGTTACCTGCAACAACTCCTTTTGTTGTGTCAGCGCTTCTTCAGCCTTCCTTCGCGCGGTTATGTCCCGATTGGTCTCAAGGACAAGTGATTGACCGTTTGACTGCTTGATGAGTTGTTGCCAACTCTCAACGACGACAGTCCGACCGTCTTTGGTTAGGTGAACGAGTTCACCAGACCAATAGGAATCGCGACGGAGGATTTCGAGGTGCTTCTCGAGCGATGTTGGAAATGCCGTCTTGAGTAGATCGTGAGAAACGCGGCCCAGCGCTTCACTTTTAGTAAACCCATAAAGTCCTTCTGAGCCTTGATTCCAGTCTAGTATTACACCATCAAGTTCCCACACGAAGATCGGTTCATGTGAGAGGTCGATGAGTGCTGCCTGACGACTAAGTGTCTCTTCGCCGTGCTTAGCAACCGCTGCAAGAGTCAGATGCTGCTCTTCGGCATGTTTCAAGCGATCAGCCGCTGCCCACACGGAAAGCAGAAAGATAACGATGATGGCCGTCACCAGAAGGGACGTTCCCAAAACCAGACCGAAGAATCCCGCTTGCTGACCTGCAATCCGTAACCATCCAAGGATAAATGGTGCGATAACACCAACCGCCATCAATCGACGCGCCATTCTTCCGGCTGCGCTCGAGTCGCCGACAATGGATAACCACCCTTCATCAATTCTTGCCGCAAGTATTCCCAGAGAAAGCACGAATAGGGACAGTGCTGTGTGCAACGCGATACCTGTGTACTGTGCAATCGCGTAAAGCTGTTCAGCCTGATAGGCGTAGCCAATAAGAGTGAGCATCACCCAAAGGCCACCTATTAGTGTTAGGCCTTGTGCCAAAGAAACTCCGCGACCGCGATGCAAGATCAAGAAAGAAATGCCGAAGAGAACAAAACACGTTGAGGCGGTGATACCCATACGACCAGGACTGGCCGTCGCGATCGCGCCGGGACTCTCTCGAAACAGCAGCTCGTCAATGCCAAGGTTCCAACCAATCAAATGTTCGCTAAGTGTCGCAAGACCGATAAGCACAATGAGCCCTGCGCAAACCTGACTCAAGACATTTAGTTGCTTGTGACTAGCGGTCAGGCCGAAGAGCGAAATGCCGCTGAGGATTAACGCGATGGCCGCGTTCGCCTTCATCGTGATTGGGCCGTAAACACTCTTGAAATTACCAATGTCCGCAATCCAACCTATGAGCACCATCACGCCCACAAGTGTGACGAGAGCAGCCGCTAGTTTAGTCAGAAGATGTGAACGGAAGACTAGTGGCCGGGAAGAAACGAACGAATCTGGCATAGGCTGAGCGGCAAAAGTCCCTTGGTTCGTAAAAGTGAGTGGCCAGTTTATACCAATTTCGCTAAAGACTGTGAAGAACTCATCCGGGCTGTGACAAATCTACAACTTCTCTTTTTGAACGCATGGGACCGATTCTGCGACCGGGCAAGAGAGGATGCACGAACAGTAACCGCCCTCGCTTGGCTTTGCCTCAAAAGTCCAGTTTCATTGGATTCGGCTCTGCCAGCTGATGTGAGGCATGGCTCTGCCCTGCAGTAAGCGAGCTTAGATTTCAATTGGGCTACGCCCTCAAGGTCTCACACTGGAAACACATCGAGGGCGGAGCCCAAAACCAATTATCGCTC
>DASYPT010000005.1:0-26072 GCA_036006355.1 Pyrinomonadaceae bacterium | reverse complement strand
AGCGAATGGGCGCGACATACGTGGGAGTGCGTCGCGCCCATCCATATTCGTGGTTACTGTCCTCACCCCAGCAACCACTTGAGACGGAGGATCCACCAACCGTCTCTCTTGCCCCACAATATACATCGCAACGCCCGTGCCGTGCAACTACGTTTTTCTGCAAGGAATAGAGGTTGTGATTTGCTTCAGGAAACGTCACCAATGAGCCTTAGAGAGCGGTCCTGGAAGTCCGTGGAGACTTGTGCTCGTGTAGATTTTTCTCGGCCACGAGTGTAGAAATTTCACGAACCGTAAGGTTTACTCACCGATAGCTTGGCTGATGTGCTCGGCGATTTGCGATGCGTAGTTTTCGATAACGGTTTGGTTCTCGCCCTCAATCATCACCCGCGCGAGACGTTCTGTGCCCGAATAACGTAAGAGCAATCTACCATTGTTTGAAAGCCGTCCCTCAATATCCCGAAGGACTTTGTTAACGGCCGGCAATCTATCGAAAGGCACCTTCTCTTTGACTCTTACATTCAACAAAACCTGGGGGTAGCGCTGAAAGCCTGCGGTTAGTTCCGACAATGGCTTTTGCGCCTCGGCCATTGCCCTGAGAAGACATAAAGCGGTAATCATGCCATCGCCAGCGAGACTCAAGGCCGGCAGAATAATGTGACCAGATTGCTCGCCACCCAGACTTGCCTTACGACGCAACAATTCTTCGAGAACGTACTTATCGCCTACGTCGGTGCGAACAAGTTCAACACTTAACGATCGCAGTGCAATCTCCAACCCTATGTTGCTCATCACAGTCGCTACGACGACTCCGCCAGCGAGACCATCATGCTTTATGAGGTGATTCGCAAGAACCCAAAGAGCCGCGTCTCCATCAACGAACGCTCCCGCCGCATCTACAAAAAGCGAACGATCAGCATCACCATCGAAAGCAATTCCCAGATCCGCGTGTTCTGCAATCACTCTCGCTTGCAGTGATTCGATATGAAGCGACCCGCAGTTGAGATTGATATTGCGTCCATCAGGTGATGCGTTGATCGCAAGAACCTTCGCGCCGAGGCTATTGAAGAGTCCGGGTGCAAGTTTGTAGCTCGCGCCGTTAGCGCAATCAACAACGACCGAGAGTCCATTGAGGTTCAACCGCGCGCCGATTTCATTAGCAAGAAAGCTAAGATAGCGGCTCTGCAGATCTTCTGCGGACTTGCTCGCCGGCGTCTGCTGAGGTTCGGACTGTCGCGTCTGATGAACTCTTCCTTCGTGAATGTCCTTCTCGATCAGACGTTCAACTGAGTCAGCGATTTTTTGACCTGACGGTGCGAAGATTTTAATGCCGTTGTCGTAATAAGGATTATGAGAAGCGCTGATCACGACACCTGCTCCTGCACCGAGCGCACGAGTCAGATACGCAACGCCCGGTGTCGTTATAACTCCCGCCGAAAAGCAATTAGCTCCGGCAGCTGACGCCCCAGCGATTAGTGCGCGTTCCAACCACTCTCCGGACTCACGCGTGTCTTGACCAATAACAATGGACGGCAAGTGCCCGGAATCGTGTGCCAGGTAAGTTGCGAGAGACGATCCAATGATTTCTGCGGTTGGTGAGTCTAGTGGAAACTTTCCGGCTTCACCTCGGATGCCGTCGGTGCCAAAGAGTGACTTCATCTGATTTTTGTTCTTTGTGCCTGGGGCTTTGTGCTTTCATTGGGAGTGCGACGATCGCAGTTACCAAATACAAAGAACAAAGCACAAGGTACCAGGTACATTATTTTGCTTGCGTGAATTTACCTGGATTGACCGATTTCAAAATCAACTTTCCATCAAAAGCAGGCGGCAGCTCCAGTTGTGGTTCAAGTGCCGCATTCAAAACTATTTTGATGTCGTTCCTCTTTAACTGATCCAGCAACTTCGGTGGGCCCAGAATATTGACAGTGGCTGTGCGCGGCACCGGGTCGATTCCCGGTGGGCCAACTACTGACACATCCGAAAGACTCCGTTCCTCTCGTCGTTCACCAATTACAATCTGAACATCTACAGCGGGATCGAGTAAATCAACCTTCGGATCGCTGATATCAATAGACACGTTTGTCGCGGTGAAACTCGCTTTCTGTCCAGCTAACGAAATCGTTTCCGTAGGAGCTTTTTCAAGCGCGTTCACGTGACCTGCCGGACCACGCACGGTTATAGTCGGCAGGCTGGGCGTCACTGAGTAAACCTCGTAACCATTTACCGGTTCTCCTTCAAGTCGCGGCTCGGTCTTAACTTCACCTTCAACTATCGGCTCCAATCGGATGGGGATCGCGCCAGGTAAGAAGCCTTCTATTTTCACACCGTGCGGCAGATGTATCTCTGCTCTATCGGACAATCTAAGCATTCGTTCACCAGCTCGCTGATCGGTAATGTCGATCGTTGCCACCAGATCAAGCGCACTCAAACCGTCTAGTTTACTTCTGCTTCCGGTGAGTGTGACGTCAACAGACTTTGGAGGATCATTACTGATTTCGAGCGATTGGGGTCTTACGAAGTTCAGTTGTACGTTGACGTGGGTAGTAACCGGTTCGTTCTGACTGGTAACAAATAGCCAGAGGACAAGCGTTATTCCCAAAGATAGAAGTTTTAAACTCCAATCCTCGACGAACAACCTACGCAGAACCTTCTCGACGCCGGACGGCGCCCGCGTTGGCTCCGCAGAAATCTCTTCAACGTCCTGAAACGGCATGTTGCTTTATGTCCGATAGTTTTAGCTTGTCGTGATTCGGCCTTTGGTCTTCGGTCTTTGGCCTTTGGTCAACACCAAAAGATCAAAGGGCAAAGACCGAAGGCCAAAGACCAAACTTTACAAAATCGGTGCTATCTCTTCCGTGTCTGTTTCATGCTCCGATGGTTTTTCTCTTTCCTTGCGCTTCGGTGCGCTGAGCGCATCCAGAATGGCAGCGCGAAGTTTGGTCGCATCAAGCCCGCGTTTAATCTCACCTGCCTGCACAAACGAAATCAGTCCTGTTTCTTCTGAAACAACCACGGCCACCGCATCCGTGTCTTCAGTAACACCGATTGCTGCGCGATGACGCGTACCGAGATCTTTTGAAAGTCGAGGATTAAGTGTTAAGGGCAGAAAACACGATGCGGCTGCGATACGATGACGCCGAACTACCACAGCGCCATCGTGCAGCGGGCTTTCGGGGTTGAAGATACTCACCAACAGGTCGTAGCTGAGTTCCGCGTCCAGCCTTACGCCCCCATCAGTAATATTCTTCAGACCTACATTTCGCTCGATAACGATCAAAGCACCAGTCTTTGTTGAAGCGAGCGTGGTCGCGGCAAGAATAACTTCGTCGTATACGCCTTCACCGAACTGGCCTCGATGAACTCTGCCGAATGGCATCCGAAAGCGGTTGCCGAATGTAATTAGTGCCTGCCTGATCTCTGATTGGAACAGAACGATGATTGCGATCCCGATGTAGAACAATCCGTTGCTGAGGACGAACTCGAGGGTTGTGAGGTCTTGTTTACGGGATAGCCAATAGAAGAAAACCAGAACACCGATTCCCGCTGCCATTGGAGCTGCACGAGTGCCGCGCAGGAGTTTAAGAACACCATACACAAGTAAAAAGACGAAAACGATGTCCGCGATATTTCGCGGCTCAACGAGGCGTCTCAAATACTCGGAGTATGGTAGTAACAGCAGCATCTCGTAATTTGTTTAAAAGCGAAATCGCGGCGTCGCAGTAACAAGTCAGTATCTCCACCCGCGCGAATCCTAGTTCTTGACTAGCGTTTTCTGAAACCGCTGTGTATCGATTGACTGCTCATCGCGTGCGGCTTCAAGAAAGATCATTTCCACCTTGGGTTCTGCCTGCTTGATTCGGTCCTCTACTTCTAAGATCGTGCGCTCAATATCACTGGTTGTCAGATTCTGACGTAACTTGACGTGCGAGTTGATCAGGATCTGTTTGGGCGCCAAATGCATCGTAAGCAATTCTACAACTCTGTCCACATTTGGATGACTCTCCATCGCCTTTTTGATGGCCTCAACTGTCTTGGCATTGGCGGCTTCGCCTAACAAAAGCCCTCGTGACGACCTGGCTAAAGCAAAAGCTACAACTGCCAGGACCAACCCAATCAGTATCGAAGCAACTCCGTCCCAATAGGCGCCGGCGCTTCCTCCGACCTGAAAGTCAGTCATCACCAGGCCACTGGCAGCAATGACGATCCCGAGTAGAGCTGCCGAGTCTTCAAAGAGCACTGTCTTCGCGGTCGGATCTTTCGACTCGCGTATATATTCCAAAAAACCTAAACCTTCGTGATGAGCCTCTCGCGTCTCCTGGTAGATCGCCAGCGTGATCGAAGCGGCTTCAAGTACAAAAGACAGCGCCAGAACTACGTACGCCCAGATCAGATTTCTGGGTGGATGAGGGTGCGCAAGTTTTACGACACCCTCGTAAATCGCGTAGGTCGCTCCCACACCAAAAATAAAAATCGCGGCTATGAAAGACCAGAAGAAGCGTTCTTTACCAAAACCGAATGGATGTTTGCTGGACGCTGGTCTCTTGTAGAACCTTAGTCCCAGCAGCAGGAAGACCTGATTGGTGGTATCGGCAATTGAGTGGAGCGCCTCCGCCATCATTCCGGAAGAGCCGGTAATCACGGCCGCAACCAACTTCAATATCGCGATCAGCGCATTTGCAAAGAGCGCCCCCAGAACGGCCAGCATACGCAAACACCTTCGGGTACCAGATTGTTAGCTCCGCTCGGATTATCTCGGAAAACGCCGTCTACTGGCAATGATCACCGATCTCAGATCTGAGATCTTATTTTCTTTTCCGTTTGAAAGTTCCGTTCTGAAGGAACCCAACTAACTCCCCGTTCTTCCCAACCACAGCAAGTGAGCCGACTCCGTTGCGTTTCATCAACTCACGTGCGTGAGCTAACGTAGTATCAGGCTCAACGAAGAACCGAGGAGCGATGGGCCGCATGACATCCATGGCTTTGGTGAGATGCCATCGTTCGCGTGGTAAGGATTTTAGATCCTCAAGTGAAAGTATCCCGTGCAGCTGACGATCTCGAGCCACTGGAAAGGCTACCTGGCGATGAATCGGTAACACTGCATCTATCAGCTGACTAATTGATAAATCAGGCTCAATTGAAAACGGCGCGGCCATGGCTTCAGAAACCACGTGCCGAGTGCGAGCTCGATTGTGTTTGACGACGCCATAAGCTGCGTCAAACAAGAAAAGACCTACTAGTACAGACCACAAGCCCATGAAATACGATCGAAAGTTCGGCGCAACGATCATGTAAACACCGAAGATGATCAAAACTGCGGCGATGAGCATTCCACAAATGCCGGCCATTCGTGTGGCGTCACGAATTTTGCCGGTACGGCGCCAAAGAATTGCGCGTAACACTCGCCCGCCATCCAACGGATAACCGGGAAACAAATTGAAAACGGCTAGTAGAAAATTGCCTGCGGAGAGTAGCAGCAACACTCCAGCCGCGGTTGGATAGTTGAGCTTGATTGCGGGTAACAACAGTACAAAGGCGATCAGCGCAAAGAGAAAACTAGCGGCTGGACCCGCAATGGCGATTCGAAACTCGGCTCGTGGACTCTCTGGCTCCTTTCGCAAGCGAGCGAGACCGCCAAAGGGATGAAGAACGATCTCTTCAATCTCGATGCCTTCGCCGCGAGCCATCAACGCATGCGAAAGCTCGTGACCGAACACTGACAGAAAAAGTCCGAGCGTTGTGACGACCGCGAGGACCCATGCCGTTAGATCGCTAACAGGATGAAGCGTGACACTTCCGACCCACATCCCGCCGCGTGCGAGATTCACTGCAATCAGCCATACACTCAAACAGAAAACCAGGAACCAGCGAAAGTCGATTCGCACTGGAATTCCATAGATGCGAGCAACAGTAATCTGCCGTCTATAAAGCGCGAGAAGATTCATCTACGTTTCAAACGCTGTTGCATCCGTATCTATTAAAGGATGCGGTTCCGTTCGGGCCACACGTCTCAAAAGCAGCGGTTCTTCGAACAACTGAGACAAGCCTCGCACAATCGCAAACCTTGGCTCATCCGCAACTCGCACCGCTAATCCGAGTTGCTTTTGAAGATACTGCGGCAAGCCATCCAATGAAGCTCCACCACCCGTAAGAATCAATCCACGGTCGTAGATATCGCCGGCCACTTCAGGAGCCAACTCGGTCAACATCCCACGCACTTCATCAGCGATGCGACGAATGATCGGGACGGTGATGGCATAAACTTCTCCCGCTGTTATGTCCACTGCTCCAGGACTCCCGGTTTGCACGTCACGACCGCGCACATTCAAGTTCGTGGCCGCATCGCGTGGCTCAATCGCGGTGCTAAGTTCAAGCTTGACTCTTTCCGCTGTGGGAATACCGATTGTCAAACCATGATGGCGTCGCAAACGATCCATGATTGCAGCATCGATGTCTGAACTTCCAATTCGTTCGGCACGTGATGCGATGATGGAACCACTAACGATTGTTGCCACGTTTGTCGTGCCGCCGCCAATATCAACCACCGCAGAAGCATGCTCGTCGTTTAGTGGAACACCCGCGCCAATAGCAGCCGCCTGACCTTCTTCGATCATGTACACACGGCTGATGCGCGCTTCTTCTGCTGCACTCAATAACGCACGCTGCTCCACCTGCGTAACCTCTGACAATACGCTCATGATCGCGCGCCGGCTGAAATGTGATATTCCACTCCGCGCCAATCTTACGAAGTTATCAAGCATCGCTCTTGTACGTTCGAAGTCGGCCACAACGCCATCGACGAGTGGCGCGATGACTGCAACGTCGCGAGCTTCCCGACCCAGCATTTTGTGTGCTTCGTTTCCAAAAGCAATTACTTCCCCGGTTATCTTGTTGATTGCAACGACGGATGGTTCATCAACCACCACACCTCGACCGCGGACCGCAATAATGGTATTTGCCGATCCCATATCGATCGCCATTGAGTCAGACACGAGATTCCGAAGTGCGTTAAGACCTATTAACGCACCCGTTTTGGCGATAATCGACATAAAACAAAAAGCGAACGACTACGGACCTTTACCTCTGTCCGTAATTGTTCACTTATTTCTCCTCCCCCAGAAAGATTGCCGATTTTCGATTGCCGGTTGCCGATTTGGTCGTGGTGCTTCGTCAGAGGTCACAATATACGTCGAATAAGTCCTATAGGCCCTATTCAAAACACTGAGCCCCAAGACCAAATCGGCAATCGGCAATCGAAAATCGGAAATGACCTACCATGCCCCGCTCGCACGTTGCCAATCCACTTCCCAAAGCGCAACCGGCTGCTGACGGTTCTTCACCATAATCGGATCGCGGGGTTGCAACCTGTAACGACTATGCGCCGCTTTAGCGGTCGCATCACTTATCAAAATTTCGCCACCTTGTGCGTTTGTTTCTAATCTCGAGGCGGTGTTTACAGCGTCTCCGATCGCGGTGTACTCAGAGCGTCGCTCAGACCCGATATATCCAACGGTAACTTCGCCCGTGTGCAGGCCCATTCCCACGCCGATCTCATTCAGACCTTCTTCGCGCAATTCCTTATTGATGCTAAGAACGCGGCGCTGCATCGCGACTGCGGCGTTCAAAGCATTCGAAGCATCTTCCGGAGTGGCCGTCGGCGCGCCGAAGAGCGCCATCAAGCCATCGCCGAGATATTTGTCGAGCGTTCCTCCGTGGGCAAAGATGATGTCGGTCATTGCCGAGAAGTATCGATTGAGCAAGCTAACAATCTTCTCCGGGGGTGCATGTTCAGAGATACGAGTAAACCCGCGGATATCGGCAAAAAGAATGGTGATTGTTTGATTCACGCCACCAAGCTTGAACGACTCAGGGTTCTCTAGCATTTGCTTGACGACGTATTCGGGAAGAAACCTGCTGTAATTCGCACGCGCCACCTCTTCGCGGGCAAGGCGTTCGTGCGCGCGTGCGTTCTCGACCGCGATTGCAGTCTGAGCTGCAACAGCACTGATCAACTCGAGGTCGTCCGGTTTGAAAGCGGCAAACGGATCGAGCCGATCCGCATAAAGCGCTCCGTGCACCCTGGTCTCTGCGACGAGCGGCGCGCAAATAGTAGAACGAACACCCTGTGAAACAATCGAATCCACGCCCGCAAACTGTTCGTCCGAAGCCGCATCCTGAGACAGTAATGCGACGCGATCCTTCATTACCTTGCGCGTGATAGTTCGACCTATTGATAACCGTCGAGCGTGGGCTTCAAGTTTGTTATCGCGTGCGCGCACGGCTATAGGAGTTAGCGTTACATCCTCGAGATCGCCATTTGCACCGCCTTCAGCAAGCAAAGCCACAACGCGATCAGCGGGCGTTGACCTAAAAATTACGTCTGTGGCTTTTTCGAAAATTGCATTGAGATCAAATACCGAACCCAGCGTCTTGCTCATTTCGTAAAGCGCCGTGAGGATGTTCGCTTTGCGCTGCAGCGTATCTAACATCTTGTCTCGTTGCGGAGACAGCGCTGCCGTCATCTCGTCCTTCGAACGAAGAACAGTATTCATCACATCGTTCGCTGAAATCAGCAGCTGAGTGTGGCCCAGAGGCTTGTCGTCGTAACGAACGTCTGTCGTGCGTTCTTCGGGAGGTTGTTCGAAGCGCAAGGTGCTGGCGCCGATTGTTATTCGATCGCCATTCTTGAGTTGCTGCTCAAAGTGTGGTTCACCGTTTATGAATACTTTGTTCGCACTTCTGCGAAGCTGTCCGTTGATTACCGCGCCGTCAACGATAGTGAATGCTCCTCCATCGATGTGCTTGATGTGTGCGTGATATCGGGAGGCTCGCGGATCGTCGAGCACCACAGCGTTGTCTGGCGCGCGACCAATTGTGCAAATGGCCTGAGGGACAAAACTGAACTGCCATTGACGCCCACTTGCGTCGGTGATCTTGAGGTGCGCCATGCTGAAGTTGATCCTAGCAGTAGGCGGAAACGGTGACAACAGGAAGGCAGGAGAGGGAACAGTGGCAGTAGGCAGGAGCAGGAGCAGGAGCAGGAGCAGGTAAGATCTTAATAGGTCCTATTGGTCGTATAGGTCCTATTGTTGGTCTCATCAAAAATTAACTGCTCCTGCTCTCCCTGCTCCTGCTCCTGCTCCTGCCCCTGCCACTGCTCCTGCCCCAACACCGATCCTACTGACTAATCGGATCTCCTGCGTTATGATTCGCGCACTAACCTCAACCCTTCTAAGGGAGACACTCTTATGAGCTCTTCCACGTTTCGCACTGGAGTACCCGCCCTCGCGGTGATGATTCTGTTATCAGTGTCTTCAGCAGCCCAAACGGCAGACTTTTCCAAAAGTTCGAAGCTTGGGGGATCGATTTCAGGCAAAGTCACAATTAAAGGCAAAGGGATGTCTGGGATAACGGTGAGTTTACGCAGGTCCGAAATGTTCAATCCCTCCGAGATGGCTCAGCGCGCCGTCACAGATCAGGATGGAAACTACAAAATCACAAACATCGCTGCTGGATCGTATCAAGTCGTGCCTTCATCGCCGGCGTATGTGCTGACTGACACTAACACGAGGGCGCGCAGCATCATCGTGAGCGAAGGAGAGAACGTCGAAAATATTAATTTCTCATTGTTACGAGGAGGAGTTATCACTGGCCGAATAACAGATGCTGACAGTCGGCCCGTAATTCAACAACAAGTCAACTTGTCGCGAGTTGATCAACCTGCTCCAATGAGCGGGCCGAGAGTTGTTTATTCCTTAGGAGTGCCAATGACCGATGACCGAGGAATCTACCGAATCTACGGTATTACACCCGGTCGCTATAAGGTGTCTGTCGGCCAGAGCGACGACGGTTCTGCCATGTATCCTTCGAGATCTAATTACAAAGAAGTCTTCTACCCAGACGTTACTGAATCTAGTAAAGCGTCAATCATTGAAGTTGGCGAAGGGTCCGAAACAACAAATATCGACATCACGTTGGGCCGAACCATTGAAACTTTCTCTGCCAGTGGTCGCGTGATAAGCGAAAAAGGTGATCCGATCCCATTTCTCAGATACGGACTTCAACGTTTTATTGGATCGAACGACCGGCAAGAGCTAGTCAATTCATTCACGAGTACGAATGCTCGCGGTGAATTCACGGTGGAGGGCTTGATACCGGGAAAGTACAGCTTAGTGGTCATGCAAGAGGGAGTCTCAGAGATGCGCACCGACGGCACTACGTTCGACGTCATCGACTCTGATGTTTCCGGAATCACGGTCCGCCTGATTAAGGGTGCCTCGGTGTCGGGAACTGTTGCACTGGAGAACGATGACAAGGAAGCGCTGGCAAAGCTGCATCGGCTGCAAATAATCGGATACGTAGAAACCGCTACAGCAAGCGGAAATTCTAACAACGGCTCACAGTCACCCATAGGACCCGATGGGAGCTTTCGACTTGCCGGGCTACCCGGCGGAACAGCTTATTTGAACATTGGGCCATTCCGAAGCATGGAGGATCTGAAAGGCTTTGTCGTCTCGCGAGTCGAACGCGATGGTGTAGCTCAACCCGCAGGCTTGGCAGTAGGGGAAGGAGAACAGGTATCGGGAGTCCGGGTGATTGTCAACTACGGTACCGCAGTTCTGCGTGGGCGCGTAAATGTCCAAAATGGAACCCTCCCACCGGGAGCAAGGATTACCGTGCGGTTGGCAACACCAGGTTATTCATCTACCCTTCGGCCGCTGGCGGTCGATGAACGTTTTCGCTTTGTTGCGGAGGGAATCCCTGCCGGTACGTACGAGGTGTCTGTCATGGCATTCAATAGCACATCTCGATTTGGCAAAACGGTAAAGCAACAGGTCGTATTACAAAACAACTCCGTCACCGAAGTGACGATTAGTTTCGACCTTTCCGATGTAGCAAAACCGTGAAGCGCTTTATGCTACGGCCGAACGTTATTCCAACACTGCTTACAGCCTCCTGCCTGGTACTAACTCTGTCCGTGTTAGTGAACGCGCAACAAGCAACGCCTTCGCCGTCGGACGACTCAAGAGTTGGAACAATCTCCGGAACAGTTGTGAATGAAAGCGGCCAACCATTGATTGGGGCCACAATCTCAGTGCGAGCAGCTGGACCTTCCGTTATCGGCCGAACATCGACGACGAACAGTGAAGGGCATTTTGACGTCAAGGGTCTGGACAGTAGTCTGTACTTTGTTACCGCGTTTTCACCTGCATATGTTGCGCCTCCGTTGGAAGTCGATACCCCGGCTCCTACTTATCGGGTCGGCGATACTGTAAAGCTCGTATTGATGCGTGGCGCTGTAATAACGGGAACGGTAACGAATTCTTCAGGCGAGCCGATGGTTGCTGTTCGCGTGCGCGCCTTTATGGTGCGCGACGCATCAGGCAAGCTGACGAAAGGTGCGGTGTTCTCGTTCGGTGAACGTCCAACGGACGATCGCGGGATCTTTCGTATTTTTGGTCTGGCGCCAGGGGCATATGTCGTGCTGGCGGGCGGAGGTGGTCCTCGACCGGGCGTCAGCATCACCGACATGGATGCACCAACATTTGCACCGTCATCAACTCGTGACACTGCTGCCGAAGTGCAGGTCCGCGGTGGTGAAGAAGCCACAGTTGATATTCGTTATCGCGGTGAGCCGGGTCATTCGATAAGCGGCACGGTCAAGACTCAGGGGCCTGGTGGAGCAAGCGTGTCTATATCGCGGGCTGGCGATGGGCTGATGGCAACCAATAGTTCGTTTCAAGCGCCGGGATCGAAAGGATTTGCCATCTATGGACTGGCTGACGGTGAATACGAAATTACAGCCCAGGAATCGATGACGCGAACGCTCATGCCGTTTCCAGAAATAGCAACCTCTGATCCATTACGAGTAACGGTTCGCGGTGCGGATGTTAGTGGGCTGGAACTGATACCGAAACCGCTCGCATCGATTGCCGGCAAAGTCGTGCTGGAATCCTCAAAGGTGCCCGAGTGTCAGAACAAACACCAGCCGCTTTTTAGTGAGACGATGATCTCGCTGTTGATAAATCGCAAAGATACGGAAATCGATCAATCAGCCCTGATCAGATCCGTGATGGGTATGACGGTACCTGACAAAGATGGCGCATTCACTTTGCGAAATTTGCGCCGGGGTCAATATGCATTTAGTCCCCGTTTCTTTGCTCGGTACTGGTACCTGAAAGGGATATCGCTGCCGCTGACGGCAGCACAAGCGAACGCAGCAAAACAAATCACTGCGTCTAAAGATGTGTCGAAGAGTTGGACGACGGTCAAGTCGGGAGACCGCCTAATCGGATTGACGATTACATTGGCTGAAGGAGCGGCGTCGATCCGTGGCCAGTTGACCGTCGATCAAGATAAGAAACTCGAACCCGGGCTCAATATTTACCTCACTCCTTCAGAACGCGACAAAGCAGAAGATCCGTTGCGCTACTTCACACAACAAGTCTCTGACGACGGTACTTTCTTGTTAACCAGCATACCGCCCGGCCACTACTGGCTAATCGCACAACCACCGTCACTGGATTCCCCCACCATTACAGAAAAACTACGCCTTCCGGATGCCCTGGATACGCGAACAAAGATTCGTCGGGCAGCTGAATCAGCAAAAGTGGAAGTTGAGCTGAAGCCCTGTCAAAATCTCACTGACTACAAAATCAAACTTTAAGAGGACACGACCCCAAACCTTGACGCTTTCCGAGACCGCTTGCTAGACTCAAACCACTTACCAAACAGGGCCCGACGCCAGTCGCGTCGTTCGTAATTTTTTCTCCTTTAGACAAGCGCGTGCGGCGCAGTCTGATTTTTCAAAACGATGGAGGTGTATGGTGGGCTTCAAGGTCGGCCAGAAAGTCGTTTACCCGAATCATGGAATCGGTACCATCGAGCAGATTGAGCAGAAGCAGATCGGCGCTACTCTTCTTCCCTTCTATACGCTTCGGCTCGCCGCCAATAACTCAGTGGTGCTGGTTCCGGTTTCAAATGCCTCAGAAGTTGGTCTGCGCGCTCCGATCTCATCGGGCGAGTGCGACATGCTCCTCAAGGCTTTAGCAGATGATTTTTCGTCTCCCGCTAATGATTGGAAGGATCGGTTTAAAGAATTCTCCGAGAAGATGCGCACAGGCGATATCTTTGAAGTCGCTGACGTGCTTAAGCATCTAACCTATCTCAGCAATCTTAAGCCTCTCTCGTTTCGTGAACAGCGGATGCTGGAACGCTCAAGGTATCTGGTTGTTTCGGAATTGGCTGCAGTATGTCGCCAACCTGAATGCAATATTGAACCACGGGTTGACCAGGCGATTGCCAAAGCATGCGCGAAACATGATCGCCGTCCTGCACGCGTTCGTGCTGCTGGAGCTGCTGCGGGCCATTAGTCTCAGCTCAAAAGCAAGAATCTCAGTCGCGCTTCACGAACAATCGTAATACCAGTCACGCTCTGATTTTGCCGCGTAAAGATAGATTTGTACGCGCATCGGTCCTGGACCAATCCAACCAATCTTCGACGCATGAATCAATTCTTCCTTCGTATGGTCTAACACCCGGTGTCAGTCGAAACACTCCGAGCCAAAAACTTCTCTTGCGAGTTGTAGGTTGCTTCTCTGGTACAAAGATTGATGGTCCAGGTTCTCTTAGGACAACGTTATTTCGTAAATATGATTTGGCTTACTAAGCGAACGAATCTCAAATGGTATGTCTGTGTTCGATGCGAACAGTGTGACACGCAGAGCGTGCTGTTTCCTGACGAAAGATAGTGGGGTTGGACCGTTTGACTACTGACGAATATGTACCGTTTCGTACTGACGAATAACGAAGGTCTTGGTAGATCGCCGATTCTGGAAATCCCGACTCTTTGGTGGTCTCCCCTAACCACGATGAGTACTTTAATTGAAAACATTCAAGAGCGTGCGGCACCTGCCAGAAAGTCCGGCAGACCAAGGGGCGTTGTTAGCTCGCAAACGCAAAGGATGATTGCGACATGGGACACCATGAAGCGCGATTGTCCAACACTGAATGATGTCGCATTGCTAAATGCGGTGGCCGATGCAGTGTTTGGTCATCGTGTGAATATTCACGTCAGAAGACGCGATCGCATTCGACTAAAACGGACCCTGCAGCGCCACGGCCGATGCTGACTTAAAACGTTTCATCCAACATTCGCTGGCTCGCCCTCCAGCAATGTCAATATCAGTATTTGATTCAATCCCCCAATGCTCGTTGAGTGGATCAAAGGTCGCTGGCGTTACGTGTCATCACTGCCGCAAGCAGTTTGCCTTCCAGCGGGAGACGGATCCCGCGCCGCAAACCCCAATTCGTCTTATTTGTAATGAGTGTTTTAAGTCCGACCATTACGAGTCCATAGAGTTTCAAAGAGTCCGCGCCACCTAGGCCGAACATTCGGCTCCAATCGGGCCTATCAATGGGCCCGTGCTATACTGTGCCCTCCTCCTAATCATCATGGACGAACCCGGTAGTTATAGCCCACGCATATCCGCCAACCTTGGATCGCCAGGTGAATTCCTCATATGAACGCGCTGCTGAAGCTCTTTGGAGTGGCGATCCTTATCGGAGGTAACGCCTTCTTTGTTTCATCCGAATTTGCTCTCGTTTCGGTTAGACGGACGCGGTTAGAAACCCGGGCAAATAACGGAAGTAAAGGTGCACGCGCGGCGTTACGCCTGCTCGACAATCCCACCATTTTCATTTCTGCAGTCCAACTCGGTGTGACGCTCGCATCATTGGCTCTCGGCTGGTTGGGTGAACCAACAATCGCGGCACTGCTTGAACCTGTTGCACACGCGGTTGCACCCGAAGGACGTGCGAATTACGTCGCACACATCCTGGCATTCGCTATCGCTTTTTCTCTGATCAGTTTCATGCACATCCTGCTTGGCGAACTTGTGCCCAAGATGTTCGCTTTGGAAAGAGCTGAGATCGTAGCCGTTGTGACGGCGCCGGCACTTGAGCTATTCGCCAAAGTGTTTCAAGCACCCTTGTGGCTGCTGAATCGGAGCGGTTCGGCAGTGGGACGACTTATTGGGTTGAATTCTTCTCTCGAAAAAAATTCTGTCTATACCGAAGCGGAACTAAGGCAACTTGTTGACGTGTCGCGGGAGAGTGGTCATTTACGAGCAGAAGAACGCCGCTTGATACATCGAGTGTTTGAGTTTTCCGATACAGTCGTTCGCGAAGCAATGGTGCCGAGAACTGAGATGGCGGCAATCAAGCACAAATGCACACTCGAACAAATCACGAAAGCATTCGAGCAGCATCGCTATTCACGCCTGCCCGTCTATAGAGACTCTTTCGACGACGTCATTGGCTTTGTTCATAGCAAAGACGTAATGCCTTATTTGTTACATCCCGAATCGTTCCATCTTGAAGACGTTTTGCAGCCGCCGTTGTACGTGGTTGACACCGCCCGACTCGAACACGTTTTGCGTCAGATGCAGAAAGCCAAAATGCATTTCGGCTTCGTCGTCGATGAACACGGCGGTCTGGAGGGAATCATTACTCTCGAGGATCTGCTTGAAGAGATCGTCGGTGAAATTTCTGACGAACATGATGAAGAGGTTAATGAACAAATTACGCAAGTAAACGATCGCACGTACATCCTGGCTGGAGGGCTGGCGGTTCGTGATCTTAATCGTCGTTTGAAGCTCACACTGCCGGAATCGGAAGCTTATACAACGATCGGCGGTTTTCTAATGACCGAAGTAGGACAAGTACTCAAGCCTGGACAGATTGTGACTTACGATGGTTTGTGTTTTCACGTTGAACGCGTTGAGAAACGCCGAGTAATGCGCGTGCGGTTAGAGGTGCAGGAACAAGAACGAGAGCTGCAAAGTGATATGGTTAATTCGGCAGGACGCAACAATTAAAACTTTGGAGTGCGTTTGAGGTCCGATATGCTTTAGCTTGTCGTGACACAACCAACCAAGCCCTAAAAGAACAGGGGTCTTTTGATTGGTCAGCGCTTGGTTGGTTGTGTCACGACAAGCTAAAGCGTATCGGACATCAAACGCACTCCAAAAAGAGGAGCAACAATATGAGTTGGATCGAGCAAGTTGTAGCTCGTGAAATTCTTGATTCTCGGGGCAACCCCACAGTCGAAGCTGAAGTGGTGCTGGCCGATGGCGAGACTGGACGAGCTGCCGTGCCTTCCGGCGCTTCGACTGGCGAACACGAAGCAGTTGAATTACGCGATGGGGACAAGAAGCGATATGGCGGCAAGGGCGTTCTCCGAGCCGTACGAAACGTCAATGAGGTAATAGCACCGGCATTGGAAGGTATGGATGCGCTCGATCAAGTAGAGGTGGATCAAACGTTAATCAAACTGGATGGCACGACGAACAAATCGAAACTTGGCGCCAATGCGCTCCTCGCCGTGTCTCTTGCAACCGCGCGTGCTGCGGCAGCGTGTCTCGAAATCCCGTTGTACTCGTATCTGGGTGGTCCGAACGGTCGAACGCTCCCGGTGCCGATGATGAATATCATCAACGGAGGGGCTCATGCGGACAACAACGTCGACTTTCAGGAGTTCATGGTAGTACCGGTTGGAGCATCTTCCTTTCGAGAGGCCCTGCGGATCGGCGCCGAAGTGTTTCACGAACTGAAAAGTGTTTTGAAAAAGAAAGGCTACGCGACCAGCGTCGGCGATGAAGGTGGCTTTGCCCCAAACCTGCGCTCGAACGAAGAGGCCATCGAAACAATTCTCGAGTCAATTACAAAGGCAGGTTACACCGCTGGCGCAGATTGCCTGTTGGCGCTTGATCCCGCAGCCAGCGAGTTTTATGACGGCAAGTCATATGTTTTTAAGAAGAGTGACAAACGTAAACTCACCAGCGAACAGATGGCAGCCTTCTGGAAGTCCTGGAGCGATCAGTATCCAATAGTGTCGATCGAAGATGGCATGGCTGAAAACGACTGGACAGGTTGGAAGTTACTCACTGACCTGGTTGGTCAGCGAGTCCAACTTGTTGGCGACGATCTGTTTGTGACCAACACGCTATTTCTACAGAAAGGAATTGATCTGGGTGTCGCTAATTCCATTCTGATAAAGGTCAATCAGATTGGCACGCTCACGGAAACACTTGATTGTATTCAGTTGGCTCAAACAAACAGACGCACGACTATCATTTCGCACCGCTCGGGAGAAACAGAGGATCCGTTTATTGCCGACCTCGCCGTCGCCACCAATGCCGGACAGATTAAGACGGGATCGTTATCGCGAACCGATCGAATCGCGAAATACAATCAGTTGCTGCGAATCGAAGAAGACTTGCGCAGTGCTGCACGATTTCCCGGACGCAAAGCATTCCATCAAATTCAACTGGATGGTGGAAGCGATCGTTCGAAAAAAGCGCGTGCAGCAAAGAGATGATGCAAACCGATAGTATCAACGAGTGGCGCAAAGCAGATTTCGTTATTAGTACCGACCGGTCTCGTCTCAACATCGAATTCATTCACAGTTTCTTGTCCACGCGAGCCTACTGGGCGATCGGTAGGAGTCTGGAAGTTGTGCAACGAGCAATTGAAAACTCCCTCAACTTCGGTGTTTTTGATGGTAGTAAACAGATCGGATTTGCGCGAGTAGTTACTGACTACGCGACGTTTGGCTGGCTGGCGGATGTGTTCATCATCGATGAGTATCGAGGCCGTGGCCTGGGGATTTGGTTGATCGAGGTCATAACGTCACATCCAAACTTGCAGGGATTCCGTAGATGGATTCTTGCCACTCGTGATGCGCATGAACTTTACCGGCGATTCGGTTTCGATGATCTGTCGAATCCGCAACGGTATATGGAAAAGATGTCCGATATGCGTCTGTCTTGTCGTGACGCATATCGGACATTTTAAGAGGTGAAGATTGAACATTAAACGAGGTCCCCTTGCCTTAATAATCATTGACGGTTGGGGCTATTCGCCAGCCCGCGAAGGAAATGCCATCGCACTCGCAACCACGCCGTACTACGACGAAATCTGTTCGAAGTATCCGCAAACACTGCTCGAGGCACATGGATCACGAGTCGGATTGCCTGCGGGAGTTATGGGTAATTCGGAGGTTGGCCATTTGAATCTCGGTTCGGGCCGTGTCATTCGCATGGATGTTTCACTCGTGGATCATGAAATTAATACTGGCGAATTCTTTAAAAACGACGTGCTGACAAAAGCGATGGAAGGTGCGAAGAGCCGAGGACGAGCTTTGCACCTGATGGGCCTGCTGTCCGATGGCCAGGTCCACTCATCACAGACACACCTGTATGCCCTTTTGCAGATGGCGAAAAACCACGGGCTCCAACAGGTCTTTATTCACTGCTTTCTCGATGGCAGAGACACGCCGCCTTCTTCGGCGACAACTTACATCACTACGCTGCAAAGAAAGATGGCGGACCTCGGCTGCGGCACGATCGCCACAGTTGTTGGCCGCTATTACGCCATGGACCGCGACAAACGTTGGGAACGAACCAGCCGAGCATATGAACTGCTCGTGCATGGCGTTGGCGAACATCAGCAGGATCCTGTCGTAGGCGTGGAGCATTCTTACGAGTTGGGGGTTACTGACGAATTCGTTGAACCGATAGTAATCGTCAATCAAGACGACACTCCCATCGCAACTATTCACGATGATGACTCAGTAATCTTTTTCAACTTTCGTCCGGATCGTGCACGACAGATTACTCGCGCGCTCGCAGTGCCTGGCTTTAGCGAATTTCCCGTCGCCGATCGGCCTCGTATCGATTTTGTTTGTTTCACAACTTACGACAGCACATTCCCTTTGCCAGTCGCTTTTCCTCCACGGCACCACAAACACGTGCTTGCAGAAGTTTTCGGGGCGGTTGGCACACGAAATTATCGGCTGGCAGAAACTGAAAAGTATGCGCACGTAACATATTTCTTCAACGGTGGCGTTGAGAGCGAATATCCGTGCGAGCGTCGCCTGCTGGTTCCATCGCCAAAGGTCGCGACCTACGATTTACAGCCCGAGATGTCAGCATTCGCCGTTACAGACAAAGTCCTGCGAGGTATTGATGAAGGCGAAACTGATGTGTTCGTGGTGAACTTTGCTAATCCGGATATGGTCGGGCATACAGGCAAACTGGATAAAACAATTGAAGCCTGTCAGTACGTGGACACGTGTCTCGGTTGGATCACTAAAGCGGTGCGACAAGTTAAAGGAATCACACTGATCACCGCTGATCATGGGAACGCAGAACAAATGATCGACCCATTAACTGGCGCTCCTCACACTGCGCATACAATCAATCCGGTACCTTTTCACTTTCTCGACGAAGAATCGATCGGAGCGAAGCTGCGAGAAGGAGGAGCACTGGAAGATGTCGCACCGACAATGCTTGCACTCCTTGGTCACGAGAAGCCAACCGAGATGACCGGAAGAGATTTGCGCGAAGTGTAACGGGTACGACAGGCTGTTAGCCTGTCGTACACAGCACGGTTGGTAGTTAGACTTGCGGCCGTCTCCAAATTAGAATCAATGTAGAAAATTGAACCATCAAATCTGCTCCTCGTGTCGTTTGATCCACGCAACATTCTCGTTATTCATTTCGGCCAACTCGGAGATGTCGTACTCGGTCTGCCGGCGCTCAGTGTCATACGACGACGTTTCCCGAATGCAAAAATTACGGCGATCGTAGGAAAACCCGGTCTGCCCATTGTCGAGATGTCGCGTACGATTGATGCCACGATTGCCGTCGATCGCGTTTCTCTTAAAAAGGGTAATACGCTGGTTTCGATCGGCAGGATAATCAAACTCGTGAAGCGCGTGCGGAGTCTCGGTTTCGATTTCGTGATCGATCTACACAGTCTGTCTGAGACTAACTTGCTCGGGTTCTTATCCGGCGCACCTCACCGGCTGTACGCTCATCGACCATCCCGGTCTATTGAACTGCTATCGAATTTTCAACCACGTGCGGCCCGCGAAGACCTGAGCAAACATGCTGTCGATAGGTATCTGGACGTAGTGCAACCACTCGGCGTAAGCGATCAGAACCGCATCCCCAGAATTCAGACCAATAGCGCCGATGATGCGGCGGTTGAGTCTCTATTAAAAAAGGAAGGTGCAAATTCAAATGCACTGTTGGTCGGACTCTTCATTGGGGCAGGCCACGTGCTGCGCCGTTGGGCAATTGAACGTTATGCCGCTCTCGCCGACTCACTGATTCGAAACGACAGAGTTCGGGTCGTTGTTTTTGCCGGACCAGAAGAACGAGCTCTAATGTCACAAGGGAGGAAGCTATTCCCACCAAACACGATCTTCTTCGACAGGCTAACGATTCCTCAACTTGCCTCGGCTCAGGCACGTTTGACTCTGTTCATTTCAAACGACACAGGGCCTATGCATATCGCTGCGGCCGTGGGAACTCCGGTGATTGTTCTGCTGGATCGCCCGACTACCCACGCCTATATCCCTTTGGGCGACCAACACCGTATTTTGTGCGCTCCGAAGATCAATGAGATTACGGTGGAGCGGGTATACGACGCAGCCCACGAGTTACTGACGCTAAACCGAACAGAACAAATCTTTACCCGGGCTGACTTTCGCTAATCAGGGAGTGTCCCTCCGACCTCGGCCAGTCGAGCCACTGCCTAAAGCAGTTTGCTATAGACAAACATCGTTTAACTCTATTACTATGACTCTGGTTCGTCGGGTTTACCCGTGTAACTGGGGGATTTCCTGCCCGACCTCACGCGTCAGTCATTCCAGAATTGGCCCGCCTCAGCGAGTTTATGGAGAAAAAAATGCTTAGAATGCCGAATCTTTTGTGTGGAATAGCCCTGTGTTTGACGAGTCTTTCAGTGACCGTCAGCGCCCAAACGAATCTGACTGCCAAAGCCGGCGTCCCGACTCAACCTGTGGCAGCGGTCGAGACTGATAGAAGTCGAGACGGCCTGGTAGGTCCGGTCAGACGTGTGCGCACGGAGGTCACAAAGTTGACCAGTGCGGGCGGAGGCCAGCAGGAAGGTAAGCGAATCGTCCTCGAAATTGTCGCTTACGACCTCAAAGGCAACAAGATTGAGAACCAATACTTCCCGATCGCCGGCTCAACGCTGACAGGCAAAGAAGTCTATAAGTACGACGAAAAGGGAAATATCAGCGAGATGACGCTATTGAATCCCGATGGTTCTCTGCTGAGCAAGGAAACGTACAAGTACGAGTTCGACTTTGCGGGCAATTGGAACAAGATGACGACAGCGGTAGCGGTCGTCGATGCCGGACGCGTCACCTTTGAACCAACCGAAGTCACTTACCGATCCATCATGTATTACCTCGACGAGAACATGTTGAAGTCGGTTCAGCCGGCGACTTCGCCATCCTCGACTCAGCCCACCGTAACTGCACCCGCAAATGTGGCGACGAAAGCCAATGTAGAGCCAAGAACATCCAGGACTAACAAGTCTGGAGACAAGACGAAAGCTTCGGTTTCACCCATCCTGCCAAATGCAACGGCGAATGCCGGGAAGGTAACCGGAACAGCACCCGCTGACATCAAGTCTGTCGATATGTCTAATCAGGACGTCCCGTTGGTTACACTCGATGCCGAGCCACCACCGGCGCCACGTCCAATCCTTAAACCTGTTTCAGGTGGTGTGCTCAATGGAACTGCCGTTTCGTTGCCGGCGCCCCTCTATCCCGACGCTGCCAAGCGAATGCGAACCTCGGGTACTGTCGCTGTGGATGTCGTTCTGGACGAATCTGGCAAAGTAGTTTCTGCCGTGGCGACCAGCGGTCCACAAATACTTCGCGACGCAGCAGTACAGGCGGCTCTCAAGGCCAGATTTTCTCCAACCAAACTTTCTGGACAACCAGTCAAGGTATCGGGAGTAATCAACTACAAGTTTGCGCTAAGTCAATAGCCTGCCTTTATGATGGCGCGTGATCCCCTTTTCATGCGCCATCCTCTCCTTTCTTTTCCAACCTGATGTTTTTCTTCAGAAGGGATTTGTTCTCATGGCACTAACTGGACACCTCAGTGACCTTTCACTTTCAGAGCTAATTGAGTTCTTCTGTAACCAGCGTAAGAGTGGGCGTTTGAAAGTTCTCTATCCGAGCGGCGCGGGCTATTTCTATTTGCAGGCAGGTTCGGTTGTTGATGCGCGCATCGGAGTGCTGCGGGGGATCGATGCTGTTTACTATGCTCTGACATTGCCGAACGCGGAATTTGAATTCAGCGTTGACGCCGAAGCCGCCGAACGAACGATAAACCAACCGTGGACGCAAGTTGTTTTGGAAGGACTTCGACGTCTCGATGAAAACATCGCGCCAGGGGTGGCATTTCCTCCAGATTATGTGCCCGAACCAGATGAGTTGCAGACGTCGGGCTCGGAAGTACAAATCACACCTGAAGCACACCGGTCGTTTTCGCCCTCGTTTCTACGCTTCGGCATTTCCGAATCACAAGGTCGTCGGAAGCCATTATTCATCGGCGCAATTGCCGTCGCTGTTCTGGGAAGCGTAGCGGCTATAGGAGTTCCAGCTGGTTGGTATCACAAAAACGCAGCTCCGACACCAGAGACCGCAAGTAAACAAACGCCGTCGCCAACAAACAATCAAAGCGAAGCCGCGCCACAACCGCAACCGGTAACTCCCGAAACAAACGCGACCTCGGAAGACGCTGCGGCGTTGGCTGCGCGACGCCAACGTGAAAAGAAACTTCGTGAGGCGAAGGCTGCTGAGAGTGCGGCAAACGCCGGCGTTGCGCCACACGTTGTCGAGCCAAAGTCAAACAGTAAACGGGTGGTTGTGACTGTGACCTATGACGAGTCAGGAAGAGTCACTCAGGCATCAGGTGGTGATGCAAACGCTCTACGAATCGCGCGTCAGAAGCGTTTTCCGCCAGGGAAAGCGGGCTCCGCAACAGTCTCGATTCCGATTAACTAGATAAGCCACGAATAAACACAAATCACACAGATCATTCTGATGTCCGATATGCTTTAGCTTGTCGTGTCACAACCAACCAAGCACGAAGAGATTTAGCGGATACTCTTGAAATTGGTGTGCTTGGTTGGATGTGACACGACAAGCTAAAGCATATCGGACATTTGCTACTTAGCTTTTGACACCAACCGTTCCGAGAATCGTTAACAAACCGCGCTGCAAACCTTTTTCACGATTGGTAGGGTCATACCACTCGTCTAAAGTGTGCGAACAACCCGAGGAACCGCCTGCACCAATTGTTATGGCCGGAATTCCAAGGGATATCGGCAGATTTGAATCAGTGGACGATTGTTCCAGTTGCGCCTGTCCGCCAACTGCACGTGTTGACTCTTGAGCAAGTTCGACCAGAAACGCGTTCGCTGGCGTTTCACCGATTGGTCGATCTCCCACCAAATCAAGCTGCATGGTTAAAGGCGAGTCGCCCGGCCGGCGTCGTCCATTTTCGCGCTCGACCGATTCATGTACCGCGCGACGAAAATAAGCGTCCAATCGTTGGAGCTCAGCGTCGTCCACAGAACGAAGATCTACATCGATTGACGCTTGAGATGGAATCGCATTGATGCTTGTACCGCCTTGTATCTTTCCTATGTTGAACGTTGTGCGCGGCTTGTTAGGGAGCGGATAACTCGCGAGCTTTGAAATCGCACTTCCGAGGGCATGGATCGGATTGGGTAAGCCGAAGTCTCCCCACGAATGTCCCCCGGCGCCTTTCAGGCTTACTCGATAACGACGCGATCCAAGTGCCTGATTGGTGATCCGATCGATGCCGGGCCCATCAAAGCTCAGAAATGTATCGATGCGGTCAGCCCATCGTCCTCGTGAAAATAGATAACGAACTCCACGCAGATCGCCTTCACCTTCCTCTCCGACAGTACCAACAAAAAGAATAGATCCCGCCGTCCGCAGTTCATTCTCAACAACACATTGGGCGATTGCGATCAATGCAGCAAGACCACAACCATCATCGGAGATTCCGGGAGCAAACAGCCGGTCACCGCGTCGCTGGACGGTGAAGTCAGTATCGGGAGGAAACACTGTGTCGAGATGCGCGCTCACGACCATCAAGGGTTTGTCAGTGCTCCCACGCAACAAACCGAGACAGTTTCCTTCCTCGTCGATTTCAACCTCAGCCAGGCCAAGCTCAACAAACTTGCGACGCAAATGTTCTGCACGTTCTTGTTCGCTGAATGGGCCAGCCGGTATTGAACAGATTTCGATGTGCTGTTTCGTGATGTCGTCAACCTTATCGACGAAATAACCCAAAGCGTTTTTGATTAAAGATAGACGCAGGAGTTCCTGCACGATTTCCGCGGGTCCAATTTTTAGTGCTGATGACATACTGATCGTGAGTAGTAATGGTCTTAAACAGGACCAATACCTCCAATGGGTCCTATAAACGAACCCTTGAGCTCAGCCTTCCAACAATCTCAATATTTCGTTCTCTTCCAAAACTCCATGAGCTGACTTCGCATGTTCGTAGATTCGATTCACTCGATCCTCTGTCGCATCGATTCCACGCTTTTCCAACCAGTACACGACATTTGATTTGCCGCTCATCGGTCCGATCTCTATTACCTGCTCTAAGCCAAACTCACCGGCTGGAACTCCGGAGTAAACGATATCTGCCAAACGCTGATCGCCCTTTCTATAGCTCTTAATTACGGCTGCTGCATGAACTCCAGTTGCGGTCCGGAAAGCATCGCGGCCAAAGACGGGATAGTTATACGGTACTGACCAATCACAAATTCTCGCTGCTGTCTGACAGTACTCGCCAAGTCTCGAAAGGTCGTTGTCGATCCAGCCCATCAGTTTGAGATTTACTAAAAGCTGATCGATTGGCGTATTTCCGACTCGCTCACCAATGCCCAATGCCGAACCGTGTACTTGATCGGCGCCGCCCTGAATCGCGGCGATCGAGTTAATCACACCAAGGCCCCGATCCTGATGACCATGCCAGTCTAATCGTATATTCCCACCCTCATTTTCGATTATGCTCTTTACAAATCGCACTACAGCTCTGGCGCCGTCTGGAGTTGAATGACCAACCGTATCGCAAACACAAACTGCTCGGGCGCCGCAGCGAATCGCGGTTGTGTAAAGAGCACGAATCACATCCGGATTAGCACGACTGGTGTCTTCAGTTACGTACATTACCGGCAAGCCTTCCCCAACAGCGAACGACACGGCTTCTTCCGTCATCTTTAGCAACTTGTCGAGTGTCCAGTCTTCAGCAAAGAATCGAACTGAAGACGAACCAATGAAAGTGCAGGCCTCGATCGGTATGCCTGCGCGCTGAGATATTTCAACAATTGGGGTTATGTCATTCCTATGGGTGCGAGCTGCACAATTAGGTTTGATTTTTAGTTTTTGATCGACAATTTCTCGCGCGAGTCTCTCAACACCCGCCGCATGCGTACCACCCGCTCCGGGCAAACCAATGTCCGCAGTGTCAATATTGAGAGCATTCATCAAATGCAGTAACTCAATCTTTGCTTCAACCGGAGGCTCACAAACAGAAGGAGACTGCAATCCATCGCGAAGCGTCTCATCGTCAAAGCTGATATGACGCTCTGGGGCAGTCAAGGACGGTTCGATCGTGTTCCAATCGTAAACAAGTTCTTCGATGGACATTTGATTCAACTCCGAAAGGCTCTTGCACGTTCGCTGAATGATTAAGTTTGATTACAACAAACGGCAGATTTCAAAGTCAAGCGAGCGGTTTTTGGTCTTTGGTTTTGGTCTTGATCTTTTGTTCCTGCGTTCGCTAGCCCCTTTAGTCAAAGAACAAAGGTCAAAACCAAAGGCCAATCAGACTCTTTTGACTGAACGCAGCGCAATGCGTTAGCCTCTGTCCCGCTTCATCAGACAAGTCTTCGATAAAGTTTCAGTGCCAACCAAAACTATCGCTTTAGGTTCCGATCGAGCAGCAAAGATCATGGCTGTACGCGCAAGCGTCGCACGAGTTGCGACAATTGATCCTGCATGGGCGAACGCCAATGTTGTGGCTCGTCGTGTGGAGGTCACTGTTCCGTCAATGCCACTCACAGATTGGCAACTCATGCAGGGTGCGCGCGAGCGAGCCTTTGCCGCTCAGGAATCACTCAAGGCGCGTCATCTTCAAGCC
>DASYPT010000004.1:0-116274 GCA_036006355.1 Pyrinomonadaceae bacterium | reverse complement strand
GTTACAACGACAAACTCATTCCACGGAAGATCTCCTTCGAAGGAAATGTTTCTGATCCGTCCACGCGCAACCGGACTACGCACCGTTGCGCCATGGAGCATCTCAGGAAACGTCAGGTCATCGACATAAAGCGCCTGACCCGTGACCTTCTTCCGACCTTCCTTGCGCGGAACCGATTCCCCAATGCGATTCAACATAGAACTCTTTGCGTCTCGGCGTTCTCTGCGTCTCTGCGTTTAAAATGGTCTCAGTGTTTGGTACCGCAGAGACGCAGAGAACGATTTAAGGTTTTGCAATCACCAACGGACTCGCTTCCATCTCTCGTCGATAAAACACTCTCGGCCGCTGCACACTTCTCTTCTGCGGATCCTGGACATCCTTCTCGCCTTCAGTAAATGATATTTCGACGCCGACTCCGCGGCCTTCGTTCATCTTCTGTTGCTGCATCTGTGGCACGCGTTCAGTGGCAAAGTCGAGCCATTCACGAGCCACTAGAACACCGTCCTTTGGTTCATTGTCAGCAACCGCTGTCTTCAAACCTTCTTCGACCAACGCGTAAGTCAACAAACCATGCCCCAGCTGCGCAGCTTCGAGCGCCGCCTGAAAACTTTGCGCCGCCGTCAGAATGTACATTCCTTTTTCATAGGCGAGTTGTGCAAGGCCTTTCGAGTTCATCGGACCACGCCGCTTTTCTTCCGCCTCGAGTGCCTGGCCGGAGTTACACGCATCGATCACAAGCAAAAGGTGTCCAGCATCCAGACCTTCAACAGCATCTTCTATCTCAACGTCCGAAATGCTGTGCGCAAGGATTGCGTTCAAGCCTTGTTCGGTCAGCTTTGTTCGTTCACCTGAATAACCGAGATCGTGCGGGATCAAATAGAACCGTGCAGCTTGCGCAGTTCCATGTCCGGCGTAGTAGATGATCACGGTGTCTTCGGGCTCAACTCGTTTCAGAGAATCAAGCGGCGAGGCCTTCAAACTTGGCGGACCCACTGCGCCACTCAATCGTTTCAACGCAGCTAGAATATTTGCTTTGGTAGCGTCTTGATTCAGCAACGTAATCACTTCAACGCGATCGAAGTCTCCGATTTGTGTCTGTCGCGCACGAACCTCGTCCGCAAAACTTTGTGCATCGGCTACTGCGTATTTCAAATTGTACTGATTGTTTTCGTATTCGTTTATCCCAACCGCGATGATGTAGGCCACGCCTTTGCGCTTCAACGCTGCTGCACCAGTGAATACCAGCGGTGCGTCTTTGCTCTTGACGTTATCTTTGTTGAAAGCATATGCAACGAGCCGATTGGGACCAGCAATTGCGGTAATGTCCTGCTCGAGTGTGACACTCGATTGTCCGTTCAGAACGTCGCCATGCCAGACCTTAACCAACGAACCGTTACGAAATAGCCGAACGTCTCGGGCGCCTGATCCTTTTGCATTGTCTTTATCAGCTGGTGCATCAGTGATGTCGATCTTGAGTTTGACTGTTCGCGAAGTAACCCCGGATGCAGCCGGTTCTCCAACGACCGAGAGTTTGACCACAGGTTGTCTGCGATCTTTTTTGGAGATGTCTTGTGCTACTCGCGGGCGTTTTCCAAAAAACACATCAGCAAGCAGACCTGGATAGTAGAACTCATTGAAGAACCACTCGATCGGGGCTACGTTGAAAGTGTCGTTGTTGTAACGCCAAAGAATCTGGTTCCACGTCAAGGGAGTTCCATCAAACAGACCCTGCGGATTCACTACCATCCACTCGCCACCATCGTCGAGCGAGATCAGTGTCAACAGATGTTCACCGGAACTCGTGTCCCAAAGAAATGTCGCGCCGTCTTCGCCTGCAGTTGCCAACAATCGATTGTCAGGGCTGAAATCCATCGATTCGATTGCAGCGGCGTGTCCAGTTAACGTCTTTATTTCGCGCTGGGCTGCGACATTCCAGATCGTGATCGAGTTATCGTTGCTACCAGTCGCGAGCAGTTTCCCATCTCTGCTGAAAGCGACTTTGGTTACTGCACGGCCAGGCGCCTTTAGCGATGCCACCTCCTGTCCGCTGGCAACATCCCAAAGCTGTAGTTTTGCGCTTGCTTCGACTTTTAGATCCTTCATGAAGTCGTTTGGATCTTGAGGCTGCTTTGACTTCTTTTGCTTTTTAGGATCCATTGCCCCGCTCATCATGGCCGCGAGATCAATATTTGCTTTTGATTCAACTCCTCCTGTTGCGAGGAAGCGACCATCCGGAGCGAACGCCGCTGATGTAACCTTCCTGCCCATAGTTCCGGCAGACATCGTTCCGAGGACGTTGGTCATCATCGCGGAGAGATCCGCCATGTTTGGCATGCTTGTAGGCATGCGGCCGGATTGTGCGCCGCTCATAAGGTCGGTCATGCTCTTCATCGGCGACGAAGTTAGCTCGCGCAACTTGCTCCCCGAGCGAGTGTCCCAAAGAACTATCTCTCCCATCGAACCGATCGTCACCAATGTCTTTGCGTCATCACTGAACTCGGCCTCGGCTGCAGCCTCGCTCCCGCTCAATGACTGAAGTTCGGCGCCTGACTTTACATCCCAAATCTTGACTGAACTTCCGCGCGTCAGAGATCCAGGTGACATTGGTGCATTGGGATTTGGGCCATACGTCGCTGCCAGCAATGTACCATCGCGACTGAACCGCGCACGCTCCAGCACACCCGCATCTCCCGAAGGTTTCAATTCAAACAGTTGACGCCCCGAAGCAGCCTCGACGATCGACAGCACAGCGCTGTTTGGCTTGATCACTGCCAGCACTCGCGCATCAGGACTCTGAATCGGGAAGACATTCCGCTGCACGTTTGGTGATACGCGCAGGCCGCGACCAGTACGAAGATCCCAGCGTGTACGCCCGCCGACAGAAAGCTGGTTACCATCGTCACTAAATCTCACGTTGTAAGCGAGGTTAGTGCGACCATTCATCTTCGCCAGCTGCTTGCCGGTTTCCGTCTCCCAAATAATTGTTTCGGTGCCGAATCCACCCGTCGCGATCTTTTTTCCGTCCTCACTAAGAGTCGCAAAAGCGTCCGTATACTCTGAATAGATACCGGAGTTAGGCACCTTCAACTGAGTTAATTCGCTGCCCGTTTCTGTATTCCAGATACGTACAGTGTAGTTTTCGCTAAGCAACAATAACTGACCATCGCGACTAAACCTGACCTGACTAAACTCTTTAATGGTGGGAGTCAGATCTTTTGAACTCTTGGTGGTCAAGTTCCAAAGCTTGAGATGTTTGTTAACGATTCCCGCGGCGAGCAGATTTCCGTTCGAGTTGAAACTAAGTTGAAGCGAATCAACTTGATCGTCCGGCATTTTCACGTTGCGAACTTCTTTGCCCGTCGAAAGATCAACAGAACGTATCGCTTCATTTGTGGTCAACGTCAGCTGACTTCCGTCAGGTGTCAATACCATGGCGCCTTCAGAACCATTGAAGCCGGCGACTGTCAGAGCGGATCCTTCGATGGTGCGTAATTCTTTTCCAGTCGAAAGATCCCAAACGCGAACAGCGTCGCCAACGGTGACCACACGATTGTCAGGAGTGAAGGCGATGAAGAAAACACCAAAGGAAGCAGCGGCAGAACCTTGTGGACCAACCAGCGTCTGAACTTCGCGTCCGGTGGAAACATCCCAAACTTTTGTTGTGTTGTCTCCTGCGGCGGCAGCGATGAAGCGATTGTCACGACTGAAAGCGATAGGCGGCGCGAGATTGTTTGCCGTCGCAGTGCCGGTTGGGAATTCGCGCAACTTGCGGCTGGTTGCTGTCTCCCACAGTTTTATTGCGCCGGCACGAAACGATGTTGTTGCGAGCAAGCGTCCGTCGGGGCTGAATATCAAACGTGTCGCCCCGTACAGATCACTGTAGCCGGTTTGCAGGACGAGTTCTGGTTTCGCTTCTTTGGCTTGCTGATTTCCCTGTGAACCGGCAGCTGCGGATGAACTTTGAACACCGAGCCCGCGATCGTTCGGAGAGGGACTGGGAGTTGGCGATTGCGCGTGGGCTGAGGAAGCGAAGACGAAACTGGCAAGTAACGATATGAAGAGACAACGGTGCAGCATGATATTTCCTACTTCTTGGATGTAGTCAGTACCACCTCGCGGTAGCGGGTGGGTACACCGTAACAAGATTGGATGATCAAGACAGACTGCGTACCCACCCGCTACCGCGAGGTGGTACTGACTACATCCAAGTGCGTCTGTGTGTAATCCGAATAACACTAGAACCGAACGTGTTCCAACAGCAACAATCCGATCGAGATTAAGGCCAGCACATACATCACCAAATGAATGTCGCGACGGCGGCCGACTAAGAGATAAAGAACAACATGAGAAATGAATCCCCAGAGAATTCCCTGGGTAATCGAAAACGTCAGGGGGATCAGGATTATAGTCAAAAAAGCCGGTAGGCCTTCTTCGATTTTAGAAAAAGCGATCTCACGCACGCTTCTGAACATTGATGCGCCAACCAGAATTAGAACCGGCGCAGTTGCATACAGTGGAACCATCCCGGCAATCGGTGCGATAAAAAAACACGGCAAGAAGCAGAGCGCCGTGAACACTGAAGTGAGTCCCGTTCGGCCACCAACGTTGATGCCCGCAATGCTCTCGATATAAGCAGTACCTGACGATGTTCCTGCCAAACCGGCGCCGAATGTTGCCAGAGAATCCACGATCAGACCCTGTCGCAAATTCTTTGGGTTGCCCTGTTCATCCAGCAGCTCTGCAGCATGAGCAACGCCAATAAAAGTAGAGATGGAGTCAAACAAGTCGGTAAAGAGAATCGCAATCATAGTGGGCAATAGCGACAGCTTTAACGCACCGAAAATATCAAGTTTCAGAAAGACAGTATGAAAATCCGGCACGCTGAATAAGTGCTCGGGTGTCTGCAGCATTCCGCGAAGCCAGGCCAGTAACGTCACAAAAAAAATTCCAGCGAGGAAAGCGAAAATACTGCGCCGAATCATGAGAGTCAGCATTACAACGAAACCGAGAATCGCCAGCTGCGCTTCCTTTCCGAGCACCGCAAGTTTCACGAGCGTGACCGGATCTCCGGTGATGAAGCCTGCGTTCTTTAGACCAATGAAGGTGAGAAAGAGACCAATGCCTGCGGCTGTTCCAATTCGTAGTTCACTGGGAATCGCTTTAGCTATCGTTTCGCGAATCGGTGTAATTGAAATGAGCAGAAACAAAACGCCGGCCCAGAAGATGATGCCGAGCGCAGTCTGCCACCAGACCTTCTGAGTCAGAATGATCGTGAAAGTGAAAAAGGCATTGATGCCCATGCCGGGTGCGACGGCAAACGGAAGCTTCGCATACAAACCCATCAGCAACGTCATTACCATGCAAACAAGGACAGTCGCTGTTAATACGCCACTAAAAGCCATGCCCGTTCCAGGTGTGGAAAGGATGGCGGGATTGACGATCAGGATGTACGACATCGTGAAGAACGTGGTGATGCCGGCGATCGCTTCGGTGCGGATGTGGGGCATAGGGTGAGGGGAGTCTATGACAGGGAAGAATATTAAGGAAGGTTAGAATCGACTACAGGAGCAGGCAGCAGGAGCAGGGGGTTGGATGATCAGAAACTCTGAATCATCCTGCTCCTGCTCGTGCCGCCTGCTCCTGCTTTATCAGCCCGCCAGGAGTTCCCCAACTTCTGCCGGCTGACGTATCCGCGTACTGACTAGAAACCGTTAATCGCTACGGTGCCGAAGTTCTTGTTCGATATTCCTAATTGTTGACGAAGCGCTTTCTCCGTCTTCGATGTTGGCGCGACTAATCCTGTCGCTTCACCAGCCATCCAAACTTGAGCCAGAAAGTAACGGTCGCCGTATTGCCGGAACGACATTTTTGCCTTCGTCGCGGCCCAACCTTCAACATCGACGGTACGTATCATCACAGACTTTCCATCTGAACTCGTGATGCGCAGCACGCTGTGATCAGATGAGGGGTTCACAATCTTCACACGGTAATCACCCGCTGGTAGCACGCTGTTACCGGCATTGAAGGCGAATGGAACGTGGAACCGCAATTGTTGATCGCTTCTTGATTGTGCCTGGGCACTGATAGCAACGAGTACGACCAAAACCAGAGATGCAATGTAGATGTGCTTTTTCATAATCTGACCTCTTTCTATCGAGGCGTTTTTTCGACGTCCAAGACCTGTTGATTTCGGGGAGCGGAGAACTTGTGTTTAGGTCTTCATTCGTTTTTGCCTCTCACTTAATAACGCGAGAGTTCCGGTCCGATTCCCTCACGGCGCTTGTCCTAAGCATATTTGTTGTAGAATTCAGGCTCTTCCTGCCCATCGGAACTATCGGAGCACTGATAATGTCGACGCCCGAAGGCGTAACTCAGTTACTAATTGATTGGAGCAAAGGAGACCAGGCGGCGCTGGACCGGCTAATGCCTCTGGTCTACAGCGAGCTGCGGAGACTGGCCGCTAACTATTTGCGGCGGGAACGGCAGGGCCACACTTTGCAGCCAACTGCACTGGTCAACGAGGCATATTTAAGATTGGTCGATCAGAAGAATGCGAAATGGCAGAACCGCGCCCAATTTTTTGGAATATCCGCACAGCTGATGCGGCGCATTCTTGTAGACCACGCGCGAGGGCGTCAGGCAGCGAAACGAGGTGGCTCTGAACAACAGCGGCTGTCGATAACCAGTGCGGAAAAGGTTCTGAAGGACTCGGGAATTGATCTGCTGGCGCTCAATGAAGCTTTGGATGAATTGGCGAAGATGGATGCACAGCAGAGCAGGATTGTCGAGTTGAAATTCTTTGGGGGACTGTCAATAGAAGAGACTGCCGAAGTGCTTGGAATTGGGCACGCCACGGTGGAGCGAGACTGGAAGATGGCGCGAGCGTGGCTCCGCAGGCAATTGGAATAACGGGGCAGTAGCCCGACTGTCAAGGAGGGCTCCTGTCCATTGCTGCCGCTCATTTTCACCTCATCCGTCCTTGATAGTCGGGCTACTACCCCGGTTGGCCTGCTGCCGGATTCCAGACTGAGGGACTTTTCGTCGCGGTGGCGCGTTATTACTAGAGTTCTGAAACCATGACTCCTGAAGGTTGGCAAAGGTAAAGTTAGTCCGATTCTGAGGTTCTCTTAGCTCATGACGCCCGAACGCTGGCAACAGGTTAAAGCAATTTTTAACTCGGCGATTCAGTATCGCTCTGATGAACGTGATTCTTTTCTATCGAAAGCGTGTTCCGGCGACGACCGTCTGCGCGACGAAGTCGAATCATTACTTGCCTCGCACGAGAAAACTGGAGAGTTTATTGATGACCCTGCTTATGCAGGTGCGTCGTGGTTAGCGGACAAAGAGGTTGAGCTAACCCAGGGTCAAACCGTCGGAAGCTACACCGTCTTGTCATTCATAGGCTCTGGTGGAATGGGTGAAGTCTATCTGGCCCAGGATCGGCGTTTGAATCGCAAGGTTGCTTTAAAGATTCTGCCAACGTCCTTCACGAAAGACATCGACCGCTTACGTCGATTCAAGCGTGAAGCTCAAGCGGTGTCAGCGTTGAACCATCCAAACATCATCACGATCTATGAAATCCAGGAATTCGACTCTACACACATAATCGCTACGGAATTTGTCGAGGGGGAAACCTTAAGGCAGCGGTTAGGTCGTTCAACGCCGTCACTATCTGAAAGTCTTCATATCGCTATCCAGGTAGCTGATGCAGTTTCTGCTGCTCACAAAGCTGGAATCATACATCGCGATATCAAACCGGAAAACGTAATGATTCGTCCGGACGGTTACGTGAAAGTGCTGGACTTTGGCTTGGCGAAGTCCACGGAGACGACGGCGCGAATACCCAGGCCAGAAGACTCCACCAAACGACTGGAGACGGGATCCGGAGTCATTTTGGGAACTGTGGGTTATATGTCGCCGGAACAGGCACGAGCACAGGCAATAGATGCTCGGTCTGACATCTTTAATCTGGGAGTAATGCTCTATGAGATGGTGACTGGCCAAAAGCCCTTTGCTGGCGAAACGACGAGCGACGTATTGGCAGCAATTTTGAAGTCTGATCCAACACCGATTACCGAGACGACGCCTGACGCTCCGCCCGAATTAAGCAGGATCATAAACAAGTCCATCCGCAAAGATCGTGAGGAACGTTATCAAGTTGTCAAAGACTTGCTTCTCGACTTGAAGAGTCTAAAGGAGGAGATCGACTTTCAGACCAAGATGGGTCGCTCTTATGGCGCAAAGAACAGTGCTGAAGAGAGGTCTGGGCATTCGATCGAAACACAGGATGCAGACACAACCGAGCTAAAGACAGCCATTTCCACCATCACTCACTCACTAAGTCTTGAACTCAAAAGTCACAAGACTGCAGCGGTTCTTGTACTGATGGCACTGGTAATTGTTACGGCATTCGGCGCAGTAACAATTTATAAAATTATCAGGCGAACACGAACAGAAACTAATGAGAAACCAGAAATTCTCCAGACAACACAGATCACATTCTCAACAGGCCTCGACTTATTCCCATCGCTTTCTCCCGATGGCAAATCGGTTGTCTACAGTTCTGATAGGAGTGGCACGTTTGAGATATACATCAAACAACTCGCTCCAGGCGGCGAGGAATTACAATTAACCAAAGACGGACAGCAAAACTTTCATCCCGCATGGTCACCAGATGGGCAGCGGATCGCCTACTGCTCTCGCAAGCGCGGTGGCATTTGGTTGGTATCTACTCTGGGTGGTAATCCCAAACAACTGACTGAATTTGGAGCTAAGCCTTCCTGGTCACCAGACAGCTCAAGGATCGCTTTCCAATCAAGCTATCCTAGCGAAGCCTTTCTTTCTCAAGCGTTAGCGCCCTCTACGATTTGGCTGGTTTCATCCGAAGGTGGGCAGCCAAGACAAGTTAGTCAGACGGGAACTCCCTCCGGTGGACACAACTCACCCTCCTGGTCACCAGATGGCAAACGAATCGTGTTCGAAGAGACCGACTTTATTGCTTCTAATGTCTGGTCGGTGGGAAATGATGGTCGCGATACCAGGAAGATCGTGGAGGGAAGCAAACCAGTCTACGGGCACGATGGATCTCACATCTATTTTGTTGGTCGGCTCAACGGCGCGCTAATGCGCATCAAAGTGTCGCCATCCGGGGATCCGATTGGTGAGGCGGTCGCAGTGGCGGCTCCGGGACCAGGCGTATATTTTGGCAATACGACCATCAGTCCGGACGGACATCGGATCGTCTATAGTGCAAACAGAACCCAAAGTAACCTTTGGACTGTGCCATTGTCGCCTCAGAGCTCTGAACCTACCGGTCCACCTACCGCCTTTTCACCTGATACCAGTCAGAGGAATAACCTGGGCCGCTTTTCTCCCGATGGGCACAAGCTTGCTCTGAACAGGTGGAGACCAGGAACGAGTGCAGACATCTGGGTTTCTGATGAAAATGGACAGAATCTCGTCCAACTCACAAACAATCCTGCAACTGACAGCCAGGCCAATTGGTTTCCGACAGGAGATAAGCTAGCTTTCCTCTCAGACCGCGCTAACAAGCATTTAATGCTGTGGACCATCTCACTTGCTACTGGCAAAGAAGAGCCCTTCTTGGATTTGGGTGAGGGCATCCAGTTCGCTGAGCTTTCGCCCGACGCACAGCAAGTGACCTATAACTTTATTCAGAATGGGGCGATGAATGTTTGGACAGCCCGCGTCAGCGATGGACAGCGGAAACAATTAACTTTCGGTGACAAGCTAATGGGCTTCCCGTCATGGTCGCCGGATAGTCGACTTATCGCGTATGAGTGGCAACAAGGTGAGGATGACCTGCTCATGGTGATGAACGCCGACGGAGGGCAGTCCACGCAGTTAACTTTTGACCACGGTAAAAGTTGGCCCCACAGTTGGTCGGGTGACGGTGACAAAATTGCTTTTGCGGGTCAACGCGACGGAGTGTGGAATGTTTACTGGGTCTCGCGCACCACGAAAGTACAGAAACAGCTAACGCATTACACCAAGCTGAATACCTTTGTTCGTTATCCCGCCTGGTCGCCTTTAGGCAATCAGATTGTCTATGAGTATGCTGAAACTACAGGCAACATTTGGATGATGGAGCTTAAGTAGAACCAATCGCGATGAGTCCCGAACGCTGGCAACAGGTTAAAGAGGTCTTTGCAATGGCGATCAAGTATCCGCCACAGGAAAGAAGCTCTTTTCTCGAAGAGCGGTGCGCTCACGACATCGAATTACGAAGCGAGGTAGAGTCGTTAATTGCTGCGAATGACAAGAGTGGCGAATTCATCGATCAGCCTGCATACCAGGGGGCGTCGTGGCTGAGTGAGGAAAAGGTCGAGTTGAGACCGGGCCAGAAGATCGGCACATACCAGGTGCTCTCGTTCATCAGTCGCGGAGGAATGGGTGAAGTTTATCTCGCACAGGATCAGCGACTGAGTCGTAATGTTGCATTAAAACTTCTTCCTGTTTCCTTCACCACTGATCTGGATCGGCTGCGGCGGTTCGAACAGGAAGCTCGTGCGGCTTCCGCGCTGAACCATCCAAATATCATCACGATCTACGAGATTCAGGAATTCGACGGTTCACATGTAATCGCGACGGAGTTTGTTGAAGGCGAAACTCTGCGTCAACGTTTGTCGCGTGCGCGGTTGTCTCTCTCCGAAACACTCAATATCGCTATTCAAATTGCGGACGCACTGTCGGCAGCACACAAGGCCGGTATCGTTCATCGCGACATCAAACCTGAAAATGTGATGCTGCGTCCTGATGGTTACGTAAAAGTGTTGGACTTTGGTTTGGCGAAATTGAGCGAACAAGCTTCGCCTCTGGTTTCATCCGAAGCGCCGACGATTCAGGTGCGCACAGGATCGGGAATCGTTATCGGCACTGCCGGTTACATGTCGCCGGAACAAGCGCGCGGCCTTGCGGTTGATGGAAGATCAGACATTTTTAGTCTGGGCGCGATGATGTATGAAATGATCACGCTGCAGAAACCGTTTCATGGTGAGACTCCCAGCGACACTCTCGCTTCGATTCTGAAAACGGAGCCACCATCAGTTTCACAGATCAAGCCCGGTATCCCACCGGAACTCAATCGGATCGTTTCGAAAACACTCCGCAAGGATCGGGAAGAGCGATATCAAGTCGTCAAGGATCTCTGGCTGGATCTCAAATCACTCAAGCAAGAGTTGGAATTTCAGGAGAAGCTTGAACGTTCCACTGTTCCCGATTTTACTGACTCAGGTGCGACGAGCGCGTTGCCGGTTGCGCAAACGACTGAGCCACGAAGTGCCATCACCTCGATATCTGAATCACTCAGCATTGAAATCAAACGCCACAAGCTCGGCGCCGCGGTCGCATTGATTGCACTGGTGTTAATTATTGCCGGCGCGACTTTCGGAATTTACACGTACGTGAATCGCCCGCGGCCTGTCGAACGTTTCTGGGATGTGCGCATCTCGCGGATTACAAACTCAGGCAACGCAATCGACGCCACCATCTCTCCTGACGGGAAGTACGTAGTTTACGCTTTGAGCACGCGTGGCACACAGAGTTTGTACATTCGCCAGGTTAATGCCGCGAACGACAAACTGATCGTGCCACCTGCTCCAGTCGGATTTTTCGGTTTGACGTTTTCACCCGATGGCACCGAGCTCTTCTATGCGGTCAAACAAGCCCTGGACGGCGGTACGCTTTATCGTATTCCAGTGCTGGGTGGGACGCCGGTGAAGGTGTTGGAGAGGATTGACGGCCCGATAAGTTTTTCACCGGATGGCAAGCGCTTCGTGCTCATTCGCGGCAACTATCCGAATCAGGGCGACAGTGCGCTGGTGATTGCCAACATCGACGGCAGCGAGCAACGCGATCTGGCGGTTAAGAAGCTGCCGGAAAAGTTTTCCCCCCTGTTCTTTACCGGTCCATCGTGGTCGCCCGATGGAAAATTGGTTGCGGCAACCGTTGCTACTGTCGGAGGCTGGTCCAGGCTGATGAGCTTCTCAGTAGAAGATGGGCGCGAGCGAGAGTTGTCTTCATATCGTTGGCAATTCGCAGCGAGGACGCAGTGGCTGAGTGATATGAGTGGACTACTCGTAGTCGGCGGCGACAGTCCACGTGAATCACAGATTTGGTACGTAGGTTATCCGGATGGAAAGACGCGGCGCGTTACCAACGATTTGAATCCCTACCGTGCGATCGGATTGACCGCGGATAGCAGAAAGTTCACCACGGTTCAGGCCCAGGGCCTGGTTAATTTGTACGTTGTGCCCGGCGGTGATGCGACTAAGGCTGTGCGTTTAGGTACGGGTAATGTTGGCTTCTATGGGACCGCAGGCAATAGTGTTGCGTGGACTCCTGACGGTCACATAGCGGTGACCTCAACCGAAGACAGCGGCGTGCCTGACATCTGGTTTATGGACCAGAACGGCGAGAACCGCAAACAGCTAACAGCAAATGGAGCACAGAATACTGCGCCGATCGTATCGCCGGATGGTCGCTACATTGTTTACTCGTCGCTGCGAGATGGAGTGAAAACAACCTGGCGCATGAATGTGGACGGCAGCAACCAGGTAAAGCTGACTAATGGACCAGCCGATGCGCTACCGACGATTTCACCGGACGGGAAGTGGGTCATCTTTACATCAGCGGCGGGTTCAGAGCCTCGGATTTTCAAGGTCTCAATTGAGGGTGGCACTCCACAATTGATTACAGACAAGCGGGCCTCAGGTGGAAGAGTCTCGCCGGACGGCAAGTTGATCATGTTTACCTACGCAGATTCACCTGACCCCTATGCGCCTCCGAACCGGATCGGCGTCATACCTTTTGAGGGCAGCGGTGAAGGGAAAAATTTTGAGATTCCATCCAATGGCACCGTGCCGACACTCGCCGAATGGTCATTGGATGGGAAGTCTGTCATCTACACGGTGAACGCAAACAACGTGAGTAATCTTTGGAGCCAGTCGTTATCGGGTGGCCCAGCGAAACAGATTACGGATTTCAAGGATGGCTTGATAACGGGATTTGCATACTCGAATGATGGAAAGATATTGGCGTGCTCGCGCGGTACGTTGTTGCGCGATGCCGTGTTGATTACTGACATGAAGACGGATATGAAATAGTGATGTCCGATATGCTTCAGCTTGTCGTGCCTCAACCAACCAAACCCTCTCCAACTCACTCACTCGATCATTCTCACTCCGTCAGGCAGAACTGCTGCGGACTGATATCACAGGGATCCCGCAATGGCGGTGGATTCCCCAACGTGAACCCAAACATAAGAAAGAAACAGATCACACCAATGCTGAGTACCGCCGTCAGCAGAAACACTCTGAGCGTGTGATGACGCTCCATTTGCGCCACTCTCCGAAACAAGAGCAGCACTCCAGTGAAGACCATGACAAGGTCACGAATGTTTTCGTCAGTGAGCGTCATGTAATGTCCGATAAACTTCAGTTTGTCGTTGCCTCAACCAACCGTGCACCGCGATCAAAAGCAATCTGAAGAACGACCGCGACATTAGACACATGGCATCTTTGGTTTGTTCCACGTTCGCTCCTGAGATTGAGGACGGTTGAATGGGGAAAAGCTCAACCACCAGGCACACCAGGACCCAAAGAATAGTTTTCTTTGTGCGTTAGAGTCTTGGTGCCTTTGTGTCTAATCTCCTGATTTGTTTCTGCTTAGCTACAAAATTGAGGTACCAACGGCGAACGCTGGTGGTGTCTCTCTCTAACTTTGACTGCACTTCGCGATCTGATTCTCCAGAATCCTTGCTTCTGAAAAATTCTCGAGTCTCGAAAAGTATTCTGCGTTCTCGTCTAAAGCCTCCCGTGGCACAAGGCCCACGATCTCGACCGTCGACACTTCAACTCCCATCTTGTCAGCCTCACGTTTGACCGCTGCGAAAGCTTCTGTCATTCCCGTCACACGATAGTCAATGAGATTCATCGAGACCTGCACCAAACCTTTCGAGTGAAGCTGAAACGCCAACGCTTTCAGGCATGTGAGTCCACCATCACGCGCGCGAATCGTTCGTGCTATTTGTCGGGCAACGCGGATGTCAGTGCTGCGAAGGACTACATTGAAGGCAATCAGGATAGGACGAGCGCCGATTACAATCGCCCCGGCAGTTTCGTGAACGTTAGGCGTACCGACATCCGGCGCACGATCGGAATGCGTTACGATCTGTTCGCGCAACAACTCGAGCGCGCCACGGCGAACATCCTCGAGATTCTTTCTGTTGGGAAGACGAGCCGCTTGTTCATAGAAGTAGACAGGAATAGCAAGTTCTGCTGCGATACGTTCACCCGCTTCATGTGCAAGCCTCACGCATTCTTCCATCGTTACCTGTTGTATTGGAACGAAAGGCAAGACATCTGTGGCCCCAAGCCGCGGATGTTCTCCTCTGTGGGTACGCATGTCGATCAGTTCCGCAGCTTTTGCAACACCCCGAACAGCGCCATCAACAACGCTCTCCGGGGCACAAACAAATGTGATCACTGATCGATTGTGATCTGGGTCGATGTGAGTATCGAGAATACAGGCGGTATCGACTCCGGCTATCGAATCCGCAATAGCGGTCACAACTTCAGGCCGCCGGCCTTCACTAAAGTTTGGAACACATTCGACGAGACGCGGCATTTGTATTTTGTGCTCGTTCCTGGTGCTTTGGACTTTGGACTTTGGACTTTGGACTGTCAAGGCTTGACACGCCGACCATTGAAACGAGTACCCTTTGACTCGTGCCTGCCGATCGATTCATCAACCAACGCAAAAATGCCTGGCAGCGACTCGAGGAATTGCTCGCGTTGCTTGACCATGCCTCACTTCGTCGGCTCAATCGCGAAGAAGTTCGCGAGCTCGGCCGGATTTATCGACGCACAGCATCTGACCTGGCAATCGCTCGAGCGGAATCGCGCGATCCGCGGCTCGTGAATTACCTCAACAGTTTGGTGATACGGGCGCACGGCTGCATTTACCGCGCCGATGCTCAAGGCGGAAAACGAATCCGAAATTTCTTTGCGCATGAATTGCCGCGTACTTTCAGACGAACCTGGCGCTATACGGCATTGTCGTTTTCAGTCTTCGCGGTTTTTGCTGTCTTCAGTTTCGTAGCGACCAGGATCGATCCAGAGTTTTCAGAACTCGTTGGAGTTAACCCCGCGTTCCGCGAGGTCTACATAGAAACAAAGACTCATTGGTGGGAGGGCTTGAATGAAGAAGGCAATCAGGTTGGCGCTGCCTTCATCATGCAGAACAATATTCGCGTTACGATTCTAACGTTTGCTTTCGGCGCGATGCTTGGCCTTGGAACGATCTACTATCTTGCATTCAACGGCGCAAATATCGCTTCGGTGCTCGCGCTATGTTACCAATCAGGATTCGGTAACGACCTTGTTACTTTTATGGTGGGTCACGGAGTGATTGAGCTTTCATGCATCTTCATTGCGGGCGGCGCTGGCCTCTTGATCGGCAGTGCGATGCTCATGCCCGGAGACTTATCACGCGCAGATGCTATGAAGACGCGCGGCATGGAAGCTGTTCGTTTGATGATCGGCGTGTCGCTGCTGCTTGTCGTGGCAGCAACAATAGAAGGCTTCATCTCTCCTGCACCAATCAGTCCAAGAATCAAATTTGGGATAGGAGCGATCACCGGTATTGCACTGTATTCGTATTTGCTGTTTGCGGGGAGAGACAACACCAGCGAGAATGGCAGCCTACTAGAAAACAAGTAAGGAAGCAGGAGCAGGAGCAGGAGCAGGAGCAGGAGCAGGAGCAGGAGCAGGAGCAGGCAAGATTGTAATAGGTCCTATTGGTCGTATAGGTCCTATTATTGCAAGACCGGGCCCGCTCCTCATTACAACAAGCCCCGTTCTTTCACTTTCAGATACGTCTCCAACAACGCCGGCGCCAACGCCGCGGCCGTAACATCCAGCGCTAGTCCACCTTTTGACTCTACCAACCTCAACGCAGCCTCGCGATGATGAATGATCTCCTCTGCAACTGACTGCGTGAAAAGTTCACGCACTGATGTAGGTGTTTCTCGAACGACTGCCTTCAGATCGCGATCAGCGATCGTCACAACGAGAGGTAAGTGACGTGGTCGAAGCAGGTGCAACGAATTGAGCAGTTCCTTGGAACCCTCCTCATCAACAAGATCTGTCAGCAAAACTATCAGAGCACGTCGCTTGCTGTTTGCAGCAATGAATTCGAAGGCACGCGCGTACGACGGTTCAATCATCTCGGGCTCGACTGCATGCAGAGCTTCCAGTGCTGAATCGATGTGATCGCGACCTCTGCTCGGTGGTAAGAACGTTTTGATCTTCCGGCCGAAGACAACCAGTCCTGCGTTATCTCCTGCGCGTGCGGCTGCCGAAAAAAGCGCCAGAGTTGCATGGACAGCCGAATCAAGTTTGGTCTCATTTTCAATCCGTGCTGTCATCAAACGGCCCGCGTCAAGCGCCACAAGAACTGTTTGGTCACGCTCAATCTGGTATTGTCGCGTTGTAAGCTTGCCTCGACGCGCAGTCGCAGTCCACGAGATATGTCGTAGCTCATCACCCCGGACGTAGTCACGCATCGATTCAAACTCTCGACCTTCTCCGCGCCACGAAGTCTTTCGATGCGAAGACACAACCGAGCGAGCACCGAGAGCTTTCAACTCCGCTTCGCGAGCACGTCGCATGTTTGGATAGACCTTGACCGCGATTGGCTTCTCTACTTTCGTCTGACACCAAACAAGACCGAATCTCGAGCGGAACCTGATCGCGATTTGCCCAAACTCGAATCGGCCGCGTCGTGGTGGCGTCAAGCTATAGATCAAAGTCGCCGAGGATTGCGCGTCAACTCTAACCGAACCTTCTCGAAGCCCGTCGAGTAACATCTGCGGTGGGTACTCATCCTTCACAACAACTTCAATGCCTCGGTTCGATCCATTCTGAATTTGGATCTTGACCTCGTTTTTAGCGCCTACGGCAAAGCGCCCGCCAAAGTATCTGGAAATCGAAATGTTCTTTGGTAGATGGCTGGTCCGCGAATCAATTACCGCAAGAATGATGAGTAGAACGTCGTAACCGAGTCCTACCCAACGAAGCCACGGTCGCTGCCAGGACAGTGATAAAGGTAGAAAGGCGATGGCGAAAAGGAAGTAGAAGAATTTTGTGAAGACGAAAGGCACCGGCGGATTCTAGAACACACGCCGTGATAGGACAAAGGCTTGTTGTTGCTACTCCGGAGGAGTGCAATGTTTATAGAGCAAGGTTAGAAGGAGCTGTTTCACTCCGGAGGAGTGAGATGTTTGCGGGAATTTGTTCCACCAAGACAAACAGCTGTTAGGCGCGAGTTGTAAACATGTCACTCCTCCGGAGTGAAGCTTCATCCGCTGAACTAGCGCTATAAACATTCCACTCCTACGGAGTGAAGACTAACCTCCAACCACAAAGCACCAGGGCTCACCCGCCCGTTGCAGCAAACTGGTTTACATCCAGCTGTTTGTTGAACAGAAACTGGTTCAACGACACCACCCAATCCTGCAACAGCGGATTTCTTTCGCTCTCAAACGTCAACTGCATCTTGTAAGTGTGCGGCAACGTCAACCCGCTCTCTTGGCGATAGTCGGAAAAGTCTTCCGTGAACTTCAGCCGGGTTCCCTGTTGGCCTGCGGCAATTTCAGGCCGACTCACCGTTGGTGCATGGAACTCCTGCAGGTATTCAGTTCTAACATGTTGAAACGTATCAGCATCAAAGAAAAGCTTGATATCGAGGTTTCCGCCACTGCGCGGCTCATATTCGAGTACGTGGGTTTGTCTTCCATTTATTTTTTTTGTGCCTGAATACCTCAGTTTCGGGTTATGAGCTGGAAGATCGAGCAAGGGCCAGGCCGTCGAAAGAGTACCGCCGATAAGGCCTTCCTTGAAAATAATGTCGTGAGTTAAAAAGAAGCCGCCCAGGCGCGTTCTCGTGCCGGGTCTCAACTCGCCAAGTGTGAGTTTATTTCCATCAAAGGCCATCTTCTCATTACCGTAATCCTGGGTCCCGAAGATGAGTCCAATCAAACTCATTGGACCTTGAGACGCCATTACAGCTCCGCCTTTCAATTCCCCTGCGCCGCCAATTCGTACAGTGGCTAAGACGGTTCCCTGCATAACCCTACTCTTCACCGACGCGCGCGCTTCGGCACTGCCCAACGTCTCTAAGTGTTTGGCAATCACTTCCTCCGCTGTGAGTTTTTGGGCTAGCGAAGTAGTAGATAGGAATACTGTGAGTGTGACAAAAACAAAAAGCTTCCCCATGAAGTGTGTTCTCATTTAATCAATCCCTCAAAAGAAATGAGCGTTGCTTCCGAAGAAGCAACGCTCCAAGTGTGAAGCACGAATAACATTCGATTAGAAGTCGAATCGTCCAGCGAACTGAATGATTCGAGGAGCACCGGCTGTTGTTGATTGGCCAAACAGGGCGCTCGTGATGCCGTTGTTGGGCAAACCAAAGTTAACCGTATTGAAGATGTTGAAGAAATCGGCACGTATTGTGAAGCGAACCGTTTCAGTAAGCGGTATTCGCTTGATCACTGAGAAGTCCACTTTATTAAATGCCGGTCCATAGAACGAGTTGCGCGCGACCGTGCCAAGCCTGCCTGACGTTGCGCCCGCGGGGTCACTACAATCTGTAGCAGTGATGTTCGTGGTACCTGTCGGGCAGGGATTCATGAACAAGCTGCGAGGCGGTCCCGTGTAAGTTCGCGGATCACTCGTCATCGCGGCCAAATCAGTTAACGCTATTCCGTTTGCGGCGTAATCAGCGCGTTGTCCCAAACCCGTTCCTGCGCTGTCCGTAGTTCCGAAAATGCTATACGGACTGCCAGTCTGAGATTGAACAATGCCTGACATCGTCCATCCACCAAATGCGCGATCCATATTCCTGCTGGCGAATTTGATCGGCAAGTCGTAGATGAAGTTCATAACGAACCGATGACGAACGTCGAAACCGGAGTTGCCTTTTTCAGCCGCAAAGCCGCCGGAAAAGCCAGACGAGTCTCGAGGTAAACCGCGCTCGCTTGCTCCACCGGGTCCGGCGCCGGGAACCAGAGCATCAGCCGAGTTGTCGATTGAGTGACTCCACGTATAGACGCCCTGAATTTGTCCCGTTCCAAACCTCTTGTTCGTAAGAGTCTTGGTAAGCCGCACTTGCAGAGAATTGAAAGTCGACTGCCCAAGAGCTACGTTCAGGAAGATTGGATTGAAAGCAGTGTTAAGGACGCCATTAAGGAAGTTGGCGCGAGTGGTGGCTGGATTGATCGTCGCCGGAGCTGGATCTCCACCTAATGAGTCATCACAACCCGATAAACTAGGATTGGCAGCGCATACAAAATTACGGCGGTTGACGTTCGGCAACGCTCCGCTGATGTTTCTCAGTTGATCCAAGCCGTGATTGCCAACGTAATCTGCCTCAAACAAGAATGCATTCCCCAACTCGCGTTGAATACCGAAGTTCCAGCTTTGCGTGTAGGGTGTAGCAAACTTCGATTGGAATTGATTGTTACCCGCCAATGCGAAGATCACGGGTGCCAGCTCATCGCCATTGAAAGCAAAGGGACTAGTCTCCTGTGTCGGAACGCGTGGAATAACGCCGTTCACAAGGAGATCACTTTCGTCGGCGAGGCCCCCGGTGAAACCATTCAGTCCAAGGAAATCAAAAAAGAAATTGAAGTCACGTTGGAAGGGTGGGTTTGCGCTCGAGTTGCCGAACAAGTTTGTAAACACGCGGTCATAGAAAACTCCGAAACCACCGCGGATCACGGTCTTGCTCGGGCCACCTGTCAATTTCGACAGGAAACCAGTCGAGAAGTCGGGGCTGTAGTTGAAACCAAAGCGAGGCGCGAAGTTATTTTTATCGGGAGTCCACAGGCCCAGATTTGGATTAGGTGAGTTCTTGCCAACGATCTTGAACTCAAATCCGTGAGCTGGTTGTGGCCCACTTGGATCCACATCCACCAGCGTGGACGCCTGTCCGTTTACTTCGTAAGGCACTCCGTTGTAATCCCATCGCAGACCAAGATTTAGCGTGAAGTTGGGACGAAGCCGCCACGTATCCTGGAAAAAGAGTCCGGACTCGCGCGTGCGCCATCCTCGATAATCGTTGTCAACTCGCACCTCATCCTTATTAAAGAACTGAGACTGAGTTTGAGAACCAAAGAAGCCCCAAAGTAGACTTGCGAAGTTCTGTAACTGGCCTCCGACGCCGGTGGTCGGAATGGAAAGTCCGTTATTATCTCTTAGGAACCGCACACCAAATTGGGCCGTGTTGAAACTAATGGTCTCGCTACGTGCGAAGTTGCTTGCGCCATTAGAGTAAACCCAGCGCTGTTCAAAACCGCCTCGGAACGTATGGTTACCTTTCACCCAGGTCGCCGTGTCACCCAGGACAGTAGTACCCGTGTAACGGAACTGCGTATCGAATGCCCCAAAGCCGGTGATGGTGCCACCAGTCACATTTACCAGTTCACCGTTTGGACCACCAAATGGCTGCGGATGGTTGTCGGCGCCCGCAGCACCAAGTGCCGCCAGGATCGCGTCGAATGACTGCCGGCTTGAACCACCATCTCCAGGTCCGTTAAAGATCAATTCGCTGCGATTACCTCCGAAGCGCACTTCGTTGATGAAACTGGGAGTAAAATTCGAAGTCAGATTGAGACTAAGCACGTAAGTTTTTTGCGGAGTTCGGCTGTTATCGCCTGTTCCAGGAAATGTCTCCGGAAAAAGATCAAACTCGCCACTACTTGTGTTCAAGCTACCGGTCACGGTGTGCTTCTGGGTCACATGCCAGTCAACACGCGAGGCCGTCGTATTAATCTCGAACCTGTTAGGCGCTGAGAATCTGAACAGATCAAACACGCCCGGCAATGTTCCCTGTCCAGGAACGTTACCCAGCGGATACAGATTCAAGAGCTGTTGCATGCCTGGATTGATAGCGAGATTTCCGCCCGGCAGGATGCCGTTGCATACCGCGCCGGCCCCGAAACCAAATGCGTTACAGATGCCGACCATGCTTCGGTTGTTTGGACTGTTCTTACTTATGTTGAGAGTGCCAAACTGCGGCGTGACAAAAATGCCCTGACGGGCCAGAGCAGACGGCACAATGCGGTTTTCAGTCGTCGAGCTCAACGATCGATCCCCTTCATAGTTGAAGAAGAAGAACGCTTTATCGTGAATAATCGGACCACCGATAGAGCCGCCAAACTGTTTGCGTTGTAGCGGTTGTTTCTCAGCGTCAAAGAAATTGCGCGCAGCAAATCTTTGTGAGCGGTAATACATATAGCCGCCGCCATGAAACTCGTTGGTTCCGTTCTTCGTGGCAACGTTGATGATCGCGCCGGTATTGCGTCCAAACTCGGCATTGAAGTTACTTGTAATAACTCGGAATTCCTGAGTTGCATCGATGTTAGGCGTAGCTATGCCACCGGCGATTCCCGGTACGTCGGCATCGTTGTTGTCGATACCGTCAACCAGGAAGTTGTTGTTGCGTTCGCGCTGGCCATTGACACTGAAACCGCCAAGCGCAGTCTGCGTTTGAGTCGCTCCAGGAGCGAGAAGAATCAATCCATTCGGATCGCGACTCAATAGCGGCAGATCCATAATCTTCTTGTTGTCAATCAATGTCGATAACTGCTGATCCGTATTGTTGATCTGTGTCTGAACATCGCCTGATGTAATAGTGACGTTAGCAGTAGTACCAGCTACAGGTAATGAAAGGGTAATTTCTGTCGTAAATGAGACAGATATTTTTACCGCTTTGCTTGTGGCAGGCGAGAAACCGGAGGCGGTTGCCGTCACAGAATAAGTTCCGACTGCGAGATTTGTGATTGTGAAGGTCCCGTCGTCAGCTGAGGTCGTTGTACGCTTATCGCTCGTGGCGTCATTAACAGCTTCGATTCCGGCGCCCGCAACGAGTGCTCCGCTAGTATCAACGACGGTTCCTTTCAGCGTCCCGGTGGATGCCTGGGCAAAAGTGATGCTGGTGGCGCCGACGATAATTGCGAGACAAAAGAACATCTGCGCCAGGGTCTTGAGCATAAACATCTCCTTTTTGTGTTGAAAGTGAGAATCTAAGATTTTCATAGGGGAGACCAACCGATGTTCTGACTAAGCAATGATTGTTCCTTCTGTATTTATGTACAGTTTTTCAAAGGAACTCGCATGACTTGATCGGCTCGGAAGCTTCGTAAATCCAAAATGGTCAAGTCCATTCCAATTTCATAAAGTTGCTGCGCAATTCGTCTGTACGAAACAAAAGAATTCGCTGCATTTTTTCGTACGACTTGTGTCGTAAGTGTTGAGACACTCCGCCTGTCGTACGAACTTTTAGTTTGTCGTTTGAATATTGAAGCGGTCGGAGAAATCCAGGGCGGAAAGTCTACGCCACGATGAACTAAAGTTCGTCATCGTGGTACTTCGGTGAGCTTGAGAATGTCGGAGATGACTGCGTCGGGAGTGACTCCGTCAAGTTCGGCTTCGGCGCGCAACGTCAAGCGATGACGCAACACAGGCAGTGCGACGTCGCGCACATCGTCAGGAGTCACAAAGTCACGGCCCCTTATAGCCGCCACTGCTTTGGAACAAAGTAGTAAAGCCACTGACGCGCGCGGGCTCGCACCGTAATGAACGAATGGATGAACTCGAGTACGCCTCACAATGTCGACCGCATAATGTTGAACTCCCGTCTCCATATGTGAACGACTGACTTCCTGCCTGCATTGAATAATGGCATTCGGATCTGGTAACGGTTGCAGATCAACTTGATCTAACCTTTTGGAATTAAATCCAGCATCCCATTTTCCCAGCACGAGGCGCTCTTCAGCTTCGCCGGGATAATCGATCAGAATCTTGAGTTGAAATCGATCAAGTTGAGCTTCCGGAAGCGGATATGTGCCTTCGTACTCGATAGGATTTTCGGTCGCAAGTACCGTGAATATTGCCGGTAATTGATAACCATCACCATCAATTGTTACCTGTCGTTCCTCCATTGCTTCCAATAGTGCCGCCTGCGTTTTCGGTGGCGTCCGGTTGATTTCATCGGCGAGGAGAATGTCAGTGAAGATCGGTCCTCGACGCAGATTAAAACTGGACGTCGCTATATTGAAAACGTTCGTGCCAGTAATGTCGGAAGGCATCAAGTCTGGAGTGAACTGAATACGACTGAATTGCGCGTTAATCAAACGCGAAAGAGTCTTCACCATCAGCGTCTTCGCGGTGCCTGGAACGCCTTCGATTAATGCATGTCCTTCAGCCAGTACTGCGATGAGTATCTGTTCAATAGCATCGTCTTGACCAACGATGACCTTGTGAAGTTCTGTGCGTATGTGGTTGACGGTGGAGGAGACGTATTCAGACATTGAGTTTCGTGCTGATTGGATTTAACTCCTGAACTTTGTGCTTCGTGCTTTGTACTTGGTTTGTCGGGAACTTGTAAAGAACATTTCAGATCTCGGATCCCAGATCTCAGATTGAGTCGATCACAAACAATTTCATTTGAGATCTGAGATCTGAGATTTGAGATTTCCTGCCGCTTGACGAACATCTCTCGATCGCATGCGAAGACCCAAAGCGCGTTCAACCGCTCGCAGTCGACGCACCATGTCGATCGCCTGTCGCCACGTAGTCGGCGCGCCGTTGATTGTTTCTTCGCACTGTCTCATAAGCGTCTCGAGGCTGTGAGCGTCAACTGACGAACGCATCGCTACCCGCGAAGCAATGTCAGAACGAGAACTGTTGTAATCCACTCCAGCGTATCTCGCTAAGACTCTCCGCGTTCGCGAGTAAATGTTTTCGACTGCCAAATCGAATGCACGCGATCGCTCCTGAAGTTCCGACATTGACGCAACGAATTCCAAACTAGATCGTCGATCGACTTGGACAAGAGGTAATGGACGACCAAACCGTCGACTCGCGGTCCACAACATTAAAAGAATTATCGCTGCGATCTGCGCGGCGATTGCCAACACAGGCGTTCCGGCGAAGTAGCTCGCAAATTCGTTTTGGGTGACCCCTCTTCCCTGGTGGAACTCGTCGAACGCAACCAATCCATTGACACTCGTAATCATGTTTATTGCCAATTGCAGATTGTCTTTCAAACTGAGGCCATTGTTTGCCACGATATAAGGATCGCCGAGAAGTGTGATGCGACCCAGTCCATATGAATAATCCACCAGCAGGGCTCCATCACGATCTGCGACGTGTACGACAGGAGCCGGTGAAGCGCCGTGCTCGGTGTCGTCCTCCTCCACTTCCGTGTCTGCAGATCTGTGGTCAGTTCTACGCACTGGTGGAAGTGGTTTCTGGGCGTTCAGTCTGATTCGCGCGGAAAAGCGCGATGGCATTACGCTTCCAACGTTCTCCGTTAGCAGTGTCGTTTGAACAGGATGGAGTGCAACCACATTCTCCGTCATTTGCTTTTGATCGCTTGGATCCAGATCAATGGTAGGTAAATCCAACTCGTTCGTAACTACAGTCCAGCTGCCGGACTTTGGTAGAAGACTAGAATCCGGTTCTCGATCAATTAAGACCAGGTGACCTCCCCGCCTGACCCATGCTTGAAGACTGTCAGCCTCCTCATGAGTAAACGGCAGCTGGGTGCGTCCAATTACAACCAGCGTTGTGACGTTTCTTCCAGAATCACCCAGCAGCTTATCGGTCGCTTCACGCCAACGTATCACCTTGTGGCCGGATTCGCTCAAGAAGTCATAAAGCGCGCGGGTACCAGTCGGCCCTGAATGGTATGTAGATCGATTGGCTGTCAATTCGGAATCGTTAACTCTTTGCTCTTTGACATAGGTAACCATGTTTAGAATTACGAGGACCACAAGGATCACGACGATGGTCAAAACGATTGTTAGGCGCTGTCGCATTCCCACTCACTCGCTGGCTTTCAATGCTGCCAGGTAACCGCTCTTGAATTCTTGCCAATCTGACGGCGATGACTGTTCCAGCCCGTACCAGTGACGCTCGAAACTGTGAGTCAGACCACCCATGTTGCTATACAGCGCAGGAACATGACTGACGGAACGGAGGTAGTCACGGTTTGTTTTGTGTTGGGCCAGGCTTATGATCTTGCGATCTCCCAGTTCTACCAGAAGCGCGATATAGGTTTTGCGGATCGCGGCACGTATTTCTCCCTTGCGAACCAATGCTTCTGCTTCAGCTAAAAGATCTGTCGCAGACGCTTCGGGCTCAAGTCGTTCGCCCAAAACAATTCTTGCCTCTTTAATTTTCCTGGTCTTCACTCTCGAAGAACGTCCGGCGAAACGCTTTATGAGTTTGACTAAGACATAGCCAATCACAGCCCCTGCCAGAACGAGAACCAGGATTTGAGCGACCGCCGTGAACGGACTTCCATGGCTTGCTGCGAGAGGGGAACGCTTCGGTAAGAACTTTGCCAACCAGCGAAAGAACCGATCGAGAAGACGGAATATGAATGCTCCTTGATTAGCTTTGGTTGCATATTCTGGACGCGAGAGGATTTCGGACAACTTTTGGTTTGCTTCGGTCCTGGATAATCCATTCGCGGTTTTGGCGCGTTCCAGATCGTTGACGCGTTCTTCAATCGATCGCAAACGATCGATTAATTGTTTACGCATCAACATTCGGTCAGCGGGGGCTGAAGCTTCAAACTCGTCCAGCTTCTTGTGCAACCATGAATTATCGACTGTATAGCTGGTTCCGTCGTATTCAACTGATTCTTTTTCAGGCACGACGTGGCGAACGGAGTTGGAGGTATCGATTAAACGATGCTGATAACTCTCCCCCGTTTCCTCTTCATCCACCTGGGCGAGCGTATCGAGCGCGTTAATCGCTTTCTGCAAGTTCTTCTGGTATTCGCTCAGTGGAATAGCCGAGACGTGCGCAGGCATTCCCAGAAAGGCAATCGTTATGACTGTTATTCGTAGTATCGGATTCAAATGATGCTTCATGATCCTGCGGTCAACCTAAATTGAGTACTCGTCCGGAACTCAGCGGAGGCGGTGGTGGCGCCTTCGGAGTAATGCCGGAAAGAGCCGTGCCGAAAGGTGAGTCGACCCCCTGATCCGGATACTCGCCCAGTTGCTGGGCGGCCATTAACTCGATGTCGTAGCCTTCATGCCTCACGCGTTCGTCAACATACAGCAGAGACAGACCAAGCATCCATACTGGCGTCAGCACAATTGAACTCGAAGTTGCTAAAACTCCATAAGAGATTTGATACCACATAGGAGATTGGGCACTTGCGAGTGGGTTTATACCAACTAAGAAGGCAATCAAACCCAGGGGTAACAACAGGACCATTAACGCAGAATATGTGGCAAACGAAGTGAAGAGCGTCATTGCCATCAACCGCCGCACATTGCCTCGAGCAAGCGTGAAACTTCTGCTGAACGCGTCGAATACACTCTTACCTTCCACCAACATTACCTGCGGAACATAAGCGACGCGGCCTACGATAAAGAAGAAGACAACCATCACGACTACTAAGGCAGCCAGACCGCCGATGACTGCAATCGTTATCCCAATCCATGCAGGAAGGGCGAGCGAAAGCAAAGCGGCCACGACAAAGATGAACGCAACGATTGTGTAAAACGCAAGAAATGCCGCGACGGATGAAAAACCGATCCACAAAAGAACCAGCAAAGATGCGCCAACAAGTCCCCAGAAACGAGCTCTAACCGCCGCGTATGCTGCCTGTGCTGAAACCGGATCGTTATGAAGAAGATGGGCAACGAGATTGCGCGTTGCTCCTCCCATAACCACGAGCGTGAATAAGTATCCACCAAAAAGAGTAACGACGCCGAGGAACATTAACGACAGATAAAGCAGAAATTCAGAACTGTCGGACGACAACCAGATTCGACTCCAACCAATTCTAAAAACAATACCGCCAAAAGCCGCGATGATCGTCGGAGGAGCTGCGGTACGAATAAGGATGAAGAGATGGCGACGATAGAGTCGAACGGCTCGATCAATCAGATCACCCGCACCGAGAGGAGCGAGTTGTAATTGTTTGGCAGCTGAATCAGACATTGACTGAACGCGTCGCTTGACGGTTCCCGCCGAAGTTTCACGAATGGTAACACATCAAGGCGACTCGAAGTGCCTCGTGTGGGTTCATTCTAACGCCCTCTAACTCTATAATAGATTGCCACTTAAACTCGCCTTCTCAACAGGAGTTGAACCATGTACAAGATCCCAATTCGACTTGCGGCCGTCGTGCTGCTAACCGTTGCCGTTTTGGGTCAGCAAACCACAACGACAACTCAGAAGAACCGGGAAGATCAGGAAGACGTAATTCGGATCACCACTTCTCTGGTGCAGACCGATGTCGTGGTAACTGACAAAAACGATCAGATTATTCCTGACTTGAAGTTGGAAGACTTCGAACTCTACGACAACGGGAAGAAACAGGACCTTAAGTTCCTGGAGTTCGTAGGCATCGAAACTGGACGACGAACAGAAGGAACGATTCCTCCGGGAGCGAAAGCTGCGCTCGAGGCTGAATCGGAAACGGCAGCAGGAGTCACCGCAAAAAACATCAAGCGAATTACGGCATTTGTCATAGATGATTTAACAATTCCTATTGAAGATGTTCAATCCGTCCGAAAGTTATTGTTCGATTTTGTCGATAACAAGATGAGCGATGGAGATCTCGTGGCTATAGTTAGAGTAGTTGGCGGCAAAGGCTTGTTGCAACAATTCACCAGTGATCGACGACTGCTACGGCGAGCAATCTCGCAGATCAATATCACGATCACTCCGTACTCGAGTTCCGATGAGGCGGAACCGTCGAAAATGGCGAATCCTATTTCCACCGCAGCGCCTGAATCGCCAACAGGAGCTGAATCTGCGGAGGCGCCTCCGGAGATCTATAGTTCGAACGACGACAATGTCCGCTTTATTAGAGGACTGTCAGCATTGTCTACGGCGAGTTTTGTTATCGATAGTCTCAAGCAGATACCCGGGCATAAGAATATGGTCATCATTTCTGCGGGCATTCCTATCTTTGAGATAAACAGTGCAGGTTCGGCCTATTCGAATGTGAGTTACCTCTTAAACAGATTGAGCGATAAGGCCGTTCGCTCCGGCGTGGTTATCAATACTTTGGATCCGCGCGGACTTAAAGCCACACCCGGTGTAGTCAGTTTTAAGATGACTCCAGCCCGCAGTGCGCTGGGTGGCAACGATCCAAACGACTTTACATTCGGTCGTGGAGGTGTGCTGGATCAAGCTGCGTTTGGAGATCTGCTGGCTGGCGCCTCGCAACACCTTGGATTGAATACTGTGGCCGCAGTAACCGGCGGTGTGTCGGTCGTCAACACTAACAATTTTTCGGGCGGACTGGACAAGATACTGTCCCGCAGTAAGGGTTACTACGAACTTGCCTATTCTCCCGGCGATAAATTCGATAACAAGTTTCACAAGCTGGAAATCAAAGTAAAGAGAAACGGCGCAAAAGTATTTCATCATGCCGGATACGTGGCTCATGAAGATCGGCCGCGCAGTCAACAGACTACCCAAGAGCAAATCTCAGCGGCCGCAATCTCACCGCTGGCGAGTCGAGACATTGACGTAACTCCTAACATCTCGATGAAGTTTGCTCCGGATGGTTCAGCAGCTCTGGATATCCACATGTTGATCGACGGCAAGCACGTCAGTTTCGAAAACACTACCGACGGAAAACACTCTGCAACACTCGATGTAGTGGGATTTGTTTTTGACGAACTCGCCCGGCAAAAAGGTGGGTTTAGTGAAACGATAAACTTAAATTTGACCGAGGAAGATTATCAGCGGGCCTTAAAGGAAGGTTTGACTTACACGGCGAGTACGCAATTACCTCCGGGTTACTACCAGGTGCGTTCAGTCGTGCGGGACTCGAAGTCGGGTCAGCTCGGAACGTTTTCGAAGTATCTGGAGATTCCGGATCTGTCAAAAGGTAAATTGTCGACCAGCAGTCTCTTCCTTTTTGCGGTCAATCAATCAGGCCCGCCGGTTCCGCTACTCGCTTTACGGCAACTGACTCGCAAGCAGGATTTGAGATATGCAGTTTCAATCTATAATGCGAAGACGAAAGACGGTAAGCCGCAGGCTCGGTCACAGATGATAATCAGCCAGGGTGGAAAAGTTCTGTTCTCTGAACCGGAACAGGAAATTGAAGGCGGGGGCACGCAGCTAACAAAGATAGGTCAACTAGGATTGGCGAAGGTGCCTCCAGGTCGATATGTACTGACTGTAGTAATAAGTGATCCGAACGACAATAAGACGAAGATCGCGCGTAGCCTCGATTTCACGGTAGTTAATTAGCGGCCAGGACTTGCACTGCAATCTTTGATTTAGAGACTGCTTTACATCCCAAAGACCAGTTTCATTCGATTCGGCTTTGCCAGCTGTTGTGAGGCATGGCTCTGCCCTGCCGTGTGCGAGCGATAATTGGTTTTGGGCTTCGCCCTCGATGTGTTTTCCTGTAAGAGATTGAGGGCGTAGCCCAATTGAAATCTAGCGCGCTTACGGCAAGGCAGAGCCATGCCTCACAACAGCTGGCAAAGCCGAATCCAATGAAACTGAACTTTGAGGCAAAGCAGCTCAAGACTACGATTTTCGTGTCGTTTCGTGAACCGTGTTTTCGAGCCTTGATCAGGAGATGATCCACTAATCAGCGCGAAACATCACAAAGCGAGAAAACCATAACCGCTGAGAAGTCGGAATCAGCGAGAAGCATTTAATAGCGCCTGGTTGGTTGGCAAGAAAAAAAATAAGGGAGAGCCACAAGGGCTCTCCCTTTGAAGTTTACATACTGATAAAGCTCAGTAGATAAATCGCAATCCAAACTGAACGATGCGTCGAGCAAGGTTCATGTCTCCGAAGTCATCGAAGCTACTGCCGACCTTGCCGGCATTCTCCAACGTGCGGTTCGGAAGATAACCTGTGGCTCCGTTGTTGGCGGTGACGCCATAGCCGGGTTGGGGGTGATTGAGCACGTTGAACGCCGACACCTGGAACTGCACCTTCAGACGCTCACCCACGTTTGTGGTCTTGAACACGCTCAAGTTGAGTTGATTAATCGCCGGGCCAGTTAGATAGTTTCGTGGCATGCTCCCAAAGGGCGTACCAATTATCTTCGCGGCGCCCGGTGCGTTAATAATGAAGCGTACTTTGTCAAGGCTGACCGGCACCCATCCGCCACCCTGATTGTGGGTGTTAACGCTGTAGAACACTCTCGAATTTGGACCAGGATCTGGCGAATCTGTAAAGAGTAGCCATGCATCAACTGCACTGATCGCTACGTTGCCTGCGGGAGCGTTCGGATTACTAATAAACGGTCGATCGCCTGCAGTCAGGTAGGTGTTACCCAATCCCAACGAGCCGTTGGAACTCTCACCTGGCGTAAACGGATTGCCACTTGTCGCCACGTGGATACCATTAAGCTGCCAGCCGCCCAGCACGTGACCGACGAAACCACGTTGATCCTTGCGGAATGGAAGGTCATAGATAAAGCTCATCGAAAATGCGTGCGGCCGATTCAGGTTCGAAACCGAGCGCTCGGCATCACCGCGGTCAAACGGATTCTGCGAGTTCGGCGAACCGATATCATCGAATGCGAAGATTTCGCTGGCATTGTCGATTGTCTTGCTGAAGGTATAGGAAGCGTTGATGCTGAGATTATTTCTCAGGAACCTTCCAGAGTAACGTGTCTGCATTGAGTGATAGGTCGAGTGTGCACCGTTGTCTCTCACCGTCACGCCTGCTGTTCTGAACTGGCGTCCGTTGCATGCCGACTCATCAACAAATGGAGTGCTGGCGAGATTAGTGCAGGTCTGGAACGTGGTGCCCGGAGGAAGCAGGTTAGAGAACGACGGGAATACATAACCTGGTCCACCCAAGCCCGTGAGATCGATTCCCTGGACCAACGGCCTAATAAAGAAGTTGGCATTTACGTTCTGGAAGAGATCTACTCCCTGGGTGCCGACATAGCGCACCTCAAACACGTGATTGCGACTAATTTGTCGCTGAATACCGAACGAAAACTGTTCGGAATACGGCGAGTGAAAATTAGGCGCAACTTGTGTTTGGGACAGGTATCGTGGATCAAGTTTGCCTAACGGTAAAACGCCCGAGGTGGAAGCAATAGCCTGATTATTGACGGCAGTTGGATTGGCGGGCAGTGGCAACGGCGACGTGGTCGTCGAAGCGAGTGCGTTTGAGGTCGCCAGACTCAGCGCTGCCGAGTAAGGCGCGACATTCTGCAAGTTCAGCAGGATGTTGTAAAACGCCGGATCGTAAGCGATGGCGAACCCGCCTCTAATAACAGTAGCGTCTTCACCCATGACCTTCTTCCAGAAGTGCGGTGTATAAGCAAACCCCACTCGAGGCGCCCAGTTGTTTTTATCTGGAGGAACAGTCGGAACCGTCCTGATGGCGATCGGCAAGGTCGAATCGAAGATGTTTTTCGAGGAGTTTTCACGAGCGAGGGTGATGTCGTGAAGTTGATTGATCGGCTGACCCGTGTATTCGTAACGCACACCCAGATTCAATGTTAAATTCGGCCGGACTTTGTAATCGTCCTGGAAGAAATAATATTGATCGTTTTCCTTGTACGTTGTGATCGGCTCACCCGCCGTAAGCGAGATGCCTGATGGTGCGTTGTTAACCAAGCGGGTAACCGAATTGCCGGCTTGACTGAAGGTAAATTGACCTTGATAAAGAGGCAGGAATGGCACAGTGTTAACGAGGTGCTTATATTCGGCACCAAAAACCATGCTATGTGAGCCTCTAGTCCAATTCATGGTATCCGCATATTGATAAACCTTAACCAATCTGCCCTGAGGGATATTGGTCGCTCCACCGATCGTCTGTAGCGCCGTCGCATTTCTCACACCAGTGATGTTGCCACCAAAAACAATATTGGCAATTGTGTTGCCGATGTTTGGCGGGCTCGGGATTGAGAAGACGCCAAAATTCTCAGCCGTGCCTCCAAACTCGACGTCGAGATCCTGCGTCGTAACTTTGACCTCGTTTACCATCGCGTTCGAAAGCTGACGAGTCCATGTGCCACCAAGATTCTTACTGGTTGCAGGAACGTCGTAGCTGAAACCGTTTGAACTGCCGCCGTTATTCACGAACAGCTGCTTCTGATAAAGGTGACGAAAATCGATGTTGTCTTTGTTCGTCGCCTTTACCGTGATGCGGTAGCTCCATCCATTCTCGGTGAATGGTGTGGAGTAGTCTCGCTCAGGAAAAGCAGCCTGGAAAAGATTCGGAGCTGCGGCCGTACCCAGGTTAATTGCGTCGAAGGAACCGCCTGTCAAAAACGGCGCGCCGGTCGCCGGATTTATGAACGTGGTGTAGACCACGCCCGCGCAGGCGCTGGGAGCAGTCCCGCCAACTCGAATGGCTCTCGTGGTACAACCGGTCGGTAAAGCACCGAAGTTGAAAGCCGAGGGTACTGCGCCACCTAGAAAAGCGACCTGGCCCGAGTCGGTACGCGCGCGAACATTACCGTGTTGAGCGGCGAATGCACCGAGAGACACGACATCGCCAATCGCTGTGTTGCCTGGAAAACTCGACGTCAATCGCGAGAACTCCGAAGGAAGAAATGCCAAACCAGTTCCTCTCGCGATAAAAGTCGATGGGTTTCTGATTCCCTGATAAGAGAAGAAGAAGAAAGCGCGATCCTTACCCTTCCAAATGGACTTCCCACCTTCACCGAATTTCGGTAACCAGATCGGGCCGCCTGCAGTACCGCCAAATGCGTTGTACAAATTGCGGCTGGGTCGTGTTTGGCCGTTGCGACGTTCTAGATTGGTTAAACTGTTCAGGTGGAAAGCATCCTGGTGATACTCAAATAAATCGCCATGGAACTCGTTGCCGCCGGACTTGGTGACGATGTTGACTACGGCGCCAGAGTTCCGACCGTACTGAGCAGAGAAGTTGTTGCTGATTACCTGATACTCGGCCACCTGGCTCGAGTTATCAACGAAAAGCGAAGGTCCGCCAATGCTGAGGTCGTTATTGTCCGAACCATCGATCTGGAAATTGTTTGAGCGACCGCGATTGCCGTTAACCGATAACCCGGCGCCATCAGTATTTACGCCGCTGTTACGCGAGGCAACCACTCCAGGAGCAAGCAATGCGATCGTATCGAGGCCGCCTCCTGCGCCATTGGAAGGTAGATCACTAATTTTACGACTCTCAAAAGTTGCTGAGATTTGCGCTTGCTCTTTGTTGATTAGTTCTTCACCAGAGCTCACAACTGTTACCGTTTCGTTCGCCGCACCAACGGTAAGCGCAACCGGTAGATTTGAAATTTCACCCAGCGATACTTTGACATTCGTCACTGCCTTTTTGGTAAAGCCTGAAGCTTCAACCGTAACGGTGTACAGACCTGGGATGAGATTGGAAACGTTGTATGCGCCCTCATCATTTGTCGTTGTCTGAACGATGACGCCCGTGCCTTCATTCTTCACTTCAACTTTGGCACCGGCAACCTGAGCACCATTCTGGTCTGCTACGTTTCCGCGCAAGGTTCCGTAAGTCGCCTGACCAAAAGCTGACAGACTGGGAACAAGAATCAGCGCAGCCGCAAGTAGCAGATATCTATAGGGCGAAACAGCTGCATTTGCTTTGAAAAATGTTTTCATAGTTTCTCCTGCTTCAATTCAGAACCTCATTAAAGCCTCGTTCTTGGGCACTCATCGACTAACGGTCAAATATGACGGAGGAGCCGTCCCGTCCACTTGGAACGCCAGATTTGGAGTGACGCCTTCCTAAGAATTCCATTGAGTTGATTCGAATTAGATTCGCTTCAGAGCCAAGGGTGGAAAATAGGAGCTCTGCCTGACGGACAAGCGTTCGGCAAGATGCATGCCAGCTATAAAGTCGTACCAAAGATACGGAACTATGGAGCGAATTCCATTCTTTGGACAGTGGGCGGGCTCAAAGGCTTGCGGGATTTGGATAGTTCTTCAAATCTTTGGATAACTGGTAGGAAGGTTTGCAGTCCAAAGAGAAGCGCTAATGGGTACTTGAAGCTTTTCGGAGCAGGGCGATCTGACGTTCTGCTTCCACCACATTTGGCCCCTTTGGGGCAATCCGGACATAGCGTTCGAAGGCCTTAAGAGCTGAATTCGGATCGTTAGCCTTTAGATAGACTCGGCCCAAATGCAATAGAGCCACAGCGTAGTCATCTCCACCTAAATCGTAAGCGGTCTTCAGTTCCTTGAGAGCGGGCTGCACTTCACCGACTCCGGCGAGGGCCTGACCGAGATACAGTCTTGCGGCCGCGGAACTCGCGTCGAGAGAAACCGCGTCGTTCAAAGTTGCCACTGCTTCCGAGTAACGCTTACCGTCAACCAGGACGATGCCAAGATTTAAATGCGGGTTGAAAGCTTTTTTATCGATCAGGATTGCGCGTTGGAGTTCCGCTTCAGCTTCCTCGAGTTTTCCCTGTTCCAACAACTGAGCACCGAGATCGTTATGAGCCATCAGGTAGTTCGGAAAGTACTCAATAGCCTTGCGCAGATGAGCAATCGACTCGTCTACTTTCTTCGCTGCGTATGCATCGCTGGCACGTTCAAACTCTTTCCGCGCTTTTTGAGGTATCGAGGCTTCGAGCTCAGCAGCGGAGACGGTACCCACTCCTTTTGTCGTCGACCCTTTTTTCTCTTTAAGAACGATCGTGAGAATAGACGGCGAGCCCGGAAACACTTCGGTGTTGACCTGAGTTGTTTCCCACTGGGTTTTATCTCCCTCAACAATCACTTGATAAAGACCTGGCGCCAGCGAACGAAATATGAATTGACCCTGATTGTCCGTAAAGACACTGGACTTCACTCCGCGCGACGTCTCAAGTGAGATTCGCACACTGTGAGTAACATACTCACCGTTGGGAAGCATTACTCGACCGCTGATGCTTCCAGTAGCGCTACCCTGCGATAACGCCAAACTATTGCAGAGAAGCCAGAGCAGTCCGAGAACGAACACGACACGTAAATTTCTGCTCTGCACTTTCATAGTGTCTCCAGTGGTGCTTGCACGTTCCGGACCACTCGGTTGTAAATCATCTCGGAAACTTTGAAGCGCCGATGGAATAGGGTAATCAGCCAGCTCTTGCGTGTAGCCCTGATTTAATTTTCTGCGTTTCTATCCAATAAATGAACAGGGTGCAAATCTAGCGTAAGCGCATCGTGTTTGTGAAGTAGCACTATTCGCCTGGCAGTTCACTTCACAACTTCGAGCTCAAACCAAAGCTCTTTTCCGCGGAGGATGGTGGAGAGGTAGAACTCCCAGAATTTTCTGGTGAAGCGGAAAGCCGGCCACCGCTCGTCAAGGTTCACCAGGAATTCGATACCCAACGCGCGCCAGAGATTGGCCAGACTCACGTGAGTTCGAACTGGTCGCAATTCGATATCGGTGTAGAAGGGAAACGGTGTCTTATCACGAACAAAGCAAGTCAACGAATAACTGTTGAAGTGATTTCGATGAGTCGGATCCGTTGCCCAGTCCGGATTTGTATAGTGCGGAGTAACAATCTTCAGACGGCCGCCGGCTTTAGTAATTCGATGAAGTTCGGTTATCAATCCGATGACATCCGGCACGTGTTCGAGAACATGTCGGCAGACGATCTCATCAAAACGATCGTTCTCAAACGGATAGGGAAAGACGCCGAGGTCATGAATGACATCCGCGTGACTCCGAGAATTGGAATCGATGCCAATTGCCCCGACAACCTTGTTCTGGCCACAACCCACATCGAGTATCGACTTCGAAGAAGTGGACGCGCTCGTTTGTGAGGCTTCGATCATGTTGATTAGTTTGTGTTCAGCAGGAATCGCCCAAGTTCGTTCATATTCAGAGGATATACAGGCACTCCTAAAACAGAGGCCAGTTCAGTAAGTGTGGTTCCATCAAGCATGATGGCTTCGTCGCTCTTCAACATCTGTCGTGGGATCAGAACGAATTCACCGCGTAACTGATCTGCTGCTGACTTGATGTCGCGTCCAGTTACCAGTCCTGCCACGGAAACATCTCCCCCGAAATAGTAATTCGTCACTGGCCGAACATGCAGCCTGGTCCCAAACCTCGCGTTCAATTTATCTACGGCGCCTTTGAGGACCGGTGCGAACAGAGTACCCGTAAAGATGGTCCCGGGAGTTTTGTTTACTAAAGCGCGCGCAAATCGCGCAAGGCGCTTTTGCAATCTCGCGAACTCCTCATGAAATGATCGGACCATACCCACGCCGTCTTCGATCTGAGGATAACTTCCGTAATGCGAACGCGACGGAATGCGCCGTTCCGCTTTCAAATAAATTTCGTCTCCCAACAAAGCGAAGTGTGTTCCAAACCGTGAATAGAATTTTTCCTGAACGGGTTTCAGTTGATCGATCACAGTTCTACAAAATTCAGGTGTGACGGGATGGAGTCGAGGATCTGTGTTGTATTGCGTCAGACCAAGCGGGACGATCGCGACGCTGGTAATTCGAGGATACTCTGCTGCGAGATCGTCGAGCGTCTTTAGCAACACTTCTCCATCGTTGATTCCTGGACAGAGCACGACTTGCGCATGAACTTCGATTCCAGCATCAAGGAGAGCCTTCAGTTTTTCCGAAATGTCGGCACGGGCTCGATCAATTCCCAACATGTACGCACGAACGTCAATGTCAGTAGCATGAACAGAAACATATTGAGGTGACAATCGCTGTTCGACAATTCGCTTCATCTCATCGTTTGTGATTGACGTAAGCGTCGTATAGTTTCCATAAAGAAACGATAGTCGAACGTCTTCATCCTTAATGAACAAAGAAGGTCGAGCGTCGGACGGATTGCCGTTGCAGAAACAGAAGATGCACTCGTTGGCACACTGCCGCGGAACTATCGCCTCGAATGTAAAGCCGAAGTCTTCATCCTCTCGACGCTCTAATTCGATTTGCCAGTCCTCGCCACTCTTCTTCCGAACATCAAGAAGCAATTCCGTCTCGCCCGCAGTGTGAAAGCGAAAGTCAAGATAATCTCTAACTGTGCGCCCGTTGACCTTGACGATTCGGTCTCCAGGCTCGATATCCATCTCCGCACCCAGGCTCTCGGGAGCGACTTCAGAAACCTCCACGCCTCGGCGCCGAATATTTGTCACTGCTGGCGTAACTGCAAACTCGTACATAATTCCTGTTCTTTTGAGTCCGTGCTATCGGCACAAAGGACTGTGTCAAAGCGCACGGTTTACAAGGCCGACGCTTAGTGAATCCGTGACTATAACAGAGGCGTCGCGACTTTGTTGAGCGACCCTCCGATGCCCATGCTTATAGGGCCGGGCGCCAGATTGGAAACCAGGCCTGATTGTTACTTTTATTTGTTTCTCAGTGTCCATAAACACTGATGACGACATTGAACCGTTTCACTACGCTGAAAATTCTTACCGAAGAAGTCGCTTTTCAAATTTGCCGACGAATCATGAAGAAACTAATCTCAGCCTCGATTCTCCCTTTTTGTCTTGCTAGTTTTGTCGTGGCGGGCAGCGCTCAAACCAGTTCGGAGCCGAAGCCGAAAAACACTCCTCCTGAGCAAGAGAAGACTACTTCTTCGGTTCGCGACGACTCAATCGCAAAGAACAACGACTCAGCCTCATCCACTCCCTCACCTGGTCTAACGGAAATCTACCGAGTAGGGGTTGGCGATGTCCTCGACATCCGGTTTGTAACCTCGGTCAATTCAGGACGCTCCACGTTATTTACAGTCGACGCGGAAGGCATAATCGATCTTCCCATAGCGGGTGGTCAGATGATTGTCGCGGGTTTCACTACTGACGAGATTCAAAACCGAATCCGGACGGAACTGAAACGTCGTGCTATTGAAGAGAAAGCCGCAGTCTCAGTTGGCGTACGTCAATATGTTAGTCACACGGTAATGCTAACCGGACTCGTAGGTTCATCTGGCACACGCGTCCTTAGAAGAGAAGCCGTACCGCTGTACGTGATTTTGGCTGAATCGCAGGTTCGCAATGATGCAGAATCCGTTGTAATCATGCGTGGCGGATCAGCGGTACATACCTTACGTCTGAGCGATCCCGTTTCGTTGAATACGACAGTTATTAACGGCGACGTGATTACCGTCGGGCGTTCACAGGAGTTCTACTACATTGCGGGACCAATCAATTATCCCGGACAAAAGAATTTTCAAGCTGGGATCACTCTGCTGCAGGCAATACTCGCTGCGGGGGGAACTGCTCGGCATGCTGACGCCGTTGATCTCTCACGCGAAGGTGCAGAAGGTCGACTGACAACCACTCGCTTCAGCCTCAAGCAAATTAAGGCCGGAAAAGTCAGCGATCCGAAGTTGCAAGCCGGTGATCGGATCGAAGTCCTGCGGTAATTTAAGTCCATTAATTACGGCATTTTCATTGACAATCCTCCCCCTGTTTGTTAGTTATTCAGGTGAACCGAGCCATTCCTGCTTCCTTAAAACTAAAACTTGAGTTGTGCCCAACTTTCGTAGCAGAAGAGTAGAAATTCCATGAATAACAAACTGAAGGCTGCCTTGCTCGGCGGTTTAATCGTCGGAGTAGTTTCGGGCCTTGTCTCGCTGATCCCGATCGTAAAGATGTGCTGTTGTCTTTTCGCGATTGGTGGAGGGGTGGTCGCGGGACTCATCTATATCAAAGGTTCACCAACCCGTGTTTCAATAGGAGACGGCGCTATGGTTGGAGCGCTGGCAGGTGTGGTTGGGGGAATTATCTATTTGATAATTTGTCTTCCGATAACCCTTTTTGTGGGAGCAGCTGAGTTTGAAAGAACCATCTCACAATATGGAAGACAGATGCCAGTTTCCGGTACCGTTCTAATAATTATTAGCACTATCGTTGGGGCTATCGGCCTCATCATCCTTTCCGCAGTTGGCGGAATTCTTTCCGTACCAATCTTTGAGAAGCGAAAGGACGTTGTTCCGCCACCACCGCCGGCAGGTGGTCCCAGCGGTTATGCTGCATAGGTAATCGTCAGCAGCGTTTCGTAGAAAGCATAAACTTCGCGGTCGATTCAGGAGAAAACGAATGGCACAAGAATTCACTCCCCCACCTGCACCCACCCATGACAAGGTGCCGAACTATTTGATCCCGGCAATCCTGTCCGCTATCTGCTGTTTCCCACTTGGGATTATCAGCATCATTTTTGCGGCACAGGTAAATGGGAAAGTGGCCGCGGGTGATCTTGCAGGAGCAGCCGATTCCTCCAAGAAGGCCAAGATGTTTAGTTACATCTTCCTTGGTCTCGGAATAGTTGTCTGGGCTTGTTACCTGATCTTTTTCGGCGGTCTTGCCGCACTCAGCGTCCTGAGCAGCCATTGAGATCTGAAACGAGAAATGTACTCCTTAACGAATGCAGTTTGAGGAGGTGGAGACTTCAAATACGATGACTAGATACTGCACAAAGTGCGGCGCTACGAATGATGAGATAGCGCAGTATTGTATAAGCTGTCAGGCACCGCTGACTCAGGTCGCGGGAGGTGGCTATCAACCAATGCAGTCAGTAAATCCCGGTGCTATGACTGACTGGAAAGCGATGGGTGCCGACAAAAAGGTCACGGCTGGTGTTTGCGCTATTCTGCTCGGGTGGTTAGGTGTTCATAAATTCATTCTTGGCTATACCACCGAGGGCGTCATTCAATTAGTGCTTGGAGTTATTACCTGCGGACTCACCAATATCATTAGTATCGTCGAGGGCATCATCTACCTCACCAAGTCTGACGAAGAGTTTGTTCGCACTTACATCCAAAACAAGAAGGGTTGGTTCTAGAAGAATCCGCCCTTCTCTGCAACTTCACCTCAGGCAACGCAGTTGTGTTAGCCTTGAGTTCCCATGTCCACCGCTTTCTGGAATCGCCGAATAACTCTACTAAGCATCTGGGGTCTGTTATCGCTTGGCGCCGTGTACGTGTTTGCTTTCGAGCCAGGAAAGACCGGCATATTTCCACCGTGCGTCTTTCGTCAATTGACCGGACTGCAATGTCCCGGCTGCGGAAGTACACGAGCGCTACATCAACTTCTGCACGGGCATTTCGTAACGGCATTCACATTGAATCCGCTGTTTGTGATTGCGACTCCATTGCTGTTGTACGTCTTGCTCAAATACACGACGTTGTCGTTCAGGGGAATAACGCCGAAACCCAACGCGTTGCCTGCACGCTACATTTATCTGATCTTCGTTGTTATTGTTTCGTTCTGGATACTTCGAAACACTCCGCTCTATCCGTTCGTGTCGTGAACGATCACGAGCAAACTTGGATGGAGTCAGTACCACCTCGCGGTAGCGGGTGGGTACTAGTCTAAAAAATCAGTGGCCAACACAAACTACGCACCCACCCGCTACCGCGAGGTGGTACTGACTCCATCCAAGTTCCGCGCAACCACCAAACTCAACCCCATAATCAAATAGAAGACGGTAACAACTTCCGAGTCGCCCCAGTTGTAGTGAACTAAACCGCTAGCAAAGAAACCCACCACCCCACCGAGCGCACCGAGTGCGAATGAACGTGAAAACTCGTCCTTTGATCTTCGCACGACCTTCCAAAGCAGCCAGGCATAAAGAACAAGCAGCATCAGCCACAAAATCAACGCCGGCACGCCCCGTTCAAGTGCTATTTGAAGCAGGTTCGAATGCATATGCCCGATCGGCAACTTGCCGTTATCAAACAATCCCCATTCCCGCCAGTGACCCTTTATCGAATCCATGCCCACGCCAACCAACAAATGACGCGGCTTGCTGACGAGTAAATGCGCACCTTCTCGCCATACGGTCTCGCGCCATGACGTCGATTGATCGTTACGATCGACGAAACCAATACTTCGTTTCTGTTGAAGCAGGAACACGGCACCCAGAATCAAGGGGATTGCGCAGGCGCCAATCACAACTAAGGTTCGACGCGAAGCGCTGAGTAACACGATCAAGAATGCCGATAAAGCAAATCCAGCCCATGATGCTCGCGTTACTGTCATCGCGAGCGCAAAAAGCAAGCCCGTTACAGCCAGCAATAGCAACAGACCAGTTAGACTTGTCTTGTGCGTCAGGCCCAGAAACAGTCCAAGTGTTAACGACGCGATCAATTGAATGACTTCAGCATAAGTAACCCAGTGGTTGTAAAAACCAGTTGCACGCCAATCTCGCCCGCGTGACCAGTTCGCAATGCCTAGTTGTTCCAAAGCAGTGTTACCAGCCACCAACTTTCCCCTGGGAACGTCCAGAGTAGGCATCCACTCGACTCGATAGATCGTTACTTTCGCGAACGGTTTACCCGCGGCCAATTCGCTTGCAAGTTCTTCTGGGGTATCAACTCTGTGACCATCCACTTGCCAGACCGTGTCTCCATTGATGATCGGTGTTGGCTGATGAACAGTTCGAGTACTAAAGACAGCCTGGGCAAGTGGACTGTCAGGCCTGACACCTTCAACCTTCACACCCTTACCAATTACTAACTGGCCGGCAGTAAGGAAGACATTGATCATGCACGATCCGATCAGACAATATGTCATCAATTTCGCGAGCCGCAGCGAGCGAACGTTCTGTGAAATCAGATAAACGATCGTGAAAAGACTTGCAGCGCGCATCTTGCCGATCGACATAACAGGGTTGTACGAAAAAACGCCCGACACACCACTGAGAATGAAGAAACCAAGCAATACATAATCAACTGGGGCACGAAAGAGGATGGGTCGAGGATAGAAAGCAAATCGCAGCGCCCAGAGGACGAGGCCTAACACCCACGCTGACTGCGTCGCCGCAATTGAATGAGGTGCGAACAGTGCGATGAGGAAGAGACAACCAACAATGGCGCGTTCTATCCATCTGATTGCCGGAGAGAGCCGCTCTTCATTTCGAGAATGGGGCATTGTGATCAAGTTTCGGGTGTCTTCCGCTGGAATCCGATGTCCGATATGCTTTAGCTTGTCGTGAGAAATCAAACACGAACCCTGATTTGTTCTAAGGTTCGCAATTAATCATCGTTCGTGTTTGGTTTCTCACGACAAGCTAAAGCATATCGGACACGCTCTACTATATTCGACACTCGGAAAAACTACATGCGCCTCTTCGCTTTGTCTTGTCTAATCGTGATCATCCTGTCAGTTTTAATCCTGGGCCAGGAAGTCTCCTATTCCGATCAGGTAAAGGCAATTCAGAACGACGCTCGAGTTCTAGCCGCTAATGAATACATCGACAAGAACCACGAGAACATTTTACGTGAATGGATTGCCATCACGGAGATCAATGCCCCTTCAAAACACGAAGAAGAAAGAGCTCGTTACATCGAAAGCCTCCTTCGCAAATACAAACTCGATGTGCATTACGACGGCGCGGGCAATCTGATCGCCACGCGTAAAGGAACCGGCGCTGGACCGGTCACTGTCTTTGACGCGCACATGGACACGGTGTTTCAGCCCGGTCTCACCATCAAAGCAACAGTTAAAGACGGTCGAGTTTACGCGCCTGGCATTGGCGACGATACACGTAATATTGAAGCTTTGCTCGCAACCATTCGGGCACTCGACGCGGCGAAGTTAAAGACTAAAGGTGATCTGATCTTCGTTTTTACAACTGACGAAGAGGCGGGAATGAGTGGCGCAAAGTTTTACACCAAAGAGAACAAGGGAAAGATCAATTACTACGTTGCTCTTGATGGAGGCTATGAAGGTTTCACTTACGCGGGAATAGGCATTAACTGGTACCGCCATCATTTCATTGGGCCGGGTGGTCATACGCGTTCACGCACTCCCCCGTATTCCGCGTCGCTTCCCGTCGCGCGTGCCATTGAACGGATCTACGAGTTGAAAGTGCCGACGAATCCTTCGTCAAATCTGAACATCGGCATGCTGGGCGGATCGGAAGTACCAAACGCAAAGGCTGCGGACGCCTGGTTCACGGTTGACTTGCGCTCAACCGACAACTCTGTGATTGCTGACCTGGACAAGAAGATTGCGGCAATTCTCGATGAAGAAGCGAAGAAAGTTGGAATGACCGTCAAGACGGACATCATTTCGACGTCACCGGCCGCCGTTCTACCCGGTAACCGTGAATCACATTTAGTGAAAATGGCGGAAGCCGTTCATCGCGCGATGGGATTCGACCCACCGATTGGCAACGCAGGATCAAACAACTCGAGCGCGGCTCTCTTAGAGGGCATCAATTCAATCTCCACTGGCGCAGGCCCGTGCAACGATGCTCATGCGCTGACTGAGAACTGCGAAATCGAACCGTTATACAAAGGGATCAAGAAGATGCTGTTGCTCGAGATTGCGCTGGCGGGTTTGGCGAACTGAAGAATTTCAGATTTAAGATTGGGTAGTGGTCAGTTGTCAGTAGTCAGTAGTCAGTAGTTAACAGCACCGATAGGACCTATTCGACCTATAACCACTGACCACTGACAACTAACCACTGACAACTGACCACCCAATCTTCAATCTGAAATCTTAAATCTGAAATTCTTAAAACCCTTCCAGCATCACGAGCGCTGTGCGCAGTATGATCTTGAGATCGAGAAGCATCGACCAGTTCTCAATATAAAAAAGATCCAGCCGTACCATCTCCTCAAACGGCAAACGGTTTCTTCCCGAGACCTGCCATAAACCCGTCAAGCCAGGTTTCATATCCAACCGCTTACGATGCCAGAGTTCATAAGCCTCAACTTCGTAAGGAATCGGAGGTCGCGGGCCCACGATACTCATGTCACCCATCAGTACGTTCAACAACTGCGGCACTTCATCGAGGCTTGTGCGCCTGAGAAATTTTCCAACGCGTGTGATGCGTGGATCAGTCAACAATTTATAAGTCGGTTTTCCGTTGTCGCTTAAATTCGCCTCAGCGCGACCAGCAATGAACGCGCGTTGATACTCGCGATGCACATCAGACTCGGCTCCCGCTTTCATCGTGCGAAACTTAAACACGAGAAACAGTCGTCCATCCATTCCGACTCTTTCTTGCGTATAAAACACCGGGCCCTTCGAATCCAACCTGATCAGTACTGCAATCAACAGCCACAGCGGAGACAGCAAACCTATCGCAAGAATGGAGAGTAGAAGATCAAAGCTGCGTTTGATGATTCGCGCACCACTTGATAGTGGCTCTCGAAACAGACGTATCATCGGCATCACGCCGATTTGATCGATTTCAGTTTTTCGCGGTAAACAATTGAATAAAGTCGGGGCGATGCGAAACTCAATGCCGCGCCGGCGACCGCAACGCATCATAACTTCAAAGAGCGCGTCGCCATTTACTTCACTGTCAGCAATGATCACTTCATTTGCGCCCGAATCGCGGATGGCGTCGGGCAAGCCCTCGAGATTGCTGACTACGGGAACGCCTTCGTACATCGTCCGGTCCTGCCCATCAAATGTTTTAGTCTCGACAACTCCGATCACCCGATAACCGAGCGCCGGACGTTCACGCATCTCGTTGATAAATAGCGCTGCCTCATTTCCCCTGCCAACTACCAGTGTCGGAATCAGATTGATTTGACGCCGGCGCACAACTGTTTGCGCAGCACGCATCGCGTAACGAATCAAGCCAATCGTCAACAAAGCAAAAAAGAAATCCATGACGAAGACGCCGCGCGCATACGAAAACGAGCGGAATGCGAAGCCGCCACGATACAGGAATGCGGCAGCGACTATCAGAAGCGATCCGATCGCTATTGCTTTAAAGACGCGCAAGCCATCATCGATGAATGAGAACTCGCCACGGATTCGATAGAGATCCACATAACGCAGAGTTAACAAACGAATAACTACAACGATGGGAACAAGTGCACCGTACGGAGCGAACCTTGCACTCCAGTTCCATGTTCCTGACGCAAAGGCGGAGGCGTCTTCCCGGATCGCGAAAGCGGCAATGAGCGAAACAGCTGCGGCGATTGCATCTGCAAAGACCAGAAGCACTCTGACAGTCGGCACGATCCAACGCGGCGCGCGTCCGGGGACCCGAACTGCTCTTGCATCTGTTAATGGTTTTGCCCGTTCAGCTCTCATGAAAAAAATAAATGTCCGATATGCTTTAGCTTGTCGTGATCCCGAAGAACAACGATTGATCACCACGCTTTAGTTCGGGATCACACGACAAGCTAAAGCATATCGGACATTTGACTACTCGAAAATCATTCGCACCACTTCATCAATCACAGCCACCGACCGTCGAGGCTCTGCGTTTGGTTTCTTTCTAATCTCCAACGCGCGGAAATCGCCGTCGTTTGTTATCCGTTTCAATCGACCTTCTTTGACAAGTTCTTCGTCAACCGCCGCCCACTTGCCAACGTAAACACTCGCAACGGGAACACCTAGCGCGGCAGCTTCACGATTGATGGTCCCACCGGCGCTGATGACCAGGTCACTTGACGCAATCAGGTCCGGCCCCGAAAGTGGATGCTCAGGCACGATCAGGTTTGCGCTGGTTTTCGCCGAGTAATTACGCCGTTGTGCGGCGTTGCGCGGAAGCAACATCACCTTCACGTTCTGGTGTCCCAGTAAAAAATTCAGTGCTTGATCAAAGAGCACGTTCTGAAAGCGATGATAAAGCGCTTCGTGCGCTGGGGGTCGCATCAAAACCAGCACATTATCCGGGCTAATACCGAATTCAGACAACTGCGCTGCGAACGAAGGATCGGGCCTAAAGTGCGAAAGATATACATCTTCTTTAGTGCCGTGATACCGCCGGACCTTTCGCGGGCTCGCCCCATAACGCCGTAAACGACGATCCGGAAAACACGTTGGCACGATGATGCGGGACGTAAATCGAAAGGCCAGGTGATTTGCAGGCTGATATTCATAGTCCATTAGTGTCACACTTCGCACACGCAACGCGCGCGCAGCGAGGATTTGTGAGTAGGAATTGTGGCTAATGGCGAGGTCAAACTTTCGTGTGCGGGCCCATGAAGCCAACGACCACGCGCGAGACATCAGATTACCGGCCTTGGCTGTTACGGGTTTTCCCCCGTGAACACCAACTACATGGGGAGAGAGCTTCGCAGCTGTTGCCAGTGGAAGAGTCTCAGCGAAGTCGCGTGCGGTAACTTCAACCTGATGGCCTTCAGCTTCAAATCGATCAGTCAACGCTCGGAAGAACGGAACGTGGGGGGAATTTGCGAGGTCGATCCAAATACGCATAGCAGAAGGTCAAAAGAATAGGACCAATTTGACCTATTGGACCCATTTGACTACTGACCACCTAGTTCACAGATCCAACTCAACAAGTCTTCCTCGATCTCGAAGTGATTCTTCCGCCGCTTCAATCATCTTTACCATACGCAATCCGGCGAATCCGTCTGTTTCGGACGGACGTTTGTTTTTAACACAGTCGATAAAGTGCAATGCCTCTGTATGGAGTGCCTCAGTGTTGTCCAGACGCGGCGCCCACATGTCGCCTGACCGGTAACTTACGAGCATTTTGTAGACGGCCTCCGGCCCAGGAGTAACAGTGATACCTTTGTCGTAAACCTTCAACTTATCGCTCGGCTCCAGATCATCGTAGACAATCATCTTCTCGCTTCCGCCAATCAAGGTATGACGCACCTTCACTGGTGTTAGCCAGTTCACATGGACATGCGCGATTTGGTTATTGGCAAAGAACAATGTGATGTACGCAACGTTTTCAGGTTGCCCTTGAACATGGCTAATGCCCGTCGCAGAGATTGCCACTGGTTTGTTTGGCAAAACATAATCCATGATCGAAAGGTCATGGATCGCCAGATCCCAAATAACATTTACATCGTGTTGGAATAGCCCAAGATTCACCCTGACGGCGTCGTAGTAATAAATCTCGCCCAATGCGCCGGTAGAAATTAACTCGCGAATCTTTCGGACGGCATCAGTGTAGACGAAGGTGTGATCGACCATTAAGACGAGCCCACGTTTGTCAGCGACTTCGATGAGTTGCTTCGCCTGTTGAGAGTTGGATGCGATTGGTTTTTCGACGAGCACATGCTTTCCTGCGTTTAGGGCGGCCATGGTCAAGTCGAAATGTGAAGAGACAGGCGTTGCCACAACGACCGCATCAACGTCGTTGTCAGCAATCAATTCTGATGCGTTGTTGTAGAGCGCAAGAGTGGGGTAAAGCTTTCGCAGTTGATTGAGGCGCTCCTCGCGACTATCACAAACAGCCGTCACAACTGAACCAGAGGTTGCCATGAAATTGCGAACCAGATTCGGGCCCCAGTAGCCGTGTCCGATGACTCCGACTTTTAGCATCTCTCCTCACAATAGGTCCTATAAGTCGTACAGGTCCTATTCTCGCTCTTCAACTCTCCCAATCACTCTCGCAGGCACACCCGCCACAATGGCAAAATCCGGCACATCCCTCGTCACGACGGCACCAGCTCCAACCATCGCGGACTCTCCGATAGTTACGCCAGCAACGATCGTCGCATTTGTACCAAGACTCGCCCGTTTCCTGACGATCGTTTTGATCACTTGCCAGTCTTTGTCCGATTGCAAAGATCCATCCTGGTTAACTGCTCTCGGATATCGATCATTCGTAAACATCACTCCGTGTCCAATGAAGACCTCATCCTCAACCGTCACGCCTTCACAGACAAAACTATGCGACGAAATTTTGCAGCGCGCACCTATAGTCGCGTTCTTTTGAATCTCTACAAAAGCGCCGATCTTCGTTTCATCTCCAATCGAACATCCATAGAGATTGACGAGCTCAGGTTGGAAGATGCGAACGTTCTGTCCCAGGATTACGTCGTCTGCAATTGGCATATGCTTAGCTGGTGGTCAGTAGTCAGTGGTCAATGATCAGTAGTATAGGACCTATATGGCCTATTGGACCTATTTAAGACTGACTACTGACAACTGACAACCGACTCCTGACTAGTCTCCAGCAACCTCCCCAACGCATAAAGCATCCACGCCTGGCTCCAGCGCATATACGGCTTGCGGACCGTGTAAAAGCGTCGTTTCTGATAATAGAAATACCCCTGCTCGTCGCGCAGGTTGCGAATGGTCCAGCGAGCAACCTGTTCCGCGAGTTTTGTGGAACCGGGATCCAATCGACTGAGCTCAAGGAATGTGACTACTGCACTCGCACCAGCATGCGCGTCCGCGGGATAAGGGTCATCATGGTAGTATTTCGGCCAACCGTCCGCAAGAAAGAAGCTGTTCTTCCAATAGTTATACCCCCGATCCAGTGCGTCCTGGAATTCGCTGTGCAGAGCGCAGGCTTCAATGATTCGTTTCAGTGAAAACAGGACGAACGCAGTGTGAAAGTTATCAACCCAACTCTGATTGGAATCAGTACCGTAAGTCCATGATCCATCTTCGCGTTGGTGCTTGACGACAAAGCGAGCCGCTCGCTCAGCCAGCTCGCGCAATTCCGTCTCGCCTGTCAACGCTCCGACGCAGCCGAGCACCTCGGCGCCTAGTAAACTGGCGTTAAAGATTTCTGTTTGACCCTGCGGCGAGTATCCAAAGCAGATCTGATCGGGAAGCGAGGCAGTTACAGGCAAATCGGAAATTATGAAGTTACAAACACTGCGAGCAAGCGTCAGATATTCTTCATCCACGAACTCGCGAGCAGCTTCAATCAATGCGCGTGCTGCGAAGGCGGTGGGAACGATGGTCGGTGTACCACGCGGTGCGAAGAAGTTGCGACTCTGCCAGTCGAAGTTATAACCCCAACATGCTCCGCTGAAACCATCCAACCGCATTGCGATCAAGTCAGTCAGAAACGCGCGTGCTTCCTGTTCTGACTCCTGGGTCTTTAACCGTCGAAAATTTGCAAGCTGAGCAAGGGCGAACAGAGCGATGCCTTTGGAATTACGTTCGGTAGGTGTGCGCGAAACGCCACGGAGATCTGCAGGCGATCGTTTGACGAGTTGCGTCCACAAGAGACGAGCGTTTCGCGAGCGAGCTAACGTTGATGATTGGAAAACGATGCTGTTTAAAGCATCGAAAGGATCGTGACCAGCAAAGTCGTGTTTGCGACACCAGGTAAGGAGGTCTTGATAGGCACGTTCTAAATCGACATCAGTCATCGCCGATTTCCAATTGCCGATTGCCAATTGCGTTCATTCGACAGTTTTCAGCTGGGTTCATAGCAAGGAGATCAATTGGCAATCGGCAATTGGAAATCGGCAATGCCTTCAACTGTTAACCGAAGTCTCAATCCTCTTCGGAGTTTCGATAAAGCTCTCGTGCCAGAGTTCGAACATTAACAAGGTCCAAAGCAGCTTGCGATGATTTGCGACACCGCGCTCGTGTTCGTCCTGGAGACGCGAGACGAAATCAGGATTGAACACACCAGCTCGACGTACGCGCTCTGGTGATAACAGGTCCCGCGCCATCGGTCGGAGTTTTTGTTTCAACCATTCCGCTACCGGCACCCCAAACCCTTTCTTTGGACGTCGCGTTACAAAAGGTGGAAGCAAGTCGTTAACAGCTTTCTTCAATATATATTTCGTCTTATGACCACGAAGTTTGTAGTCACTCGGTAGCGACGCGGCAAATTCAGCCACACGCGGATCGAGGAACGGCGCACGCACTTCCAACGATACAGCCATGCTGGCTCTATCGACTTTTGTAAGGATGTCTTCTGCGAGATACAGCCGGGTATCGAGATTCTGCATGCTCTTAACGGGATCAGTCTCACCACACTCAGTCATCATCTCCCGAGCTTGCTGGTAGATATCTCCGTTCGTCTCTGCAAGCGCATTCGCAGTCAACAACTGTTCTTGTTCATCGGGCGTAAAGGATCCAAACCAGATGTGGTGCCGGGCCACGGGATCGTATTTCGCACCGGTGACGAATCTCATTGCTTTGTAGTCGAAAGACAGATTCTTAGTCTTTACGGGCAAGAGACGTATAAGCGGTTCAATAATTTTGGCGCGGATTGAAAGTGGAACTCGCTTGTAAATCTCTGCCCACTTAATTCCGGCATACATTGGATAGCCGGCGAATATCTCATCGCCTCCGTCGCCGCCAAGCGCCACCGTCACGTGCTTGCGGGTAAATCGCGACAGTAGATAGGTTGGAACCAATGACGGATCACTAAACGGCTCGTCCATCCATGAGCCGATTTCACTCACAAGGTTCGCAGCAAGATTTGCACTGAGACGTTCCTCGTGATGATCAGTGCCGAGAAACTTCGCGACACCACGCGCGTAGGCCGACTCATCAAAAGAAGCTTCGGCAAACGAGATCGAAAACGTCTTTACGGCTTCGGAGGAAGCGCGCACGGCCAAAGCTGCGACCGATGATGAATCAACACCGCCTGACAACAAGACTCCGAGTGGAACGTCAGAAACGAGGCGCATGCGAACACTGTCAGCGAGTAGCTCTTGTAATCGCTCAGCGGCTTCATGTTCGCCGGGTACTGGCGTGACAGTCGAATAATTCAGCTTCCAGTAGCACTGAACATCCGCCTTGCCGTTTTGAAATGTGAGCTTGTGAGCCGCAGGGAGCTTGTTAATACCTTCATAGATCGAGAGCGGAGCTGGAACGTAATCGAAAGAAAGATAATGACGAAGTGCCTGTAGGTTCAGGGTTGGTCGAACGGATGGATGAGCCAACAACACCTTCGGCTCGGACGCAAAGAGCAAAGTCTTGTCGAACACCCCCCAGTACAGCGGCTTCTCACCAAATCGATCACGAGCGATCAATAAACGGCGAAGATTACTGTCCCACAGTGCGAATGCAAACATGCCATTGAGCTCGCGCACCATGTCATCGCCGTATTCTTCGTAGAGATGTGGAAGTACTTCAGTGTCGGAAGCACTGCGAAACGAGTGGCCGCGTTTCTCCAGATCTCGTCGAAGCTCGCGATAGTTGTAGATCTCGCCGTTCAAGATTACGGCGATTGTTTTGTCTTCATTGAAGGCTGGTTGTTCACCAGTGACAAGGTCGATGATGGCAAGCCGGCGCATTCCGAGGGCAGCGCCGCTGGTGACAAAGAGTCCTTCAGAGTCAGGACCGCGGTGAACCATACGCTCGCACATTGAGTGCAGGAGGTCTCGGTCGCCGGCGCGAACCGGAAGGTTTGAATCAGATGTTGCCCAGCCTGTTATTCCGCACATGTTCGTAAATCGTTAATCGTGAATCGTTAATCGTTTCCGCTGGTTCCTGTTTGTTTTGCGTCTGTGAGTAAGTTGAGGCTGTCCAGCTTAGGAGCAACAGTAGAAACAAAAAAACTCGAGCAAAAGACTGCATTAATTCTCCGAAAACCCGATCCTTTGCCTGACCGAGTAAATGGGCTTCGCCTGTGACTCGTGATATGTCCTCACAAGCATCTCGGCAAGGAGACCCATCAAGAACAACTGAACGCCGAGAACTAGTGTCACCATCGCCATGATCGGGAGTGGCGTCTGCACGAAATCGGCGTGATGAGGCCAGCTTGCCCACTTCATCAAACAAGCCAGGAGTGCCGATAAGAAGGAGATCGCGAAGGTAAGAAGCCCCGCCCAACCAAAAAGATAAAGCGGCTTCGTTTGATAAGAAGCCATAAACTTGATCGTGATCAGATCGAACACGACTTTAACGGTGCGCGATAAGCCATACTTCGATTTCCCCATCGTCCGCGGATGGTGCTCGACGGGAATCTCAGTAACACGCGCGCCGGCCCATGAGGCATAGATCGGAATGAACCGGTGCATCTCTCCATAGAGCCGGACGTCCTGAAGCGATTCGCGCCGGTAAGCTTTCAACGAACAACCGTAGTCGTGGAGCGGTACACCACCGATCCAGGAAATCAAGCGGTTCGCAATCATCGATGGAATCTTGCGCGTGACCATCTTGTCTTTCCGATTCTTTCGCCAACCCGAAACCACGTCATAGCCTTCGTCGAGTTTGTCCAACAACCGAGTGATGTCGGCGGGATCGTTTTGCAAGTCGGCATCCATCGGAATCAATACTTTTCCGGTTGCTGCGTCGATGCCGGCAGCCATCGCAGCCGTTTGACCGTAGTTGCGTCTGAGCGCCACTACTCGCACTCGTGGATCCATTTCGGCAAGCTCGTGAAGGATCTTCAAACTTCCGTCACTCGAGCCATCGTCCACGTAGACGATCTCAGCGGAACGTCCCAAAGACTTCAGTGCTTCGTTTAACTTTGCGTGGAGTGGGAGAAGGTTCGGCTCTTCGTTAAAGACGGGAAGAAAGACCGACACATCGGGCTCAGTCGGTTGAGGCGAGGGCCGCTCTCTTAGCATCTCTTGTTCATCAAGAAGTTTCATCAGCGACTTGGAACCTGCGCCGAGCAAGTTCGGTCTTCATTCTAACTGCTAAAGCTCAGCGCGAGCGAATCAAATTACAGCCATCACAAATAAAGGCCCGTCGTTCCTCGCCCCGTCGAACAGAAGTCGGTTGCCCTAACACACGAAAGCTCTTCTGTCGGAGCGCGGCCGAGGAACGGATGGGTCAGTCAAGGGCAGTAGTTCGCTGCGTTCACCGTTCTAATTCTTCACCCCATCCGGAACCACTCAATAAATTTACGAATGCCTTCTTCAATTTGTGTTTGTGGGTTGTAGCCGAGCAGACGTCGCGCTTTTTGAATATCCGCGAATGTCTGCGGCACATCTCCAGGCTGTGGAGGTTGACGATCGACTATCGCGTGCGCATCGAGCTCACGTTCGAGCAACGAGATCAACTCGCGCAGCTCAACCGTGCGCGATTCCCCGAGATTGAACACTTCGTAGTCACTCTTGTCGTACTCAATGGCTGCGAGCACGCCGGCAATGATGTCGTCGATATAGGTATAGTCACGCCTGGTTGTGCCATCGCCAAACACAGGAATTGCTTTGCCCGCCGTGATCAGACGAGCGAACTTATGTATCGCCAGATCCGGACGCTGGCGAGGCCCGTAAACCGTAAAGAACCGAAGACAAACACAGCGAATGGCGTAGAGATGTGAATACGTGTGGCAGAGCAATTCTCCGGCGCCCTTGGTCGCGGCATAAGGTGAAATCGGTTGGCGAATTGGATCATCCTCGCTAAACGGTACCTTCGCATTAATACCGTAAACCGATGACGACGAACCAAAGACAAATTGTTTGACTTTGTGCTGACGCGCCAGCTCCAAAAGGTTCAAAGTACCGTTGATGTTTGTCTCACTGTAAAGCTCAGGCTGCACTAGTGAAGGACGAACGCCTGCGCGCGCAGCCAAATGAACGATGCAATCAAATCTCTGTTCACCAAACAGTTTGTCGAGCCCGCCGCGATCACGAATATCAATTTCAGCCAAACGATAACGAGGGTCTTCCCGAGCTGGATGAATATTGGCGCGCTTGATCTCTGGCTCATAGAAGTCATTGAAATCATCGACAACCGTGATGTGCTCGACGTCTGTGCGCAATAAGTGATCAACCAGATGCGAGCCGATGAACCCGGCGCCGCCTGTGATTAAGAGGTTTTTCATAGAGATCAAAATAGGTCCTATAGGTCATATAGGTCCTATAGCAATTCACTTCACCGCGTAGATCCACAAATGCCACCCCCACCGCGCTGCTAGTCTGGACTCTAATGAGCGTGGGAGCAATGGCCCAACTATTGGCAGCCAGCGCTTGTTGAGAAAATATGTTCGCAGTTCAACTTTCGAAAAATCTTTGAACAACTCGGTCGCTTCCTTCCGAGAATAAACCCGAGCCAATGGATTGCCGGCGCCATCTGTGTTCTGACTGAGAAATTCTTCTGAACTTAGGTAGGAACGCTCTTGTCTTAATTTTCGCGCATGCTCCTTCAGCCTGTCCGGCGATTCTCCCGTTAGTAAGTGGACTAACTTTATGCCACCCTGCCAGCGAAGTAGATGCACCCCCGCTCGACGAAATAGAGAGATGTTGACACGGTAGTTGTAGGAATCACGATGGTAGAGCATCACGATTGCTCGACCCCCAGGCTTCAACACACGATGAACTTCTCTGATGGCGCCTGCGGTATCCGGAGTGTGATGTAGCACACCGTGTGAGTAAACCAAATCGAAAGAGTTATCGGCGAAGTTCAACCTCTCCGCGTCAGCTGTTTGAAAAGTGCCTGGCAGGTCAAACAATTCAAACCGCTTTTGAGCCAACTCCACCGCGGCGTTGGTGAGATCTACACCTGTGTAATCGGCGCCAGCCTGAGCGAACTGAGCGCCATCAGTGCCCAGACCGCACCCAATCTCGAGAACACGTAAGTCTTTGGTTTGTGAGAATCCGGCAGCACCAGGTATGTGCCACTCCTTTTCATAACGATGTTGTTCTACAAGTTCATAAAAGCGCTTCGATCCTTGCGGTGCATCAGCGAACTTAGTCCCACAGGGATTCTCCTGCCAGAACTGTCGAACGCGTTCCTTGAGTTGTGGATTTGCCTGCGACATCTTTCGTGAGGATAGGAGTAACTACCAGAATCGAACAAGTCATTTTCCATAAGTCAATGGTCAAGTAGTCAGTATAGGACCTATACGACCTATTGAACCTACACCACTGACTACTGACCACTGACTTATAGAAAATGACTTGTTTGATTCTGGCAGCTTGCGCATACTCGCCTCAGCCTTGGACTCAAATTCCGTCAGATGCTTACTGTGCCTCTAACTAGGTACATCGTCGTCGCGCTGATCTGTTCCGCTGCGCTCACTCAGGTACCTCAAATTATCGCCCAGGGCCAAACTTCATTTGATATCACCGGAACGGTTGTCGATCAGAACAACGCTGCGATTGAAGGCGCACGTGTTGAGCTGAAGTCGGCGACGAAAATCGTCGCGACGACAGTCACCGACGGGGATGGCCACTTCGCGTGCGCGGCAAAAGTCTCTTCAGGCACTGACATCCTCGTCGAGGCCAAAGGTTTCGCGCCGGGTCATATCACCATCAGTTCAACCACGAAGTTTCCACTGCGAATCGTTCTATCTCCGCAGTCCCCATCAGGCCAAGTCACAATCAGTGCGACTCGCACTCCCACGCCCGCGGATCAAGCAGGTGCAAGTATCGCTATTCTCAATAGCCAGGATCTGCAAACAACCGCAGCCGTAACACTCGATGATGCCTTGCGCCAGGTGGCCGGATTTAGCTTGTTTCGACGCAGCGGCAGCCGCACCGCAAATCCGACTTCGCAAGGAGTCTCTTTGCGTGCTACCGGCGCCAGCGGAGCGAGTCGAGCGTTGGTTTTAGCCGATGACATTCCGCTCAACGATCCTTTTGGTGGCTGGATTTACTGGGACCGTGTACCGAGAGAGTCAATTGATGACGTAGAAGTGTTGCTCGGTGGTGCCTCGCATCTTTACGGCAGTGCTGCGCTTGGTGGCGTAATCGACATCACGACGAGGAGACCAAACACAAACTCTCTTTCTCTCGCCGCGAGCTACGGTAACGAAATCTCTCCAAACGTATCGCTGTTCGCCTCGGGAACTAAGAACGATTGGTCAGCTAGCATCGCGGCCGAGACATTTCATACTGACGGGTTCGTTTTGATACCTGAAGCTGAGCGCGGCCGCATCGATACTCTTGCGGGCGTGCGTGATCTAGTCACGAACCTTCGCATCGAAAAAGCTTTCGGAACGTCGCTCAAGTTCTTTGCCGCAGCTTCGGTTTTTGGTGAATCGCGAACTAATGGCACCCCGCTCCAAACAAACCGCACTCACCTGAGGCAGTTTGTGTTTGGAAACTCCTGGGACTCCTCGAGGATGGGTTCCATTTCGGCACGCGTCTACGGTGGAACCCAAACATACGACCAGAACTTTTCAGCCATCAGTTCAGATCGAAACTCGGAGACGCTAACGCGCGTCCAGCGAGTGCCCAGCCAGGTTTTTGGTGCTTCAGCCCAATGGTCGAGGCTCATAGGGGCGAAACATACAGTTGTCGCTGGGTTTGAAGGTCATGAAGTGCGAGGAGCAAGTAATGAACTGGTTTATGTGAACGGCAAACCTTCGTCACTTGTTGGCGCGGGGGGGCGCGAGCGCGAGGCTGGGGTCTATTTTGAAGGACTTACTCGATTTGGTTCGCACTTTTTCATCAATGCTGGTGGACGAATCGATCACTGGCAAAACTATTCAGCGGTTTCCGCGAGCAGACCAGTTTCAGCTCAAAACCCCACCGCTGTTACGTTCTTTCCGGATAGAACTGAGAACGCGTTCTCGCCGTACGCTTCGGTTGTCTATCGTTTCAATGAACGATTATCCGCGACCGCATCGCTAACCCGGGCTTTTAGAGCGCCCACTCTGAACGAGCTCTACCGATCTTTCAGAGTTGGAAATGTTTTGACTCTGGCCAATGAAAACTTGCAAGCGGAGCGACTCACTGGTGGTGAAACGGGCCTGCGAATCACGTGTAACAGCAACAAAGTCGCCTTGCGAGGAAGTTTTTTCTGGAACGACATCACTCGTCCCGTTGCAAACGTAACGTTAACGACGACTCCGGCATTGATTACGCGTCAACGTCAAAACCTTGGTAGAACCAGATCGCGGGGTCTTGAGTTGCAGGGTGATGTTAATCTGAGTCGGCGATGGAACCTGTCGGGTTCATACTTGTTCGCCGATGCTACCGTTGTTGATTTTCCGGCGAGTTCAGTTCTCGAAGGTTTGCGTCTGCCGCAAGTGCCTCGTCATCAGCTAACGATACAAACGCGTTATGAGAATCCGTCGATTGTCACAATTGGTTTGCAGGCACGAGCATCGAGTTCTCAATTCGATGATGACTTGAATCAGTTTCGACTGGACTCTTACTTTACGCTTGATGCGTTGGTTTCTCGGAGGCTGAATCGCCGGCTGGAGATCTTCGGTGCGGTTGAAAATGTTTTTGATCAGCGCTACGAGGTAGGTAAGACACCAGTCACAACGCTGGGTCCACCAATACTAATTCGCGGGGGATTTCGATTACGGGTTGGCGCGAAATGATTTCTCTGTGTAACTCTGTGTCTCTGCGTCTCTGTGGTGAACAAACCCTGTAACAACCACAGAGGCACGGAGACACAGAGATGCACAGAGAAGATCTGAGTTAAGACTTGTTCGAAAAGACAAAGCAACGTGGACGCCGCGTTGGTTACCGGGTTCGCTCCGGCACCAAACGTCTGAAGCGCATTTCTCAACTTCCCACTCTGGGCGGAATCTTTCTTTCCTTTTTAAAAATTGGTCTCGTTGGCTTTGGTGGCGGTCTCGCGGTCATCGCCCAAATTCGTTCGCTCGTGGTGCATAAACGTCGCTGGTTCACCGATCACGAATTCGCGGAAGCGTTCGCATTGGCCCAGAGTCTGCCTGGGACCAATGCAGGCAATGCCGCAACTTACATCGGTTATCGACTGCGTGGATGGCGAGGAGCTGCCGTCGCCTTGACGGCTTTTATTCTGCCGTCGATGCTGATGATGATTCTGCTGGCAATTTTGTACCGCCACTTGCGAGCGTTTCCCAATACAGAACGACTATTTCACGGACTGAATGCAGCCGTGGTGGCGGTCATCGTCGTTGCCGCGTGGCGCATAAGTAAGAGCACACTTACAAAGCCCTGGCAGTGGTACGTGAGCGTTCTTTCAATAGTCGCGGTGATCTTCTTCCATGCAACGATTCTCGAAGTTGTACTGGCTGCTGGTTTGATCGGTATTTACGTAGATTCGTTTGGCGAGAAGCGCTGGCATCGTTGGCGAAGAATTCGACGACTCGCATCGCGACGGCGAGCCCGGCTTGCCGAATTCGAACGAAAGAATTTTGTCGGCGGTTACTTGACCCGCGCTCTCGCGGAAGAACGTGTCAGGCGAATGAACGAAGAGAACGAAGACGAGCAGGAAGAGATCACTACTGATGCTCGCTTTCGTTCGTCGTTCATGTTTCTGGCCGCGATGCCAATACTCGCAAAGCTCGCCCTGCTTTTGGCGCTGTGTTCAGTGTTTCTTCGGATGGGAGCCGTGACTTTTGGTGGCGGCTTTGTCATGGTGCCTTTGATAGAGGCAGAAGTTGTTCGGACGAATCATTGGTTGACACCGCAGGAATTTGCAGACGCAACTGCACTGGGACAGATAACTCCCGGTCCAGTCTTGATTACAGCGACGTTCATCGGTTATCGAGTTGCCGGAACTCTCGGAGCTGTGACCGCAACGATCGCCGTGTTCTTACCGGCGTTTTTAATGACCATCGCGGCCGGTTCCTCTTTGCGCCGGTTTCGCGCAAACAGGCAGGTCCAATCATTTCTTCGAGGCGTAACGCCGGCAGTAGTTGGTTTGCTTGTTGCTGCGGCGTGGAGTATTGGTCACGCGGGTATTCATACGTGGGTCGGGCTTAGTCTTTGCGCGATGGCTGTAGCGCTGTTGTTGCGATTTCGACCAAATCCCTTCTGGGTGATTCTCGGCGTGGGCCTGGCGAGATTGTTTGCGGGATTGATCTTTGGGATGTAGTTCGTGGTTTGTAATTAGGTCGAATAGGTCCTATAGGTCCTATACTTTCGTCTGAAAGGATCACACATGGATCTTCGTGTTCTCTTCACAACGTTCGGAATCATCTTTCTTGCCGAGATGGGCGACAAGACGCAGCTCGCCGCGATGACGATGGCCGCGCAAACAAAAAGACCTTGGGCTGTTTTTATCGGAGCTAGTTTGGCACTTGCCGCTGTTTCAGCCTTAGGAGTAATCGTCGGCAGTGTAATCGGTGACTACATTCCCCTACTCTGGGTGAAACGAATCGCAGCGATTGCGTTCATCGCTATCGGTGTGTTGATGCTTGCTGGAAAATTTTGAAAAAAGGTCTTGGGCCTTTGGCCTTTGACTTTGGCCTTAGACATTATCAAACAAATGATCATAGCGGGCGTGGAATAACCAAGACCTAAGTCCAAAGACCAAAGGCCAAAGACCGAGAGATTTATGCCACAGACTCCCCATATAGAACGCCACTTCACCTCCAGCGACGTCGTTCGAGATATCGTGATTGGAATGTCTGATGGTTTGACTGTTCCATTCGCATTGGCGGCAGGCTTAACGGGAGCGATCGAACAGACTGGAATAATCGTTACGGCAGGGCTTGCAGAGATCGCTGCCGGCTCAATTGCCATGGGCCTCGGCGGTTATCTTGCGGCGAAGAGCGATGCCGAACACTACGCCAAGGAACGCGAACGAGAGAAACGCGAAGTCGCCGAAATCCCGCACGAGGAAATGCGCGAAGTGGCGGAAGTCTTCCAGTCGTATGGCTTGACTGAAGAAGAGACCTGGCCAATTGTTCAAGCCCTGCGGCGTCAGCCGAAGAACTGGATCGATTTCATGATGCGTTTTGAATTGGGTCTTGAAAAGCCTGAACCTCGTCGCGCGGTGATTAGTGCGGTCACAATTGCCGGCGCTTATGTTGCCGGCGGTTTGGTGCCACTGGCTCCATATATATTCACGCACTCAGCATCGAACGCACTCTTCATCTCAGTAGGTCTGACTCTTTTTGCGTTATTTGCTTTTGGATATGTAAAGGGACGATTCACCGGAACCAGACCCTTAAGAAGCGCCCTCCAAACTACTTTGATTGGAAGCGTTGCTGCCGGGGCCGCTTTCGCGATAGCGAGAGCGATCGGAGGATGATTTCAGATCTCAAATTTCAGATCTCAGATGGGTTATATAGGTCGTAGAAGCCTTTATAGGCCCTGTAGGTCATATAGGTCCTATTCAGTATAATCCTCACATCTAAGGAGGAAACTGCAATGGCCACTGAACTCAAACGTTCGGGAACGATGGATCGACTCGAGGAGCTACTCGGCTCGGATGCGCGCACGCTTCTGGATCACACTGCGCAGACCATCACAAAAGATCATATTCAAGTGCCTGGTCCGGATTTCATCGATCGCGTTTGGTCAATTTCAGATCGTTCGCCCAGTGTTCTGCGATCCTTGCAGTCACTGCTGGATCATGGACGCTTAGCGGGCACGGGCTACCTTTCGATCCTGCCGGTTGACCAGGGAATCGAGCATTCAGCCGGCGCATCTTTTGCACCCAATCCTCAGTACTTTGATCCTGAGAACATCGTCAAACTCGCAATTGAAGGTGGCTGCAACGCTGTGGCTTCAACTTTCGGTGTTCTTGGAAGCGTCGCCCGGAAGTATGCTCACAAGATTCCATTCATCGTTAAGATCAATCACAACGAATTGCTGACGCTACCCAATAAGTTCGACCAGATTCTTTTCGGTACCGTCAAAGAAGCACACAGCCTGGGTGCAGTTGCCGTTGGTGCGACGATCTACTTCGGTTCAGACGAATCCACTCGGCAGATCACCGAAATTAGTGAGGCTTTTGCACAGGCACACGAACTCGGAATGGCTTGCATACTCTGGTGCTATCTGCGTAACCCCAAGTTCAAAACTCCCGAAGGCGATATGCATGCGGCGGCTGATCTAACCAGCCAGGCCAATCATCTCGGCGTCACGATTCAGGCTGACATCATCAAGCAGAAACTTCCGACAACTAATGGAGGGTATAAAGCGGTCGAGCAGGCCCTGGGCAGCTCGTATGGAAAGACCAGTAAACTCGTCTACGAGAAATTGACGACAGCCAACCCGATCGATTTGGTTCGGTATCAGGTCGCAAATTGCTTCATGGGACGGTCAGGTCTGATCAATTCCGGTGGCGAGTCAAAAGGCGCCAGCGATCTTGCCGAGGCAGTGCGCACTGCGGTTGTTAACAAACGTGGCGGCGGAATGGGGCTCATTTCCGGCCGTAAAGCTTTCCAACGACCAATGTCGGAAGGTATTGAACTGCTCAACTCTATTCAGGACGTTTATCTCGAACCCGAGATCACGGTTGCCTGAGGAAATTTCAGATTTAAGATTTCAGATTTCAGATTTGTGTCTTAGGTGTTGGTCTTAACACTCTGCCAACGAATAAAGACCAAAGGCCTAAACCAAAGATCTGAGACACAAATCTTCAATCTGAAATCTTAAATCTGAAATCCACGAGCGCCCCCTCACCCGTAATTATCCGGAGAAGCCTTGCAACCGGAACAGGCACAAATCAGTGATGTGGAACTTTTAGCGGCCATCGCTCGAAAGGACGAAACGGCCCTTGCCGAACTCTACGACCGGTATCGGGTAATCTTATTCGGACTTTTGATTCGTATATTGACCAGCCGCGAGGAGGCGGAGGACGTGTTGCAGGAAGTGTTTCTGCAGGTCTGGAGGCGCGCGGGAGACTTTGACGAGAAGCGCGGGCGTCCGTTTACGTGGCTGGTGACTCTCGCGCGCAGTCGCGGCATTGATCGTCTCCGCAGTCTCGCCGCCAAAGAACGCGTTGCGTTAGCAGGCGCCAGAGAACCTTCCGAACAGGTTTCAGATGCCGTCGCGGATGCGCTCGCATCAGAACAGAGGACGCTGGTCACCAACGCTCTCGCGCAACTCCCCGAGGAACAAAAGAGTCCTTTGATACTCGCCTATTTTGATGGACTAACACAGTCAGAGATTGCTGCTAAATTGGGAGCGCCTCTTGGCACCGTGAAGACACGCATGCGCGCTGGTTTAATGAAATTGCGCGAAGCATTGAGTAACCAGAGTGCGAGCTTTGGTTTTTAGAAAGTTGGCAATGCGTAACTGATGAGTCACGAAGATTATAAAGAGATGATTCCAGCGCATGCATTATCCGCACTCGACTTGACGGATGATCGCGCACTAACCGAGCATCTCGCCCAGTGCGTTGAATGCCGGCAGGAGCTAAACGAGTGGCAGCAAACGGCGGCCGCGGTGGCCTTGACCGCATCTCCTGCAGAACCGTCGCTCAAGGTACGTGAACGGATACTCTCGCAAATTCGATCTGAGAGGGACGAGTCAATCACTCCCAAAGTTGTGCCGTTCAAACCACAGCAGAAAAATGTCTGGACTTCATTTGGATCATTGGGAGCAATCGCGGCATTAGTTCTGTTTGTCTTGGTGCTGGGTTATCTAGTCCTCCTCCGGCGAGAAAACCAGGCTATGAAAAATGAACTGCAAACGCTACTGCAGCAGAATCAGAAGATTCAAAAAGATCTAGAGATGGTGACGATGCTTAAGAAGCCGGGGTCAAAACTCATGGAGTTAAACGGTACTGCGGTAGCCCCTGGAGCATTTGCCAAACTTGCCTTCGATCAAACGGGACAAGCGATGGTGATGATGAGCGGACTTCCAGCTCCACCTGCCGGAAAGGAATATCAACTGTGGTTTATCGTGGCTGACAAACCACCAATGCGCGGCAGAACGTTTTCAACTGACAGTCACGGCGAGGTAATGCTCAAGGATCAGCTTCCTGACGTTGCTTTGAAGGCTGCTGTATTCGCTGTCACGCTCGAACCTCAAGGCGGCAGCGCGAGTCCTACGATGCCGATATATCTTCGCAGCTAGGATGAAACCACCTCAGCATAGGTCGTATAGGTCCTATATGTCATATTCGACCTATCCTGAGAATCAAACAACTCTCCGCTATAAACCATCCACTCCTCCGGAGTGAAGACGGCAAAGCACACCGCTCAACACTCAACCTCTTATCTGTTACACTCCTTCCATTCCAGAAGTAGAGTGAAGGGATCATGCTGAGGAGCAAGCCAAAGAATCAACCCAAGCCCGTAGATAATTCCGTTTCCGATAGCACCGGACAATATGATCTGCGCTTTGTCCTGTGGCGTCAGTTCTGCGCTCAAAATAACGTTCCAGTAGACACCTTACCGAGCCAGTTGAACGATGAGCAAAAAGAGCGGTGGGAAAAGATGAAGCAGAAAAGACTGAAGTAGCAGACCCTGACCTGATCTCAGATCTCAAATACTCTTAAATCTTCGATAACAGAATAATCCGGAGGGTAATCAGATCTGAGATCTTAGAAGCGTCCGCGACCAGGTTTGTAGCCCCCGGTTAAGAATGGATTCGTGAGTCGCTCCTCACCAATTGTCGTAATGGGTCCGTGCCCTGAATACACTTCAACGTCATCGCCAAGCGGCAGCAGTTTGTTGTGAATCGACTCCAACAACTGCTCCGTTGAACCTCCTGGCAAATCAGTCCGACCGATCGAACCCGCAAACAAAACATCTCCAACAAAGACTTTTCGCTCTTTTGGGGCAAACAACACGACGTGACCTGGAGTATGTCCCGGACAGTGCAGTATCTGAAACTCCAGTTTACCCACTGTGTAATGCTGTCCATCGGTCCAGTACTCGTCCACTTTGGGCGGCTCTTCAAAGTTGAATCCGAGTGCCGGCCACTGCGCGCGCGGAATGCCGATCCACGCCGGTTGGTCAGGAAGCGCTTTATAGATGAACTCGTCCGCTGGATGAATCGTCACCTTTGCTTCCGGCTTTAGTTTCTTTAAAGCAGCAACGCCACCGACGTGATCGAGATGCGCGTGCGTAATCGCAATCGCTTGCAGGCTCAGGTGCAAGCCATCGATATGTTCAACAATTGCCTCCGAGTCATCGCCGGGATCGATACAGATTGCTTGCCGCGTTTCTTCACAAGCAACAACGCGGGTGTGTTGTTGAAAAGCCGTAACCGTTATTTGCTCGATTAACATTTTCTGGCTTGTACTTCGTACTTTGTTCTTTGTGCTTTGTTCGTGTTTGCCCTCAAACTATACTGGCAACCCTCATCAAACAACAGTGCACCTAAGTCACAAAACTCAAGGCCCGAAGCACAAAGCACTAAGAACAAAGTAATGCCTGTTGCAACCAAATCATTACCGCTCGCCAATGTTCTCGACTCGATGACTACTGAAGGCGCGCCCGAGCTAACCGAACATCTCGAAAACGGGGCGCTCAAATGTTTTGCATGCGGTCATCGCTGCCTCATTAACAATGGCAAACGCGGGATCTGCAAGGTTAGGTTCAACGAAGGTGGACATCTTCGCGTTCCGGTTAACTATGTCGCGGCCCTCGCTTGTGATCCGACTGAGAAGAAACCGTTTTTTCACGTTCTGCCTGGCTCCGACACTTTGACTTTCGGCATGCTCGGCTGTGACCTTCACTGCGCATACTGTCAAAACTGGCTGACATCCCAGGCGCTGCGCGATGATTCGGCCGGTACAAATCCCACGGCCGTTTCTCCTGAGCGACTTATCTCTATGGCGCATGCTTACGGAGCATCGATGGTCGGCAGCAGTTACAACGAACCACTCATCACCGCGGAATGGGCGGTCGAAGTGTTCAGGAAAGCACGACCTGAAGGATTCAAAACGGCGTTCATTTCAAACGGCAACGCAACTCCCCAGGTGCTTGATTACCTGCGTCCCTGGACTGATTGCTACAAGATTGATTTGAAGTCGATGAGTGATAAGAACTATCGACAACTGGGTGGAGTTGTAGACAACATAATCGACACAGTAAAGATGGTGCATGAAAGAGGATTCTGGGAAGAGATCGTGACGCTGGTAATTCCCGGATTCAATGACAGTGTCGATGAGTTAAAGCGTGCGGCGGATTTCATTGCTTCTGTTTCGCCCGACATTCCGTGGCACGTTACGGCTTTTCATCAAGACTATCGAATGACGGAGAATGCAAATACAACCGCTGACCAGTTAATTCATGCCTGCGAGATTGGCAAGACTGCGGGACTAAACTACATCTACGCTGGAAATCTTCCGGGTCGAGTCGGTCGTTGGGAACACACCTACTGTCCGAGCTGTGACGAGCTACTTGTTGAGCGCCACGGGTATTTGATTCGGCAAGTACGCTTGACGGCCGACGGCAAGTGCCCTTCGTGTAATCGTGATATTCCAGGAATCTGGACGTGAGTGGTCAGTAGCGATCAAATAGGACCTATATGACCTATTGGATCTATGCTACTGACCACCAACCATTCGATCACTTCTGCGCGGATTTCGTGGGTGCCGGGGCTGGAGCCGCTTTCGGCGTTCCATGATGAAAGACCGCGGACCATTTTCCATTCCTGTTCGCCCACACACTGCTGTGATACTCAGTGTCAGGTTTTTGTCCCGGAAAATGTGCGACGTAAGTCACTACAGCAGCATCATCGTCGATCTTTACCGTCTTCCAGTCGCTCAAGCTCGATTTTGAGAAATCGAAACTCTGCACACCTTTAACAGAGGCTGCTCGATCCATCACACCATTGGTTTCTACTTCAAGAGCATCAGTTGCCAAATATCCTTCGAATAGATCCCAATGTTTCCCCATGAGTGCCGCCCACACCGCTTTCTCATTAGCAACCACATCAGAGCTCATAGTCGCTGGAGTAGCTGATGCCGCCGGCGTCGGGCTCGTTCCAGGCGTGGCAGCTTTGGCCGGTGGCGGTGGCGGCGCGGTCGAAACCTCACAGTCCTGGTGATACAGCGCTTGCCATTTACCAGCACGATTCACATAGAGCGTACTCGCATGAATTGAGAACGGATGCGTTTGCCCGCTCATCGCGGAGTTACCCTTCACGGTGTAAACGAGTACCGCCGCGTCCTTGTCCACCGAAAGGAATTTCCAATCTGAAAAAGCCAGGTTACTCATTGCGCCCATGTCGCTGATACCTTTCACGGTAGCGGCCTTGTCGCTGACGCCATCCCCACTGACGTAAATGAAGTCGGGGGTCAAGTTGGCCGAAAACGCCGCGGTGTCCTTCTTTTCGACAGTGGCCCAGACCTCCTTTTCTCTGGCACTGGCGTCAGCTTCAGTTAATGGTGCGGCCTTTGTTTCGGCGGCTTTGTTGGTGTTAGCCGTGGTCGTTGCCTCCTTGTTAGTTGGTGGCGCCGCGCACGCCCCAAGGATCAACGCCGTTAGGATTAATAGGAGAGTTTTGTTCATTGGACCTGGGCTCCTTAAAAAGATAAAGAAAGCGTCCGCGTTCTATGCCAAACCGATCGGATAGTCAAGTGATCAACCGATCAACTGCATTTAAGGATAGGATTCATAGGACGCATTCGACCTATCTTTAGTCGCTGATCAGTCTATTTCGGCGAGGCCTGGGGCGAAGCAGTCGGTGGTGCCTTTGAACTAGCTGCAACCGGTGATGGTGCAGGCTCGGGATTCTTGATCGGGGTTGTTTGCGATGCCACAGCTAACCACTGTCCATTTCGTCGAGCATACACATCTGTAAATCGATATTCACCGCTGATGTCGATGGCCTTCTTCATTGTTGCATCTTTTAACTTCGCGTTCTTAAGCACGCTGCGTCCGGTAATGAAAGCCGCATCCGGACCAAGAATCGTGACCTTGGCGTCAGACAACTCCCATGCATCAGCAGTGATTGCGCCCGACTCGATCGTACTAAGCTCGCTCGCTTTGGTACCCGTCGATCCATCGGGATAAGTCATGACCAAATCGTCCGCGAGAAACTTCCTAACGGCACTGGCATCGTGCCGTTGAGCCGCGCTGGCCCACTCATTCTCCAATCTGGTTATTTCAGCCTCGATCGCGACGGGGTTCAATGTTTCTTTGGTAACGTTTGCGTTCGCCGTTTTGCCGGCATCACGATTGGTATCAGGCGATGCAGGTTGACATGCAGACACTCCCATGATGAGCGCTAACACCGAAAGCACGAGACCGAGCGAGCTTCTATTCATCGAACATCTCCTTGACGGGCGTTTGGGAAAGCTAAAGATGCTGGGCTGCTTCTACGCGAATTACAAACAACAGTCAACAAATTCTTATCCGCAGATTACGCCGATTGCACAGATTTCTTTGAGCAGTTGGGCCAACAATACGACTTTGAAAAATCTGTGTAGTCTGCGTAATCTGCGGATACTGTCCACGTATTGACAGCAAAATGGTTCGGGATTATTGTTCGGGGCGCAGCGGACAGAAAGCCTTTTGAGGATTGTGTCGCCTTCGTGTCTGCTACCTACCTTGGCTTTTTATCTAAACCAAACTTTCTTGGAAAGGAGTGAAAATGACTCACCTTTCAAGATCCTTAAGGTTACGCAAGACTTTCGTCTTCTTGTTTTCACTCGCCGTTGCTGCGGTCACAGTGGGACAAACACAACGCACCCGCTCTGCCGATGACGAAGAACCATCATTTCACGAATACAGAGGCGTGCAGATCGGATGGCTTGCCGATGACGTGCGTAAGAAACTAGGTTCACCTGCTGACAAGGGTGATGAACAGGACTTCTATGTGTTTGGTGAAAAAGAGACTGCCCAAATTCTCTACGACAAGGCCACGCACAAGGTAACAGCCATTTCTGTCGACTTCATGAATGGTGCAACGGGCGTAATCACTCCACAACAAGTGTTTGGTGCGGAGATCGAGACAAAGCCAGATGGCTCTAAGTACAGACTGGTCCGGTACCCAAAAGTAGGATACTGGATCTCATACAGCAAGACTGGCGGCGCAACTCCGATTGTTACCGTCACGATCCAGAAGATACAGCCGTAAGAACAGCGGTGATTTCCGATTGCCAATTGCTGATTTTTGGTCTTTGGTCTTTGCCGTCAACTGCAGTACCTAAACAAAGGGACTTCAACGAAGACCAAAGTCGAAAAACCAAAGCCAATCAGCAATTGGCAATCAAAAATCGGCAATCCTTTTGACATCTCCCACCGTAGGCGTTAGCTTTCGCGATCATAATTAATCTCAAGGAGAGCAATAAAAGGCTTTATGGCAAAGAGTGGTCATAAGGGCATTAGCCGAATCGATTGTCCGGAAAACAAAACGGTCGGGTGGTATGTGCGTGTTCGACTTGGTAATGTGACGAAATCAAAATTCATCAGCGATCATAAAAACGGTGGCAAAGAAGAGGGATTGAAACGTGCCATTGTTTGTCGCAACCAGCTCGAGCAGGAGTTAGGTAAACCACGTACAGATTGGGTGATTGTCGGCAAGAACCCTCGTAATCAAACTGGCGTTGTGGGTGTGCGCCGGACGGCCAAAAAATACAAAGGTAAAGACGGCCGCGTGTACCTGAACGAGGTCTACGAAGTGACGTGGAATGCGGGACGGGAAAAGCGTGGTCGGACTTCCGTTTCGATTGCGAAGTATGGCGAGAAAAACGCCTTCCGCCGAGCTTGTGCGATCCGACGCCAGAAAGAGCAACAACTGTACGGCGACGTTGTGGTGAGCAAATGGGCTGACTCAGCAGCCAAAGTCTGCTCGGCGTAAAGGTGCCCTCGCGTAATGAAACACGCGGAATCGTCAACAGTTCTGGATGCGATCCACTCCACCACCGATCTCACGGAATTAATCAGGCAACGCGCACATCTGGAGGGGTTTGACAAAGTAGGAATAGTCCGCTGCGCAGTCCTGGAAGAAGAAGGCGCGCACTTGAAGGAGTGGCTGTCTCGGAATTTCCACGGCGACATGTCGTGGATGCAACGGGATGTCGAAAAGCGAATCGATCCAGCCCGGATTTTACCGAGTGCACGTTCCGTTATCGTTGTCGCCCTCAATTATTTCACTCCTGCAAAACATCAGGATGATCCCGCTACGGGGAAAGTCTCTCGCTATGCCTGGGGCGATGACTATCACGACATTGTTAGCGAGAAGCTTCACTCGCTGCTGCGTTGGATCAAAGAGGTCGTACCGGAGACCGAAGGAAAAGTTTGCGTTGATATTCAACCAGTCATGGACAAAGCCTGGGCGGTGCGCGCCGGGTTAGGATGGCTCGGAAAACACACAAACGTAATCACACCTGAATTCGGGTCCTGGGTTTTTATTGGTGAGTTGCTGTTGAATTTGGAACTCACGTACGACACAGACCAGATTGAGGACCACTGCGGCACATGCACTCTCTGCATTGATGCTTGTCCTACGGATGCGATCACAGAACCCTACCTTCTCGATTCCAACAAGTGCATCTCCTACGCAACTATTGAATTGCGAACACCGCATCTGCCTGAGGAGATATCTCAGAACCTTTCCGGCTGGCTTTATGGTTGTGACATTTGTCAAGACGTTTGTCCGTGGAACCGTTTTGAACAGGCGACGAGTGAACCACGATTTGAGCCGCGGGATGGCAATGTCGATGCAGTGTTATCAGATATGCTCGAGTTGTCACCTGAGGAGTACGCAAAGCGATTTCGGGGCAGCGCAATGAAACGCGCCAAGCTGTCGGGCCTACAGCGAAACGCGAGCGCTCTGATGTCCGATATGCTTTAGCTTGTCGTGACATAACCAATTGCTACTCTGATTCCTGGCGACGACCTGCAAATCCGCATCACGACAAGCTAAAGCATATCGGACATGAAACCACACACGAGTCGTTACTGGATTATCAAGTACACCATCGTGACCCTTGTCTTGTTCGTGCCGCTGCTGTGGTCGTTTCGGTACGTCAGAAACGCGTATCCGTTTACAGTCTGGAATGTGATGATGGCGGGCGGCGATCTGCAAACGGGGCGGAACTATTTTGTTCTACGGGGTGAAACAGTCTCGGGCCAAACTATCGATATAAGACCAATCAAACTCACGAACGCTTTATATGCACGCACGTGGACGATGGTAAGCGCGACCGTCTTTAACCAGAATTTCCGGCTTTCGTCTCTTCACCCCGAAAACACTCGCCTGCTTGAGCAGTTCGGATCCGTGGAAAAGCTGCCACTTGGTGCGCGCGTTCCGGACTTGCTTTCGACCTGGGGCAATCTATACAACAACCAACTGCCTTCTTCATCACCGGCGCGTCTCAAGGCAATACGTCTCGACATGTACCGTTGGTCCAGCGGTCGCTATGCAGACTACGACACATTCGTTGAGTCGTGGCGCAAAGAACTATGAGTCGATTCTTTTCCGGAAGCGCTCTTTCACTAGGCGTCGTTAGAGCAATCGTCAGTGGTACCTTTCTCATTGCAACACTCGCCACGTCCTTCCAGGCTCTTGGACAGTTACCAGTCACAATCCTTCGCCCTACCGGCGTGATGAAATTCATTCCGTGGGGTTTCTATGAACGCCTACTCACACCAGCCGGAATGTACAGTTTGAAAACTGCCCTATTGTTGTCGCTGTTACTCAGCACAATGGGGTTTCTTACCTCAGCGTCAACAAAGTGTTCCCTTGTCCTGGTCGTGTTCTATCAGGGACTGGTACGCAGTTTTGGTCACTACAACCACGACGAAATGGTCGCAGTTTATTACCTGGCTATCCTGGCGTTTACACCATGCGGTGATGCATTTTCGTTTGATCACTGGCTTCGCTTGAAGAAACCAAATCAACCGCTGTTCGCCTACGGCTTTCCGGTTTTCCTGATGCAGCTACTCATGGCCTGGGTGTATTTCAGTTCCGCGCTCGTGAAGTTACGTGTTGCCGGCCTGAAGTATTTAAGCGCTGATAACTTTCCTGTACTGGCGATCTTTCATTCACTCGACAACCTGCACGACACAAATTTCCGTCTGGCATTTTGGTTACCCCAGATTCGCAGTGTTCTACCTTTTTTCGTGGGATTGGTTTTGGTTTGGGAGTTGCTGTTTCCGTTGGCAGTTTTCTGGCGTCGTTCACGTTGGCTAATGCTTGGTCTTGGAATCGTGTTCCACATTGCCACGCTACTGTTGATGAACATTTTCTTTCCATACCAGCTTGCGATGTATTTGGTGTTCGTTGATTGGGATCGGGTCGCAGGATGGCTCAAACAGGAATAGGACCTATTTGACGTATAGGACCTATTGATGAAACGCAGCGGTATTGTTTTTGCCCAATCACGTAATGCGCGCATTAAGAACACCTTTATATCGCGGAGAATTTCGATGATTTCAACTATCCCGTTTAGAACTTCCCTAATCGCTGCTGGCTTTGGTGCAGTCCTACTACTCCATCCGGCAGCTTCAGTTCACTCTCAAAAGGCGGACGCATTCAAGTTTCAGCATGCTGTGAGTCGATCGGCAGACGCCGCCAGGATTCTCGCGTTACTTGCCGTCGCGCCTGAAACTGATCTACCAAAAGAAATTGCTGACCGCGCGGAGGCTATTGGTGTTTTTCCAAAAGTCGTAAAAGAGACAGTCATGTTCAACAGCTTTTCAAAAGGTTACGGCGTCATAAGCGCGCGGACCGAACACGGTTGGACTTTGCCCGCGTTCTATTCATTCCAGGGCGGTGGTTACGGAAACCCGTTTGCCAATACCGAAACGTACGCTGTCCTTCTGTTCTTCATGACCGGGGATTCTCTGACATGGTTTGAAAAGGGAGGCGTAGAACTTACGAATCGGCAGAAAGCACTTGAAGGTCCGATTAAGACTGTCACCGACGATCAGCGGAAAGAACTTGCCGACGCACACATTCTTGCGTATGCGTACTACAACGGAAAACTGAATGGAACATCATTTGGTAAGAGCTTCTGGAAGTCCTTTGCGCTAAATCCTGATAACAACATCAACAGCCCTGTTTATGGAGTTAAGGGTCGCGAAGTACTTGCGGGCGCTAAGATCGATCCAGCGAATGTCCTTTCCGGAATACCCGAGTATCAGGCGACGCTAGTGAAGTATTACGGTCGATAGCGCTTATAGGACCAATAGATCAAATAGGTCCTATACTGTTGCGCACCTATGATCTTCGAACCCTCCAATCCATTATTTGCTACTGAGGTTAGAGACAGCTTCGCAAGGCAAACCGCGATGACGACTATCGGCGCGGAGTTGGTAAGTGTTGTACCCGGCGCCGTTCAAATCTCTCTGCCTTATCGTGCTGACCTGACGCAACAAAACGGATACCTGCATGCAGGCATCGTCACAACGATTGCCGATTCCGCTTGTGGCTATGCAGCTTACACTCTGATGCCTCCAAACTCGGCGGTGCTAAGTGTGGAATTCAAAGTGAACTTGCTTCGTCCCGCAAAAGGCGAGGAGTTTTTAGCAATCGCCGAGGTTCTTAAACCTGGCCGGACCTTGACTGTCGTTCGAGCTGACGTGTTTGCAAATCCTAAGAGTGAAAGGGTGCTCGTCGCGACAATGTTGGGCACCATGATGTGTTTGATCAGTCGTCAGTAGTCAGCGGTCAATAGGTCGAATAAGTTATAGGTCCTATACCACCGACTACTGACCACCGATATTTTCTCAGCCTCCTACCTTGGCGGCGATCTGTTTCGCCAACGTTTGGTGTTCTCTCAACGTCGGCAATGTTTTGCTTGACCACGCCTTCACATCCGGCTCTTTGCCGTTCCGTGATTCATCTTCGAATGCCGCTACAGCTTTGTCGTGGCCGGCAGTCATCATGGTCATGTATTCGCGATCAAACTCGGCCCCGCTGAGTTTCGATAATCGGTCCTTATCTGCTTTTTGTTGCGCGTTTGGCTCCGCCGGCAACGTCACATTCTTGTTTGACGCCAACTGCTTTAACTCCACGTTTGCCTTTGAATGATCGGCTACCATTCTCTGCGCAAACTGTTTTACTTCGGGACTCTTCGCTTTCTGAACAGCAAGTCGTCCCAACTCAACTTCGGCCATTCCATCCATTGCCACTGTATTTACAAAAGCAGTATCACTGCCGGTCGTTGGTGCCGTGGTTGCTGGACTTGTTCGGGCCGTCGCATTTGCATTGATCGTGCTGTTTGCGTTTGCGGTCGACTGGTTCTCCTCAGTGGAAGTTGAGCAACCACAAAGTAAGCCCACGATCAATATCGAACCCATTAAAAGCACTGCTCGCATTGTTTCCCCCCTTTTTATGTCCGACGAACTTTAGTTTGTCGTCGTTTGCCTAAGCTTTCCTCCACTGTCTTAGCTAATGTTAGTGGGTTACAGAATTGCCGCAAATGCGTACGGAAAACTATTTGTGAGTGATTTGTGTAGAAATGCGGAACAGTGTTGCAATGACGAGGTCTTCCGTGACGTTTATGGAATTCAAATCGTCCGCTGTATTATCTATCCGTATGACGGTAACCGGCGACACTTTGCTGAAAGACTCTTATGGTCGAACCATTCGCGATCTGCGCGTTTCCTTAACGGATCGTTGCAATTTCCGCTGTTTCTATTGTCTTCCACACGGAGAGCCGCCCATTGCGCCAAAGGAGCAGATGCTCACCTACGAAGAAATTGAGCGGGCGTGTGAAATCTTTGTGAGCCTCGGAATAGAGAAGATTCGGCTTACCGGCGGCGAACCCATGCTGCGCCGCGACATTGAAACCATCATCGAGAAGCTCGCGAAATTGAAAGGTAGCGGCCTTCTCGATCTAGCGCTTACAACGAACGGCTACTTTCTTCCTGAACGTGCTCAATCGCTGAAGGACGCGGGACTTGATCGCGTCACGATCAGTCTGGATAGTTTGAAGCGCGACGTATTTAAACGCATGACCGGCGTTGACGTGTTAGACAAAGTGCTGGCCGGTATCAATGCGGCTAAGAAGGCCGGACTGGAACCGATTAAGATCAACGCGGTGATCGTTCGCGGTCATAATGAAGATGAAGTGGCGGACTTTGCGGCATTCGCACGCGAACACGATGTGAAGATGCGCTACATTGAATTTATGCCACTTGATTCAGGGCATGATTGGTCGCGAACAGACGTCGTCTCGGGGAAAGAAATTCGAGAACGGATCGAAGAACGCTTTCCGCTCACGAAGATCAACGTCGCTCGCGGTTCTGACACTTCGTCGCGCTACCGATTTGCGGACGGAGCACCGGGAGAGATCGGAATCATAGCTCCCGTAACCGAGGCTTTCTGCGGCGCGTGTTCACGCATCCGATTAACTGCAGACGGGCAGATCAGAACATGCTTGTTTTCAACCGTCGAACATTCTTTGCGTGATGTGATTAGAAGCGGCGTCTCGCGCGATGAGGTTGTCGATTACATTCGATCGGTAGTCATGAAAAAAGAACCCAGGCACTTCATCAACGATCCTGGGTTTGTTACACCTTCACGGACGATGAGCTTTATTGGCGGGTGATGTCCGATATGCTTTAGCTTGTCGTGTGAACCCAAAGCGAACTTCATTGATTCCATCGAAGCTTCGAGTTTGGGTTCACACGACAAGCTAAAGCATATCGGACATTCTGACCCCTACACACTGGCTTCATCAATTTCCTTCACAGCACGCAACCCGGACGATAACGCGCCCTGCATCCACGACGGCCATTCGGAAAGATGTTCACCGGCAAAGTGGATTCTGCCGCCTTCAACTTCAATAGAACGTCCAAAGTCTCTGAAACCAACAAACCACCATGCTCCGCGCGCCCACTCGTCCTCAAGCCAACACTTCGTCGCTGCACCTTCGAAATTAGCCTGTAGACCGGGAAAGTAGCCATCTAGTTCCTTGAGAGCGCTTGAGATGCGTTCCGGGTCTTTCAAATTCGTAATGCGTTCCGCTTCACCTGGTCGCGCATAAGTCATCAGAATTCCGCGTGGTCCGTTCTGACTCCAGGTTGGATGCCAGACCTCAACTGCGCTTTGCGTAAATGCAAAACCATTTAAGCCCTTGCCTTCCCAGAAACGATTTCGTGATTGCAGATAAACACGCGCGACTGCGACGTACTGTGCCCGCTTGATCACATCCAGTTTCCGTTCACTAAGCAGGGGCAAATCCACGTTCCGTAAAACTGAAAACGGAATAGTGCAAAGAACTCGATCGGTAGTGATCGTTTGTGGACTTCCCGCATGAAGAAAAACTACGCGGGCCATCTTCGCATCAGTCTCAATCCGAACAACTGGAGAACCATATTGAATCTTGTCAGCGAGTTTCTGCGCGAAAGCTTTTGGTAGAAGATCGGTGCCGCCCTTTATCTTCTTCCAGCGCGAAGGCTTGCCGCCTAAGTCGCCTCCAAAATGGCCGCCGAGTGCTTCGGTGAAACTATCCATCGGACCTTCGCGCCGGATTCCGTCGCGATCAAATGTCAACGCGGAAAGGCGGGATGGATACATTGGCTCTAGCGATAGATTGAATAGTTTGACGTACTTGAGTGTTAAGTCGTGCTCGTCTGGGATTCGCGCAGCCCCGGCATCCGCGTAGAGTCCATCAGAAAATGGCTCACGTAACGTATGCACTCGACCTCCCGGTCTCATTCGAGCTTCCAGGATTGTCACGTCATGACCTAGTTGAGTGAGTTCGTACCCTGCGACAAGTCCAGCCATGCCCGCACCGAGGATTGCGACTTTCTTGGATGGACCGCGAAGAATGGATGCGTTTGAGAATAGGTGTGGTCGAGCGAGTGAAGCACCAGCGATGGCTAGTCCGGTGTTTCGCAGAAATTTTCGGCGAGTGATTGCCATCAGGTTGAAAGGGCCACTTCTTTCGGTCTTGTAAGGAGGCGCTTCGTGATATTCGTGTAATTCGTGGATCGTCCTTGGCCCGCTAGAAAAAACACGATCCACCAAATGACACGAAACAACACGAAAGGTTTATCTTCGCCCTCGTCGTCGCGCGGGCCTGCTCTTCTTTGCGGCCGGTTTCGCCTTCCTTTCAGTACGCTTCGCCGGTATCGAAGGTTGCGCAGCAGTTTCCGGTTCCTGAGGTCGCTCTGGCATATCCTGCTTCGCAAATCGCGGCAAGAGGGTATCTGACATCGCTAGTTGGTAAACGGACCACGCTACCACCATCGCGTCTTTCTTCACATCGTCTTCGAGAATTCGTTCATAGGTATCAAGATTTGTATGCCATGTGTTGCTGCCGTATTCGATCGGATCCTGGCCCATCCCGATTCCGGGTAGTCCCGCCTGGCTAAACGATGTGTTATCTGATCCACCCAGCCGGCGGCTGCGAGACGCAACCGCGCCTACAACTCCATCATCTTTGAAAGGCGCCAGTATTTCACGCAGAATGTTCGCCGCTTCAGGTGGTCCAAACACGCCTGCCCCGCGAACACGTCCTGTGCCTGAATCGATGTTGAAGTAGCCGCCAAACTTTTCGTAACCGGGCTTTGGATTTTCAAATGAACCAAAATGTTCCTTAACGTAAGCAATGGATCCCAGAAGCCCCTCTTCCTCTCCGCTCCATAACGCCACGCGAATCGTCCGTCGAGGTTTCACCCCTAAAGTTTTCAGAATTCGTGCCGCTTCCATCATGATCGCGCAGCCAATCGCATTGTCCGTTGCACCGGTTGCCGCGTGCCATGAGTCGAGATGACCACCGAGCATGATTACTTCATCGGCTTTATCGCTGCCGGGTATCTCAGCAACCGTGTTGTAAGACGTCGTACCTTCAGGATAGACGTGGTTGACGATGTTGAATTCCAACGTGACGTCTGTGCCATCAGCAAGGATGCGAGTGATACGTCCATAGTCTTCATTGCTCATGACCACGGTAGGGATCGCTTTGGTCACATCAAAGGTTCGATTGTTGAAAGCGCGAATCTGACGAAATTCGCGACCAGCATCGTTGACCCGAACTACTGCCCCGTTGTCACGAAGAAACAGATCGAGTTGTTCCGCGATTTGAGCATTCGTTAAAGGCTTGGGAGCGTTTGGGTCAGGAGTCGGTGTTGGTGATGGAGTTGGGAAAGCAAATGGACGCGCGTTGGGGCCGAAGCGTTCCTGTGCCTGTTCGTCACTGGTTCTTTTTGCCGGCGGGTTCAAATTAACAGGGACTATAGTGTGTTTACCCACGAACACGATGTGACCGCGAACGCGCGACTTCTGACCATTGAAAAACAGATTCAACTGATCTTGCGAGGGACGATCGGGCAAAAAGATCTGCACTGCTTTTGCGGTGACGGTTCCCCTGGTGCTCGGCGTCCAGGCCAACACTTCACAAACAAGCGAATCCTTAACTGGTGAAATGATGTGCGCTGTCAAACGTTCGTTCAACCACCCTGGATGACCAAAGTCCCAGGGTTCAAGGTGTCCATTCTCGAGACCCCACGAAGTCATTTGTTTAATTGCCCACTCGGCGGCGTTCTTGTGATTGGGTGACCCGGTCAATCGTGGCCCGTAAACGTCCGTCAACATGTGCATAGTCCTCATGATCTGTGATCGCTCCATCGCTTCCTTGCGAATGCGACCGAGCATGTCTGAGTTTCCATCCTGAGCAAGAACTGACAGGCAGGTGAGTGACGCAATTAGAAGAAGAGCGACCGCGCTTCGCCTGGACATCATTGATTTTCTCCGTGAACAAGCAGGTGTGATTCGCGAACGTGCCGAATTATACTGACAGGCATCGACCTTATCCACAGATTATGCAGATTACACGGCGCAGCGGAGATGCAACCAATCCTGATCCTGATGCAATGATGAATTGACTTTTCCACACGAGTCTGCAAGCAGCGATTCTTCTCTGTGTAGCTCTGTGTCTCTGTGCCTCCGTGGTGAAGAAGGCGCAAGATCACCACGGAGACACAGAGCTACACACAGAAAATCCCTTCGTGCAGAAGCTGCTCTTGGTTAAAGTTGGTAATTTCTCGTAGAAAAGCAAGAAGTTGGCGGTTTGTTACTCAGATGGTTTTTGTAAATCGGCGTAATCTGTGTAATCTGTGGATAGACCCGGAGGCAGTGTTATGAGCAGCGCTATTCACCCGAAGAAATCAACACCCGATGAGCAGCTACCGCACTCGCGTCGTGTTTATATCGAAGGCAAGCAAACAGGAGTGCGTGTACCATTCCGCGAGATCACACAAACACCAACGCGTAATTTCGACGATACGCTGATCGACAATCCTCCTGTCCGCGTTTACGACACCAGTGGACCGTGGGGCGATCCTTCAGCTGTTTGTGACGTCGTCGAAGGTTTACCCGCTTTGCGACGTGATTGGATCGTTGGCCGAGGAGACGTCGAAGAATACGAGGGCCGTGAACTTAAGCCGATCGACGATGGGTATCTGACGTTTGGAGCCGCCAATCGGGCGCGGGTCAAAGATGTGGGGAAGCTTGAAGAGTTTCCGGCTTTGAAACGATCTCCTTTGCGTGCGAAAGCAGGAGCATGCGTTACACAACTTCATTACGCGCGCTGCGGAATGATTACCCCGGAAATGGAGTTCATTGCTATTCGTGAGAACCTGGGTCGATTGGCTCACGTGGAGAAGAATGATGATCGCTCGTCACTCTTCCACCAGCACCCGGGACAGTCTTTTGGCGCAGCAATCCCGCTGTATGTGACGCCCGAGTTCGTGCGTGAGGAAGTTGCGCGAGGCCGCGCGATCATTCCTGCGAACATTAATCACCCTGAGTCGGAACCGATGATCATCGGCCGCAACTTCCTCGTTAAGATCAATGCAAACATCGGCAACTCTGCCGTCGCTTCCTCAATCGAGGAAGAGGTTGACAAAATGCGCTGGTCTATCCGTTGCGGTTCAGACACTGTAATGGATCTTTCAACGGGCAAGAACATTCATGCGACACGCGAGTGGATTCTGCGCAATTCGCCGGTGCCGATTGGAACCGTTCCGATCTACCAGGCACTTGAGAAAGTTGGCGGCAAAGCGGAGGAACTGACGTGGGAGATCTTTCGCGACACTTTGATTGAGCAAGCAGAACAAGGTGTGGACTATTTCACTATCCACGCCGGCGTTCGTCTGCCTTACATTCCTCTTACCGCCAGGCGTACGACAGGGATCGTGAGTCGCGGTGGTTCGATCATGGCGAAGTGGTGTTTGGCACATCACGAAGAGAGTTTTCTCTACACTCGGTTCAGAGAGATCTGCGAGATTATGGCCGGGTACGATGTTTCGTTTTCACTTGGCGATGGTCTGCGCCCGGGATCGATTGCCGATGCGAATGACGAAGCGCAATTTGCCGAGCTGGAGACTTTGGGGGAGTTAACAAGGATTGCGTGGGAGCATGATTGCCAGGTAATGATTGAGGGCCCTGGTCATGTTCCAATGCACTTAATAAAAGAGAACATGGACAAGCAACTCGAGACGTGCCACGAGGCTCCTTTCTACACGCTTGGCCCGCTGACAACCGACATTGCACCCGGTTACGACCACATAACATCGGCAATTGGTGCAGCGATGATTGGGTGGTTCGGTACTGCGATGCTGTGTTACGTCACTCCCAAAGAACATCTTGGTCTGCCGAATAAGAGGGACGTTAAAGACGGCGTCATCGCTTACAAACTCGCGGCGCACGCAGCTGATCTGGCAAAGGGTCATCCTGGAGCGCAGTATCGCGACAATGCATTATCGAAGGCGCGTTTCGAGTTTCGTTGGGAAGACCAGTTTAATTTGTCACTCGATCCTGAGGTGGCGCGCGAGTATCACGACGAAACGCTGCCACAGGAAGGGGCCAAGCTTGCGCACTTCTGTTCGATGTGCGGGCCGCATTTTTGTTCGATGAAGATCACTCAGGATGTGCGGGAGTACGCTGCGAAGAAAGAGATTGATGAACAGGCAGCGCTACAGGTGGGAATGAAGGAGAAAGCGGAGGAGTTCGTTTCTGCGGGCGGCGAACTATACCAATCCCAAAAAAGTTCACAGGATAACAAGATTTTTCAGGATTAAATTATTGAGAGTGGCAGGCGTGTTGCGGCAAGCTTATCCCTCCGCGAGCGTCTCGCCATTGAAGAGTCTCACCTGGCCCCTTAACATTTCAAAACAACTCCTGTAAATTCTGTTCATCCTGTCAAACCGTTCCTTTTCTCACTGGAGGATACGATGGAGATCAATGACCTCACTCATAAAATAATCGGTTGCGCCTACAAAGTTCATAACGTTCTTGGCTTCGGGTTTATCGAGAAGTGTTACGAGAACGCCTTGAAGATCGAGATGGACAAACTAGGTATTCACGCTTTGCAACAAGACAAAATTAATGTGTGGTATGAAGAACACCTGGTCGGATTTTTCATTCCAGACCTTTGGTTACCTGAGACTTTAATAATCGAAGTTAAGTCAGTCCAAAACATACCAAAAGAACATGAAGTTATGTTGGTGAATTACCTCACTGCAACGAAGATTAACGATGGGCTGCTCATAAACTTTGGGCCCTCCGTTCAAGTTAAGAGGAAGTTTCGCGAGTACAAACCGAAGGGAACGATACTCGATGCACTTATTCGGTAAGTTTTGGCGGGAACAAATGTCTTTTTGGGGCATCTAAAGCCATTTGGCCAATTTCTAACTATTCGTTTCTGCGCTCGGAAAGGCTCTATTAATGCGTTGGCTCAAATGTTCATTGGCTTCCCTATTGTCAACGCTAACGCTCGTCACATTCGCATACTCACAGGCCCAAACTCCCATCCTCCCAACAGAAGTCGACGATTTCGCCACCCTTCTCATCACAACCAGAACATCAGAAGAACGCGCAAACCTTCTCGCGAACAAAAAGGATCTCTTAACTCCCGCACTCCGCCGCTCCTTAATCCGTCAGGGTAATGTTCATCTTATGGCTGGTCAGTACGCTTCCGCGTTTGATATCTACAGCCTCACCCGCAACGTCGCCGAGCAAATAGGTGACAAAGAAGGTGTCGCAACAGCGCTGCTTGATATCGGCACTGTTTACTATTTTCAAGCCAACTATTCTGCGGCTCTCGAGCAATATCAAGAGGCACGTCAACTATTCCTGGAGGTGAACAACTGGTACGAAGCAGGTAAAGCGCTTTCAGGACTGGCTCTTATTTACAAAGAACAACGCCGTGACGCTGAGGCTCTCGCCGCCTTGAAGCAAACTCTCGCAGAATTCACCGAACTTAATGACAAAGAAGAGATGGCGAACGCGCTGAGTAGCATTGGCAGCATTTACTACTCACAACGCGACTACTCGGCGGCTGCCGAGGCTTTTCGCAAAAGCGCAGAACTGAACCCAAACGCAGAAAACGTCGTGCGGATCGCTGATTCGCTCTACATGCAGGGCGATTACACACAAGCCTCTCGCTACTACAAACAATCGCTCAATGAACTCGCGAACCAAAATAATGCTGCAGGACTGATCAGTTCGCTCAATGGCGCGGCAAACTCCGCCTATTTCCAGGGCAATTACGATGAAGCGCTCGACTATTACCAGCGAAGTCTTGTGCTCGAAAGATCACAACGGGACCAGTTGGGCGTCGCAAATGCGTTTCGAGGCATTGGTAATGTCCATCGCTCAAGAGGAGATTACGCTGCGGCGCTGGAAAGCTATTTCAATGCCTTGCAGATCTCTGAGGTACTGAAGACTAACACCGGTCTGATATTGGCCAGCGTAGGATTAACTCGATCGCTACAAAACGATAATGCCGCTGCGCTCGACTATTATGGCAAGGCACTCGAACGGTTTAAGTTGGATGGAAATCAGATTGATTCGTCTCGAGTTTTGAGTCTGATAGGTAATTCACATTACATTCTTGGAAACCTCGATCTCGCAGTTGATTCCTACCAAAAAGGCCTGAGTATTCGTGAAGGAATGGACGATGCTGAGAGCCAGGCAGATCTGCAAGTGGGAATAGGCACCGTCTACCTTCGAAAACGCGATTATGCCGACGCTCTCAGTCATTACAACGCCGCGCTGCGGTTGCTTGGGCCCAACGGCAACAAAGCGGTCGTTGCAAGTACGCTAACCAGAATTGCAGATGTATACCTCGCGCAAGGCAAATACGATGACACTTTTAAGGTCGCGACTCAGGCCCTGAATCTTGCTAAGGACGGCGCAAACAAAGAGGTCTACTGGTACGCGCTGCTACTGATAGGCAAAGCACAAGTCGCGCTTGGCAAAAACATCCAAGGCCGTGACGCATTCACCTCCGCTGTATCAGCCATCGAGTCTCTGCGATCGGAACCAACTTTGAGCGCTGCGGAACCAGGTCGGAGCAGCATTCTTGCGTACCACGCTGCCGTTGACCTGTTCATTGCCGACGGCAACGCAGCCGAAGCACTTGATTATGCGGAACGAGGTAAAGTGCAGAGTCTCTACGAAGTCTTCCGGCGGAATAATGCACTTAGCGTGCGCGGCATGACTCCGAAAGAGCAGACTGATGAGCGCACGCTCATCGGCGAAGCAATCTCTCTACAGCTGCAGCTCGAACGCGACAGTCAGACTCCTACCTCAACCGCCGCTCGGCAATCGTCCCTAAACGATCGGCTTCAACAAACGCGAGCTGCTTATTCCGCGTTTCGCAACCAGCTTTTTAGCGCCCACCCAACACTGAAAGTTGAGCGAGGCGAGGTTCCAGCACTTCAACTCGACGAGGCTAGAATGTTGGTTGGCGATCGCCAAACAGCTCTCCTGGAGTACGTGACAACAGATCGTGACACCTATCTGTTTGTGCTTGCTCTTGAAGAAAACGAGAAAACCTCACAGCGAGTGAGAACAGCTACCATCACACTGAGAGCTTACCCACTCAATATTCCTTACGAACAACTGACAGCTCTTGTGAACGAACTGCAAAACGGTTTGACACAGAATCAGGATGTCACTCACAACCTGCAAAGGGTCTATGACATCTTGTTACGACCCGCGGCTGAGCAATTCATTGGCAGGTCAAGATTGGTAATAGTGCCTGATGGCGTTCTGTGGAAAGTGCCGTTTGAAGCGCTACAACCAAACGGGGAAGACTACGTAATCGATCAGTTTGACGTTTCATATGTACCGTCGCTGGCTGCACTGCGTGAATTTCGCAAATTTCGGCGCGAAACATCGATCGCCTCTCTCTTAGCTGTGGAGAGCCCTGTCATATCAGCACAACTAAGCGAGCGAATGAAGTTGTCTTACCCGGATATACATTTCGAGTCCACGGCTCAAGAAAACAGCGAAGTCGAATCGCTCGCGTCAATTTATCCGTCCAGCCGCCGCAAGTTATTCACCGGGGCTCTCGCGACTGAAGATGTCGTAAAGCGAGAGTCTGCTCGCTCTACTATTCTTCACATTGGCGCTCCAGCGCTTCTCGATGACACTACTCCAATGTCTTCGTTCATTGCGCTTTCGAATACAGGATCGAATGACGACGGGTTTTTCCAAAGTCGAGAGATTCTCAATCTTCAAACGACAGCGAAGGTGGCTGTGCTTTCACATGTTTCGCATATTGGGAACTACTCGACGGCTCAGCTCGCAATGTCGTGGGCGTGGTTTGTTGCCGGCGCACCTGACGTAGTGCTGAATAGATGGGAAACAAACTCGCCTTCGAACGCGATTCTCTTGAAGGAATTCCACAGCCGGCTGAGAATGCAGCGATTAGCCAAAGCCCTGCAACAAAGCGCTTTGAGTCTGAGGAACTCAACGGATTATAAACACCCTTATTATTGGGCTGGATGGTTTTTGATTGGTCAATAGTATAGGACCTATATGACCTATAGGACCGATTCCACAACTAGCGCATCAACTCTTGAAACCGTTCCGGCTCTTCTCCCAACCATTCAGGGTTCTCTGCCGTTCCATCAAAGATCGATGTTGTCTTGAATGGTTCAAACTCACCGCTTGATGCGGCGGCGACCGTTTTCTTCAACAACGATTCAACTTCATCGGGCGTCATCGGTTGAAAAGTGCGCACGGCTTCGAAAGCCTGATCAAGTATTTGCATACTGTCGATTCCGGTGATCACAACTGACGTTGGGAGATTCAGCGCGTAATGTAAACATTCGATCGGCTTCACCGTATTTGACTTCAACAAAATTCCATTTGCCATGCACTTCATGCCGAGCACGCCAATCTTCTTTCTGACTAACTCCGGAAGCACTTGCTTTTCAAAACTTCGGTAATGAGCGTCCATCACGTTCAACGGCATCTGCACGGTATCGAAATGAAATCCATGCTGCTCCGCAACTTCTAACATGTACAGATGGATCCTGGGATCTTTGTGTCCAGTGAATCCAATGTACCGAAGCTTTCCTGCCTTCTTCGCCTCTAAAAGCGACGCGTTCGCACCTTCGTCGTCGAAGATCCGATGTGGATCTTCGAAACGTAGTATTTCGTGATGCTGGACCAGATCAATGGTGTCAACCTTCAGGCGCTTCAAAGATTCATCGAGCTGACGGGTAGCTTCCTTTTTCGAACGACCGTCGATCTTCGTCATCAGAAAGACTCGATCGCGATAACCATCCCGCAATGCTTTGCCCATTCGGATTTCGCTGGCGCCTTCGTTGTAGTCCCAGCAGTTGTCCATAAATGTCATGCCTCGATCGATGGCTGCTCGCACTAATCTGATCGCGAGCGGCTCATCAACATATTTGAGTGCCAGGTGCCAACCACCCAGACCAATCGCTGAAACTCTTTCCCCTGTACTACCCAGTTCGCGATAAATCATTTCGTCGTTTGGCATCTGATTTCTCCTAAAGCCCCTTTGGAGTGCGACGGCCTGCCGTCGCTTTGTCACACAGGCCTCTCAATAAGTAACGCTGTAACAAAGCGACGGCAAGGCCGTCGCACTCCAAAGGGGCGGGGACGCAAAAGTTTTATCCTGATGATATTCTCTGAACCGAATTGTCAACAGAAGAGGTGGCAAATTGTTTGGTCTTTCTACAGAACGTTTACTCCTTAGGAAAATCGACACCTCAGATGCCTCGTTCATTCTGCGTCTTTTGAACGAGCCATCCTTTATTCAGTTCATCGGGGACAAAGGTGTCCGCAGTCTCGATGATGCGCGGCAATATATTTTGAATGGGCCCGTCAAAAGTTATCAGAAACACGGCTTCGGCCTTTATCTTGTCACACTGGAGTCCGACAATACACCAATGGGAATGTGCGGACTTCTTAAACGCGAGTCGCTTCAGGACGTCGATATTGGCTTTGCTTTCCTTCCCGAGTTCTGGAATAAAGGCTACGCGCTTGAAGCGGCCGCTGCGGTGATGATTTACGGCAAAGATGTTTTGAAACTACCTCGAATTGTTGCTATCACTAACAAAGATAATCACGCTTCAGCCAAACTGCTTAACAGAATTGGACTGCGGTTCGATCGCTTCATTGCACTCGAGGGCGATCGCGATGAAACCCGCTTGTTTATCCCGGAAGACGACCGATCATGAGACTCGAACACATCCACCAAATTGCTGTATTCGCCAAAGACCTCGATGAGGCCATAACTTTTTATCGCGATATCCTGGGCGCCACCTATATCACCAGGTTTGATCCGCCGGGTTTGGTGTTCTTCGATTTTGGCGGTACGCGACTGCTGCTGGAAAAGACTGGGCCCAAAGCGAGTGTTTACTTTCGAGTTGACGACATTTACTCAGCCCATGAGGAATTGAAGACGAAGGGGATCAAGTTCATTGCCGATCCGCACCTGATCTTTCGGGACGAAAACGGCATCTTCGGATCAGCGGGCGAAGAAGAGTGGATGGCATTCTTTTCGGATCCCTCAGACAACATCCTGGTTCTGGCAAGTAGAATCAAGGTTGGATGAAGTCAGTACCACCTCGCTGTGGCGGGTGGGTGCGAAGCCGGATTTGTTGCGAGGACCGAGACATCAAAGCTTCGCACCCACCCGCTACCGCGAGGTGGTACTGACTACATCTAAGAGTCTCATGAAAACACTGCACGCTTCAAAGAGGCCAATAGCATCGGGCACAAAGCATGTTGAACGTGTCCGCAAAGCCTGTCTCAAACTCCCCGAGACAACAGAGAAACTGTCACATGGCGAACCAACCTTCTTTGTCCGCAAGCGCGTGTTTGCCATGTGCTCTATCAATCATCACAACGACGGACACATCGCGGTGGTGATACCAGCAGCCATTGGCGTGCAGGCTGCATTGATTGAACAATCGCCTGAAAAGTTCTACCGTCCGCCTTATGTTGGTCATGCGGGTTGGGTTGGGATTGAGTTGCCGCGAATCTCCGACCGCGAATTAGCAGCGCACATTCGTGAAGCGTGGAATTTGATCGCGCCGGAGAAATTACGCGAGATGTTGGATTGAGATCTTTGGTTTTTGGCCTTCGGTCTTAGACCGCAGTCCTTTGTCCTTTGTAATTTGATAAACACGCGCAAAACCAAAGACCAAAGGCCAAGTCGACTGTATGCCCAAATTCATAGCCTTCCTCCGAGCAATAAACGTCGGCAACCACACCGTAAGGATGGATCAGCTTCGACGACTGTTTGAAGAGCTGGGATTTGCTAACGTTGAGACATTCATCGCAAGTGGCAATGTCATTTTCGACGCCAAAGCAAAAACTGTGAGGTCACTCGAAGCAAAGATCGAAAAGCATCTGGAGAAGGCGCTCGGGTATGAGGTTTGTACTATGGTTAGATCGATAGAGGAACTGGCAGCAATCGCTGAATATCAAGCTTTCAAGAAAAATGAACTCGATGCTGAGGGCAATACATTGTTCATCGGTTTCCTATCGGCAGAACCGTCAAGCGAGTCGGCCAAGAAGTTGCTATCGCTGGCTTCTGAGATTGATGGTCTACATCTGAATCAACGTGAGCTGTACTGGTTGTATCGCAGGAACAATGGCGAATCAAAGTTTTATGGTCCGTTGCTGGAGAAGACAGTGGGAGTTAAAGCAACGCTGAGAAATGCGAACACGATTGCCCGGCTGGTCAAGAAGTATTGCCAGTAGAGTTGAAGGAACAGAATAGGACCTATATGACCTATATGACCTATTCACTCACTTCTCTCCCCAAACCATCTGATGAAACAATGTGTCGATCTCTTCGGGTGTTTCTTTCATCCCTCGATCAATCCACCAGTTCAACAGGGATATCAAAGCGCCGGCATTAGCAAATGCCCGAATTGCTCTCTCACTTTCAGGAATACGCGCAGCTCTCGGCAATTCCTTGAACCTTCTTTCAATCCCGCGAGCAAAATGGCCCTGCGCCAACTCGAGGTTCTCATGCATCTTACCGGAGCTCTTTAGCGCATCGACGAATTGCTTCGCCTCTCTGATGTGCATGAAGAACTCTTTCACCGGGAAAACTCGATCCGACTTGTCGCCATGAACAGATAGAGCCATTGCGATACTCTCGAAGAACTCGTCAGCATCGCTCATCAGCAAATCGTTCTTATCGCTGTAGTGCGAATAGAAGGTTGAACGTCCCACCTGTGCTCGATCCAGAACGTCCTGCACTGTAATCGAGTCGAATGGCTTCTCCTGCATGAGGTCGACCAAAGCATCTCCAAGAGCATCGCGAGTACGGCGCACCCGTACGTCGATCTTCTTCTTGAGATGAGGAAGATGCATCTTCGCGATCTGAGTTTTCTCGGACATTAACCACCTCCGTGTTCAGCTTCTGTTAAAAGCGCGAACTCGCTGCTGGACAGTTTACGTAGTACGGGCCGAGACTGCGAAACCGGAAACAGGAGCAGGAGCAGGAGCAGGAGCAGGAGCAGGAGCAGGAGCAGGAGCAGGAGCAGGAGCAGGAGCAGCGAAGGCTAGTTCTGCGTACTCCTAGAGTCAACCTCTTTTTTGGAAACTCAATAACGTGCCCACCGCTCCTGTTCCTGCTCCTGCTCCCAGTCCCTGTACATCGGAGACCCCGAAAAAATGATCTCTCTACAAAACCTATCAAAAGAGTTTCAGACGCCGGCGGGATCGTTCGCAGCGTTGAAGAACATCAACCTCGACATCAACCGGGGCGAATTTGTCGGCCTTATCGGAAAGTCCGGTAGTGGAAAATCAACGTTGCTGAATATGATTGGCGGAATTGATCGCCCCACAACAGGGAAAGTTTCAATCGCCAACACAGAGATTCAGGATTTGAAAGAACACAAACTGGCAGTCTGGCGGGGGCGAACCGTTGGCTTTGTATTTCAGTTCTTTCAACTGCTCCCCACACTTACCGCCGTTGAGAACATCATGCTTCCGATGGACTTCAACGGCACACTTCCGGTGCGGGAAAGACGAACGCGAGCTTTATCGTTGCTGGCCCGCGTCGGCGTCGAAAACCAGGCGGACAAAATGCCTGTGACGCTTTCGGGCGGTGAACAACAACGCGTCGCAATTGCGCGCGCCCTCGCTAATGAACCGGCATTAGTACTCGCCGATGAGCCAACCGGCAACCTTGACTCTGTTACAGCACATTCAGTTCTAAATCTGTTCCGCACAATGGCAACGGCTGGAACGACCGTCGTTATCGCTACGCATGAACCTGAAATTGCCGGGATTATTGATCGTACTGTCGAGATTTCGGACGGCACACTCATTTAGGTGCTGAGACATTTGACTTCTTTCAATCTGAAATTTGAAATCTTAATTCTTAAATATTGATCGATGACTACAGGCATGCACAAAGCGCTGCGTGATTTCTGGCAGGAACGAACTCGCACGATTCTCGTAGTCCTGGCAATTGCGTTAGGCGTCGCGGCGTTCTCTTCAGTGATGTCGTCGTACGCCATCCTGACTCGCGAACTTGACCGCGGTTACCTTAACACCAATCCGGCATCAGCGATCTTTCGGACGGACGCGATCGACGACGATTTGATTAAAGCGGTTTTGAGTGATGGCTCGATAAGTGACGCAGAACCGAGGCGTGTAATTAGTGGTCAGATCAAATCGGGACCGATTCAGTGGCGTAATCTTGTTCTGTTTGTAGTGAAGGATTATGGCAATGTCAGGGTTAGCAAGTTGGAACATGAGCAGGGTTCGTGGCCACCTGCAAAAGGTGAACTGCTAATCGAGCGTGATGCTTTTCAAGTGGCACACACCAAAATTGGTGATGTCGTAACGGTGAAGACTGCAAACGGTGTGGAAAACAAACTCGTCGTCAGCGGGAGCGTGCACGATGTTGGTCAGGCACAAGCACGGATGGAAAACATCGTCTATGGCTATATCACACTCGACACGCTCGAGCTCCTCGGCGAGAAACCTTATCTAGATCAGCTGAATATTCTTGTCGCCCAAAAGAGATTTGATGAAAACCACATTCGCGAGGTCACGTCGCAGGTACAAAAATTAATTGAAGATCACGGACACCAGGTACGCCGGGTGGACATTCCGGCTCCCGGCAAACATCCGCACTCCGATCTTATGGGTGCCCTGTTGCTTTCCATGTCGAGCTTTGGATTATTCGTGCTCGCCTTGAGTGGGATCCTGGTTATCAACCTGCTCACATCAATATTGGCCGCGCAGGTTCGTCAGATTGGGATCATGAAAGCCTTAGGCGGATCGCGTTGGCAGCTGGCGCGTGTCTACCTTGGCCAGGCTTTGCTGCTCGGTGCTACAGCGACTCTTGTCGCTCTGCCGTTAGGCATGATTGGGTCACGCGCTTTGTGTCGATACATGGCCGTTTTTCTGAATTTCGACATCAACAGTTTTGCCGTTCCAGTGTGGGTCTATTTACTCGTTGTCGTAGTCGGCATATTCACTCCGTTGTTAGCAGCAGCCTTTCCGGTGTGGAAAGGAACGAGAGTGCCGGTGCGGGTTGCGATTTCTGATTACGGAGTTTCGCAAGCCAGTTTTGGAACGGGAGTGTTGGACCGATTGATGGCCGGGATTGGTGGAAATTATCGACCTCTCGTTATGTCCGTCCGCAACAGCTTTCGACGGCGAGCCAGACTCGCGTTGACCCTGGTGACGCTATCAGCCGGCGGTTTGTTCTTTATGTCGGCGCTGAATATTCGTGCGTCGATGATTAACACACTCGATCGCTTGTTCGCTGTGAGGAAATTTGATTTGAGTGTGGCATTCAGCAATCCGCAACCCGTTGAGAAGATCCGAACGGCAGTTAACAAGACCCCGGGTGTTACCGGATCTGAGGAGTGGTTTAGCACCGAGGCCTCGATAGCAGATAAAGAATCAATTAGACGCAGCGACGGTCCCCATTCATCTTCTGCGGCAGGCTTACATGGTGGGAGTGAAAACGAAGATCGATTTAGTGTGGTCGCTCTTCCACCAGACACGAAACTGTTGACGCCAGAAATTGTTGAAGGTCGAATGCTGACGTCAGGCGACGCCGATGCCATTGTCATTAATACGGCGCTTGCGAGAAAGAGCACGCTCATGCGTGTCGGGAACACAGTCACTCTGCGCACAGGACCGGTAGACACGGATTGGAAAGTTGTAGGGATTTCGCGTGAGACATTTTCGCCACCTGTAGCCTACATACCATTGAGCTTCATCCAGCAACGTCATCCGGGTATGGCCAATAATCTCCGCCTCGCGCTTGCAAGAACAGACTCGGATTCAATCGATTCATTGAAACTGCAACTGGATAAGAATCTCGAGTCGGAGGGCATCCGGGCGCGCACAGCAGTTAGTAAAGAAGACACTCGGTTTGCCTTCGATCAGCACATGATCATGATTTACATATTTCTAATCGTCATGTCGGTGATCATCGGTGGAGTCGGCACACTCGGTTTAATGACGACCATGAGCGTCAATGTGCTCGAGCGTCGTCGTGAAATGGGCGTGCTACGAGCGATTGGCGCAACGCCTCGCATGCTCGCTTTGATCGTTCTAAGTGAAGGCCTGGTCGTCGGTTTTTTGAGTTGGATAATCGCGGCAGTGGCTGCCTGGCCAATTGGAAAAGTCGCTGGTGACGTGATTGTTGGTTTGCTTTTCAAAGATGGGATGAAGTTCGTGTTTGAGCCAATCGGATTACTGGTCTGGCTACTGGCCTCGCTTATCTTCAGCGCAGCCGCAACGTTATTTCCCGCCTGGCGTGCTTCGAGATCAACAGTTCGGGAATCGCTCTCTTATCAGTAGTCGAAAGTCAAAAGTCGAAAGTCAAAAGTCCACGTTCATTCGAAGTTGGACTTTGGACTTTGGACTTTCGACTTTTGACGTTAGACTTCGATCCCGATGTCCCCCGAAACATTCAAACTGGTTCTGACGATTGTAAGCGGTGTTTGCTGGACCATCGTTTACATCGACGGGATTCGACTCGGGTTCAAACACAAATCGTACGCGATTCCGTTCTATGCGCTTGCGCTCAATCTCGCGTGGGAATTGATTCATGCCGTCCGAGGTTTCTATGCAGGCCCCGACCTCCAAACAATCATTAACTGCGTTTGGTATCTCTTTGACGTCGGAATTCTGTGGACCTATCTGAAGTTCGGCATCAAATATTTCCCACCTAATATTCCGCAACGTTGGTTTGGTGTTTGGTCCCTTTTGGGCCTCGGCACTGCATTTCTGGTTGAGTATGCGTTCGTCAGGGAGTTTGATCCGTTTGTTGGCGGCGCATACGCGGCGTTTTTGCAAAACCTTATGATGTCAGTTTTGTTCATAACCATGCTTGTCCAACGCGGGAGTAGAGAGGGACAGAGTTTTGTGATCGCGATAAGCAAGTGGATTGGAACGCTAGCGCCGACAATTCTCTTTGGCGTGATCGGCAGCGGCGCGTTTAAAGGTCCAAGTTTCCTCATTCTCGTGTTAGGTGTTCTGTGTTCCGTCTTCGATCTGATCTACATCTACCTTCTCAATCGTGCTCGGCACTTCGAACTGAAAGAGCTTTGATCGAGCGAGGCGATAATGAAGATTGCATATCAAAAGTTAGTTGCTTCCCTTTGTTTTCTAGGCTTCATTACCGCGTCGATCTGCGCGAAACCAGTTCACCATTACGTCTTTTTCGCTCGTGAACGAGAGCGCATCAGTGAGAAGTCCTTCCTGGAGACTTCGGCCTTTGAAGGGGCGCAGTTGATATATACGTGGCGAGAACTCGAACCCGAGAAAGATAAATACGACTTCAGTTCGATACGCAAAGATCTCGCTTTCCTCACTTCCAAAGGAAAGAAACTCTTCATTCAGCTTCAGGAGGTTTCATTCGATGCGAAATGGAAGCTTGTACCGAACTATTTGCTAACTGCCGAATATCACGGCGGAGTGGCGCCGCAATACGAGAACGACGTTGATGAGGACCACCCACGCATCGCTGGTTGGGTTGCCAGGCGATGGGATCCGGCCGTGCAGGCAAGATTCCAGAAACTTCTGGCCGCACTGGGAAAGGAGTTTGACGGCAAAATCGAAGGCATCAATTTGCCGGAAACCTCCGTCGTTTTCGGGGTGAGTGGAAAACTCTTTCCACCGGGCTACACCTCCGAAATCTACCGCGACGCGATTATCGCAAACATGAAGACACTCAAACGCGCGTTTCCAAGATCGGTGGTTATTCAGTATGCCAACTTCATGCCCGGCGAATGGTTGCCAGACAACGACAAGTCATACCTGCGCACCGTGTACAAAGAGGCCAGGATCCTGAGTGTCGGCGTTGGGGGCCCAGATCTATTACCTTTTCGTTGGGGGCAAAGGAATCACAGCTATCCACTTATCAAGGCGTCGGCTGGATCGATTCCAACCGGTATCGCAGTACAAGACGGTAACTACGCCGATGAGGATCGAAGAACTCATAAACGCGCGTCGGTTGCAGAGTTGCTAAAGTTTGCTACCGAGGAGCTCAATGTGGATTACGTGTTCTGGTGTACTGAAGAACCGTACTATTCAAATGAATTGATTCCCTTTCTAAGAGGTCGCTAGTGACTCGGCTCCAGGTTTGGAAGCTGTCAGTGGTCAGTTGAATAGGTCATATAGGTCGAATAGGTCCTATAAATCTCCACTGACCATTAACTACTGACTGCTTCCCAAGTGAGATCTAAAATTGCCAACAACAATGCTTCATCTCAATCGTCGTCGATCTTTTCTTCTCTTGTGCTTTTTACTTGTCCTGACCGCCCCTTTGAAAGGTCAGACAAGCACTCCTCCACGCACAATCGACGTTGTTCATTACGACATCACCCTGGAACCGGATATCGCCCAAAAGACTCTGAGCGGCACAACTATCATTAAGTTCAATTCAAACGTTCAGGCTCTGAATTCAGTCGAATTCGATTGTGGCAATCTGACCGTCGACTCAGTCAAACAGTCCGGCACGACTCGACAGTTCTCAATAGCCGATCGTCATTTGAAAGTGTCGCTTTCACCTTTGAATAGAGGTGAGTCTACCGATCTGGTAATCGCATATCACGGCGCGCCAAAGTGGGGCATCAGGTTCTTTCCTGACCTGTCTCAGGTGTATACGGTGTTTTCCACAAGTCAATGGACCGTTTGCATCGATGCTCCTGAAGATAGAGCAACTCTCAAACTAACCTTGATAGTGCCGGCCAAACTCACCGCCCTCTCAAATGGCGAGCTCATATCAACTAAAAAGTTTGGTGATAAGCAGAAGACGATTTGGGAACAGAAATCATCAATACCCACTTACATCTTCGGTTTCACTATAGGTCCCTTTCGAACTGTCCGCGAGAAACAAAAAGGCGTGGAACTTCAATACCTCGTCACGAGCTTTACCGATGACGAGGCGCGCAGGATTTTTCACGACACACCCGATATGCTCGAGTTCTTTGAGAGTCGCGCGGGCGTACGCTATGCAGATAAGGCTTACTCGCAAGTTCTTGCGGCCGGTGGCGTCGAACAGGAGATGAGTAGCTTCACCGCGATGAACGAGACATACGGCAAAGGAGTGCTTGCCAACGAACGAGAGCTATGGCTTGGCGCGCACGAGTTTGCTCATCAATGGTGGGGCAACATGGTGACTTGCCGCGACTGGAACCACTTCTGGTTGAACGAGGGCATCGCCACGTTCATGGCCGCTGCTTACATCGAACATCGTTTTGGTCGTGATGCTTACATGCGAGAGATAGAGACCTATCGATCGAACTACGAAAAGGTGCGCGCAGCGGGTAAAGACAAGTCACTGGTTTTTCCTGATTGGCTTCACCCGACTCGAGAAGATCGCACCCTTGTTTACGACAAAGGCGCGTACGTCATGCATCTGCTTCGCGAGGAAATGGGCGAGCCGGCGTTTTGGAATGGGTTGAAGATCTACACGCGGCGGTTCTTCGGCAAGTCTGTGGTCACAAGTGATTTCCAAGCTGCAATGGAAGAAGCGAACGGAAAGAGCCTGGACAAGTTTTTCGATAAGTGGGTTTACTACCGATGATAAAAACCATTCTTGCTATCGCAATTTTCGCAGTGGTCCTGATGTCAGCCAGAGTGGCGTTGTCACAAGGCGGAGGTAAAGCAGAACCGAAGCGAATTGAATTCAAGCGCGGTACAACAACCACGACTGTCGTAGACAAAATAAAAAACGACGAGGAAGCAGAATATGTAATCGCTGCGAGAAAGGGTCAGCGATTAACTATTCGATTGACCTCAACGCCATACCGCTCCGCAGTGTTTGACATTAAAGCTCCCGGCGACGTTGATCTTGGACTTGAGTACGACGCAAATTACACCTTCAACAAAATTCTTAAGGCTACTGGCGATTACTTCATCACCGTCGACAGGCCAACCACTTCCAAAGGAACCGCAAACTACAAGATGGTGATTACGATCAGGTAGTTTAGGAATAGGTCGAATAGGTTATATAGGTCCTATTTTCATCAACACCAACGCCTATTGTTTTCTTTCCATCTGTTCTTTCAGCGCTGCCGAAACTGCCAGATCGAAGCTGTTCTGTTGTCCACCATTCCGCTTCTTCTGTTCGCCAGCGATGTATTCTGCTCTTTGTTTCGACAGCTCGAGGATTTGTTGACGAATCTCGCGACGCTCGGCAAGGCGTCTATCTATTTCCTTCACGCGGTCTGCAGGCGACAACCCGCTCAAATCAGAAGGCAAATCCTCATCTTTTACCGACTCGAGTTTTGTTGTTCCATTCTCAATATCCTGCAGGAGATCACCTATGTACGCTTTGGGGTTTATTGCCTTGTTTAGTGACCTTTGAGCTCGCGCTTCGGCTTTCGCGCTGAACGTCACCTGCTTCTCAACCATGTCTACGTTCTGGGCCGCTTCGAGGCGATACCGGACGCCTGCTTCACCAGCACCTCCACCGTAGGCGACATAGCTACCGCCGAGTTTTGTGCCGAGTTCACTAATCCGTTCGTCGTAAGGAGTCGAAATAGTTTGGACTCCGCCGTTCTGAGGAATCGCGAAGTATTGGCCGTGACCATACTGAGCGATTGTTTGCCATACCTTTTGTGTTTCAGCGTCGACTCCACATTGAATCGTGTTGATGATCATTCCCTGTTTGCGTGCCAGGGCCGCTGAAACTATTGTGTCTGGTTCGTCAGTGTAATCGTTGTGTGGCGGGGCATCGCCAACCAGGAAAATGACTCGCGCGACGTTTCGTCCACCGTTCGACCAACCAGCTTTTGCCAAAGCATCAGCAAGCGCACGTCGCACATTCTCGGCAGTGTCGCCGCCGCCAGCCGCGTTGTAGTTCATTAGTGTCGTGTAAACCTTATCGAGATCCTCGGTAAGGGGTAACACCTGAGTCACGTATTCATCACCGCGATCGCGATAAGCCACCAGTCCGATCTTTACGGATGGGTGTGATGACGATTGCATCACGTCATTAACAATGCCCCAGATGCGTTGTTTCGCGCCGTCAATTAGACCTCCCATGGAACCGGTAGTATCCAGAACGAAGACCATTTCTAAAGTCCGATCGTTATTTGCGAGGCTCACCGGCGCAATCTGCGGGCTTCTATGATTAAACACCAGAGCCGTTGCCACGGCGACTCCGACAATAAATGTAGCGAGACCAGTCAAAATACGGACAGCAAGCGAGTTCATCGAAGCTCACCTCCTCGGAAAAGTTGCGTTGAGGGGATTCTCTGATTAGACGCCGAAGGCCGGTGGTTAGTTCCGTTTGTTAACGCTAATTGAACGTTCGTGAATTTGGATGACTGATCAGGTCTTTCCCTTCAAGCGTAATTACAGCACCAGCAAGAGCATTCAATTCTCTCTAAGAACGGGTGAATTCTCAGAACTTGCAGCTACCGCAAGCCAAAACCTGATCGGGAGTGCAGAGAGAGAGAGAGAGAGAGAGAGAGAGAGTCGACTGTAGCTACGAAGTTGAAGTACCACCGGCTAAAGCCTGGTGGTGTCCTGAAGTGCAAAGAGAGTCGAGTGTAGCTACAAAGTTGAAGCACCACCGGCTGAAGCCTGGTGGTGTCCTTCATTTTTCTAAGGAGTTGATCAATTTGCCCAACTTCTCATGGAGATCAGGTGTGGCGCCGTAGAAAATACCTGCAGTCTTTCCTTCGGGGTTGAATACAAAAATCCGCGGCACGCTTCCAAGAGTCCCAAATGGCACAATCAATTCTGGTGAGGCCATCACAAAGTTCAGCGGCGCCCCAAGCTGCTTCGCCCTTTCTCGAACCTGTGCTTCTTCAGATTCAACTGCAACAGCCAGAACAACGACTTTGTCATTGGAGCGACGCGTCACGTCACCTAACCAGCTCAACGTCGATAAACAAGGTGGACACCACGTCGCCCAAAACTCCACCACCACAGTCTTGCCCGCTAGCGCCCTTGAATCTATCTCTCGGCCTTCCAGGTCCTTGATCTTCAGCGCTGGAAGTTTTGCGATGTCGTCTTCTTCCGCCGTTGTCGAACGACCTTCAGCGGCGAGAGAGTGTTCACCCTTCAACAGCTGATCGATCATTCGTGCAAGTTCTTTTTGAAACTTATCGTGGTTAGTTTTGTCTCGCCAGGGCACATACTTGCCGCCCTTTGCATCAGACCAGCCACCGAAATCGTTGGGTGACGCGATGAGAATGTCGTCGACAAAGACTGCCGGATAACGTTTGACCCCGTACGTTTCGGCTAACCTGGAGTCGCCCCAGTTTTCACTGACGAAGTCAACGCGCCCGTTGTAGCTTTGCACCACATCTTTAATCAGCAAACTTGCTGGATCAGAGAGGCTTCATGTGTACGGCCAACGCACCAAAGTAACCGTAACTTTCTTGCCGCCCTGCTGTGAAAAGGAGACCGCACAACACAAAACTACAAATACAGACACTGCAAGCTTCTTATACACGCGACTCATTTCTGCTCCTTCAAATAGTCGAAATAACTGGGCAGCACTTGATTCAAAATCACTACGGCGCGCTTGATCTGCGCTGCACCTGGTTCGGCTTTTTCGTCAGGGTTCAAACTCCGATCGGCCATTTGCCAGAAAAGAAGTCCAATGCTGTGGTCCACTTTGTCCGAGTTCAGCTGCTTTTCCAATTCCTTCGTTCTGTCACGCAAATGCTGAACGTCTTCTCTTTCTGCTGTTGTGATAATTAAACCGAAGTAGAATTTTGATTCGAGATACTTCAACAGCGCCCCTTCAAACATCGAGGCGCGGTCGAGCTCACCCGCGACCTTCAGACCGGCATTCACTCGGTTGTACTGTGCTTGTTGGGTGCTGACATCCGCCGTCTTGTACGTGCGAAGGGCCATTGCCTCCAATTGAGTCAGCTCTGGATGTGGTGATCGAAAAACCGTCGTCGCTTTCTTAGGTCGAGACAGATGCAACCCGCGACACGTAATTGCAAAGTCGAGGTTAGCCGGAGCACGGCCGACGTAATAAATCCCCTCGGCCATGTTGCTGTTCAAAGCGAACAACTTTCCTGACTGATAGTAAGGACGCGCCTGACTTTGCGACACGTCAGCCAGAGCTACGATTACAGCCGGCAGTTTCGTTGTCCGATCGGCAAGTATCTTTTCTTTTTCGCTCAGCGCGCTTCCGAGTTCACGCCATTCAGTTTCGAATGCTGCGGCGCCTTTTTTCGTCAAATCTGATTTCGCTTCCGTGTAAGCCAATGACGCAAGTTCAAGCTGGCAGGTGCGAATCGTGTAAAGACTTAAATAGAGATTCTTCAGCTTGAGGTTTGTTCGAGCCTCCGCAATATCGGCCGTGCATTGCTGCTTCAGATCGGCAGAGACTTTCAAAGACGAGAGCCGCCTCTCAACATCGTCAGTGATCTCGGATAACTGTTTGACTGGATCTTGTGCCAGGCAAGCACTGGCGAGAATGAGAATAAGTAGAAGAGACTTCATATGAGACCGTTTGAAGTTATAGTCGTGTGACCTTCTGGAGTAGGTAAGTTTACGCCAGAAACGGTCGCTCAGTTCTGCTGATCTGCGTTTTCGAAAATAGAATTTCCTTGCCTCTGCGAGAATTTGCTCGAACTCCATTTATTCGTTTCAGCGGGCCAGGTCTCATCCCCGTCGAACAGAGGCCCCTCGACTGCATACACGAAAGCTCTTCTGTCGGAGCGCGGTCGTCCTCGGCCGCCCCCATCGAACAGAACCACCATCCCCTAACACACTATTGCCCTTTTGTCGGGGACGCGGATCTTAGAAGATGGTGACTTCTACGCGAGAGGGCGGCCGAGGACGGACGCGCTCCGACAGAAGAGCGTTCGTGTGTTAAGCGAAGGTGCTTCTGTTCGACGATTCAAATCGCAATCGGAAATGTCCACTATCTCTGCTATCATCTCGCGAAAATTCTGACCCGGTGAGGATTCCCCAAATGTTCAAGTATCTCCTTTCGGTTCTCGCTCTCTGTCTGTTCGTCAACCAACTGGCAGCCCAAACCCCGACAAACCCTGACGACTACAACACGATTTTCAAGACTGTGAAGTGGCGATCTATCGGACCGTTCCGCGGAGGCCGTTCAGTTGCGGGCACTGGCGTGGCTAGCGATCCAAAGACCTACTACATGGGAACAACTGGCGGAGGTCTTTGGAAAACAGACGACATGGGGATCACCTGGCGGAATGTTTCTGACGGTTATTTCAAGACCGGTTCCGTTGGCGCAATCGCGGTTGCTGACAGCGATCCCAATGTTGTTTATGTCGGAATGGGTGAACACGCAGTGCGAGGGGTGATGACGCATCACGGCGATGGTGTTTATAAATCCACTGATGCTGGAAAGACGTGGAAGCGAATCGGATTAGAGCTAAGTCAACACATCTCTCGAATAGTAATCGACCCGAGGGATCCCAACATTGTCCTCGTCGCCGCACAAGGCGCACTTTATAGTCCATCTCAACAGCGAGGTATCTTCAAATCACTCGACGGCGGAGCAACGTGGAAGAGCGTTCTGTTTGTGAACGACAAAACCGGCGCCGCTGAATTGTCGATGGACATGACAAACCCACGAATAATCTACGCCGCCATGTGGGAGCATGGCCGTTTGCCGTGGAAGGTGATTAGCGGTGGCCCGGGCAGCGGTCTGTACAAATCCACTGATGAGGGGGACACATGGACAAGACTCAAAGAAGGGCTGCCTGAAGAGATGGGCAAGATGGCGATCGCGGTGAGTCGTTCAAACCCCGAGAAGGTTTACGCTTTGATTGAAAGTGATTCCGACAAAGAGGCCGGCGGTTTGTTTGTATCAACGAATGGCGGCAAGAAATGGAGTCGCATTACTAACGATCATCGTCTCGTCCAAAGAGCGTGGTACTACATCGAGCTCTTCGTCGATCCGAAGAATGACAACACTGTCTACGTGATGAGCGCGTCGGCTCTTCGTTCAACCGATGGCGGTAAGAACTGGGAGACCTTATCGGGCACTCACGGAGACTTTCACGACCTGTGGATAAACCCGAACGATTCAAACAACTTCATCATCTCCAACGACGGTGGTTCGGCAGTAACTTTTAATGGCGGTAAGAGTTGGAGCACGCAATACAACATGCCGACCGCGCAGTTCTATCGCATCAACGTTGATAACCAGTTTCCTTATCGAGTCTATGGAGGCCAACAGGATAACTCGTCTGTTTCAATCGCGAGCCGCGAGCTGGGAAGCGGCGGAATTAGCCCCAGCAGCTGGACTTATTCTGCCGGCGGCGAAAGTGCATTCCTCGCGTTTGATCCGGATGATCCGAAGTTTGTGATGGGCGATAGTTATCAGGGAGCGATTGAACTACTCAATGTAAAAGCCCTGGCCGGCACAAACATCATGGCGGCGCCGATCCAGTATCTCGGCATGGACGCCAAAGAGATCAAGTATCGTTTCAACTGGAATGCACCAATCATCTGGAGCAAGTGGGAACCGAACACGTTCTATCACGGGTCGCAGTACGTGTTGAAGACGAGTGACATGGGCAAGACCTGGAAAGAAATCTCACCCGACCTCACACGCAATGAGAAAGAGAAACAAGGCAAAGGTGGTGGACCATATACCAATGAAGCCGTCGGCGCCGAGAACTACGGGACGCTTGCTTACATTATTGAGTCGCCTCTTGAGAAAGGAGTGATTTGGACTGGCAGTGATGATGGACTCGTTTATGTGACTCGTGACGGTGGCGCTAACTGGAAGAACGTCACTCCAAAGGGTCTGGCTGAATGTTTGGTCAATGCCATCGAAGTCTCGCCGCACGACAAAGCTACGGCGTACATAGCCACCACCCGTTATAAATTCAACGATCACACGCCTGGCTTATACAAAACCACCGACTACGGCAACACCTGGACAAAGATCACCGATGGATTACCTGCCAATGCGTTCACGCGTGTCGTGCGTGAAGATGATGTTCGAAAGGATCTTCTCTTTGCCGGGACTGAGCTTGGCCTGTTCATTTCCTGGAACGGGGGACAAAGCTGGGCGCCGTTTCAGTTGAATCTGCCGATTACTCCAATTACTGATCTTCGCGTGCACAAAGGAAACCTGATCGCCGCCACATCGGGTCGAGCATACTGGATACTCGACGACTTGAGCTTGATTCGGCAGTACAAGAAAGATGGGCCGTCGTTCGGTATCTACAAGCCGGCAAGTTCATACTTGGTGAACGGGTCAAGCGAGTTGGATTCGACGGAGGAAGAGTTCACGGGCGCTAATCGCTACCGTGGAGTGAATCCCGCAACCGGCGTTGTTGTTTATTATCAACTACCCGAGTTGAAGAAGACCGACGAGATTGCTTTAGAGATAAAAGACTCAGCCGGTAATCTGGTGCGGACCTTTGCCTCCAAGGCCGACAACAAACTGGCGCGCTCGACAAATGCCGGCGGTGAGGAACCTTTGCTGTCAAAAAACAAGGGACTCAATCGGTTTGTCTGGGACATGCGATACGAAACCATGCCCGGTGTGCCGGACATTCGTGTCGAAGGTACTTTCGCTGCTCACAAGGCGCCTCCAGGTAAGTACAGCCTGACTCTTAAACTCGGAGACCAGACCGCTGGTACGGATGCTGAAATTCTCGCGAACCCGCTTTACCCCACAACTCCGGCAGTTTATTCCGAGTATCACCAAACGATGTTGTCGATGGAGACGGAACTTACGACGATGCACCGCATGGTCAACAACCTGTATGAAAAACAGAAGCAACTTGAGTCGCTGTTAAGTTCGCTGTCAGGTGACAAATACGCCGCACTAAAGAAAGATGGCGAGGAATTGATAAAGAAGATGAAAGCCTGGGATGAAGATATGGTGCAGCGTAAATCGAAGGCCTACGACGATGTCGAGAACTTCCCAAACAAGTTCACTGCGAATTATCTATTCGTAATCAACCAAACTGAAAGCGACATTCCTCGAGTGAATCAACCTTCGCTTGATCGCTTGAAGGAACTCAACGCGCAATGGGCAACGTTGAAAGCCAGAGGAACTGAATTGCTGGACAAGGATGTTCCGGCGTTCAATAAGAAGCTTTGGGATGCAGGCCTGGGGGCTATTTGGAAGAGTTAGTTGGATCGGCTTCCCGCAAAGTCTTGATTCGGCTATGCCACCTGTTGTGAGGCGTCGGCTATGCCACGCCGTAAGTGTGCTATTAGAGTTAGGCTACGCCATCATATTACGTTTTCCCTAGTAAACGGGTGCACTCTGCGCAGACGAGGGGCACAGCCCGAACTCAACGGGCCTGATTACGGCGTGGCAGAGCCGACGCCTGACAACAGACGGCATAGCCAGTTCAAATTGCAACGATTACAAATGAACGCGGTGAAGGAGATCTTTAAAGCGAGGATCGTTTCTGAGCGAATCAAAAGCTGGTTCTACTTTTAGCCGAACTGCCATATTGGAATGTTCGCTCAGCGCCTTCTCCAGGTAATCGAATGTTTCGTCAGTGTTACCCAGGCCGATTGCAGCCCACGCAATGACTTCCGGATCGACAGACTTTCGTTTGTCCATGCGCTCCAACTTGTCGAAAGCCTGTTTTGCTTCTTCTGCATGACCGCCGCGACCCATAACGTAGGCGGTTTCTGCCAGTGACCACGGACCAGCATCAATCTTGCTCCAGCTCTCAAGATCCGCTTGCGCCTCTGCGAACATTCGTTTCTGCACGTAGGCATGCTCGACCAGATGCGCCTTCAGGAAATTGGGATCGACCTCGAGTACCGCGCGGAGCTTTTCCACAGCGCGATCATACTGTCGTGAGAAATAAAGAATTGCCCCATTGTCTACTGCGATAATGAGCGAAAACGGATCCAGTTGCCGGGCACTCTCGCTTTCGCGTAGTGCCTCATCAAACCTGCCGAGCAGCGCCAGGTGCTCGGCGTACCATTGATGAGCAGTCGCATAGTTTGGATTCAGGGCGATGGCCCGTCGATATTCTCTCTCCGCTGTGTCCCAATCCCAGTCGTAATTCTGAACAATCAAAGCAAGGGCACAATGTGCTTCCGGCAATCGCTCATCGATCATAAGCGCGCGCAACGCCGCTGCACGCGCCTTTTCGATGAATTTTGTTTGCGGAACTCCGCTATAGCCGCCCAGAAGAGCATATGAATTAGCAAGCCCAGCGAAAGCTCGGGCGTAAGCGGGATCTTTGTCCGCAGCCTGTTGAAAGTAATCAATTGCTTTTTGGAAGCCTTCGACTGTTCTCTTGTTCCAGTAGTACTGGCCCTTTAGATAGAGATCATATGCTTCATAACTGGGAGAAGTAGTAGATTGCGCCGGAGCATCAACGAGTCGCTTGTCAGTCAGAGTAAGTTGAATTTCATCGGCTACTTCCTGAGCGATCTCACTTTGCAAGAGCAACAGATTTCTCAACTCGCGATCGTATTGGTGTGCCCAGATCTGTGTTTGATCTGACGCCTTAATAAGTTGCACGGTAATACGCACAGTGCCGGCTTCCCGACGTATTCCACCTTCCAATATGTACTGCACACCAAGATCGCGAGCTATGCGGTCTGATCCTTCTTCACTATTTTTATATTGCATCACCGACGTCCGAGCGATGACTGCCAATCGCTGCGGATACAGATGCCCCAGCTGCGTGATCATTTCCTCTGTTAACCCGTCGTTGAAGTAATCCTGCGCCGGATCGTTGGTGAGATTCTTGAAGGGAAGAACAGCCAACATCGTTCTGGTTCCTGGTATCGCGGGCGGAGTCGAAGAGCGCTTCCAGAGAATCCAAACAAATATTGATGAGAACACGGCCACACCAACAATCAACATCGACACCCACAACAGCCGTCTGTTCGCTACTGCTGAAGGTCTTTGACGAATTTCGCTTGTTTTCGCAAGACTGGAGTCATCCGTCAAAATCGGCGCTATGAAACGATAGCCTCGCTTCGGTACGGTTTCGATGTACTGAGGTGCGCGCGCATTATCACCAAGTGATTTTCTGAGCTGTTGAATATTGGAAGTGAGATTGGCCTCTTCAACAAACGTATCCGGCCAGAGCCGAGTCAGAAGTTCCTGTTTTGGCACTACTCGACCATTGTCCTCAATCAGCATAACGAGAGTGTCAAAGACTTTGGGGGTGAGGGATAAAGGTTTCCCGAGACGGAATAAAACCTTCTGATCGCAATCCACCGCAAACTCTCCGAACCGATAGACGCGTGTGCTGAGTACTGACATATCCAGCTTTTAGAAGTTTCCTAGAACTTTTCGATTTTATTTTTAGGACTTTTTGGGCTCAACGACATCACCCTGTAGAGAAGCGTGGCTAATTCTAGCAGGGGTACCGAACTTCGATGAAGTCCTTTGGAGTGCGACGGCCTGCCGTCGCTTTGTTACAGCGTTACTTATTGAGAGCCCCGTATGACAAAGCGACGGCAGGCAGTCGCACTCCAAAGTCGCTGCTACAAAATAACAAAGGACGACAAAACGATGAGAACTAATCAATCTAACTGGCGATCGATTGCGGCTGCCTCTCTTTTCCTGGGCGTTGTACTTGCATGCGGCAGTACAGATGAAACGGACAAGGCTAATAAGTTGGTTAATGAAGGAAACGCCGCAATCACTGAAGGCAAGCAGCACGCCTCCAACGCTGATGAAAAGAAAAATAAGATGCTTCAGACTAATGTTGCACAACTGGGGGAGGCTCGAACTCTGGCCAATGAAGCAATCAGAGAGTATGACCAGGCCATATCAAAAGCGAAGGAAGCTGCAGGAAAGTTTGATGAGGCCAGTAAGCTCCAGATAAACGATAAGTACAAAGAATATTTGAATCTCAAAACCAAGGAATACAACAAGAGGGCTGAGCTAATTGAGACTCTGAAAAGCATCCCCCAGGCGTTGATTGATAGCCAAAATCGTCAGGCCTTCATCAGCCGTGCCAACGAAGCTACTCAAAACGCTGAGCGCATCAGTAAAGAAGCTGAAGACCTTGAAGCCCAGGCAGACAAAGTTCAAAGCGACAATCCGACCATCATTAAGAAGAGTTGAAGCTGCCTTTGGCGAAGATGACTCATCTCCAGCGTGAACGCGTGAGACAAATGAATGGTGCGCGTCAGGCCATAATTCTTTTGGCAGCTACTTGCTCACTTGTACTTTCTGCGTGCGCCTGGAAGCCGCCCTGCCCGGTCGCTACGATCACAGAGCCGTGGGAACGTATGAATTTGCCGATAAACAAAGACGCCGCGGTCTGCCTTAGCACGGCCACCAAATTTCAAGCCGCTCACAAAGCAGATCGCGAGACCGTCACGAAGATGTATCTTGATTCACTGGAGAAGAATGGGTGGAAGATGACCGTTCGGGATCTGAGTGCGACCTACCATTTTGACTTCGAGAGAGGCACTGAGAGCATCACGCTGGAAGTTTATGACTGGCAAAAGACAGGTGTTCTGCTCAAGAAGAGATGATTTTGGCTTTGCCACTCTGTTGTGAGGCGGCGGCTGTGCCACGCCGTAAGTCGTCATCTTGGAATTCGGGCTGTGCCCCTCGTGAGCGCAGAGTCAGCCGTACCAGTGAAGAGCGGAATATGAAGGCGCAGCCTAAATTGGTCGCGCGTTAATGGCGAGGCACAGCCACCACCTCACAACAGGCGGAAGCCAAAATCAAAATGTCCGTAGATTTTTGAGGCAAAGCCGCCCCGTAACTATTTACACTGCTCGTCGTCTTTCGTTATTCTCAAAAAGGCCGTTGCCCCGCCAACCCGACAGTAAGAGCCAAACAACGATATTCCTCACGTTTCTCGTTATCTGAGATAGGAGTTAACTATGAAGTTAGCAGTTAGCATGTGTCTCTGTGTGCTGGTTTGTGTCGGCGTAGTACGAGCTCAGGAAGCTTCAGCGGCAGACTCTGAGGAACGTTCTTTCACTACCGTTGAGCGTATCGGCGATCCTGGCTATCGTTCGTTCTTCATGTTTTCGACGAACGGTCGCGGCTACACAATCCGAGCAGACGGTTATGCGGAAAGCGGTACTGGCAAGGGGCGTTCAACAAACTTCACCTTGCCGATGGGACGCAGCGGACACCTTGTGCGTTTTTATTTTCTGGAGTACGAGAACGATCTATTGTTGATGTATGAACTCAGCGATCAGCGTTTGGGATGGGGATATCTCGTGAGACTCAACGAAAAAACGCTGAAGACAAAGTGGGCTATTCCCATCAACGGCTACAACATTGGTCCCGCACTTGTAGAGGCTGCTAACGAAGTCTATCTGTCCGCGGCGAACTTCCTGGCACGATTGGACCTAACGACAGGAAAATACGTCTGGCAACAAGCGGATCCGCAAAAGCAGTATCCGTTGGCGTTCAATGGTTTTCGACTGCCTGTCCTGGACGGACCCCGTGTGCTTTTCGCGGAGGAGCGTCCTCAGGGAAAAACTGTTGAAGTTGAAAGATTGACTGGAAAAATTCTTGCGATACGAGACTAGCGACTCTCCTTGATATCGTAGGCCCACAACGTTTCGAGGTCGCGGATGTAAAGCCTGCCGTTCGCAATCACTGGATAGGCGAACGCTCCTTCCGAAAATTGGCCCGCCTGTTTTTTCGTGGGCGGATTCGGTGGCCTGAATCGGCCCTTCTCTCGATAGCCTTCGGGAGTCGCCTCCACCAACACGCACTCTCCGTTTTGGTCATGAATGTATAAATTCCCGTCGGCGTAAGCGCCAGAACTCATCCCGAAATTCTCGGCATTCCATTTCACCTTGCCTGTTGCGAACTCAACTGCGACCAGGCCGCCCCTCGCTTGTGTTCCGTAAAGATAATCACCAACCAACACCGCACCGCCGAACCCGTTCGGGAGACCCCGTTCGAAGTAAACCTGTTCTGCAGCAACTCCACTAGCGTCTGGTTTCAAACGAACGAGACCACCTCCGATACTAAGCGCTCCGCCATACACATATTCACCACGAGCGACGGGCGTGAAAGCCTGCGCCGGCCCTTTGACTACTTCCTTATAACGCCACAGAAACGCACCGGTCTTCGCATCCACGCCGACAATGCCTTTGCTCAAAAACTGCACGTATTGTTTGCGCCCACCTGCTTGCACGACAATCGCCGATGCATAACCCGCGGCATCGCCACCCGGAACCACCGATTTCCAGATGACTGCGCCCGTCTTCTTGTTAAGCGCCACGATGGTTGCTTGCGCTCCACCGGGTGTAACGACAACGACATCGCCATCAACCAATGGAGACTCTGCGTAGGCCCATTCATGAGGTTGGCCGCCGAAGTCTTTACGAAGGCTTTTCTGCCAGCGGATCTTTCCGTTCTTCGCGTCGAGGCAAACGAGGTCGCCGTCTGAACCCAGCGCATAAAGGAGATTGCCATCAATGGTCGGGGTGGTGCGGGCCTTAGGGAAAGGAGGATCCTGATTGGGGTTACCAACATTGCCTACGCGCGTTGTCCAAATCACTTTTCCATCTTGAGTTGAAAGAGCCTGAACAAACTCATTGTCCATCCCTCGATTGCTCATCAGATAAATACGCGAGCCGGCCACTGACGGAGTTGAAAAGCCATCTCCGAGGTCGTTCGCTTGCCAGAGTAATTTGGGTCCATCCTTGGGCCACTGTTTAAGGAGACCTGTCTCGCGCGAAATCCCATTACGTTCCGGGCCACGCCATTGAGGCCAATCAGAAGTCGAAGTCTTCTGAGACTTCGCAATGGAAAAGATTGAGACGCACAAACAGAACGCTGCAATAGTAGGTAGCAATCGTGAAGTCATTATCGTTGTCCTCGAATACCAGAAAACGCAAATGAGCCGCCGAGAGTTCCGCAGTTTGCAGGGTGCGGCTCTAATGGCAAGCCTTTACTAAGAAATGTTCTGGCGTATCGCACTCCAATGTTATATTTGCTCCGCCCATACGCCGATCGAAAGGATCAAAAAAATGGACTTTCGTTTTCTCCTCCCTCTGTGTCAATCTGCGTCCTTCAGTCGATTCTTACCTGTTGCACTTATCCTATTTTGCGCTCTCATATCATCGCCAGGCGTGCGTGCAGCTACGGCCAACAAGCCTGCTGCTTCAGCCGATATTGCTGTATCCAAAACCGCAGATGAGACAGTCGCTGTCGGCGGACAGATAACTTACAGTTTCTCTGTCATCAACGCGGGTCCTGATGATGCTGTCAATATAGTTTTAATTGATGCGCTTCCCCCGCATACCACTTTCGTGAGTGCCTCCGCTAATAATGGGACAGCGTCGTTCGATGGCAGTAACGTAACGTTCACCTGGCCTGGCCTCGCTTTCGATCCAAATTTCGGCAACGCGCTCACTGCCACGCTCGTTGTGCAGGTGGATCAGAACACACCGCGCGGTACAACTATCAGCAACACCGTTTCGGGTATCTCGAGTGCGCTAGACCCTGACGCATCGAACAACTCAGCAACAGCGCTCACTACTGTCACTGGCCCGTTTGAAGGAGATCTTCTGATCAGCGAGTTTCGACTGAGTGGTCCAGCCGGAGCAAATGACGAGTTCATCGAGCTTTACAACAATACGGAGACACCACTCTCAGTCAGCACCTCTGATGGTTCAGAGGGTTGGGCGGTGGCCGCTTCAGATGGCGTCATTCGCTTCCAAATCCCAAACGGCACCGTCATCCCTGCGCGCGGCCACTTTCTTGGGGTTAACTCTGCCGGCTATAGCCTCTCCTCCTACCCCGCGGGGATCGCTGGTGCGACCGCAACCGGCGACGCTGCGTACACAATCGACATCCCTGATAATGCGGGTATCGCAGTCTTTCGTACATCAAACACGGAGAACTTTTCGCTTGCGACGCGGCTCGATGCCGTCGGGTCAACTTCAGAGGAAAACACTCTTTACAAAGAAGGAACAGGCTACTCTGCGATCAGCCCAGGTTCTGTTGACTATTCCTTCGTCCGCGACAACTGCGGCAAAGGCGGATCCGTCACAGCCTTCGGGCCGTGCCCGAGCAAAGGTCTGCCGAAAGATACCAACGACAACGCGACCGACTTCTATTTTGTAAACCCTGAAGCCCCATCCTCACGACGCGACGCGAATCTAGGCGCCCCAGGTCCAGAGAATTTGTCGAGCCCAATACAGCAGAACGACGCAATGCCGGTTGTAAACCTGGATGGCACATCAGCCGCTTCATCTTTACCAAACCGCGCGCGCGATTTGACATCAGATCCTGCTAACAACTCGACGTTCGGTACACTCGACATTCGCAGGCGTGTCGTCAACACCTCTCCCTTTCCAGTGACGCGACTGCGTTTTCGCATTGTCGATATCACTACTTTTTCCGCACCTGGTGGAATAGCCGATCTTAGACCTCGCACCTCAACCGATTTATCAGTGGGCGGCATTAACGATTCGACGACTTGCCCGGAAGGCAGTACGCCATGCACTGTGACTGTGCTTGGGACCACACTCGAGCAGCCGCCTGGTCAACCTAACGGCGGCGGCTTCAACTCGTCGCTATCATCCGACACTGTGACGCTGCAAACGCCAATCGCGGTCGGCGATTCGATTAATGTTCACTTTCTCCTTGGCGTCCAGCAGACAGGAAGCTTTAAGTTTTATATCAACGTCGAGATCTTGACTGACTCAGGAGGGGGAGTGGAACTGACAAGCCGAACACCGTCGCGACGACCGGTCAAAGGCAGGATTGTGACTGCGGGAACCGATGCAGCGCTGCCCGCGCCCAGACCGATTGTTCAAGTCAGCGGAACGCCTCCAATGCTATCCAATCCAATACCTTTGATCTTTCGCTTGCAAACGCCGATCTTTTCGGACGACTTAAATCGCCAACATAAGAAATCAAAAAAGCGCGTCAAAACGAAGCGTGTCAGTACAACAAAGAAATAGCTTTGCACACGGACACCACCAGGCTTTAGCCGGTGGTACTTCAATTTCTTGACTACGAATACCCACAACCGAGTACGCACAGACACCACCAGGCTTTAGCCGGTGGTACTTCAATTTCTTGACTACGAATGCCCACAACCGAGTACGCACACACACCACCAGGCTTTAGCCCGTGGTACTTCAATTTCTTAGCTTGTTGATGGAAGAGAGCTGAGGAAAGTGTGTACTAGCTCAGAAGTTGAAGTACCACCGGCTAAAGCCTGGTGGTGTCCGCGCAGGTTGTGCAGTTGGGTAGCTCAGAAGTTGAAGTACCACCGGCTAAAGCCTGGTGGTGTCACTCTCCCAATATGCGTCGCATAAATCTGTTTACTCTGCGACGGTAAGACCGAAGCGGAGTTGTTTGCATCTCGCCCTTAAATGCACTCTCGAGCGCCAGGTGACTAATCTTTTCTCGAAAGGCTCGAAAATCGAGTTCATTATGATCGCGCACCTTTGCGGCAAATGCGGCGAGGTTAACCGGATTTCGGCTGTCGCCGCCACAAATGGCGTCAATGATGAAGGAGCCTAGCGCGCGATAACTTTCAAACTGAGATTCGCTGAACCACTGATCCGTGATGATTTCTTGTGGAAAGGTAGGACAACTCTGCCAGTAATTGATTACATCACGAGGTTCTTCGCCAATAAGTGATGGCTTGATGAAGATCAAAACACCATCAAAGTCCTTATCTGTTGTCGTCGAGTCGTTGGGATCACGATCGACACAGGAGTATCGAATCTTTCCAATCGCGCAGTATTTGCTCTTCAAATCCATAGACGGACTTGCTACTGACAATTCGGGAAGCTCAATGGGTACGCCCAAATCAACACGGATCTGGCGAATCGACATTGCCAATGATTGGAACGAGTAGTCCGGGTCAGTGCTGGCATCGCTTACTACGATGAACCGGCACCGGCGCAGCACCATTTCATACAGCCCAAGATTTTCGAAGTGTCCTCCATCCGAGAGGTAGACATAGGCTGATTTATCATCGATATCGCCAAAGGCTTCGGCGACGAACGGGAGCACGGAAAGGGTCGGAGAGGTTAATTGGAAAGGATGATCGATTTTGCCGCGCAAAAGCTTGGCGGGCCAGGTGAGAACACGTTCCAATAATCCAGGTTTGTCGCCCGCTGGTCCAGGGTTGCCCAACCACGCGCCAAACCTCACGTTGAAGAGGGCCATTAAAAACCTGACGATCGGTGAGGTCATCATGTAACCCATGTTTGGACTGACAAACGCTCCCGAGATAGCGACTGCCGCTCCTAGCGAGATGCCCTCTCGTCCGCCGTAACGAAACGAACGTCGATACCCAAGCCAGTAACTGCCGCAATGCAGTGGAGAAACAGTGAACGATTCAGCGCGTCGATCCTGCCACTGAAGTTTTTCGCCGCCCGTGAGATTAAGCGCGAGATTCAAAACGTGAAGAAGTTTGGAACGCCGCGGCGGTTCCGTTAAATCTTGCCGACCTTCTCTGACGGACGGTTGCTGGACACCGCCCGGCTGCTTTCGCAGTTCATGCATTTGAAGATTGTCATAGGTATCAAATCCGGTGAAGCGATTCGGCTTCCGGTCGAAGTGAGATGCCCCAAGATATGCCCTGATAATACGGTTGCGCCACATAAACTGTAATGAAAAGACATTCGTGCTGATGAATGGACCCAGGATGAAGACAAGCAACAACAGCAACAAAATCAAAAGGACAACCAACCGAAAAGGCGTTGCCTGGAGGAGCTGGATGTGCCAGTGTTGAATTGGCGTGGATGGATAAGGTAGTTGGCCATCCACCATGCCGCTCAAATATTGGCCCACGCGGCTGATCAGGATCCAATTCGTGGCCAAAGAAATCAGAATGAACACGAATGCCAAAAAGAGCGGGGCGAGCAACGTGGTTAACACTCGTAGTAACAACCCACCGACTCCGGCTTTCTGAGCTTCTTTATTGTTCGCGGGAGTTTTGGCGCTGAAGCCCCCAATCAGGGTCACAAAACCAGACACGACACCTGTGATCGTTCCCACGAGTTTTGCAACGTCGGTCCAGGTCAGGTGAGAAAAGCCACCTTGCTTGAACCGGACATAAGTAGTATTGAGCGTGAGAATCAGTAAAGGTCCGTAGAGAACCAAACCGTTAACAACGATCCAGGCAATGATTGAAATGAAGACCCAAGCCCCGGCTCGTGCCCACCACTCCTGATCGTCATCGTCTGCCAGCCAGCTACTTAAGCCCGCGACCAGTATCGCACCTAACACCTTTAACAATAACAACACCGGAACTGAGAAGAGTGCATATCTGACACTATTCGGGTCTGACACTCTTAGCCAGTTCGTCACCACGATTATTGCCAGATAGCCGATAAGTGCCTGAGCTAAGATGATCAGCACTGCAACGACGCCGAGGCTCGCAAAGAAGCGCCGGGTTTTATTGCGTGCGTGTGCGACCGCTCTGCTCACGCAGACAAGTAAACCCGGCAAGATGATTAGTTCCGCATATCCGATGAAGTGGTACCACTGTAACTTACCTGGCTCGGTGAAGTTTTTGATCGAAAAGAAATACTCAGAGGTGTTGTTCAACGTAAAAATATTTTCTGATTTTCTGCTGGCCCAAAGGAAGACGGACAGCGCCATCGCACTCAGTATCAACCAAATCAAACAGCGCCAAATGAAGAAGCCCTGGCCACCTTTCAATCTCTTACCTTTAGGGTTGCCGGCATAATCATTGGCGCTCGGTAAACTCTTGCCGATATAAATAATTCCCCACATCCCGCACACTAAAGCGATAACCAGAGAGAGCGGAATCGAATACCACCAATACTTATTGTTTGGATTAGCTTCATCAGTACTTCTGAAAAGAACTGAGGTCCACAAGCGTGGAAGCATTAAGCCAGCGAAAAGAACCGGCAAAAAGATCAGCCAGTTCAGCAACAAATTCCGCAAGACGCTCGCAATCAACGTCCAGGTATCGGCGCTGAGTAAACCTGGTTGTGGGCTAAGGTAATTACTGTAAATTCGGAGATGCTCGACTGGCTCGGATTCGACTTTGAGCGGAGACCCCGGAGGCTTCTTAAGTTCGTCAATCACATTTTGAATTCCGACGCGCGCGACCCACGCCGAAAGCCAACCACCAATGAAACCACCTCCTGATACAGTTGAAAGATAATCAAACCTGTCAAGGAGGCCATGACGAGCAAGGCCTTGCAAGATACCTAGATTGAAGGTGGCGCTGCGAATGCCGCCACCCGATAGGCACAAGGCGGAGCGAAGCGTGCGCGCGGAGACCCTTTCCGCTTCGTCTCGTCCTATTCCGGCAACTTCTGCGCTTATTGAACTCGATAATTTTGTCCTGGATGAACTCTGCTCGGTGGGATCTGGTGGGCTTTCCAATACCTCGTCGTGAATCGCCTTAAGGGTAGCTTCATCGGCCAATGAGCTGCGCTTCGTCGTATCAGCTTCGGAGATGTATTTCCTCTCATACCTTGCTTTCAACTCGTCGACGTGCCCGTATATTTCAGCGATGACAGCGCGTTCGACGACTTTGTCGAGATCTGTTTCGCTCAGACTCTTGTAAAGCTTTGAATATAGTTGCCGGTATTTATCTGCTTCTTCGTTTGCTTGTTCAGAAGCCCTGCGTTGCAGGGCCTCACGCATTAGCCGATAGATGTCTTTGACGAATTTTCCATTAACTTCTTCTTCGTCCAGCTCACTGTCAGAGGCCTTTTCGCGGGCATGATATTCATCGATCTCTTTCTTAATGTCAGAGACTTCGTGGCCCAGTGTGGGCTGGCCCAAACTTTCGTACTCCTCCAGCAACACTTCGCAGAGCAGCAGGCGCCGCAAAGAATCATCTTCGGACTTTGTACTGGTGGCGGACTTTTGATTCACGGTTTTGGGTTTTGGCTCAAGGTATCTTGAGCGGTTAGTCGAAGTGTGAGGTCGGTCATCTCCTCCTCCAACGTTTTCAAATTAAGAGGGCGAATAAGAACCAGCTGCGAATCGCACGCTAACGTCAACCGATTGGCGACAACTTCGTATTAACAGGTGCTCGTGCTCAGTTGGCGAACAATTATGTAAGAAATCAACTATTGTTGCTGGAGTGTCACAAACGAGGATTGCGACGTTCCGGCGAGACTGAGGTAATACAAAACATTCCGTGCAGTGCCGGCGCATTTTACTTACTGCTTGACGCTGCTTTGCGAGAAAACGCGCAAACGATAGTCCGAATACTTTTTAGTTGTCAATGCTTCTTCATCACATCAAAAAGTTCTTTCATCTCATTCTCCCCAACCTTTAGGTTGGGGTTCAGTGTTATTGGACTGCCGAACCATTTCAATGGTTTTGTCGGCTCGTTTGATGGCCAGCTGAAAAGGGTCTAAATCCCGCGAAGTCACAAGCTTAAATGAACATTTTCGACAGTGTGAGATGCTGTTGAATCGCGGTCCAAGAAAAACCATTAAAATGGTTCCGAACTCTGGATGACGTTGAACCCCAACCTAAAGGTTGCGGAGAATGAGATGAAACACTTTTGAGGCGATGAACCTGAGATCACTACATTAAAATTATTCCTACGGAGCAATTCGAATAATCGCGGAATTGCTTACCTGCCCGTGCGCTTTCACCTGGACAGCACAGTCGCCGGGAGACAGTGTATCCGGTAACCGAAATGTCACCTGCGCAAAGCCCGTAATCGGTTCAGTGCGTACATCCTCAGCCGGCACATCATAGCTTTGGTTGTTACTGTCGATCAGGTGAACCACTACTGCGGAACTTGATTCCCCTGAGTTCAGTTGCAGGCTCACCACATAAACTATCACTCTCGTATTGTGATCAGAGCCGGGGAAAAACCATGTGGCGAAATTTTGAATTGGAAACGGGTCTCTCAGGGATAACAAAGAATCAAGCGATGCGGCCAGGTTCGGATGAGAACTGAACTCCTCGAGAATTAGTTGCAGGGTTGGTAGGTTGGTAACAACCTGCCCACCTGATAAGACACCAGAACCTCCAGTGAAGTTTGCATCTCCGCTATAAACCGCCGAGATCGCATGGGTACCTGTCGTTAAAGTTGCGGTTGAAAATTGTGCCTGACAATTATTTCCTACAACCACGCAGTTAAGGGGTGCGCCGATATTAATGCCGCCATCTTCGAACTGCACTGTTCCGGTTGGTGGAGTTGTGTTTGGCGAAGGTGTAACCGTTGCAGTGAAAACTACGTTCTGTCCGATGTCAGACGGATTGATTGATGACACAACGCCAGTTGTGGTCGAGGCTTGCGCAATACTAAAGGATTGCAGCGCATTCGTCGCAGCATTGAAGTTGCCATCACCGCTCTGTGAAGCGGTAACCGTGCACGAGCCGGCTCCAATAATGTGAACCGTTCCAGGCGAAGGGCTAGTGACGGTGCAATTCCCAACGGCCGACAAACTTACTGCCAGGCCCGAGGATGCGTTGGCGCTAACAATGAAATCAGCATCGCCGAACATCTTGTTTGGCAAAGCGCCAAAACTAATAGTTTGATCCGCTTTCACTACGTTGACGCTGGCCGAAGCTGTACCACCGTTGATCGTTACCGGACTTCCGCCGCCGATAACATAGGTAGCCGACACGCTTCCCGTGATGTTGTTCTTCGTTCCGACACTGGTTCCAGTTACCGCAACAGAGAAAGAACAAGAGCTGGAGGCAGCCAGCGACAATGTCGTGATGCCAATCGTATTACCTCCCGCATTAGCCGCAATACTTCCCGTGCAATTGCCACTCAGATTATTTGGAGTGGCAACCACCAGGCCCGATGGTAAGGTGTCGGTTGCGGAGACGTTGTTCAATGTCAACGCTGAGTTCGGATTCGCTAACGTGAAAGTAAGCGTTGTGGTTCCGTTCAGCGGGATACTTGCCGGATTAAATGCCTTCGCAATCGTCGGACTTACTGGGACCGGACTAACTGTTACTACGGTCGCCGACGATGGCGCGCTGGTGCATCCGCTCGTTGTTGTCGTGACGGTATAGCTCCCTGACGCGTTCGCGATGTACTGCTGATTGGTCGCGCCTCCAATCGGGTTACCGTTCAGATACCACTGGTTTCCACTAGCGCTACTTGAGGTCAGCGTCACGCTGCCACCTTCGAAGAAAGTCGTGGGTCCATTGGGTGTGATTGTTGGTGTCGGCGGTGTCGGGTTTACAGTAACGACGGTCGCTGCCGAAGGTGAACTACTGCAACCGCTGCTCGTGACTATCGTTGTGTAATTGCCCGTAGCACTCGCGACGAATTGTTGATTAGTCGCTCCGTTGATCGGGTTCCCGTTCAGATACCATTGATTCCCACTTGCGCTACTCGAAGTGAGTGTGACGCTGCCACCCTGACAAAATGTCGTTGATCCACTGGGGGTGATCGTTGGTGTTGGCGGTGTCGGGTTTACAGTAACGACGGTCGCTGCCGAAGGTGAACTGCTACAACCGCCACTCGTGACTATCGTCGTGTAATTGCCGGTAGCACTCGCAATGAATTGTTGATTAGTCGCTCCGTTGATCGGGTTCCCGTTCAGATACCATTGATTCCCACTTACGCTACTCGAAGTGAGTGTGACGCTGCCACCCTGACAGAATGTCGTTGACCCACTCGGGGTTATCGTCGGCGTTGGCGGTGTCGGGTTTACAGTAACGACGGTCGCGGCCGAAGGTGAACTGCTACAACCGCCACTCGTCACGATGGTGGTGTAATTACCCGACGCTGTGGCGATGAACTGTTGATTAGTGGCACCGCCAATCGGATTGCCATTCAGGTACCATTGATTCCCACTTGCGCTACTCGAAGTCAGCGTCACGCTGCCACCCTGACAGAATGTTGTTGACCCGTTTGGTGTGATCGTTGGTGTTGGCGGTATCGGGTTTACCGTAACGACGGTCGCGGCCGAAGGTGAACTGCTGCAACCGCCACTCGTGACTATCGTGGTGTAATTACCTGAAGCTGTGGCGACTAATTGTTGATTCGTCGCGCCGCCAATTGGATTACCGTTCAGATACCACTGGTTCCCACTCGCGCTACTCGAAGTCAGCGTCACGCTCCCACCCTGACAGAATGTCGTTGACCCACTCGGGGTGATCGTCGGCGTTGGCGGTGTCGGGTTTACAGTGACTACCGCCGCCGCCGAAGGTGAACTGCTACAACCGCCATTCGTAACAATGGTCGTGTAATTCCCCGTAGCTGTCGCGACGAATTGCTGATTCGTAGCACCGCCAATTGGATTGCCATTCAGATACCACTGGTTTCCACTTGCGCTGCTGGAAGTCAGCGTCACGCTCCCACCCTGACAGAATGTTGTTGACCCGTTTGGTGTGATCGTTGGTGTTGGCGGTATCGGGTTTACCGTAACGACGGCCGCCGCCGAAGGTGAACTGCTGCAACCTCCGCTCGTCACTATGGTCGTGTAATTACCCGAAGCTGTGGCGACGAACTGTTGATTCGTGGCGCCGCCAATTGGATTACCGTTCAGATACCATTGATTCCCACTTGCGCTACTCGAAGTGAGCGTGACGCTGCCACCTTGACAGAATGTCGTTGACCCACTCGGGGTTATCGTCGGC
>DASYPT010000003.1:0-24507 GCA_036006355.1 Pyrinomonadaceae bacterium | reverse complement strand
GGCATTACCCAAATCACTGGTCCATTGAATGTCGTCTGCGAGGCGCTTTACTACATCGGGTAACGCAGCCATTGCCTGAATGCTCGGATCCCATGGTTGCTTCTTAACGGCGTCCGCCAAGGTCTGTTGATTGCTCGCCAACTCCTGATTCTTATCCAGCCATTGTTGAAGTTGGATAATTTCAAGAGGGTAGGTTGATGCCACTAGTGTCTGGCTGAGCAAATTGTCAGGGTATAAGGCGATGGGCGCCACCAGTGAATCAAGCTGATCCGCAGGGATCTTGACTGCATTCTGTATAAGTGGGCCTGACTCTGCTCGAACTGGCAAAATGGCGTTGCCCAACAGAGCTACGCCACAACCTAGTGCAATGAAAAGCCGAAAGATCTTTCTGATTGGTTTAAGTTGCAGGCAAGTGACAATCATTCGAACTCTCCCGATTCAAGCAGCTTCGGAGTTGGATAGACTCTGACCATTTTGGAAGGCTAGATGTCATCGGGACGACAAGTAACTGTCAATTTTTACAGGAGGGATTCTATTTCGCGACGAATCGCGGCATTCTGTATTTCACGAGCGTGCAGATCGAATGGCTCGTTCCGAGGTGGGGCAGCGAAGCAGATCACAGACTTCAAATCTGATGGCATTGTCACGTTTGCGTTTTTCGCGTGATGGGCGGAAGCTGGCGTTAGCAAGAGGAAGTACGGCGAGTGATGCGGTGTTGATTAGTGAAGAAAAGTGAAGGGTCACTCCTTCCAGTGTACGGTGGTCCAGAACTGCGGATCGAAATGTATCACCGAGTTGCGTACCATCGCCGTGCATCCGTCATCACTGACTTCACAAAGCATCCTTCCCTCGCACGTAACCGGAATAGGCGCTGAGAAATCACAACAGAGAGACAAGAGCACAGAGGTTGCACAGAGACCAAGGGTGTCCTGGACAGCTTTGCATTCCTCGAAAGAAGGGTTATCGTTAGCACCACTTTCAATTCATAACGACGGCCCAGTCCCCTGACATTCAAGTCGGTATTCAACCAGACCGGAAGGAGAAACTCTTATGGTCCAATGGAAACCCGATCCCACTTTCTATCCGTCGCCGCGCATGGCAATGCAGGCGCCCGCTGAAACACTCGCATACGTAGCGGCCTTCAATCCCAATAAGAATGGAAAAAGCGATGCGATGACTGTTGTCGACTTGGCTCCCGCGTCTCCCACTTACGGCACAGTGGTGGGGAAAGTAGACATGCCGAAACCTGGCGATGAGCTCCATCACTTTGGTTGGAATGCCTGCAGCTCCGCACTCTGTCCTTATGCGCCACATCCGCACATTGAACGTCGCTATCTGGTTGTGCCCGGCTTGCGTTCATCTCGAATCCACATTCTTGACACCAAACCTGATCCAAGAAATCCACAGATTGTAAAGGTTATTGAACCAGAGGAGGTCTTTAAACGGACCGGCTATTCGAGATTTCACACCATTCATTGCGGGCCAGAAGGAATCTATGTGAGTGGTTTGGGAAATCCGGAAGGCGAAGGGCCGGGAGGAGTCTTTCTCTTGGACCATTTCTCCTTCGATGTGTTGGGACAATGGGAAGTTGAACGTGGGCCACAATATCTCGCTTACGACTTTTGGTGGCATCTCGGGCACGACACGATGATCACAAGCGAGTGGGGCACACCAAACATGATTGAAAACGGTTTGGTGCCAGACCTTCTTCTCAATAGCAAATACGGTCATCAGCTGCACTTCTGGGATTTGCGACGTAGGAAACATCAGCAGTCGGTCGATCTTGGCGCTGAACAACAATTGGTTTTGGAGTTACGTGCTGCTCATGATCCGACAAAAGCTTACGGGTTTGTCGGCGTTGTAGTATCACTTAAAGATTTATCGAGTTCGATATGGCTGTGGCATCGCGACAACGATGAATGGAAAGTAACGAAAGTGATCGAAATCCCGGCCGAGCCTGCAGAAGCCGAACAACTGCCTCCATTACTCCAAGGCTTCAAAGCCGTCCCGCCGTTAGTGACCGATATCAATCTCTCCCTCGACGATCGCCAACTGTATGTCTCTTGCTGGGGCACTGGTGAAATGCGGCAATACGATGTTTCTGATCCATTCAACCCGAAGCTGACCGGCTCGGTTCACCTGGGAGGAATTGTCCGTCGAACACCACATCCGAAGAACCCGGACCAACCTTTGAATGGGGCGCCACAAATGGTCGAAGTGAGTCGGGACGGTCGACGTGTGTACTTCACAAACTCGCTCTATCACGCCTGGGATGAGCAGTTCTATCCCGAAGGCATACGTAGTTGGATGGCAAAACTCGACGTTGATCCTGCTGGTGGACTTTCCGTGGATCCGAAATTTTTTGTTGAGTTTGACGGTTATCGAGCCCACCAAATTCGTTTGGAAGGCGGCGATTGCTCGTCTGACTCCTACTGCTATCCATGAGCCGAGTGTGGCCGTTGCTGATCCTATTTGGTCTCGGCGCCTACCACGGAATTAACCCCGCAATGGGTTGGCTCTTCGCTGTGTCGTTAGGACTACAGAATAGGAGCCGCCGTGCGGTGTTAATGGCAATACCACCGATTGCCATTGGTCATGCGATTTCGATTGTCCTTGTAGTGGGACTCCTGTGGCTGGCCCAGGCGAGCTTGCCTTTGACGTGGGTTCGATACGGCGCGGCAGCAATACTGTTTGCTTTTGGCCTTTCACGCTTTATTCGCTCTCGCCATCCGAAGTGGGTGGGGATGCAAGTAGGGTTTCGCGATCTAACGTTGTGGTCGTTTCTGATGGCCTCCGCCCACGGAGCAGGGTTAATGCTCTTGCCGGTGCTGCTCGGTTCCGATCACAGTTCACACGCGAGTCATACCGGTCACCTCGCTCCTCAACAGATGCCTTCCTTGAATGATCCTTCGCAATGGCTGGTGGCCGTTGTGGTTCATAGCGCGGGATATCTGTTGGTGTCGCTGCTGATTGCTCTTTTGGTCTACGAAAAACTTGGATTGTCGTTATTGCGTCGTGCCTGGTTCAACGTTGATGTGGTTTGGATGATTGCGTTGATGATTAGCGGTCTCGCGCTTCTGATTATTTGACCAGCAGACGATTAGATGTAGGTCTCATTCGCGATCCACGAGCATCACAGGAAATAACACGAACAGCGGTTTATGCGTGAAGTACTAGCGTGATGTGAAATCCCCACCAGAGATCTTCTCTGTGTAGTTCTTTGTCTCCCTGCCTCTGTGGTAAACCGATTTCATCACCACAGACGCACGGCGACACAGAGATACACAGAGAAGAATCCCCTGGGAACTTTCTAGCTTTAACTATCTTCGAGCTATAAACATTCCACTCACAGGGGGGTGCGTGTCACTCCTTCCAGTGCACCGTCGTCCAGAACTGCGGATCGAAAAGTTTTGGATCTAATGTAACGTCACTACGAATCTCGGAATATTTTTCTGTGGTAACAACCTTGCCGTCCACCGTGAAGATCACTTCAGGCGCCATCCAGCCGCCGCCAAGTTTCTGGTACTTGTTGAATTGGGTCTCCTGCGTTTCCTTGCCATCCTTTCCCCCGGGACGAAGCATTCTGACAAAGTAAAGATTCTCCTTGTCGATCCAGAACTGCGGGGAGTGCAAGTCGCCGGCTTTTGCGCCAACAACATAGACTGCTCTTCCCTGCCAGCTATCCTCTCTAAATTGGGACAGATCAAATTTCAGCGCCTGCAATTTCGCAGTCACATCACTTGCCGGCGAGCGATAGATGTCGAAGCCAAGAATGAGAAGCGGATGCTCGAACGGCCGGGTGGCATCGACCTTGCCGTCTTTGAATACAAAAATCTTGCCATCTGTAAACAGGATGCCGTTGCCGGCACTTGTTGGCGTGAAGTCGATACGCAGACTACCGGGTACTGACATCGCCTCGTACCAGGTTTCGACCTTGGAGGTTCCATCAGGCTGAAAGTTTGTGGTTTGCTGCACGAAGGTGGCGGTTTTGTACCAGGACTTTCCGTACTGCTTCTGCATGGCCGCGACAAGCGCATTCGTATTCGTAATTTTCGCGTGCGACGTGACCAACAACGGCAGCAGAAGAGTCGCAACTAACACGAAGAGATATCTCACTTTGTCCTCGCTTTACTCGCAGATTACTTAGGTTGAATCAGCCACAGATTACACTGATCACGCAGATAGATCCCACGGTCGCAGAGACTTTCTAAATAATCAAATTTCCAGGGCAATAACTCTAGTGACTACCTTCAACCGAAAACACCTTCGATCCACCAACGGACGCATAAGCCGCAAACCCGGCCAGCACCAGGCAAATGACCAATGCGATTGTGAAGTCGGTTGCGTACCAGGCGGTGAAGTCTGTTGTGATCGGGAAGAAGACGTAAAGATGCGCGACGAAGAGAGCGGCAATCAACGTGAGCAGCCCATAGCGATGCAACACAAACACGACAAGCAGTGCCGACACAGCACTGAAGGGCACCATTATCATGCTTGAGTTTGTGATCAGCGACCCCATTACAGTGATGAGTATCCCGAGTATGATCAGCGACGCCATTTCACTCCGCAACACAGCGACAAATACTAGCAGGAGAAAAACGCAGATGAAGGCGAGGAAAAGCCCTGCTGAAAGCTGGGAGGCGAAACGACCGAAGAACAGATGCGTATCGAGTATGGCCGCACCGGGAGTATCGTTTACTGGTGTTGCCTTTCCAATCCAATTCGGCGCAATTCTGGAAATTCCTGAAACCACGATCAGACTCGCGCCTATCACGGTTCCAATCAAAAGATCACGACCGACGAGCGGATCGCGAAAGTCTCCCGCCAACAAACGACTCCACGAGATGATCCAAGCCGGCCACTTCTTTCTAACAAACGGTTCCAGCGCGACGTAGAGGAGCCACAGAAAACCCGCGAGAAAAACCGAGAAAGCAAGATGAAAAATGATCAGCCGGAACTCTAGATCGGCGAGGCCGTTGTGATGTGACGCAAACGCCCAGTAAAGCATTCTCACAACGAAAAACACTATTGCCAATCGCATTGCGCCACGTCGATCGCCGCGCCCAAGTCGGAGATTTCTTCGTGCTAACAACGCACTTCCGAATAAGGCAAAAAGAAAAATCACGATGAGCATGTAGGTAAGAACCTTGCTGCCCCAACTCTCGCTGGGTTGCTCCTGTCTTCCCAGGCGGTCCCATGGATATATCGTTTCAAAGTAAACAAGACGTCCGTGAAAGGCTGCGGCTTCAACGTGAAGCTTTTCATTCGGATGTGTGGCGTCAATTCCATCCCACGCGGCGCGCTCGTCATATGCGTGCAGCGGAACCCGTGTTGATGTGACCTGTTGGAAGTTCTTAAGATCAAGGCCGGCAGCATGAAACGGAACAGACCAATCGGCGTTTACGCCTTCGCCTGTTTGCGGTTCAAGTTGTGGAGGAACGCCGAGGAACCATCGCAGATGACCACTCATGTCCAGGTACAAACTAGCCATACCGGACACGTCGAGCGCGGGTTTAGTGACCTCTATCGTCTCAATCGTTTCGAAATAACGGGGACTCTGACGATACCAATAACGATATGGACCGGGCGGAATATTGCCCATCTTCTCCCAGCGCTGTGGCGACGGATCGTTGTTGGCAATGTAATCCAGGTAGTCACCTTTCAGGACAAAGCCATCAGCGTAATCTGCCGGCGCCTCGCTGTAACCCAAATCCTTCACGACATCTCGTGCACGGGCGCGCAAGACTTCAGGAGAGTCGCCGAGAGGCGCGAGGCGATATATGGCGGTGTATTTCGTAAGCCAACTACCAAGACCAAGCAACAGTACAACTGCCGCGAGCAAACTGCCCGCAACGATTGGACTAAGAATTCCTTGTTTTGGTGCAGCAGCCACCATCTCCGGTGAGGGTGTTTCACCAGCGGCGAGTGCGGCAGCGATTGGATCGCCACCGGGTAATGCGGCGGCTACTTGCAAAGCGGACGAGGGACGGAGCGACGGATCCGTTTGCAAACAACGCTCAATGACGCGCTCGATTACTGGATCAATGTCTTTGACAAGTGACGTTAACGATGTCGGCGTGGTGTTGTTACGTCGCATCTCAATTAATTCACCAATCGTTCTTGCTTCAAAAGCTTTCTTGCTGGTGAACAATTCATAGAGCACGAGACCCAGCGAATAGATGTCGGTCTTAACTGTTTGTTCTCTTCCCTCCAACTGTTCAGGCGCCATGTATGCAGGCGTGCCCGCCGCCAGCTCGTGCTCTGAAAACTCCTCTGATAAACCTGCTAATCCGAAGTCGAGAATACGAGCGTTCCCGTCACCGTCGATCATTACATTGGCGGGTTTTAGATCACGGTGCAGCACTCCCACGTCGTGAGCAGCGTTGAGACCTGCACAAATCTGACGTGCGAGTTGAATCGATTTATCAATCGGAAGACTGCCGATGCGGCGCAGCAGAGACGAGAGCTCTTCTCCTTTGATGTATTCCATCGAAAGAAAGGCACGGCCATCGGTCTCACCGATGTCGTAAACGCGGCAAACGTTCTTGTGGCTTACTTGTCTCGCGACGCGCACTTCACGGTGAAACCTGGCCAGCGCTGCGCCGTCGCTTAAGAGATGATCCGGGAGGAACTTGAGTGCGACGGCTTGGCCCAACTTGAGATCGTCGGCTCGATATACCTCACCCATGCCCCCTTTGCCTAGTAGGCCTACGATTCGATATCGCTGGAGAAGGATCGCGCCGGGAACAAAACGAGCGTTATCGATGGAATCGTACGACCGGGTTGCGGATTGAGTTGGGGTCTTGCGCGCTTCGAATCTTTGAGTAGCTCCATCGTCGAGTACAGTGCCGCAACTCGGACAGGCAGCTGAGTCGACACTGATCTCTTTCGAACAAGAGGGGCAGTTGAAGTGACGGGAGATCATTGGGCGGGCATTCTAGCAGAGACGCAAGGATCGGGAGATTATGGGACTACACGCTCGGACTTGAATCCTCTGGGAACTTTCGGGTTAGACTCATGTCTAAGAGTCAAATGAAGCTGCTCCCTGTCTTGATTCTCACGCTGGTGCTCGGCAGTTGTGTCCGACCAGGTGATCATCCGATCTCGGCAAATTGCGCCTGGATTGAAGAGGATCATCACACCTTAAACCTTCAGAACCCCTCTGACCCTCATCACCTCCGCGATGATGCTGTCACAGCCGAAGATGTAGCCATCCGTTGGGCTGACGAACGCTTCCCCCACCGACGGGAATATGAGGCGCGGCGTGATGAGTGTATGGAGTCTCTCTTTAATGGAGTCGCGCGCCAACATTCTGTTGATGTGGCTCTCGTTCGTCAGTATTCACAGGAGCGAGACGTTCTGGCCGACTTAGCCGCGATTTTATCTTTTGCCTTATTTTTTGTAGCAGCCTCGTATTACCTGGTTGGCAGAATGCGTCGAAGATTTGACTTAGACGAACCAGCAAACTTCTGGATCATGACGGCGGTCATGTCCGTTGGTGCGAGTCTCGTCGGATTGTTCGTCCTGATTCTTTGGTCCATCGTTTTTGAAACGTATCGACTCAATAGCGTGCATCTGAGCTACCGCATGAACCGCATACCGTCCAGACAATACTGGTTTGTATTTTTGCTTTGCGGCATCCTGGTTTTTTGGTTGATCGTGCTGATCCGATCTCGGTTATCATCCACGCCTAGAATGATCACATAGAACACGGGCACAATAAAAATTAGCCACAGATTTCACGAATCACACACATCAGACATCACTGAGCAACGGGCAGACGGAACGCGGCCATCTCGTGATCGTTGCGAACCAGCACGACGTCTCCAACCAGCACCGGATGATTCCAGGTCTTGCCCTCGAGCACGGGGAAGCGCGCGAGCTCAGTGAATTGATCGGGCACCGCCTTCACCAACACCAGCTCTCCTTTCTCCGACAACACCAGCAGCAGATCCTGATCCGGGAGCAGTAAGAGTTGACCAAAGCCGTGCTGCGGGCTCTTCCACGTGCGCTTTCCATCTTTGAGGTCTATGCACGTCAAGGTTCCCCAGTCGAACCCAAAAACGTGACCCTTGTGAATGACGGAGTCTGTAAAGTTCGCATTAAGATCCTCGGAAGTCCAACGCTCTTCGGTGGACCATTCGCTCGATGCGTGCTTCACGGCGATCAGGCGCGTTCCGTTTCCACCCATTCCGTCGCCAACACTGATCATAAGTTGCCCATCACCAGCCACGGCCGGCTGCATAATCCGCGTCTCAGACGGCCATGAGTGAGTCCAAAGGAGCTTGCCATCGGTGAGTGCAACACTAGTCGCGCCAGTTGAAGTCATCAACACGATCTGCTGGACTCCGTCGATGGTTACAAGCTGTGGTGAACTGTAGCTATCGCCGACGTGCGGACCGAACCAGCGCGGCTTGCCAGTGGCGACGTCATAAGCAGCCAGGTTACCGGAAGCACCGACAATTACAAGATCGCCGACTACCAATGGAGACCCGGCGATACCCCAGCCCGGAACTTTCGCACCGGTGTCAGACACTGCATTACGCGACCACACGACGCCGCCATTACGATCGTCGAGCGCATTCAGGATCCCGGTTGCGCCGATTGCATAAACACGACCGTTGCTGAACGTGGGCGTTGCGCGCGGACCGGGACCGCCAATCGACTCCCAGAACCGAGCCGCGTCGCTGTGTCTCCATACCGGTTTGCCTGTACTCAATTCATAGCAGGCTACGATCTCGTCGTTACCGCGCTGCTCCTGTGTATAGAGGCGGCCGGCATGAACCGCAAATGATGACCAGCCTGGGCCAACAGGCTGGCGCCACAGTTGGATCGGTCGTGACGACGACCAATCAGTTTTTAGCTGAACACCGTGAACGACACTGTCGCGCTGAGGTCCTCGAAAGCCAGGCCATTCGGCTTGCGTTTTGTCTGTTGCGACAGGGACTGAGGGCGACGCTAGAGTTTCATTAGCGCCCTGGGCCAGGAGCCGCTGCTCCGGCGTTTTCGACCAGCGCCAGTGGAAATCTTGTTTGAAATCCCCGGTAGCACCGCCGGTTCGAATCACCATAAAGAGTCCGCACGCAACCACTATTGCTGCAACTATCACGACACGGCGCGGCCCTGCCGCTAGCCGGCGACTGAGCGCCGCCGAGGCAACAAGCGCAAGGCTCATAACCGGGATCGCAAGGACGAAAAGCAAAAACCCAAAACTGCCCGTTGCAATCGATACGTGGACAATGCGCTTTGTTCCGATCACCGCGAGGACGATAATGATGAGCGCGGCGACACGCTCGTACCACGGCGCACGGCTGAAGATTAACCACCACAAGGCGATAGCCAACGCGCATATGGCAGTAGCTGCCATTGCGAAGAGAATTTTGTCAGGTAGAAAGAAAGGTATGACCAACCAAGCGAACCATTGCACCATGACTAGAACGATGCCGGGCCACACTCGGAGGGGTTTGCGTGGGTTGAGCGCGGTGGTGTTCATATCAGCACTGGTACGCTGTTGATGTCGGGTTTGTTTCCTGCAAAACGGCGACACCGCTGATTTCAATAGTTGTTGGCGTCCCCGCCTGCCTGCTCGAGTTCGCAAGCTCGCGTAGGTTACGCGGGTCCGGCTTTGCCAGCTGTTGTGAGGCAGGGCTCTGCCCTGCCGTAAGCAAGCTTAGATTTCAGTTGGGCTACGCCCTCACGCTCTTGAATTGGAAACACATCGAGGGCGAAGCCCAAAACCAATTTATCGCTTGCTTACGGCAGGGCAGAGCCATGCCTCACAACAACTGGCCAAGCCGGATCCAATTAGACTCATCCCTTATAGACAGTGATTCCCCAAAAATTAATATCGGGCGGCAGCGCGTTCCAGTGATCGAACGAGTGTGAATCATCAGTTTTATATCGCAACTTGTAGTTCCCTGCCGGCAGATTGATTTGTACATCAACTTTCCGATTCTTGCCGGCGCCACCTGCATGTGTGGTCTGCGGCTCCTTCATCTCCCACACGCGTGAGCCTTTGTCGTCTTCGATCCAACCATAATCAAACATTTCACCGGCCTGACCTTCGCCAATTGCGAAAATACGCACGTGCTGATTACTCGTCAGTGTAAACGGCGCACTCTTATCTTCGTTATCCAACACCTGAACGATCTGCGCAACCACTGGCAGCTTCACCAGATCATCGGGCATCGGCTTGGAATAGAGTGCTCCATACGTTTTCATCAACTGCTCAGCATCGGTGCCACGTCCCACGCTTTGATAGACCCTGAACTTTGTGACCAGGTCTGTGCGGTAGAGATCGGCGTAGGGTTTTGCCGCTACGGCGTTGAGTTGATTCTTCAATTCTGCAACCGGAGTGTTCCAACTAATCTCAGCAATGCTCTCTCCGAACTTCTCCGGGAAAATAAACGTCTTCAAAAACGCCATCCCAACGGAAGAGGTTAGGGCATCACCCGAACCGAGGTCTGTGGGACGGCTGAGATTGTCAGAGTTCGCCATAATGATGAACGTGATGTTTCGTTCGGGCACCTTCAAAATAAATGATGAGTTACCGGTCCAGTAGCCGTAATGCCAAATCAACTTCGTGCCTTTGTAATTCTGCGTAAACCATCCCAGGCCGTAAGGAAGCGTCTCGCCCTTTGTTGACAGAGTTGGCGTGAAAGCGAGTTGTTGAGTTTCTTTCGTGAGAAACTTGTTCTGATCGATAGCAATGTCGTACCTCGCCATATCAAGAACTGTTGAGATTAATCCGGCGGCAGTGCTGAAGCTCTGAGGGTAGCTGATCTTCGCGATCTTAAAATCGCGGTCGAGCGCATAGGGTTGCGCGAGTATCTTTGAAACGGTGTCGAATCTTTCCTGGTGCTTCTCCGTAATTATCGCTCCCTCCAACGGGGACTGGTGCGCATGAACCAGTTTCCAAATACCGTCTTGTTTGGTCCAGAAGTATGAACTCCTCCACGGACCTTGAATGCGTGGCGGCTGATTTAGAGGCGTGATGGTTCCGTTCATAATGAACGTTGTTAACGCGCTGTCGCCGTAAACGGCCGCTTCGAGATTGTGGACCTCAAACTTCAACTTGAAGCCAGCCGTTAGTGCTCCTCTGATCTGAGCCGCGTCAACAAAAGAAGTTAAGAGACCTCCCTCGGCTGGAAAACGGTTTTGCTGCGGCGCGAGGCGTCGCTCAACTTGATCGATGTTGCCGGAATTGAAGCCTCCAACGATGTCCATAACTGCCGCTTTAACTTCGGCCTCTGCCGCTTGACCTGCGGTGTTTGGTGATGTTGTGCCGCGAATTCGAGGAACGTTCGGAGCCGTCTCATTCATGCCAAGAGGATCGAGGATATTGGCGATGAGAAGTTCGGCGAAAGACTTGCCAGTGGACCCTTGTATTACCTTATCCAGTTCCGAAAAGCGATTGCCGTTATAACGGTACTGCTCTCCGGGATTTCCTTCTGAGGTGTGAGAGAGCAAGTGGCGCACTCGAATAACTCCATTGCTCTCTAGCGTAATGCCGTACTTCGAAACGGGATCATCCAGCTTCACCTTTCCCTCCTGGACCAGCTGCATCAGGATCGTGGAAGCAAACGTCTTGGTTAGAGAAGCGAGATGATAAGCAGTATGTTCAGTCGCGGGAATCTTGTTCTCGACATCTGCATAGCCGAAGCCTTTAGCCCAAATCACTTTTTGATTTTTTACGATGGCAGCGGAATAAGCCGGTATCTTCAGATCCTGTCGCAGACTTTCGAGGAGGATTTCAAGGCGGGCGATGCGTGCAGCATCGGATGAGCCGTCCTGGACCGCAGCCGATGAAGTTTGTGACAGGAGGATCGCTGTCAGAATCAACGCGACGAATGCTGGTGCTTTGAACTTCATAACGATCTCCTGTTACGTCTTTGGCGAACCGCCTTATGCCGTCACTCCGTGAGGAGTGGAATGTTTATAGCCTATGAAGGATTCGAATCTCGCACTCCTTTAGGAGTGCGATGTCCGTGCACAATTTCTGTACGGCTTGACGACTCAGCGCATCACACCAACTAAACCCAAACATCGCCCCTAACGGGGTGCACAATTTCCTGACAGTCGACAACTATAAACATGTCACTCCTCCGGAGTGATCATAAGTTCATCCGCGCTAGCAGATCTTGGAAGCGTGGGTCGTGATAAAGGCGCGACCAGACTGGATCCGTTTTAATGAATGCCGCCAACAACACGTCACGCCCTGCGTACGCACGCTCGAGCCACTCAAACGTGTTGTCGTCGTCGTGCAGACCGTTGTAAACCAGGGCGGAGTTATACGGTGGAACGTAACGTTTACCGGCCAGCGTCTCCAATTCATTTAGCACTTCGAATGCCCCTTCTCGATCACCCATAATCGCGAACGTGTAACCAAGCATCGACAAGGGTTGCGCACTTCCACCAGACAACTTCCTCGCCTTCGTCAGCTCTGCAATCGCTTCACGGTACCGTCCCTGCGCCACATACACCTTCGCGATTGACAGTAAGGCAATCCAAAAGTTTGGTTCCAGTTCCAGCGCTGCACGAAGTTTGTCCTCAGCAACAGGCAATTGATTCGAGTAATAGAAAAACAGTGCTTCGTTTGTCCTCGTGATCAGTGCCAGCGGATCGAGTTCACGGGCACGCGTCCCCTCAACTATTGCCTCGTCCTGCCGGCCCAGTTGTGATAACAGGATCCCATAACCGCGGTGAGCTTCAGCTGAGTTTGCATTCAGAGCAATCGCTCGTCGCACTTCGGATTCTGCGGCGGCCCAATCCCAGTCAAACCAAAAATGGATGAACGACAAGTACGCATGCGCATCTGAAAGCGACTCATCCAGGGTGACTGCCTTCAGTGCAGCAGCTTTTGCTTTAGGAAAAGACTCCGCTGGTTTCGCATCACTTGCAATTGATAAAGAGACGTATGCAACAGCGATACCTGTATAAGCCAACGCATAGTTTGGATCGACCGCTATTGCCTGCTCATAAAATTCTATGCTTTTCCGCACTTCGGTCGGCACTAGCCTGCTCCAATGATAGCGACCCTGCAGATACAGTTCGTAGGCGCGCGTGCTCACAGTGTGACGCTTCTTTTCAGCGCCCAGGTGCATCTGAAGGGCTCCGGCAACTCGCTCAGAAATCGCATCCTGTACCGAGAACACATCTGTAAACTCTTCATCAAACGTACCAACCCAAAGCGACCTGCCATCCGCAACGTCAGTCAATCTTGCAGTGAGACGAATGCGAGCACCGGCACGTTGAATACTGCCATCGAGCACTGACTCGACGTCCAGTTCCCTTCCAGCGCTTTGCGCGTCTTGCTCTAAACCGCTAAACCGGCGAACTGAGGTGAGTGGTCTAACGATCATGTCGCGGCTATTGCTCAACCGTATGATTAAAGAGTCAGCCATACCCAGTTCGAGCGCCTCGTCGCGCTCTTTCTCAAGCAGCGGCTTGAAAGGCAGTACTGCAAGACTCCCGCGTGCAGCCCTGTGTTCAACTGATGACACGAGTTTCACAGGCGCCGCAAATCGATAACCGACCCCAGGCACAGTGATGATGTAACGATTGTCACCTCTTCGTTCACCGAGGGCGCGACGGATCGCCGAGACGCTCTGGTTTAAGTTGTTCTCTTCGACGAACGCGTCGGACCAGATCGCCTTCATCAACTCTTCCTTAGTGATGACCCGATCGCAATGCTCAACCAGGTAAAGAAGTGTGTCGAACTGTCGTGGCGTGAGCGCGATCGTATTGCCAGCTTGCAAAAGGATTCTCCGGCCTATATCGACTCGAAACTCGCCGAATTCATAGCAAGAAGTTCCTGGCTGGTTCATCGTCACTTCAAACCTTCAGAAATATTCAGAACGGTCTAAGGACTTTCAATAGCATGCCGGAAGACTATGGTCACGCCGTCAAAATCATAGTCAAGGAGAACAGAAATGAAATCAACCTTAACACGAACGCTCGCCGGTTTCGCTCTCGTTACCACTCTGACTTTAGCCGTGGCCTTACTTTCCATGAGTGCCTCCGCAAAACGTCAGGAGTCGCAGTCAAGCGGCGGAAGAATCGAAGGAACATGGCGTGTGCAAGTCACGCTACGCAATTGTCAGACTGGCGCAGAAATAAGAACCTTTCCAGCTCTGTTGACTTTTGCAAACGGTGGGACGTTGACAGGAACGTCAACTGTTTTAGCTACTGGATTGCGATCTCCGGATCATGGGATTTGGAGTCATACCGGCGGGCAGAGTTACCACGCAGTTGATGAAGCCTTCATTTTCAGTCCCGCTGGCGCCTGGGTATCGACGCAGAGATTAACTCAAGACATCCAGCTCGCAGCTGATGGGGACACTTTTTCCAGCTATGCACATACCGAATTCTTCGATACGGTAGGGAATCTGACTGCAAGCGGTTGCGCCACCGCGAATGCAACTCGGATGGAATAGCGCGGGAAGCAAGGCTCTTTGGAGTGCGACGGCCTGCCGTCGCTTTGTCACCGCAGGTCTCTCGGGTAGGTAACCTTCTAACAAAGCGACGGCAGGCCGTCGCACTCCAAAGAGCGAGGTGGCACTGACGCTTTGTCCTGTATAGTAAATGCACTATGCGCTCAGGCATTCTACTTCTCTTCTCACTCTTTACCTTTGCGATAACCACCAACAGTCAACAAGTAACTCGGCCGTCGGTTGTGATAGTGCGGAGCGGTTCCCTGAAATTGCGCGCTCTTCTTTACAGACCCAAAGGCCGCGGTCCGTTTCCCGCAGTTCTCTTTTGCCCCGGAAGTGGTCAGCCTCCTTCACCGAATGCTCTCGGTCGACTATTCGCGCAGCATGGCTATGTTTTCCTGGCATTGTACCGAAGTGGACAAGGTCTCTCCTCCACTCAAGGTGAGGAGAGTGCCGCCGTCGTGACGCGCGAACGCACCAGCAAAGGTGACGACGCCGCAAACCAATTACAGTTGAAACTGCTTGAGGGCGAGCAGCTCGACGAGGAACGCAATGGCTTAGCTGTGTTGCGATCGTTGCCAGGTGTAGATTCGAGGCGCGTTGCGATCGTCGGACATTCGTTTGGCGGTTCGCTTGCGTTGGTACTCGCGGCCGAGGATCCGCATATACGTGCGGTGATTAGTTTTGGAGGAGCGGCAGGGAGTTGGGTTCGTTCGAGCTATTTGCGCGAGAGCCTCACTTCAGCAGTGCGGAAGTTAGCAAGTCCGGTGTTCTTCGTATATGTAGAAAACGATTACTCAACAGCACCAGGAACGGCGCTGGATGCAGAGATGGCAAGTCAGGGCAAGACACATCTGCTAAAGATCTATCCCCCATTTGGTAGAACACCGAGTGAAGGTCACGGCATCATCTATCTTTCGATGGGAGCATGGGAACACGATGTGTTCGACTTCCTACATGAACACCTCACTTCAACAGCGCAGTCGTCACTCCGGAGGAGTGCGATGTTTATAGGTACGGAGAAGAAAAAGAGGCACTCCGGTAGGAGTGCAATGTCAGCTAGAAGAAACCTGGTGCACGCTTCAAATTCATAGACATCGACCCTATGACAACATGGCACTCCTACAGGAGTGCGAAGCTTCGCGGCGTTCACGAGCTATAAACATCGCACTCCTCCGGAGTGTGATGACCTAAATCGACAATAGTCTGTCGAAGAACGATCGATATCTTTGCAATGCTACGCGTAGATCCTCAGTCGATACGTCGTCTCCACGGTCCCAGTTCTGCTCGAGGGTTTCGCGTTCGTTGGCAAAAATTTCGGCCAATCGTTTCATCGCACTGGCCACCAGCTCATCAGCTTGCTCCACGGAACGCCGTGGTTCATCAACGAACTGCGTCTGGATATTCATCCAACGCGATCGTAATGATTCCGCTTCGCCAGTTTCAAAAAGCGGGGTCGCGTTATTCCTCTCGTCAAGTTGCGGCTCGCGATTATTATCCTGTGCTCGTGCAGTTTTGGCCGCTGCTGCACCTCCTGCGAGATCGCGAGTGCTTATTGTTTGTTGCTCTCGATCGTCGACGCGTTCCATCTCAATGTTCTGGCGTGGTTTTTCCCGCGCTTCACGGTTCTCGTTCAATTGTTCGTTTGAATTCATCTTCCCGCCCCCCTCGCTAGTCTCGAATTATCAGGCCGCACATCTCTTATCGGGTACTTTCCACCATCATGAAGCAGGTCAGCAAACAGAGCACGATAATGAAGCATTGCGTTTCTGAGTTCTTCTGTACTGATCGGCTCCCGGCTGTCTCTGACCGCGATGTCGTGAGCGATTCTATAGTTCTCTACCACGACTGGATGATCCACAGAGACATCAGCAACTCTCTGCTCAAAATCACTGACTGGATATCCACGAGCTCTCATTACCTCCGCGACCAAACGGTCAGCAGCCTCCACCGCCTCTCTTGGTTGGTCAACGAAGTGAGCCTGTTCTCGTTCCCACTTATCTGCGAATCGACTCCGTTGATCTTCATCGAGAGGCACGATCTTCAGGCTGGAAACGCGTTGCTCTCGTTGGTGCAGAACTTTTTCTGCGGCGCCGGTGTCGCCTTGTGAACGAACGGCTCGTTGGTATTCAGGACCAAAGCGAGACCGCAGTTCTTTTGTGCGCTTTGCTTTTATGGCAAGCCAAACACCTACTATCAGACCAATAAGCACAATGGCGATGAGGATGATTTCTAATGGACTCATATTTACCTCCTTACAGATTACCCAGGTAGAACTAGGCAAGCTGAGGGCCTAAGTCCTGACTAACCAAACGGTGGGTTTTGTTTCGTTTGAAGGAATTAGACGAGTATCGAATTACGACGGTCTGTATTGCAGCAGATCATTGATGGGCTTTGGACTTTGGTCTTCTGCGTATTCTGTGTACCAAACGATCAACTTCTTGTTTTCTTAGCCAGAAGTTGCGAATTTTAACAAGAGCCTAGACTCCCATTAGACAGATCTTCTCTGTGGGTCTCTGTGTCTCCGTGCCTCTGTGGCGAATGGAGACGCTTTTATCACCACAGAGACACGGAGACACAGAGATCCACAAAGAAAACGTTCAAATTCAGTTGAGTCATGGATCAGATAGCTTCGGTTGCGGCTCTGCTCGCTATTTAATCTGCGGATGTAATTTGCCGGACTCATTCATTTCGCAGCGCAACCAACGGATCCACTTTCGTGGCTCGCCTGGCCGGAACGTAGCAAGCCAGTAATGAAACAGCGAGGGCGCCACTTGAGACGGTTACAAACGTGATTGCATCTGTTGCTGAAAGACTAACTAATACCGATCCCAACACCTTTGTTAATACCACTCCCAGCGCAACACCGATCGCGGTGCCAATCATTGCCAGCTTCAATCCATCACTCACAATGAGCCAGAGAACAGTTCGCCGCTGAGCACCCAGTGCCATGCGAATGCCGATCTCGCTCGTGCGCTCAACCACGTTATAAGACAACACTCCGTAGATCCCAGTTGCGGCGATAATCAAAGCGAGCAAACTTACGGTGCCGGAAAACCACGCGCCGGTTCTCGCCGGCTCCAGGGTCCGTCTCACATTCTCGTCCAAAGGCTCGACCGTGAAGAAAGCGTCTTTATCCAGTGAACGCGCCGCTTCTCTTACGGCATTCAAACTCGCATTGACATTCCCATTCGTTCGCAACACAAAACTGTGTGAGCTTAAGTTCGTCAGTGAGTCTGTCGTATAGAAAAACGGCCCATCGAGTTTACCGATATACGTGCTACTGACATCGGCGACGACCCCAATAACCTCGTGGGATTTGCCGTCACCATCTCTGAAGCGTTGACCGATCGGGTTGCCGCCTGGCCAGAAGCGGTTAGCCGTCGCCTGGCTAACAACTGCCGGTGATTGTCCACTTCGGACATCTTCTTCCGTGAATTGCCGGCCGCGCCTTAGCGGAATCCCAAGCGTTTGAAAATATTCGGGAGATACTGCATTGGCGTTCACTCTGAGGCCTGAGTCGCCGCCTTCGATATCCATGACGTCGTCGCGTCTGCCGGCAAACGGCATAATTTCTGCACTACTCACCGACTTAATTCCAGCTAAAGCTTTCAACCGTTCGGCGAGTTGTGCACGAAGTGCGGTAGCACGTGCTTCGTCGTAACCCAGTGGCGTTACATCCATCGACAAAACAATCAGATTCTTACTATCGAATCCAACGTCGGTGGATTGGGCCTTTTCTAGAGTACGCACCAACAAACCTGCTCCAATCAGTAGCACCATCGAAACCGACACTTGCCCAATGACCAGAAGATTCCGCAGATGCGGTCGTGAGACGCGCGTTCTGTTTCTTGCGGATCTAAGTGCGGCGTTCAGATCCAGCTTGGTCGACTCGATTGCCGGCGCTAGTCCAAACACAACACCGGTGACGAGAGAAATCAAAAACATGTAAAGAAAAACTGTGACATTAGGCTTCAAGTTGATATCGAGTCCGACCTCCGGGATGAGTGACATCAAGATCGGAGGTACAAACATTGAAAGGACTAATCCCGCGAAGCCACCGAGCACTGCGAGAAGTACGCTTTCTGTCATGAGCAATTTGATCAATCGCCAGCGGCTCGCTCCGAGCGCGAGTCGCACGGCAATTTCCCTTCGCCGCGCTGAGGCCCGGGCGAGCATAAGGTTTGAGACATTGGCGCACACGATCAAAAGCACCAGGCCAACTGCGGCCATTACCAGCACGGCGATCGGGGTGCCCTGGCTGCGAACTTCGGGAGAGTTCAAATATGACCCCGGCATCACACTAATAGTTGACTTGCGTCCGGGATACTCCTGATCCATCTGCGAGGCAACCAGTTGCATCTCAGCCTGCACCTGTTTTAAAGATGAATCGTCCTTCAATCGTCCCACTACATTTAGCCAGCTACAGTTCGGACGTGACAGAAACTTGCTGTCAGGCATAAAGGCTTCCTGCATCGTCAACGGAATCCAGACATCCGGAACGGTCATCTCTGCTCCGCGAAAATCCGGTGCTGCCACACCAATCACAGTGAAGTGCTGACGACTCAGCGTGATTGAGGTACCGATAACGCTTGCGTCTGACCCAAACCTGCGCTGCCAGAAATCGTTACTAAGAACAGCGACAGGACATTGCAGAGGCGTCTGGCATTCTTTGTCGGAAAAGGTCCGACCCAGTGTGGTAGTTCCTCCCAGCATTGAGAAGTAATTGTCCGTGACCAATAGCCCGTCAATCTTTTCAACGCTGTTGCCGCCTAAATACAATTTGAGATCGAACGAAGCCGTCAGACCTGAAAGGCCTCTGACTCGGTCTCGATAGTTAAGGTATTCGGGATAAGAAAGGAACGAGGGGCTACCTTCGACCTCGCGCGAGTACTCTCCTTCAAACCGCTGGTAAACGTTCACGACCTGGTTTGGGTTCTTGACTGGCAACTGACGAAACGCAAGCGAATACAGCAGCGTAAAGATGCTCGTGTTGATGCCAATGCCGAGAGCGAGCGTAAGTAAAGCCGCTATAGTGAAATTGCGATGTTTAAGCAACGAACGGAAGGCGTACCGCAGGTCGTGAAAAGTATTGAGCATGTTTCATGTACTAAAGAGGCACGACAAAAGTTCCCCAGAATCGAACAAGTAGGAAGGGCGGTTTACCCCCGCTGGTGCCCGACAAATAAGGTCGGGTAGGAGCGGGGGTAAACTGAGATTCTTACGACTGAATCGACGCAGGTTTTAAATGCGAAAGAGGACAACCGAAAAAAAGTCATTCAGACTATGAGCTACGATTGGAGCCCATAGTGACTTCGAAAGACGTAATAGTCCCACCATGAGGAGACCGAATACAAATATGAAAATCGCTAAGTGAATTCTAAATAGATGTAGTGAGATCCAACCTGGTAAGTGAATGCTGACAAAAAGAAGAGACGAAAGTACTGCTGCTTTCGAGAACGAAACCCATTCGTTCAATTGTTGAAAGATAAAGCCGCGATAAGGAATTTCCTCCATAAATCCGATGAGGAGAGTCGTACTAAAAACACTATTCCACGTGATCCCCTGCGCGCGAAAATGAGGCAGGCCATGTTGAGCCGCAAAGAATAGAAGATTCAAGATAGAGAACGCGACTGCGGCTAATAGTCCTCGGGCCCAGTGTTTCCGTAGTTTCAGGTAGCTGCCTGGAGCGACGCCTTTCACATAACAAAGATAGAGAAAGACGGGAAGCACCCACACCAGTGCGCGCACCACCACATTAATCAACATGTATAGAATCGTGTGCTCACCCAGTAGCTGGAGTCGCGGGTAACCCAGCAAGACCCACACGGTCCAGGCTGCGTGAAAAGCAACGAGGTACAACGCAAATGAGAGTTGCGCTTTTCTCATTCGACCCATCTGAAGCGCGCTTCCCTTATTCACTGTGTCCAGAAAGGCAGCGAAAAACCACTGAAATTGGTTCAATCTGAGCTAAAAAAGTTGCGGCAAGCAGTCCGCAGATTACACAGATTACGCAGATTTCAAAAGCATTTAATTCCGAAAGGTGATCAGCGTAATTTGAATCCGCGTAATCTGTGTAATCTGCGGATGGCTCACTCACGCTTCACTGTTTCGAGGAATTCTGTAACACTCCGCCAGCTAGCTGATCGATGATCATAACGAGCGAACAAGTAAACGATGCGCGTGAGTTGTTGCGGCGATATCTTCGGCCGACGCGGTTAGTTCGGACGGAACGATTGGGCAGAGATTCAGATAGTCAAATATTTCTGAAGCTCGAGACGGATCTTCCGACCGGATCATTCAAGCCACGTGGAGCCCTGTACGCGCTGATGAAGAATCTTGAGCTGCGACCTTTGAAAGGTGTCGTAGCTGCCAGCACCGGCAATCATGGCGCGGCCGTCGCTTACGCGGCGCGTCTCAATCAACTTCCCGCAACGATCTTTCTTCCTACATCCCCGAATCCAATCAAGCGCGCACGCATCGTCTCGCTCGGAGCCACTGTTAAGGAAGTCGAAGCGATAAGCCAGGCCCTGGCAGACGAGGCAGCGTCATTCGCCGAACAAAACGACTTCTATTTTCTTAACGATGGCAATGACGACTTCGTGCCTGTTGGTACTGCGACAATTGCCTCCGAAATCCTCGATGAACTGCCAACGACGGACGTAATCATCGTACCGATGGGAGATACTGCTTTGATTCGAGGCGTTGCGGCAGAAGCAAAACGACGAAATCCTGATATCAAAATTGTTGGCGTTCAGGCTGCACAAGCACCTTCTTATGTGCGATCCTGGCACGAAGATCGTGTGATCACGACCGCCACGTGCGACACAATTGCGGATGGGCTGGCAACATGTGTCCCGCTCGAGCGCAATGTTCGTGCGATACGCGAGTTAGTCGATGAAGTTTGTCTGCTATCGGAAAGCGAACTACTTGAAGGTATCCGAACGTTGTTATTTGAGGAGCATGTGATTGCAGAAGCGGCAGGCGCGGCCGCAACCGCTGCATATCTTCAAACTGCGAAGGCTTATGAGGGCCGCTGTGTCGTGTTATTAGTTACAGGATCAAACATTCCTCACGAGCTGCTTCGACAAGTGGCGGCAAAGGCTTAATCGGCTTTGCCTGAAAATATCTGGCCGGCAAATCTCGGCTGTGTCTCGGCCGCCACCGTCGATCAGAAGCCACCATCCCCGAACACACGAAACCTCTTCTGTCGGAGCGCGTCCGTCCTCGGCCGCCCCCGTCCAACAGAACCACCATCCCCTAGCACACGAGCGCTTCCGTCCTTGCCCCAGGTCGAACACATGTCTCCGCTTGGCTATTGAGGCGTCACTCTATTGAAGAGGGTTCGTGTGTAAGGGGAAGGTGGTTCTGTTCGAGGGGCGCGGCAGAGGGCGCACGCGCTCCAACAGTAGAGCTTGCGTGTGTTAAGCGATGATGGTTCTGTTCGACGGGGGCGGCCGAGGACGGACGCGCTCCGACAGAAGAGCTGTCGTGTGTAAGGGGAAGGTGACTTCTGTTCGACGGGGCGGCCGAGGACGGACGCCTCAGCCGTTGAAAAACAGCAAAACCTAATCAGTTGTCATTCTTCTTACCGCATCGAGTGTGACTTTTTCACCTTTACGGTAAGAAAGATTGGCCATGTGCGCTGCAACGGCTGAACGATACCCAATCTCAACCGGTGCGTTGGGCTCTTTGCGTGAACGAATGCAATCGACGAAATTCGCCATGTGATTGACATCGTGAGTATGTCCTTCGCTCGCTGTTCCTTCCGGACGGTTCACCTTTTCGGGGTAATACCAGACTCCTGTTTGTGACTTACCAGTGACCATGTCCGTCGCGCCCGCCAACCGCTCGATTGTGCCATGCGAGCCGAGATAACGTTCACCCAAACCGTAATGGCTGTTGCTGAATGTCGATTGCCACGTGACAGTAAGATCGTTTGGAAAATCTAAAGTGACGGCGATTGTGTCCGGCACTTCGCGTCCGTCCTTTTCTGAAAAGACACCACCTGACATGTAGGCCGCTGTGGGCAATGGCAGATCGAGCGAGCGCATAATCAGTGCGATCTGGTGAACCATGTTTTCGGTGACATTGCCGCCTGAGAATTCCCAATAGAGTCGCCAGTTGATGAACTTGTACGGATCAAAAGGCCTCGACCGTCTTCCATTCAGAAATAGATTCCAATCCACGTTGGCTGTTGAGCAATCAGAAGGCACAGGACGCACCCATTGGCCCTTTCCTCTCGGAGTGTTTCGACTCATCCAGGACTCGACATGAGTAATTTTCCCAATCATGCCGTCCTTGAGCCATTCCTTCGTATCCATTAATGGACCCGAACTTTGGTGCTGTAGTCCAATCTGAACAACTCGATCTGACTTGCGTCCCGCCTCGCGACAAGCTTCAGCCTCCTGGATTGACCAGGTCATAGTCTTCTCGCTATAGAGATCTTTACCTGCAGCGATGGTGTCGAGAAAGTGACGAGCGTGACAGTGAAGCGGCGAAGCCACAATTACGGCATCGACGTCTTTTAGATCAAGGAGTCTCCGATGGTCCGCGAAGACCTTGACTTGTGAAGTAAGTTGCTTAGCTTCGTCTTGCCGTCGATTGTAGACATCTGCCGCTGCGACGAATTCGACGTTTTCCAGTTTCAACGCTTCGCGCATGTCTTCTTGACCGCGAGCGCCGAAGCCAATAGCACCTAACCGCACGCGATCGTTTGCGCCGAGTACGCGACTCCTGGGCAAAACTGCAACAACGGCTGCGCTTGCTGCCGCCGACTTAAGGAACTGTCTGCGCTTCATTTTCTTCCTTTCAAGTACAACAGGCTGTTAGCCTGTCGTCGTGGTGTTAAGGAGCTAAGAGTGTAACGCGCCGGCACGACAGTCTAACAGGCTGTCGTACGGAGATCATCTGTCATAAGCATAGGTCAGGTACCAGAATGAAACCGATCTTTCCATACGCACCTCAGCGAGATGTTCTGATTTTAAAACTCTTGACACCTTGGGCCACAGGTTGTATATGCAACTGTCTCAAACGTGACCTCGTACACTGGCTCTTCTACGTCCCCCGTGCCTAGAGAGCTATCACTCACTCTTGATAAATCGGTGTCCCGCCGATTAGGAAGGTTTCCAATGAAAAATTTAAATCACCTACCGCTCGTGATCAGAATTGTTTTTCTTGTTGCCTGCTTCAATGTTTTCGTACTGGCCCAATCGACTGTAGACAGAAACCAGTTTGCAGCGGTTAGCAGTTTTGGATCCAGCGTGAGGTTTGACGTAAGCGTCCCCCGCGCAGCCGTGACGCTGACTGTCATTGGACCAGATGGTCTGAGCTTCTCCAAAGAATTCAAAGGCAACTTTGCGGAGTTCACATTAATTACCGACAAGGGCGAACGACTGCCGGATGGGCAGTATACATACGAGCTGCGTGTAACCCCGAATATCTCAGCAGATGTGAAAGAGGCATTGAAGGCAGCTCGCGAGAAAGGAAATGGAGAAGAAGTCCAACGCGAGATGCGTAAACGCGGAGCGCTGCCTCCAGAGCTCGTTCAATCTGGTGGCTTCCTCGTGATCAACGGAACGGCAATCGTCGCGGGAGCAACCGAAGGAAAGGGTGGACAAGCTCGCGCAATGGTCGAGCAACCTGGTCCTGCGCCAGCACCTGCCGTGGTTTCTACTGGACGTGTTGCTTACAAGGTCCAAAGAAATCACCCGCGGTTTCTCGTGTTCGATCAAGTCATAGCAGATGATCTTATCGTTCAGGGAAGCATCTGCGCCGGACTCGACTGCGCTAACGGTGAGAACTTTGGCTTCGACACATTCAGACTAAAAGAAAACAACACACGCATACAGTTCGACGATGACAGCACCTCTGCAGGTTTCCCCAACAACAACTGGCAGATTCGCGCGAACGACTCCGGGAGCGGTGGCAGCAATTTCCTCGGCTTCGTCGATCAGGGTGTGTCGGGAAATTCCGAAACGGGAACCCTTGTCTTCGCAGTCAATGCCGGTGCCTCAGCTAATTCACTTAGGGTTGGCAGCAATAGCAAGGTTGGATTACGGACGGCAACTCCGGT
>DASYPT010000002.1:0-18647 GCA_036006355.1 Pyrinomonadaceae bacterium | reverse complement strand
CCCGGAGTTTTTAAGAACCTCTGAATCTTTGGGGCTTGGTTGGTTGCGTCACGACAAGCTAAAGCATATCGGACATTCCTGCTAATCGATCGTTTTCGCGTAGAGCAGTTGATCTATCGTCTTTCCATCTTTCGTCACGCTTTTTATTAATCGGCCTTCGAATGCATAGCCGGCCTTTTCGAGAACTCTGGCGGAGGCGGCGTTCCACTCAAACACATGTGCGTACAGTCTGCAAAGGTCAAATGAAGCAAAAGCGTGTTCCGTGACAGCGACTAAGGCGTCGGTAGCAATACCGCGGCCCCACACCTCTTCCCCTAACCAGTATCCGATTTCAGCCGAGCGATAAGACACATCTGCCTGAACTGAAAAGCCAATGCCGCCGACGGCCTCCCCATTTAGGTCTATTGCGAAGTTGGTCGGAGGTGTTAATTCGACGACACAATCGAGCCATCGTCTCGCATCATCCTTTGTGTAGGGATACGGAAATCTGTCCCGAAGATTTATCCACACCTTTCGGTTGTTTGCATGGCGCACAAGCGAGTCGCGGTCTTGCCACGTCCAACTTCTCACCACGCAGGATGACAATTCCAATTCCATCGCTCATTCATGAGGTCAATCTGGGTAAGACGGCCGCGCCTCTCGGCATAATGAATCCACTTTGATAATCGCCTGCGCGCTTCATTGCCTCTTCAAGGTTCCTGGCCGGCTCCATTCTCATACGTCTGACATCATCCTGCTCGAGATTAGAAACGAGTTGCACATGAAAACGCTCCGCCTTTGTAAGAAGAGACCATGCAGTTTGACCGTTGACTTCATACTTTTCAACAAGACGCTGTTCGAGCTCAACAGAATCTGTGCTCTCGAACCATTTCAAGAAATCAGCACGACCAAAGCCGTCACGACATTCCGCAAGCAGAATAATCGATCCACCATCATTGCAGGCGTACGATGCCATCTCCAAAGCTTTATGAGCTTGTATGAGATTTATGTCATGTGGAAAGCCGCCGCAACTGACAATCACGAGATCTCTCCTGGTTTGAATTGCAACTGAATGATCGTTCAAGTAGGACTCACAACCAGTTCGATGTGCAAGTCGCCAATCTCCACAGTAGATTCGTACAGTTCGCTTTAGTTCATCAACTACGGTGTTGATACCAAACGTCGGACGAACTAGTTCCGCGACGCGTTCGCATTGCTCGTGAACCGCGTTACCGTCCAGTAGGCCAGTACCAACTCCTCCTTTACGACCGCCTCGTTCAAAATCGAGAGCGAGCATATGCGTTCTCTCGATGGTTTCAGCGGAAGCCAGACCGGGACAGATGGACTTGCGTCCGCCAGTGAATCCTGCGAAGTAGTGAAAGTTGATGCCTCCCAGCAGAATCGTCTTTGAAAACTCAGTCAGGACCTTGTTGACTTCAACGGGAATGCCTATCTCGGTAACGCCTACCGACACCAATGAACTGCGGTTGTAAGGGTCATGATCAAACGTACGAACTCGTTGAACAATGAACTGCGTAAGTAGTTCGACTTTCTCTTCGGGCGTAACAGGGCGATGAATTCCAGTGGCGAAGATAATCGCAAGATTATTCGCCGCAACACCTGCCTGGATCAATCTTCGGACAATCAGATTTACAACCTGAGCACTACCGGTCGGGCGTGTGGCATCGGAGACGACGAGAAGCACCGAATCGTCTGGATTAATCAACTCATCTAATGGAGATGACGCAATAGGTGAATCGAGCGCGGACCCGATTTCAATATCCGTTAATGGCTTTTCATCCGCGCGATCAACAGAAAGAATTGTCAGGCGGTCATCGAATGTGAACTTAATTGATTGCCGGCCGTATCCGAGTCCGATTTCGTTCATCAGGAAGAGTCACAAGCCAAAGTTCGCCATCGCCTTTTCTATGATGTGCAGTGAGGCAAAGTCTGACTGATCTGCGGTTCGCGCTTCAGCCAACCACTTCTTAAGATTTCTAGCTTCTTCCATTGAAGTAAGACGACACGCGCCAGTGAGTGCGAGCGTGACAAGTGCATCGGGTGCACCGTGGGTGACGAGAGCGGCTTGCAAAGCAGCCTGTTCCCGGAGATCCAGAGTTATGAGTAGGTTTAGCTCCACACCATAGGTCCTATAGTCGAATTAGTCCTATTCTTCTTTAACTGCGATCCGATTTAAAGCAGGCAGTTCCATTGTTGCAGAAGTGGTAGGTCTCGTCTTCAAAGTCAGGGGTCTCCATTTGAATTGTCAAATGATCGACTCCGAAACGGTCATGAAGTTTTGTACGCAACTCCTTAAGCAGATCCGGCTGCGAAATAGTATCTGCGTGGATGACGTGAGCACTGAGAGCCTCTCTCCCGGAAGTTATCGTCCAAACGTGGAGATCGTGAACGTCACTCACTCCCGAGGTCGCGAGAATTGCGTCTTCAACGGCCGCCAGGTTGATATGGGCCGGAGTACCTTCCAGTAACACGTTTGTTGAATCGCGAATCAATCGCACCGAACCCCAGACAATAAGCAGACTGATCAACGCGCTGAACAATGGGTCGGCTGCATACCAGCCAAAGAACATCATGCAGGCTCCAGCGAGAATTGCGCCAACAGAACCTAAAGCGTCGCCGATGACGTGCAGCCATGCGCCACGCATATTCAGGTCTATCTCATCCCGAGCATGAAGAATCCAGGCCGACACCAGATTCACCACGAGTCCGCCGGCCGCAACGATCATCATCGGGCCGCTGCGAACGAAGGGAGGCGCGAACCATCGCTGATAAGCGCCGTAAAAAATCAACAGTGCGATTACGACCAGCGCAACTCCATTTACCAACGCGGCAATGATCTCTAGTCGATAGTATCCGAATGTCTTTTTTGAGGTTGCAGGTCTCGAAGAAAACCAGACTGCAGTTAACGCAAGAATGAGCGCCGCTGTGTCGGTAAACATGTGACCTGCGTCCGCCAACAGCGCCAGAGATCCAGTCCACCACCCACCGGCCAATTCCAACAGCATATAGCCCGCAGTCAGCAGCAGCACCAGAGTAAGCCGGCGCCAACTGTCTGACGAACGCACGTGTCTGTGATCGTGTTCCTCGTGTCGGATAATTACCGGCACGAACTCATCGGAGGCCATAAATCAAATCTGACCTAATGCCTGTTCGACATCAGCGATGATGTCCTCGACGGCTTCAATCCCAACGGAAAATCGCACTGTTGCTGCCGACACTCCTGCTGCTTTCAACTCTTCATCAGAAAACCCGACGTGTGATGAATACAAAGGATAACTTACGAGCGTCTCAACTCCACCTAACGACGGCGCTGTAGTGACGAGATTGAAAGCATCAAAGAATCTTTCGGCCTCTGATTCGCCACCTACTAAATCGATCGCTACAACACCTCCGAATCCGCTCATCTGTCGTTTAGCGACTTGATGACCGGGATCATCCTCCAAGCCTGGGTAATAAACTCGAGCAACCTTTGGATGTTGTCGAAGCGCCTGCGCAAGCTTCAACGCATTTTCACACGAAGCCCTGACTCGTAGCTCGAGAGTCTTGATTCCTCTGCTCAGCATATACGCGGCGCCTGGATCCAAAGTGGTCCCAACCAGAATGGACAGCTGTCGGACTCGATCAATGTATTCACGCGTACCCGCTACCGCACCAGCTGTAAGATCCGAGTGACCGCCAAGATATTTGGTCGCGCTATGCATTACGCCGTCGAGTCCATAATTTAGAGGACGCTGAAGAACCGGGGTCGCAAAAGTGTTGTCGATCAATGAATAGAGCCCAACTTTGCGACACGACTCTGCGACCGCTGCTAAATCAACAATGCGATTGATGGGGTTTGCCGGCGTCTCGAACCAAAAGACTTTGGACCTTGGACTTGCGATTACAGGTATTTGATCAATTTCGTCCAAAGAGATAAAGCGCGAACGCACTCCCCAACGCGCCAACACCTTGCTGATGATTTTGACAGAACCACCATAGATGGAATCGCAAGCGATGACTTCATCGCCAGCCTCACATAGGGCCCCAAGTGCACAAAACACAGCAGCTGAACCGGAAGACGTGACAACGCAAGCTTCGGCACCTTCAAGGTCAGCGATGGTGCGTTCAACCTCTGTAACTGTGGGATTAGCGTAGCGCGAGTAGAAGAACGCATTAGGCAGTTCGCCACGTGAGTAACGGCGCATTTCATCAAAGCTTGAAAAACGATAAGTAGACGAATGGAAGAGCGGCGAAACAACTGCACCGAAAGGCACATCGTTCGCACTCTTCCCGCCGTGAACCGCAATGGTTGCTTCTGAAAAACGCGGGGAGTTGACGTCCTTCTTTACTGTCACCAGACCTTTAACCTCGATATCGATGAACTAGAACGGTCGTAAGATTAACAAATTCAACCTGCGCAAGACAGACAACTAAACACGGGAGACGTTTCTTGAAAAGCAAAAGGGCCACGAACGTGGCCCCAAGTGTTCACCTTATTAGAGTCGCAGTTATAGCGCAGCTAAATTCAACGCCTGATTTAGTTCCCGATAGAGCTCGTTGAACTCGCGAAAACCAATGTCGAGAATGCGAGGTAAGTCTCGAATATCGTTGGTGTTGACTATTGCGTTTACGTTGTTGAGAAACGCTGCGTGTGTATCCATCGTTCGTAGCGAGGGCGAAACCAGGACAAAAAACAGTCTTCGTCGTTGCGCGGGCCTCAGCACGTTTATTTCCCTGACGATGAAAGCTGCTCCTTGTTCCGCCATATCGAACTGAGGCTCAAGGAGAACGACTTCCATCTGATTAGCGCGCATCGTTTCCACCGCTTGACGCGTATCCTCGGCAATAAACGCCTGATAACCGTTCTCAGTAAGACTCCGTGCAACCGGATCGCGAGATGTCGGCGAGGCACAGATCAATACTTTACGTCGATGCGATGATTGCTGGTGCGAACTGTTGCCGGCCCCTTTTGAAAGGCCTTTGCTAAGTACCTCCAGTAACGCAGCAAGAGCTTCGTCATTGACAGTCGCTTGGTCCTCATCTGCCGAACTTGAGAGTTTATAGGCGGTCGCTGTCGGCTGATCGTAGCGAGGATGTTCCGTGGCCGGAGATCCGCCAACATTCAACGCACTTTGATCAGATGCAGGACTTCCGCTGTTTACGCTCACAGTGTTCTTACATTTCGGGCAGCGGACCTTCAAACTGCCGGATGGTGTTCGCTGAGTGTCAATTTGCAGACGAGTTGAGCAATGTTCGCAAACTACAATCATGTTATTCGATCATCCCCAACATTGAGCCGGAATCGGAGAACGAGGGCATGCGATCTACTTCACGGCGGATGAAGTCTTCCGCGGCAGTCATACCTTTCAACGAGAGCAGCAAGTTGTTTTGATTTGTACAGAAGGCGAGGCCGTCTTCCAGAGTAACCACCTTCGTTTCGATCAGTTCTTTAATGACGCTATCAAAGTCCTGCATACCATCGAGTTTTCCGTCACGCATGGCATCCAGCAATGACTTTCCTTCTACTTCGCCTGCCTCGATGTATTCGCGAGTTCGTGGACTTGATCGGAGTATTTCAACCGCAGCCACTCGACCGCCACCGTCAGCACGCGGAATCAATCGCTGCGAAACGATGTAGCGGAACGTCTGCGCCAACCGCGTTCGGATTACAGGCTCCTCATTCTTTGGATACAAGCCGATAATGCGATCGACCGTTTTCGCAGCATCGATCGTATGCAGTGTTGATAAGACCAGGTGTCCAGTCTCAGCGGCTTCGAGAGCAATTTCAGTGGTCTCGAAATCTCGCATTTCACCGATCAGGATAACTTTCGGAGCCTGGCGCAATGTCGCGCGCAGCGCAGACGGAAAGTCTTTGGTATCGCTGCCCACTTCACGCTGGTTAATCGTGGAGTTTTTGTGAGCATGGAGATACTCGATGGGGTCTTCGATAGTTACAATGTGATAGTGCTTCTTCTCGTTGATGATGTCGATGATTGCCGCTTGAGTCGAACTCTTGCCTGAGCCTGTTGGTCCGGTAACCAGAACCAGTCCGTTACGCAATTCGGAAATTTCGCGCAGTTGCGCCGGCAATCCCAGTGTTACCAAACTCGGAATGTCCGTTGGAATAACCCGCATGACAATGGAATACACGCCACGCTGCTGGAATATATTCACCCGAAATCGAGCTCTGGAGGGTAACGAGTAACTCAGGTCGGCTGTGCCGGTTCTGGTGAGGCGCTCGGCGGCATCAGCGTGTCCGTACAAGAGCGTGAGTGCAATGATTTCTGTTTGATACGGCGAGAGCTTCTGCATTCCGAGAGGTTGGACTGGCGTCAGAATCCCGTTGATTTCAACCTGGGGATGCTGTCCAACGGAGAAATTCAGATCGCTGATCTTGTCAGAGACGAGCAACATTCGCTCGATGATCGGAGGCAGATCGAAGAAACTCATACTATGGCGGCTCGTAGTTTGGTAGCTAAAACGCGGGTGGAAGGGGAACCCCGATTCGGATGCAGGCAAACAATGCCGGCCTGCTTGTGCGAATTCTCTCCGATAACAGTGATTAACGCAAGATAAATTTGTTCAACGTTGAGAGACAGTATGCAAGAGACGAGCTGTCTGAGCGGCGATTTCGTGAGGATTTCTAAGTAAGGCGCTGACAACGGCAACAGAGTTTGCCCCTGCCTGCAGGACGTCCAACGCTCGATCTACGGTGATTCCGCCAATCGCAACCAGCGGGAATTCCCCAATCCTGCTTCGAACCGCTTTTAGCCCGTCAAGACCAACTTCCGGAGCGGTGTCGTCCTTTGTTCCGCTTGAAAAGACGGGTCCGAATGCCAGGTAATCGATTCCCAGTCTTATCGCGGCCTCAGCCTGAGACAAGGAATGTGTCGAGAGTCCGATAATCGCTTTGGCACCCAGCAGTTCCCTGGCTGCTCCCACCGGAAGATCATCCTGACCAAGATGCACGCCATCCGCGCCAACCGCAGCCGCGATATCAGCTCGATCATTGATGATCAGCTTAACATCACACTCCTTTGCCTCCCTGAAGGCCGCTTTCGCCGATTCAAGAAACACACGAGCACCCGAAGTCTTATCACGCAATTGAATTAGCGTGGCGCCTCCCGAAGCCAAACGGCGGACCTGTTCAGCATGCGTCAAGCCGCTCAGTCCAACGTCCGTTAACGGGTAGACCTTTGGCAGACTAAAGGACACTTGAACTAGGCGTCTCCTGCTTCTTTCTTCTTAGGTCGTTGATTTGCCGCAAGGATGCGCTTTCGGAGACGAATCGTCTGCGGTGTCACTTCCACAAGCTCGTCGTCGCTAATAAACTCCAGCGCCTGTTCGAGGGATAACTCTTTCGGAGGCACGAGCCTCATAGCTTCGTCGGCGGTTGAGGCGCGCATGTTAGTGAGTTTCTTTTCCTTGATCGCGTTTACATCGAGATCGACGGCTCGAGCGTTTTCTCCAATGATCATTCCCTCGTAAACTCTTGTTCCTGGCCTGACAAACAACGTCCCTCGCTCTTGCAGATTGAACAGCGCGTAGGTAGTGGTTTCACCGACGCGGTCCGCTACCAAAGATCCGGTCGCTCGTCCCCGAAGTGATCCTTGCCATTCTCCCCAACGTTGGAACATCGTGTTGAGCAAACCCGTACCCTTGGTCTCAGTCAGAAATTCGCTCCGGAATCCGATTAAACCTCGTGAGGGAGCCTCAAACTCAAGACGCACACGCCCGGTTCCGTGATTCACCATCTTTGTCATCTGACCTTTACGACGACCAAGGGCTTCAGTGATGACTCCGATGAATTCATCCGGGCAATCAACAACTACAGACTCGATCGGTTCCAAAACGGCTCCTGCTACGTTTCGAGTAATTGCTTCCGGCTTCGAGACCTGCAGCTCGTAACCTTCACGTCGCATCATTTCGATCAAAATTGCCAACTGGAGTTCGCCCCGTCCTGATACTTTGAATTGATCCGGCGAATCCGTTTCCTCCACTCGAATGGCAACATTGCCGAGGATCTCTTTATCGAGACGCTCCTTCACCTGGCGTGAAGTCACGAACTTGCCTTCACGTCCGGCAAATGGTGAATTGTTGACTCCAAAAATCATCGCGATTGTCGGCTCGTCAACAGCAATCGGAGGGAGTGGATGCGGATTCTCTAGAGTAGTAATCGTGTCGCCTATATTGATGTCATCGATTCCAGCAAGAGCAATGATCTCCCCCAAACCGGCTCGCATCACCGGTTCACGCTTGAGACCCTCGAATACATAAAGCTGTGACACTCTAGTTTTTTGTATTGAACGATCGGGCTTGACCACGGCGATTTGATCGCCAACCGCGATCTCACCAGAAAAGATTCGCCCGATTGCGAGTCGACCGACATAATCGTTGTAATCAAGATTCGCAACGAGCACCTGCAGCGAATCGGATCGCAATTCCTTCGGAGATGGAATCGTTTCGACGATCTGTTCGAAGAGTGGTTTGAGGTTCTCTGATTGTTGTTCGAGCTGCTTCTTGGCAATCCCTTCGCGTGAGATCGCATAGAGGATCGGAAATTCGATTTGCTCGTCCGTAGCGTCAAGATCAAGAAACAGTTCGTAGATCTCATCGACCACTTCGGCGGGTCGAGCATCACCGCGGTCTATTTTGTTGACGACTGCGATGGCAGGCAGTCGAGCCTCAAGCGCCTTTCGCAACACGAAGCGAGTTTGCGGTAAACAACCTTCCGCAGCATCAACGAGTAGCATGACCCCATCAACCATCTTCAAGACACGCTCAACTTCGCCACCAAAGTCAGCGTGGCCGGGGGTGTCCACAATGTTGATCTTGACATCGCGATAACGAACCGCCGTGTTTTTCGCCATGATCGTGATGCCACGTTCGCGCTCAAGATCCATCGAGTCCATGACGCGGTCCCGCACTTGTTCATTCTCACGAAACGTTCCTGATTGTCTAAGCATGGCGTCGACGAGTGTCGTCTTCCCATGGTCAACATGAGCAATGATCGCAATATTTCGAATGTCTGTTCTCTGATTCATCTACCAGTCCAAACTTTCTGTGTGATAAGAAACAGGTATCTTACCATCCCGAAGTAATAACCGTGACTCGGGTAGTGGAATGCCAGCGCGACTAGAACATACCAGTCTGTCTCAAGGCTTCGCCGAGCACCATGGCTACAGAGGTTGCGAGATTGAGGCTTCGTACTTTTGGGTTGAGAAGTGGAATTTTCAGGCAGTTTTGCCAGTTGGCTTCCAGTAGTTCGGTTGGCAAGCCGCGTGTTTCGCTCCCAAAAACAAGGCAATCGGAGTCTGTGAAAGTCCAGCTTGTATATGGTCGCTCTGCCTTTTTTGAGAGGTAGACGAACCTCGCATCAGGTAAGTGTAAATAGAGACTGGCAAGGTCAGGATGACGATGAAGTACCACCTCGGGCCAGTAATCAAGACCTGCTCGCTTCACAGCGCGATCGTCCAAACGAAAGCCGGTCACCCCGACTACGTGTAAAGGAACTCTCATCGCGGCACACAAACGTGCAATGTTGCCAGTATTAGGAGGAATCTCGGGTTCGAATAAGGCGACATGAAGCATGAGAATGTATAGGACCTATTTGATCTACTGGACCTATAACAAACAACTGACCACTAATACATCGGGGATTGTGATTGCAAAAAGAAACGACGAGCTTCGCTTGAAGGTCTCGTCGTTTCTTTTGTAAGGTCCTGAGGACCTCAGATGTTTGTGTGCGCCGGTGGAAGACTTGCTCTGTGACCTGCTGGTTCGAGTTATCTCTTCTTTGCGGCCTTCTTGGTTCCGCCCTTCTTTGCGCCGCCCTTCTTGGCGCCACCCTTTTTCGCTGCTTTCTTTCCACCTTTTTTAGTTGCCATAGCTTCTATGTGCTCCTTCTTTCAAGATTGGTTTTGGTTGTTTTCTTCATGACCACAAGATACTGTGTTTGACTTGTTCTTGTGGGCTAGAGTAAACGGCGCACAACATCTTGCTATATAAACGTAATTGTCACAGTTGTCAATAACTTATTACTGCCTCGATGAAATATTTTCGTCCATGCTGGCGGCGTAGTTTAGTCCAACATTGCGTCGACGAAGTGATGACGTGAGTGCGGGTGTGACCTACCGAGATCGATGCGCAGGAGTGTTCTTTGATCTTAGCGATTGATCAGATTGAAAATTTCTATGACGAGGAATTGTTAGACCAGCGAATGTGATCGCAATCACTTTCATGATGGATCAGTTGCGGAACAAAGGTGTGAAGATCCATTGATCATGACTTTCAATACCGTAGAACGTCAGCACCGATGAGCGTTTGCTGCGACTCGCAACACCCACAAATGGACCACTCGAATCATCAGAGCTCGAAGAAGAGCTGCTCTTTTTAGATGGCGTTCCTGTGTTAAGTACGGTAACCATCTGAGGAACTGCAACCTGTTGCAGCTCAATCATTTGCCGGTCTCTCGGTTGTGGTGCCACAGAGCCAACGTACGTCATCACTGCTTGTTGAAAATCAATTAGTTCGTCGGAACGTGGATGAATAAGTCGCCATTCACCTTCGAGTGAAAGTGGATCACGCGCTGCACTCGCTCGCAGAATTTGTCGTGTCTTCGATCCGCCAGGAATAGGAACACCTTGCAGCAACTGGTCCATCGATGTTGGTAACGCCTGGTCACCTCTGAGATTATTGATTGCCGCTCGATAACGATAATACTCGCGTATCGCTTCTGCTACTTGTTCGCCGCGATAGATTGCTTCCTTCTCTTTGTCTCGCTGCGATTGCTGCTGAAGACTGGGAGCCACAGCCATCGCGAAGAGAGCTAAAACGGTCATCACTGCCAGGAGCGCGACGAGGCTGTAGCCGCCCTCCGAACGCCGCCGCGTGCCGGAAGGGACAGTGAGCGGCTCGATCGAGCGGGTCAACAGAGACCCTAATATATTGTGGTCTGGTTTTCGTCTATGGTTCATCATCTTCAGCGTCCACACGTGGTGTTGGACGACCAAGTGGTGCGCCGGAAACTTTCTCGCCTTCAGTCATGGCTAGAGTGTGTTTGATCTTCAAGTTCGCATCCATGAACACAACTTCTTTTTCAGAGATGCTCGTAACACGAAACCTGCCACTCAATAAATCGCCACGCTGTACACTCAGGATCTCCTTGTTGTTCTTGTCCTGAAGCAGCGCGGTATCAACATGAGTTCGCGTTCCGATGATTCCGACGTACGAATAGTTTGGCGTGGGTGCAGGCGCAACGCTCAATTGTACACTGCCTGAGTAAGCACTTCCGTTTGGTGTCTGTACTTTGATCTGCCGTACACCTGGACTCGCAATGATTGCGGCGGCTACGGTGGCAGTCAGTTGTTGAGGGCCTTTGTACTTTGTAGGTAATTCCCTACCATCAACAAACACCCGCATGTCTGGCGTAAACTTGTCGCCGCTAAGCTCCAGAGTAAAGTCTGCCGTTCGTGCATAGACATTCTGCGGATTGATATTCGCCAGCAGGACTGGGGGCGTCGGCGTTGGAGTAGGCGGCGTAGTAGGCGAGGCCACGGGTTTAGCTTTCTCGACGTAGGCAAAGATGTTTCTCTTTGGTTCAGGAACATTGGTTCCGTGCCCTTGCAACACCACTTCCTGCATATAGCTCATGTCCGCCAGCTGAGGTTCTGTGCTGGTGTTGACATTATTGGAGGCACGCGTTGGGCCCGACCGATTTCCCAAAGTTGTGGATGTCGAGGGTCGAGTGGTTATAGTTGGGTTACTCCTTCCGAAACCTATAAAAGTCCACCAGAGAAAAATGATAGCGATCAGGCCGAGGACAGCAGCCCAGATCAGTTTTTTCCTTTCTCCCGGTTTTGAGAAATCAGCTAACTCCATTATCGCTCCGGGCCACCCACGCCGTTTTCTCCTTCGTTTCGCTGGAAGTACATGGTCATGTTCAACTGCAGACTGACGAGGGATTCGCGCGTCCCGGATTCAGAGTCAGTCGCGGAAGCTATCTGTCCACTGTTCTCGGCACGCTGCAACTCAACCTCATTGATGATTACAAACTGTTTTGTTCTCTCCAGGTCCTGAATGAAACGACGAAGGTTTTGGTAAGAGCCTTCCACAGTCACCATGACTCCAACACCCGGATAAACACTCTGCCATTTCGTATTTGCCGAACTACCGGCTGTTACTTTTGTTCCAATCGGATCTAGAGCGGTGTAGGAAGGTCCCGACGTATTGCGCAATCCATTCTTTGTTATTAGCTGGTTCAGCTCCCCGTAGAGCGCCATTCGTCCTTCGTCCGACCGAACAAGGCTCGCCGTTTCGAATTTATCAAGACTTGTCGCAATTGCATCAGCGCGTTGTTGTGTGCTGTGTTCCTCGTCAACAATGCGTCGGAGTTTATCCAGATTTGATTGGAGTCGCACCTGATCACCTTCGACGGCGACTCGTCGTGCTCGAGCGGGCACTAAAAAATAAAGGTAGCTCAGTAAGACAAGCAGCAGTACGAAGCAACTGAGTGCGAGCGCAACAATCTCAGCGATGCCAAACATCTTGCCACGACGAGAAGCCAGTACGTTCGTAAGACGGTTAGAAGGTTTGGGAGTAGCCACAACAGCTTCGCTCATTTTGCAGCCTCCGCCTTGTCTTCACGAACTTCCGCCACACTCTCACTCGCAACCCCGTGTCTTGGCCGATAGACAACCGCTAATTCAAACTCACTGCCGCTTTCGCCGCGACCTTTTTGCAGATTTTGATTGACCAACTTGGCATCGAATATTCCGCTCTTGTTCATGTCAGACATCATCTGAAGCACACTAGTTGAGCTCTTCGAAAAGACAGCCAAATCAAGATCAGCAACAGTTTGATCGCCTTGTCTCGTTATGTCTCGCACAGCAATTCTCGAAACTCGTACGTTGTCCGGTACCGCATCTTCCAAATCCGCAAACAATCGCGACCAGGCAAAGCCCTTTCGATCAACGAGTTGATGAGCAGCTTGCAGCGCCTGCTGCTTATCGATTGAGAATTGTCGTTTAAGTTCCTCACCCTTGGTAATCAAATCCTGCTCATCTTGTTTCATCTTATTGACGGAGGCACTCCTGGACGCGACATCCCGGTTGATACTGGTAGTGAGTTGGATGACCACAACCAGGCCTACCACCGATATAAATAGGATGACTGCCGTCAACACCCACGGGAGCAGGCGATTGCTGAATGGTTTCGAGGCTAAATTGAGATTGTTGCTCACTACGGAAATCCTCACCTAGTCGACGGTGGTGGGCTTACGCGAAGAATACAGGCGGAACAAGGCATTCGCAAACTGCTGGCTGAGAAAACGACCCGCCCGACAATTCCACGTGCGAACCGGGTCTCGGTTGCAGAAATCGTGGGTCTCTCTCAGTCCCAACGGGTTATTCTCGCACGCCATCCGAATGCCCTGGGGAATCCCTCGACTTGTGAGGCGTCTCGCGATACTCCTATAATTCTCGGCAGCTTGGTAAACTGAAGCAGTTATGGCACTAGGGGAGAGATTTACATTGGAACGTTCAGCAATTCAGTCCTGTTGCGATTCAGTAGAAACCGGCACGGTTGAGCGAGTAGCGATTGCTAATCTGCCTACCGAATGGGGTGACTTCAAAATCGCAGGTTACCGGTCGCTTAATAGCGAAGAAGAATATGTTGCTTTGTTTAAGGGTCAAATGAGTCGCGACATTCCGACGCTTGTCAGAATTCACTCTCAGTGTCTAACAGGAGACGTCTTTGGTTCGAGTAAATGCGATTGCGGCGACCAGCTTCATGCGACGCTGCAAATGATCCAACAAGAGGGCCGCGGGGCAATTGTTTATCAGCAGCAGGAAGGCCGTGGCATCGGCATTCTAAACAAGATTCGGGCGTACGCGTTACAAGACCAGGGCGCTGATACCGTGGAAGCAAATGAAAGGCTCGGTTTGGCGGTAGACCTGCGAGATTACAGGCAATGTGCGGAGATACTTTTCGATCTTGGACTCTGCAAAGTGCGAGTTATCTCGAATAATCCTTTGAAGCTTCAGGCGCTTGAAGAAGCCGGACTGAAGATTGTTGAACGAGTATCGATCGAAGTTGATTCAGCAGAAAATGCTGCCGGTTATCTCCGCACAAAGAAAGAGAAGCTGGGTCATCTCCTCGAGTTGAAGAGAAGTTAAACCGCAACCACTTCTTGCGAGATCACTTTCTTTAAGGGGTCTGCTTCGCCGGCTGACTGGCCAGTGCTTTCTTGATCCTCTCGACGGTTGTTCGTGCCTGCTCAGCGAACTGCCCTTTTGGTTCCAACCGCAAATACTCTTCAAACTCGTGCTGAGCATCTTGAGCACGATGCACTCGAAGCAGAAGGTTCCCCTTCACGACGTGCGCTGGCGCGAACTCCGGATTCAACTCGAGGGACTTCTTAACTTCTTCGTACGCTTTTTCGAGGACTGGTCGAGCTTGTGTTTCATCTTTAATTTGGGAGGAAGTATCCCAATATATGCGGGCGAGGTTAAGGTGACCCTGGTATGAACGTGGCTCGACGTCGAGCCCTTGAACAACCACTTTTTCTGCGTCATCAGTCCGCTTTTGTTGCCGATACAATTCACCCAACGCAAATAAAGCATTGGCGGCCTGTGGATTGATCTCTAAGGTCTTTTTCAACGACTGTTCTGCTTTCTCCCACTGTCCAAGATCCATGTATGCCGTACCCAGCATCAAAGCGGCCTGAGAATACTTCGGATAGATAGTCAGGGCCTTCTCAAGATGACGAACGGCTTCGTCGATTCCGTCCTTGCCCTTTTCCAATGCTTTTGTCGCAGAATCAAATTCACGTTTAGCGCTTTCAGGTACTGAGACATCAATAACCCCGGGCTTGACCGGAGCTGGGTTTGATTTGTCGGGCTTCAACCTAAACTGCAAATAAGCGGTTGGAGCCGTCAGAAGTTCGACACTCTGTCGTTCTTCGATGTAACCGCCCACTCGGACAGTAATGCTGTAATTGGTGAGCGCAAGATTCGTGAAATTGAATCGGCCGTTTCTATCGGTGAACAATTGACCGACTAAACCACCGCCAGTAGTCGCCTCACAGTTTACAAGAACGTTGAAAGCAGGTTGACCTGTATCTGCGAATCTGACTTCGCCGCTTATTTGTCCAGGCATTCCCAAACTTTCTCGCGCAGACACGGCGGTACTCAGAAGCAAACCTGAAATTATCGCGATCAACAAAGAACGAGCGTGCACTTTCTATTTCTCCTTAGGAATTATTATTGGAGGGGAGAACGATAAATATTCTTCCGCAGAAAAGCTACGGAGCGTTAGTCTTAAGCTGCGCAACCGTCTGCCTGGCCTGTTCTGCAAATTGTCCTTTGGGTTCCAGATTCAAATACTCTTCAAACTCGACGACCGCATTTTCAGTTTGGTGCGCGCGTAACAGAATATTCGCCGCCAGCAAATGTCCCCGAGCGAACTTCGGATTCAATTTCAGCGCAGTACCTACCTGCGGTCCCGCCTTAACAAGATCGCCCAACTCATAGTAAAGGAGACCGAGCAAGAAATGCCCCTGGACTGATTTAAGATCCAGATGAATGCCCAATAACATATTGGTTTCAGCATCAGGATATTTTTTCTGTCGCAGGTACAGTTCCCCGAGTGCGAAGTATCCAACAGATGACTTGGTATCGAGTGCGAGTATTTGCCGGAAAGCAGCCTCAGCCTTCAGCCAATCCTGTTTGTCCATGTAGGCCGTGCCGATCAGTAGGAGGGCGTCCACATATTGTGGATATATGCGAACCGCCTTTTCAAGGTGGTGAATTCCCTTAGCTACATTCTTTTCCGATAAGAGGGCATCACTGCCTTTCTCGAATTCTTCGCGTGCGGCAGCCGGTATACTGGCATCAATTACTTTGTGCTTCGGCTGCGATATTGGAGCACTCCTCTCTTCAGGAACCAACTGCAACTGAACGTAATCACTGACTTGAGTACGAAGATCGACCTGCTGCTTTATCTCTGTAAAACCCTGTACTCTAACTGACACGATAAACAGGGCTTTCCATAAACCCATGAACGTAAATCGCCCACTCCGATCGCTGGTTGTTTCACCAGCCGAAGCCCCGTCCCAACTTTCCAGGCGCACAAGGACAAATTCGGCCGGACGACCCGATGGGGAATAGCGAATTTGACCGTGGATTTGTAATTGAATGGATATAGTGGGGGCCTGTTGAGCGAGTGTGACGCCGCTCAACATCAGTATTGCAAAGACTACTATCGCTGAGTAGAGCACCATTCGAAACATCTTAGTACTCCCGGGAAGGACCTGATTTATAGATTCAATGAGTTAGGGAACCTAATGATACCTGACTAGCCAGGAAAAAAGTATAGGGCATCCGGAAAAAAGTTAGGGAGGAGACTCTCGTCCCCTCCCTGCAAAGACTCGTTGCCGAGTCTGAACTAGAATTCAAATCTGACACCCAGCCTCAGATTGAATGGAGTATGGTATCCGCTACTGATGTTTCCAAGAGTCGCGCGAGGCTTGAGAAAGTCCGGATTCGGTGGATTCCCAGCGCCCACGAAATCCAGAGCATTGTTCTCATCAACACGGAAAACTTTTTGGCTGTTGAAGATATTGAAGAAATCAGCAATAAACTTCACCTTTGTCTTCTCCGTGACGGCCCACGAATAATCTGTATGGACGTCAAACCGCGCGTAACCTGGAGTTCGACCCTGGCTTCCGCGTCCGCCTATTGGTATCTCGCCTGTGTTCAGGTAAACGGGATGTGGGTCGAGTTTGTTGATCGGCAACCCGGTCTCGTAACGCATGTTGAGACCGACATTGAGTCCATTAAGCATGTGGAAGCCTCTGCCCTTGTCGAAGGCATAGCTGCCGAACACGTTAATGATGTGGCGTCGATCGCTGTTGAGTGGACCGATAGCAAACTGGTCGCCAAGCAGATTCAGATCGCCCTGCGTGAAGTCGAACAGTGAACTGATGCCAGGATCAGTTTGGCCGTTGTCGTTACGCAAGTGTCCTTCAAAGTTGCCTTCCAATTTGGCAATGCGCCAGTTGAAGAAGCCCTGCCATCCGTCAGCGAAGCGACGATTGAGTTCGATTTCGACTGCCCTGTACTTACGCACGGCATCCGGGAACCCGTCTGCTTTTCCGTCGGGATTTACAAACGTGTTGTCGTCACTATCGATTCCGGTTTGCGCGAAGCATACGGACTTACTGCCATTGTCGTAGAAGTAATTGGGCTGAGCGAGTCCACTAAACAACGTCGACGCGCAGCCTGATGGAGTGTTTGTGATCAGTCCCGCCCCATTCAAGGTCGGACTGAAGATGAAAGGCACCAGGTTCCTGAAGGCGTCCAAGTGCGAGCTGATGTTCACGATTGAGTACACCTGGTTAATGCCGTGAGCGAATGCACCTACGGACTGGCAATTCGGGAAGTCGCATGACAACGCGGCCTCGGGAGAAAGCACAGCGGCATCTTCAATAATCCGCTTCGAGCGACGATCTATATAACGTGCCGAGAACGTAAAGTTTTTCGGCAACTGCTGCTCAAAGCCGAACGTGTGCTCATCAGTAAAGCCCAGCTTGGTCCCCGGCGAAAAAGCATTTGCGGGATCCTGAGCTGAGATTGTTGTTCCTCCAGGTAACTGATGCGCAGCATCAATTATCGGATTGACTGTCCCGAGTGGATTGATCACAGCGATCCGTTGGCCGGCTCCATTAGTTGTGAATTCGGGAATGAACAAACTGCCTGTCCAGTCTTGTTCGGACGACAGTGAGCGTTCAGCCAAATCCAACGGCAGGTATTCGAAGAATCGACCGTAGTTATAGTAGGCCTTCGATTTGCCATGACCCAAGGGATCGACTGTGACACCGAGACGTGGAGCCCAGTTATCCGTCAATGTGTAGTGAATACGATTGCCGGATGACAACCCTGGACTTCCATTTAGCTGTTCCTGTTCCCATCGAAGGCCGAAGAGACCAGTGATGTACTTGTTGAAGCGCCAAGTGTCCTGAGCGTAGGTTGCATGATAGTTAGAGAAGGTCGTGAAGTTTGTATTACCAAACTCACCTCGGATGACCTGTAGACGAACCGGCAACAGCTCGGTCGTTCCATTGTCCAGCGCCACAGGGAAAAGGGGCAATGTGTTATCTACGCCACCGACCGTTGCAGTGGTGCGAAAACGCAATCTCAACTGTATGTTGGCTGTTTGCCCTGAGGCTATACCGTTGTTTGCAGGGATTGTGACTTTTGGGCCACTACGGTCACGAGTTCCGGTGTAGTTACCTCGCTGGAATGTGTATCCAAGGCCCAGTGTGTGCTGGCCCCACATATTATGGATTTTGGACAAATTGAAATCGGCGCGTTTGGTCTTGCTTTCTGTGGGCTCAAAGAATCCCAGGCCAACCGCAACGAAGTTTCCACGTGACGGAAGATGGCCTGTCACAGCTTCAATATTGAGCTGATCAGAGCCGCGCCGGTCAGAAATCTGAGTGATGGGGTCGAACCCGGTTTCGTCGAAAGTTGTCCTGCCCATTCCAAACGACGCGTTAAAGGTCAAAGTGGGCGACCACGTGCCGTTGTATCTCAGCGCGATGTTACGGGTTCCGTAGTCAAGAACGCTGTCGGCTGTGGTGTTGTCGATGGTCAAACCTCTAAACGAAG
>DASYPT010000001.1:0-8949 GCA_036006355.1 Pyrinomonadaceae bacterium | reverse complement strand
CGAAAGCGGCAAGTTTGCCACGAAAGCTGAAGAACGAGCGCTCGTTCAAGCTCCACCTGCTTCTGTAAGCGCATCACTCACGAACGAAGATATGCAAGTTCGAGTATATGGGAACTCGGCAATTGTCACAGGGCTCATCGTGTCCAGGGTTCAGGGTAGTCTGAGTTTTCAATCGCGCTTTACTGACACCTTCATTAAACGCGGAGCGAGCTGGCAAGTTGTCGCTCGGCATTACAGCAGAATCCCGACCGAACGCACATTCATAAATGTCGATTCCAAGATTTATGACGACTACGTCGGTCAGTACGAAATCGCTTCGAATGTTCTCCTTGATATTACAAAGGAGGGCGAGAAGTTAATGAGTCAAACAACCGGACAGGCGAAGATGGAACTATTGCCCGAATCGGAAATTGAGTTTTTCATCAAAGGGTTCACGGCACAGTTCGTCTTCGTTCGAGACGGAACCGGAAAAGTAACGAAGTTAATTATCAATCAAGAAGGTCAAAGAGTGACCATTAATAGGGTGAAGTAGTGGGTGCAAAATCGAGAAGAACTAATCCAACGGACTCTTGACTCCTCTTCCTCCTCTATTCAGCACATGCGTGTAAATCATCGTGGTCCTTACATCTTTGTGGCCTAGTAACTCCTGAACCGTACGAATGTCATAGCCGTCTTCGAGTAGATGAGTGGCAAAGCTATGACGTAAGGTGTGACAGCTTCCTCGCTTAACAATTCGTGCTGTGCGTATAGCATTCTTAACGGCTCTTTGAACTTTGCTTTCATGGATGTGATGCCGGCGCAGTTTGTTCGTGCGAGGATCTTTGGTGATCTCCCCCGCGGGAAATAGATATTGCCATCCCCATTGACGAGCAGCTCCGGAATACTTTCGCGCGAGCGCGTAAGGCAGGTGCACCTCTCCCAACCCCTGTTTTAGATCGGTTTGGTGGATCAACTTCACGGTCAACATATGTTTGCGCAGTGGCTCCTTGAGTGAGATTGGGAGCATTGTGACCCGATCTTTTTCACCCTTACCTGAACGAATAAAGATCTGGTTGTAAGAGAAGTCGATGTCCTTAATACGCAACCGCAAACATTCCATCAAGCGCAAGCCGGTGCCGTACATAAGACTAGCGACGATGTGATCGACACTTGAAAGTTGTTTCAATATGGCCTTCACCTCATCACGCGTGAAGACGACGGGCAGGCGGGTGGGAAGACGAGCACGTTCGATATCTTCGATCCTATTGAGATCTATCTTAAGTACATCGCGATAGAGAAAGAGTAGCGCGGCGAGGGCAACGTTCTGTGTGGACGCTGCCACGTTTCGATCTATCGCAAGATGTGAAAGGTAGGCGCGTATTTCCTCTTCGCGCATGTTCTGGGGATGGCGCAGTTTATGAAAGACTATGAATCGTTTTATCTGGTGGCGGTACGCTTTTTCTGTTCGGGTGCTAAGATGCTTTAGTCGGGCAACAGTCGAGACCTGATCGAGTAGTTTCTGGGCCACGTTGTGAGGTCCTCCATGTGAGTAGATTGGAGCGTTATGAGATTAGTTCAACACTAATAATTTCTCAATGGCGCAATTATCACTGATGGAGGATAATTCCTTGTAAGGCGGAGTTATGTAGCCGCTGCCAGATAATTAGATAGTTAGATGCTTCTCGTTCTTTTATGAAACCTACATTCGACATAGTGGCTGAGCCGGAAGGACAAACCTATATCGATCTACTTAATTTCGCGGCCTTTCGGTGTGTGTCGTTTTCTCTGGTGTGGCGAGATCAGTTTAAGTTTGAGCAATCGGCCTATGAGATAAAACATGCGCTCAAGCCGTTTCTTATCTCAAATGATAGAACGCACGAATGGCCCGGGACGACGTTGATTGGTCATGAAGCCATCCTGCGCCGCTATAGAGTTGCAGACGAGTCCGTGAAGCTGTTGCATGTAGCAGGCGCCCTTTACTCCTGGTTGCAACCGAACCTTCCTGAAGATTTGGCTTTCTATGCTTCGGGAGATATGGCTTGGCTGGCGTCGATTAGTCATGAGAGTCAAGCATGGTTCCTTGATGGGTCAATGCGGTCTGCGGAGATATATGCATATGTGCCACGGATAAAGATAAGAGAGCATGAAGGATGGTAGTGTTCAAATCGCCGCATCTAACAAGCGCTTGGAGCGGACTCGCCGGTAGCGGGCTTCTTTGTTAAGTAGCGTGGGCGAGCCGCTCAAGCGCAACGTTCGGTGGCTCCGTGGTATCTATGAGTAAGTATCCACGAGTCAAAGCTGAGGTTACGTTCCTTCCGGAATCAGAAGGCGGCCGCACCATCCCTCCCAATTGTCCTTCAGCGCAAGGGAATAGTAGTTACAGACCACACATCGTCATTGGTGATCCAAATCAAAGGCAAGCAGTTATTCGAGGCAATGAAATCCAAGAAGCCTACTTGGGTGTGGTGCTTCTTTCTGGTCCAGATCGTTTCGAATTTGGTGAATCTTATTTAGTGGATTTCGGGCTGATGTATTATCCGCAGGTCAAGTACGAGTCTGTTGTTCCTGGCGCAGCGTTTACCATTCGCGAAGGTCCGCATATTGTCGGGTTTGGCAAAGTAAAGGAGCTCCTTCATTCTTAACACGCCGCCGAACAAGCGCTTGGAGCGGACTCGCCGGTGAGTAGCCTTTATTCGTACTTGCGTGGGCGAGCCGCTCAAGCGCGGCGTTCTGCGCTCTCCTTTGGAATCTGATCGATCATGAATCTAATCGAACGCATCGATGCTCATCAGTACTTGTATCTCGTGGGAATTAGTGAACCGGACGTAAACGTCCTTCGAATTGTTATAGACGAAGCTAGAGGGAGTGAGGAAGAAACCAGAACGCTTGAGGTCGGCGACAACTTAGGTACGCTCACAGAGATTTGCTGATTCTCGGAGCTGGAAAACGGCCGAAGGCCAAAGTTAAGATTTCCACTCTACAGAAGCATAACGAGCGCTTGGAGCGGACTCGCCATGAGCGGGCTTTTTTGTTGCGTTGCGTGGGCGAGCCGCTCAAGCGCAGCGTTCGGCAACAGTTCTGAACGTAATTGAGTATGAATGGAGCTATGATGTTGAAACACATTCTGATCGGAATGTTTCTAGTGACTGCGATGTGCGGAGTGGCTCTCGAACGAGCTACGAGTAATGATCAGAAAGCGAGTACTGAACAAATTGGTAAATCATCAGAGGGGATACACCGCCAGATTATTGTTGTGCAGAATTATTATTACGCCAAACCAGGCCAGGGCGATGCGGTCTACCGCTGGCGCATTCACGCTAGCGAAGTTCGAGAGAAACTCGGCTTTCCTCGAGGACGTGTGATGCGGCGACAAGCCAACCCTGATGAAGCGGCCCAGGCCACCGAGCAACCTGATGTGATTTGGGAATGTGAATATCCAAGTATTGAAGCTCGCGAGCGTGATGCCAAAGCGGTAACTGCTACTCCCGAGTTTCAAGCTGTACAGAAACATATGGCTACTTTGATCCGCCGCTTCGAGCGAGGGACCTACGAGGTGGAGGAACCGCCGAGGCAGGAACAATGATGAGGAGTCGCTGCTGCATCCCAATGAGTTTTACAACCGTACGCCTTGCGACACAATGTTGCCAAACACACGCTTGGAGCGGACTCGACGGTGAGAGTTCCTTTGTTAAGTGGCCTGGGCGAGCCGCTCAAGCGCAGCGTTCGGTGCTAGCGAGTTCACCCGGAAGGATTAGCAGATGAAGCATTTCATACTTGGATCCCTTGTTGTGTTGATGTCCACGATTATCGCGTTAGCAGGAAATGGTTCACAAACTGCTGGCAATGGTGGCCAGCAGCAGAGCTCAGCTTCCACAAGCAGCGAAGAACCAAAGGCGAGGTAGATCTCCTGATTGAAGAGTTGGCTGAGAAGAACGAAGGCGTCCTACGTCATTGCCTTGAGAAATGCGATGAATCAAAAGAGATAACGAAGGGTGTCAGCGTAGGAGAGACAAAGAACAAGGTGCAACCCACCTACCCACCTCCTGCCAGAGCAGCCCACATAGCTGGAGAGGTAGTTGTTATGATGGTTATCGACGAAGAGGGAAAAGTGATCGCGGCGCAAGTACACAGTGGTCATCCGTTGTTGCGAGTGACTGTCTTAAAGCTGCACGAGAATCAACCTTTACACCCACATTATTGGAGGGTAAGCCCATCAAGGTGCTAGGAAGTCTGACCTATAGATTTATATCGCACTAATTTCACAAGGCGCACCGAACGAGCGCCTGGAGCGGACTCGCCATGAGCGGGCTTCTTTGTGACGTTGCATTGGCGAGCCGCTCAAGCGCAAATTTGGGTGGCTCCCGAAGGTTGGTAGTGCAATGAGCGTTCTCGAAAGAGAAACAGTTCATACGGTAAATGATTACTGTGATGGCCCACGTGTCGGAGTCGCCGACTTCAAGGGACAACCTCATTATTTTGAGTGCATTTTTGACGAAGCTGCAGATGATTGGTCTTCAAATTTTTGGTTGCATTCTCTGGAGCCAGAGACATTCAATCTAGTCATGGAGAATTGGAGCTTCTGGGAACGTTGGCGGGACGCGTTTGATGATGGAAAGGCGGATGGTCATCCCTGTCTTCCCGGAGATCAAGCCAAGTATCAAGCCAATACCATGGTCCTCAAGGAGCGGTTGAGGATTGATCGGGAGAGCGATATTCGGGCTCAAGGCCTGTTTGAGATAGTTGGTCCACCTGGTCAACCTACGAATAAGAGGCAATGGACCGTAACGTGGCAAGAGATTCCCTGACGGCGCCATCCAACGCGCTTGGAGCGGACTCGCCATGAGCGGGCTTCTTTGTTAAGTTGCCTGGGGGAGCCGCTCAAGCGCAGCGTTAGGCGGCGGAGCTTGTGACTTCCGAGAGTCCCACCATCGCTGAGGTTGACGGGATCGAAGTTTGCGGGTCGTTGGCGTTCGTCTTCGCTACCCGAGAGGCATTGGAGGCGGTGGGCAGCACGCAAGCATTCTGTATCGTCAAGCCATTCATCGCGGCAATCAAGGAAGCGCGGTATAGCGGGATGCGTGCCCCCGGATCAAAACCTACATACCGCGTTGGAAAGGCAACCTGGCAATCATCCCCGGTTTGGTATGCAAGTACTATTGTGCACGACGGGTACCACTCCAAGCTCTATCGGGAGAACCGACGCACTTTCTTCGGGATACCGTACACACCGCGAAAAGCGTGGACAGGGAAGCTGGCCGAACAGGAATGCTTGCGAGTCCAGCTTAACGCGCTCCGTGAGATGGGCGCTGATCTAGCCACGGAGCAGTACGTACAGTCCCTGCTGGAAAACCCAACCTACCACAAGCGATGGTTCCGAACGTGGTAGTCCTCGTCGCACGGTAGCCTAGAGAGATGCCCTCGGAAACGCCAGGAAGCGGATAGTACTGTGTTGTGAACGAACGACCAGTTACTGTGACTCTAATTTCGTTGTACTTTGGGTCGGGAATCTGCCGGGAATGGCAGACAACATTCTTCTGAAGATGAGACTAAATTCCTTCAACAACATTTTGATCTGCGTAAGTGCATCCCGAAGGGTCCGTAATGACAACGTTGACACCATGCACCGCGATGCATAACACGCGCTTGGAGCGGACTCGCCGGTGAGTAGCCTTTATTCGAAGTTGCGTGGGCGAGCCGCTCAAGCCCAGCGTTCAGCGGCTATCGCTGATTACAGATGTGGTGATAGAAAAACTGCCTTCAAACTAGGAGAATATCTCATGCGAACAGATTTTACCTTTCGCTGGTTCTCATCGCGTTATGTTTAGCAGGATGGACCGGGTACGCTCAGGGACAAAGAAGCAGTCCAACGCGGCAGACTTGGGAGTACGTCATGGTTGATGCCTACAATGATCCCGGCCAAGCTCAAAGAGTGCTAAATCAGTATGGGGCTCAGGGCTGGGAGTATGCAGGGACACCGGGAAATTATTATGTTTTCAAACGCCCCAAATAAGTTCAAATAAGCCTCTAGCTTAGTTGAGTTGGAACATCGAAAAGAAGGAGCTCCCTACGCGGCCGCCGAGCAAGCGCTTGGAGCGGACTTGCCATGAGCGGACTTCCTTCTTAAGTTGCGTGGGGCGAGCCCGCTCAAGCGCAGCGTTCGATGCTAAATTGGTTCTCTCGAAGATGATTAGTTTCGCAAGCCTCTTATTGCCGGTTGTGGTAATCGTCTCGTGGCTTCCGCCGCACAGCGCACCATCAGTGCCAAACACTCCGTTCGATCAGTATGGAGCTATCAGTTGGGAAGATGAAAAGGCTCGCCTCGATAACTTCGCTATTCAGCTGCAGAACGATGAAAAGTTGATCGGCTATGTTTTGGTATTCGATGCAGTTGGTGGATGTCCAGGTGAAGCTCAAGCGCGGGCGATTCGCGCGAAGAAATATGTTGTCGAGCATCGAGGTGTTGCGTGGAACCGAGTTATCTGGAGGCGTGAAGGCTATCTTGAAGGTCTGAGTACTATGCTTCAGCCTGCGCCTCGCGAAAGCATTTTGCCTTACCCGTTTCTGTCTACAGTTGCGGGAAAAGATGGCCCACTAAATCGATCATGTAAGTTGAGTCTAGAGCGGATCAGAAGGAGTCGTTGGTAACGCCGCATCGAACAAGCGCTTGGAGTCGTGGGCCATGCCGCCTGCGTCGTTGCTAAATGAGTGCGCAAATCGCCTGTAAACGCACATCCTACCGGGACCCACACAAGCAGCACCCCCACTTAGCCACTTAGTTTGCGGCACCGCCGCTCCCTGACGCTGCCGGCTTCAGCATTCCGTGCATCCCGATCCAGCGCACAAAGGCTTCGAACCAACCTGTGCTCGTCGTTTCCTTCGGATACATCCCGAAGCCATGGCCACCCTGTTCATATAGATGGAATTCGACGGGGCGCTTTGCCGCCTTCCAGCTATCGATGAGCCCATAGCCACCGTTCGCGAAGAAAGGATCGTCGGCAGCAAGAGCGATGAATAGAGGCGGCGCGTCGGCCGGCACTGTCAGCGGCGCGAGAGGACCATAGATGTTGCCAATGAAGGCTGGCTTCGCATCCTCGCCCGCCAGCGTGGTCGCCATTGTCAGCATCGCGCCAGCGGAAAAGCCAACCATGCCGATCCGGTGGGGATCGACGTGCCACTCGGCAGAACGCTTCCGGATTAGTGCAAACGCAGCGCGGGCGTCGGCGATCTGCGGCGCGAGACCGGCTATCGCCTTCTCAGGGTCGGGGCGCGGCGGCCGCGCCGTTCCCGAAAACATTTCCCGCATGGACTGCTCGAACCCCGCCATGTCCGCGGGGGTCTGGTTCAAGCGATACTTAAGGACGAACGCGGCGACACCCTTTTCCGCCAGTGCGCGGGCGACGTTCCAGCCTTCATTTTCCATGGACAAGGTACGAAAACCGCCGCCGGGCGCGACGACAACTGCGGCGCCGCTTGCCTTGGATGGATCCGGCAGAAAGGGTGTCAACGTCGCAACCGTTACATTGCGGGCAAACTTGCTGCCGTACTGGCTATGCCATGACTCCGGATTCTTCGCATCGGGCAGCGGACCGGTCCCAATTTCGATCGCATTGGGCTGCGAAGGCGTAGCGATGGGCGTCATCCTGTTGTCTTGCGCCTGGGCCGAAGCCGCAAGTGCAGTGGCGAACGCAAGCGCAGCGATAACCAAACGAGAGTTCGTTGATCCCGAGAGACCCAACTTGGTCCAGAGATTCGACATTTGACTCACGCCATCTCTTCCTCCCTGTGTTTTATTTGTAGTCAAGCGATACTACGTTAAAGAGCGAGCAGTGTCACTCGAAAGATCGCTCGCAGAAGTTTATAAATCGGTGCGGATCTGGAAAGTCAGACCAGGCGATACTACTCCAGTTTTGTCGATGTGAAGAATTCTCAAAGCTAGTTGATTGCTTCTTCTCGGTAAAGATGGAAACGATCGCAATTCATCGTTGGAAACTTCAAATCGATCCGGAGGCTACTCGTCGGGCTTTCTCTGATGTGCCCACCGGCGCGCCTGAATCCTGTGGCTGTGGCGACTGTCTCAATTTCGCGGCTGCTCGCGATCGTGCGTATCCCTCTGAAGTGCTGGCTATCTTCGAGCAGCTCGGAATCGATAGCAGTAAGGAATCGGAAATCTGGCATACTCATCGTGATGAATTAGGTCTGCACCACTATGGAGGCTTCTTTCATTTGGTCGGCGCCATCGAGGAAGGGAAAGATGCCATGGTCATGGTTAACGGCCACGGCACTTATGATCTTGAGAGAATCGGAGAGGATTTTGATTTTGGATTTACGTCCCATATTGCGTTGCTTCCGACGCCTTTCAGAGAAAACCTGATCGTACAACTGGAATTCCAAACAAGAATTCCCTGGGTGCTAAATACGCCAGAGTCTGATTGAGACCATGGCGCAATCTAACAAATCCTTATCAAATTTTGCGCATAAAACAACCGGGGTTCAATATGGCGCACATGAGAGTCGCTTCCATGCTAATGGCACTATTCGCAATTACGCCGCCCATAATTGTTTTTCAGAATCGGGAAACCCTTCCAACTAGCGGTTTCGCCATTCAGATCACCCGCCAGGGCGGTCAATCATTTCACTTACTCCTCGCAAATCAAAATTCATTCACCTTACCTCCAGGTGAAATCGTCAAGCGAGCGGATAAGGATAGTGAGCAGGTATCCGAGGTATATATCACCGCGTCTTCCGAGGGTAACGCCTGGAAGGTTAAGGTCTCAGTAGTGAAGGGCGAGTTCTATGACAAAGGCCAGCAGGACGTGGCCACATACCTCATACGTGAAGCCGAGAAGGTGACCGTCAAAGAGATGGAACAGTTCGGTGTCAGACCCTTTGACGTCGCGGTGGTGAGAGTGAATGACGCCGCCGCCTTCCAGCCTGAAGTGAAGAATAGGACCGAGTCCATTGTAGTAACAA